>JAFYAQ010000031.1 GCA_017540645.1 Oscillospiraceae bacterium
CGCATTCGCGGCGGCCCGAAAAAAGTGGAGGCGCCATCCGGATTTGAACCGGAGCAATCGCGGATTTGCAGTCCGCTGCCTTACCACTTGGCTATGGCGCCATTGGAGCGGGCAACGAGATTCGAACTCGCTACCTCCACCTTGGCAAGGTGGCGCTCTGCCAAATGAGCTATGCCCGCATGTGGTGCCTCAGACCAGAATTGAACTGGTGACACGCGGATTTTCAGTCCGCTGCTCTACCTACTGAGCTACCGAGGCAAATTGACCCGCCTGGAAAGACGGGATGGTGGGAACAACAGGACTTGAACCTGTGACCCCATGCTTGTAAGGCATGTGCTCTAACCAGCTGAGCTATGCTCCCGTTTTTCGCGGCTTTTGTATTGTACCAAAGCACCCCCTGTATGTCAAGGATAAATTTGCTTTTTTTTCATTTTTCCGGCAAGCCCTCAATCCGTATACCGGTCGATGACCTCCGGGCGGATCTTGGAATTGACGATTTTCTGCTCCTTGTAAAGGCCGTAGTTTGCCGAGAGCATGAAGCTGATGGCCGCCGCAATGGCAAAAAACCGGATGTTGGAGCCTCCGAACATCTCCAGTCCCAGGAACACGGAGCTGACAGGGCAGTTCAGGGAGGCGCAGAACATGCTCAGCAGGCCCACTGCCGCCCCCAGCCCCGGAGCCAGGGAGAAGAGATTGCCCAGCACCGCGCCCAGCGTGGCGCCGATGAACATGGCCGGGACGATCTCGCCGCCCTTGTAGCCGCTGGTCATGGTGACGACGGTAAAGAGGAACTTCAGGGCAAAGGCCCAGGGCAGCGCGTCTCCCTCCATGGCCCGCTCGATCACGTCCATACCGGCGCCATTGTAGGCCGTGCCCAGCACCGCGGTCAGCACCGCCACGCACAGACCGCCAGCGGCCGCCCGAAGATAGGGGTTGGGCAGCTTTTTGCCCCACCACGTGCCCCCCTGGCGGAGAGCCACGCAGTAGAAAATGCTCACCACCGCGCAGATCACGGAGATGCCCGCCACAGAGGAAATATTATGTAAACTAAAGGCGAAGGCCGTCTCCAGGGGGAAACGGTCCGCATGAACGCCCATCATGCCGGCCAGATGGACGGCGGTCAGGGCGGAGGTCAGGCAGGGGAGAATGGCGGAAAAGTGGAAGATGCCCACGCTGGCCACCTCGATGGCGAACAGCGCGGCGGTCAGGGGCGCGCCGAAGAGAGCGGCGAACACAGCGCTCATGCCGCACATGATGATCAGGCGGGTGTCCTCCTCGTTGAGCCGCAGCAGCTTTCCCAGAGAGCTTCCCAGCACGCCGCCCAGCTGCAGCGCGGCGCCCTCCCGACCGGCGGAGCCGCCCAGGGCGTGGGTGATCACGGTGGAGACGAAGATCAGGGGACCGGTGGAGGGGGTGATGCGGGAGTTGGAGTGGAGCGCCAGGAGGACGCCGTTGGTGTCGGTGGGCCTGGTCCCGCCCAGGGAGTAGAGCCATACGATCAGCAGGCCGCCCAGAGGCAGCAGCCAGACAATGGCGCTGTGGGCGGCGCGAAAGGCGGTGACGGCGGCGATGGCCTTGCAGAAAGCGGTCCCCACCAGACCGCCCAGGACGCCCAGCGCCAGACCGACGGCGATCCAGCGCAGGAAGCCCAGGAGATAGTCCATGGTGGCGTCCCAGCCCTGCCGGAGGGCGGAGCGGCGGTTATTCCTGTCCATATCAGTCTCCCCCTTTCAGATACGCCCGCAGTCCCGCGAAGTCCGGACTGGACAGCGGCAGGGGACAGCCCGGGGAGCGGATATCCCAGATCCGGTGGGCGTTGGAGCCGCGCAGACGGGGCAGACCTTCCGGCAGATCTTCCGGCTCCGTGTCGGCGCAAAGCTCTACCGCGTCCATGCGCAGATCCGGCGTCCAACAGCCCAGCACCGAGTAGACGGAGTTGGCGTTCTTGTCCGCGTGCGCAGGCCACACAAGGCCCCCGAAGGGAGCCACGGCTCCGGGCAGATCCACGATGGAGATGCGCCGGGCCATGTACAGCAGCTCCCGCTCCTCCGCCTCGGGGTCCCGGGGAATGGGCAGCCGCCGGGTCATGGGGGCGGGGCGCCGGGGCATCCGAAGGCGCAGCGTGTCCAGCCAGCGGGAAAAGGCATGGGCCTTGGCCGTGTCCGGCAGCAGCACGATGCAGTGGATGTCCTCGGAGGTGGTGACCTCGATGCCGGGGATGAAGCCGATCCCGGCGGCTCTGGCGGCATCGGCGGCGGCGTCGCAGCTGCGCACGGTGTTATGGTCGCAGACGGCGATCAGCTCCAGACCGGCCTCCCTGGCCCTGGCCACGATGGCCTCCGGCGTCATTTCTCTGTCCGCGCAGGGCGAGACACAGGAGTGGATGTGCAGATCGGTGTTTATCATCATAAAACCTCATGTTCCGGGGTGTCGGGGCGAAAAACGCAGCGGGCGCCGTGGCCCCGGCCGGTGACCGCGTCCTCGGCAAAGGCCTTGCAGGAGGGAGCGCCGCAGGCGCCGCAGTTCATCCCCGGCAGCGAGTCGGCAAGGGCCCGGATGCGATCCATTTTCTCCATGGCCCGGGAAAGGTCCTCATCCAGCCGCAGCACCTGGCTGGGGGCCGGGGTCTTCTCCCAGCGCATGTCCTCCACGGGGCAGTCGCTGACGGGCACGGAGGGGCCGAAGCCCTGCATCATCTTCCGCAGCCTGGCCGCGGCGATAAAGGGGTTTTCCACAGTCAGCGCGCCGCCCACGCAGCCGGGCGTGCAGGCGCTCAGCTCCACCAGCTCCACGCTGGAGAGCTTGCCGTCCTCCAGAGCTTCCAGGATACGGATCAGGTTTTCCATGCCGGAGGCCACCACGTTGTTGGACTCCCCCACGGCGGCGGCCTGACCCCCGGAGATCGCCCAGCCCACACCGGCCGCGCCGGAGTGGGGGAAGCTCTCCTCGTCCTCGATGCCGTCCATCACGGCCTGCAGTCGGGGCGCCACCTCCGCCACGGAGACGATGCCGTTGAGGGCGGTTTTCAGCGTGCCGATGGAATCCTGGATGCTGGCGCACTTGGCGGGGCAGGGGGAGATATACACGCAGCCGATGTCCTCCGGCGCCAGTCCGGTCTTGCGGCTGGCCAGCTGCCGGCTCCAGCGGGCGGCCATCTCCATGGGGGAGCGGTAGTTCAGCAGGTGGGGCAGCAGGGAGGGGAAGCGGATGCGCACCAGCCGCAGCACCACCGGGCAGACGGTGGTCAGGATCGGGTGGGGGATGCTGCCGTGGGCCAGCTCATAGTGGGTGGCGGCGGAGACCACCTCCGCCGCTGTGGCGACCTCGAACACCTCGTCAAAGCCCATGCGCCGCAGCCCCTCCAGAACGGGGGAGCGGGTCTTGATGCCGGGGAACTGGCCGTAGAGGGCCTGGGCGGGCAGAGCGATGGTGTACTTATACTTGCCCAGCACCTGGTCCAGCCGGTCCACCCGGGCCTCCATGGCATGGTGGGGGCAGACCCGGATGCATTCGCCGCAGGCCACACAGCGCTCCCGCATGACGGCGGCCTTGCCGCCGCGGATGCGGATCGCCTCGGTGGGACAGCGCTGCATACAGGCGGTGCAGCCCACACACTGGCTGATATTGAGATAAATAGGAACGTATTCTTCCTGATTCACAGATTCCGACCTCCCGGACGGATGGTGATGGTTAGGGTGGTTCCTGTGCCCACCTTGGTATCGATGTCCAGCGCGTCGCTGTAGCGGCGGATGTTGGGCAGGCCCATGCCGCCGCCGAAACCCAGCTGCCGCGCCGTCTCCGAGGCGGTGGACCAGCCCGCCTGCATGGCAAGATTCAGGTCCGCGATGCCGGGCCCCTGGTCGGCAAAGACCAGGACCACCTCCTCCGGGCTGAACGAGGCCCGCACCCGGCCGCCGTCGGCGTGGATGACCATGTTCATCTCCGCCTCGTAGGTGGTGATGGCGGCCCGCCGGATCATCTCCGGCGGATAGCCCAGGCCCTTCAGGATGGTCTTGATCTTTCCGGAGACCTCTCCCGCCCGGACAAAATCATTCCCGTATACCGTGTATTCCCGGACCATGGCCGTCAGCGGGCGGCGGCCAGCCCGTGGGCGTGCAGCACGCCGCAGACCTGGTACATGGGCATATCGGTGCCCAGGACGCAAACGCCGCTCTCCTCCGCCAGCTCCACGATGGCCGGGCCGGGGACTTTGCCCCGGACGAACACCACGCAGCGGGCGTCCATCAGCACGGCGGTGCGGATGACCTGGGGATTCAAAAGCCCCGTGATCAGCACATCCGGCGCCCCGCCCATGGCCAGCACGTCGCTGAGCATGTCGCTGGCGGCGGCAGCCGCCACATCCTCCCGGGTCCTGTCCGGGCAGGCGTAGGTCCGGGCAGCCAGAAGCTCCCTCATTTCCAAGATCTTCATAGATTCCAAGTCCTTTCGGCAATATCCGCGTGAGTATCCTTTTCCTCCCTACTATAACAAACGCTTCCGGGAAAAACAAGATTTTTCCCGCCGGTCCCGGCGTGGAAAGGGGAGGAAAAGAAATTGCGGAAATGACCGGAAAAATCAAAAAAACACTGGCAAAGCGGAAGAATGCGTGATATAGTTAAACATCGGAACTGTTTGCTTTGTTTTCGCCCGGGCACCGGCGCGAAAGACGGGTTCCGGAAGAGAGCAAAAACACTGTATTCGAGGTGGAAAGGATGTCATTGAAAAACCTGCACGGTGTGCATATTCCCCATCGGAAGAACACCGCCGGCATGGAGGCGCTGCGTATGCCGCCCCCCGCGGTGGTGACCATTCCCATGAGCATGCACATCGGGAAACCCGCCAACTGCATCGTGAAGGCGGGGGACCATGTGGACGTGGGCCAGAAGATCGGCGAGCCGGGCGGCTTTGTCTCCTCCCCGGTGTACGCCAGCGTATCCGGCACCGTCAAAAAGGTGGAGCCTCTGCTGATGTTCATGGGCGCCAGCTGCCAGGCGGTGGTGATCGAGTCGGACGGTGCCATGACCGTCTCGCCGGAGGTCAAGCCCCCGGAGATCACCGATTACCAGAGCTTCATCAACGCTGTGCGCGACAGCGGCGTGGTGGGCTTGGGCGGCGCGACCTTCCCCACGGCGGTGAAGCTGGATGTGAAGGACACCTCCCGCATCCAGGAGATCATCTTCAACGGCGCGGAGTGCGAGGGCTATATCACCAGCGACCACCGCACCATGCTGGATCGGGCGGAGGAGATCGCCGCGGGCGCCAGGCTGCTGGAAAAGTGGCTGGACGTGAAGAAGATCATCATTGCCATCGAGGACAATAAGCCCGACTGCATCGCCAAAATGAAGGAGGTCACCGCCTCCGACGAACATGTGGAGGTCCGGGCCCTCCCGGCCATGTACCCCCAGGGCGGTGAAAAAGTGCTGATCTACCATGTGACCGGCAAGGTGATGCCCGAGGGCAAGCTGCCCATCGACGTGGGCAGCATCGTGATGAACGTCACCTCCGTGGCGGCCCTGGCCCATTACTGCGCCACCGGCATGCCCCTGGTGGAAAAGTGCATCACCGTGGACGGCTCCGCCATCAAGGAGCCCAAGAACGTGATCGCCCCCATCGGCACGGCCAGTCTTGAGGTCATCGAATTTGCCGGCGGCTTCAAGTGCGAGCCCAAGAAACTGGTGATGGGCGGGCCCATGATGGGCGTGGCCCAGTACGACCTGAACTCCCCCGTGACCAAGGGCACCAGCGCTCTGCTGGCCTTTGACGAGAAGGAGGCCCGTCCCGCCGAGCCCAGCGCCTGCATCCGCTGCGGCGGCTGCGTGGATCACTGCCCCATGAACCTCATGCCCTGCGAGATCGAGCGGGCCTATGAGAAAAAGGACGGCGCCGCCCTGAAGGCGCTGAAGGTAGGCCTGTGCATCGAGTGCGGCAGCTGCGCCTTCCAGTGCCCGGCCAACCGGCCTCTGGTGCAGGTGAACAAGCTGTCCAAGACCATGCTCCGTGATTACGAAAACGCGCTGAAGGAAAAGGAGGCGAAGAAATGAACAACGATCTCATTGTCAGCGTTTCGCCCCATTACCACAAGCAGGGCAGCACCACCCAGCGGATCATGCTGGACGTGCTGATCGCCCTCTGCCCCGCGCTGGTGGCCTCCTGCCTGATCTTCGGCTGGCGTTCGCTGCTGCTGACGGTGTTCTCCGGCGCCAACTGCCTGTTCCTGGAGTGGTGCTGGAACAAGCTGATGAAAAAGCCCCAGACCATCGCGGATCTCTCCGCCGTGGTGACGGGCGTTCTCCTGGCCTTCAACGTGCCGGCGAGCATGCCCCTCTGGCAGCTGATGGTGGGCGACTTCATCGCCGTCATCATCGTGAAGATGCTCTTCGGCGGCATCGGCTGCAACTTCGTGAACCCCGCCCTGGCCGGCCGCGTGACCATGATGCTCTCCTTCACCGGCAGCATGACCGCCTATAATCCCGGCGTGTACGCCGGCGGCGTGGACGCCCTCTCCTCCGCAACGCCTCTGGCGGTGATCAATGAGCTGGACTTCGGCTCCTTCATGACCCTGTTCCTGGGCCGCCACGGCGGCGTCCTGGGCGAGACCTGCGCCCTGGCGCTGATCATCGGCGGGGTGTATCTGGTGATCCGGGAGGTCATCAAGCCCACCATCCCGGTGTGCTTCGCCTGCTCGGTGCTGGTGTTCACCTTCCTGTTCAACGGCTTCCACTTCACCCAGGCGGTGCTGAGCCTGTTCTCCGGCGGACTGATGCTGGGCGCCATTTTCATGGCCACCGACTATGTCACCAGTCCCATGACCCGCAAGGGCCAGATCATCTTTGCCGTGGGCTGCGGCTTCCTGACCACGGCCATCCGGATCTTCGCCAACTACCCGGAGGGCGTGTCCTTCGCCATTTTGCTGATGAACCTGGTGGTGCCCTATATCAATGACGGCACCCGTACCAAGCCTCTGGGAGGTGTGAACGCATAATGGAACAGACGAAAAACAATTCCTTCTGGACCGACATGGGCAAGCCCATCGTGGTCCTGGTGGCGATCTGCATCGTGGTCAGCGCCCTGCTGGGCCTGGTCCACGGCGTGACCGCCCCGGTGATCGCGGAGAACAACCGCATCACCGCCGAGAACAACCGGAAACTGGCTCTGCCCACCGGCGCCAGCTTTGAGGAGCTGCCCTTTGATGGTTCCGACTCCAGCGTTACCGGCGTTTTCCGGGGCACGGACGACACGGGCGCCCTGGCTGGCTATGTGGTAACCGCCAGCAACAAGGGCTACGGCGGCGACGTGGTGGTCACCGTGGGCTTTGACGAGACCGGCAAGATCGTGAACGTTCTGGCGGATGTGGGCACCGAGACCACCGGCGTCGGCAGCAAGGTGGGCGAACTGTCCACTCTGGCCAAATTTGTCGGCATCAGCGGCAGCGCCAACGACGTGACCCTGATCTCCGGCGCCACCTACACCAGCAACGCGGTCCGCAGCGGCGTGAACGACGCCCTGGCCGCCGTTGCCGCGGTAAAGTAAGGGAGGAGAGAAGAATATGAAACGGAAAATGCAGATCCTCCTGAACGGCATTTTTAAGGAAAACCCCGTGCTGATCCTGGTGCTGGGCTGCTGCTCCGCCCTGGCGATCTCCGTCACGGTGAAGGGCTCCCTGGGCATGGGCGCGGCGCTGACCTTCGTGCTGGTCTGCTCCAACATGGTCATCTCCGTCCTGCGCAAGATCATCCCCGACAAGGTCCGCATCCCCTGCTACATCGTGGTGGTGGCCACCTTCGTGACCCTGGTGCAGATGGTGGTGGAGGCCTATGTCCCCACGCTGCACAAGTCTCTGGGCATCTTCCTGCCCCTGATCGTGGTCAACTGCATCGTTCTGGGCCGGGCGGAGATGTTCGCCAACAAGAACACCGTGGGCGACAGCTTTTTTGACGGCCTGGGCATGGGCATCGGCTACACCATGGTGCTGACCGCCATGGCCATCGTCCGGGAGCTGTTCGGCGCCGGATCTCTCATGGGCGTGCAGATCATCCCCGAGGAGTACACCATCCGGATCCTGGCCCAGACCCCCGGCGGGTTCTTCATGTTCGGCATCGTCATGGCCGTTCTGGTCTGGGGCCTTGCCAAGCACGGCAAGAAGTTCGAGCCCAAGATGGGCTGCGACGAGTGCGGCGGCTGCGGCAGCGAGGACGCCGCCTGCGCGGTTGAAAAGGAGGCTAAGGCAGAATGAGCAAACTTCTCTACATCGCCTTCATCATGATCTTCACCCAGAACTACGTCATGGTCCAGTTCCTGGGTATCTGCCCGTTCCTGGGCGTTTCCAAAAAGCTTGACTCCGCCGTGGGCATGACCGGCGCCGTGGTGTTCGTCATGACCCTGGCCAGCGCGGTCACCTGGCTGATCTTCCACTATGTGATGGAGCCCCTGAATCTGGACTATCTGTCCACCATCATCTTCATCCTGGTCATTGCCGCCCTGGTGCAGTTCGTGGAGATCTTCCTGAAAAAGTACGCCAAGGGCCTCTACCAGGCGCTGGGCATCTACCTGCCCCTGATCACCACCAACTGCATCGTCCTGGCCGCCACCCTGCTGAACATCGACGAGGAGTACACCTTCATCCAGAGCATCGTCAACGGCCTGGCCGCCGGCGTGGGCTTCGGTCTGGCGCTGGTGCTGTTCTGCGGTGTCCGGCAGGCCCTGGAAAACGCCAAGCCGCCCAAGAGCTTTGAGGGCCTGCCCATCACCATGGTGGCCGCCGCCCTCACCAGCCTGACCTTCATGGGCTTCACCGGCATGGCGGAAAATCTGTTCCACTGAGGAGGGGCGAGACATGAGTGTGATGAGTGCTGTTTTGGCCCTGGCTGTGATCGGCGCGGTGTGCGCCCTGGTCCTGGTCCTGGCCTCCAAGTTCATGGCTGTCCCTGTGGATGAAAAGTTCCCGGCCATCCGGGAGTGCCTCCCCGGCGCCAACTGCGGCGCCTGCGGCTACGCCGGCTGTGACGGCTATGCCCAGGCTCTGGCGGACGGCAGCGAGACCCGGCCCAACCTGTGCATCCCCGGCGCCGCCGGAGCGGCCGCCGCGGTGGCCAAGGTCCTGGGCGTGGACGCCGGCGAGGTGGAGGAGAAGCGGGCCTTCGTCCGCTGCTCCGGCGACTGCGAGACCGCCAAGCGCAAGTATGAGTACCAGGGCGTGACCAACTGCTCCGCCGCCAAGATCCTCTTCTCCGGCGAGTGGGCCTGCCCCAACTCCTGCCTGGGCTACGGCGACTGCGAGGCCGCCTGCCCCTCCGACGCCATCCATGTGGTCAACGGCGTGGCCAAGGTGGACTATCGCAAGTGCACCGGCTGCGGCATCTGCGTCCGGGGCTGCCCCAACCAGATCATCGACCTGCGCCCCGTTCCCAAGAGCGTGATCGTCCGCTGCTCCAACACCCAGAAGGGCGCCCAGGCCATGAAGGTCTGCGATCGCGCCTGCATCGGCTGCATGAAGTGCCAGAAGACCTGCCCCTCCGATGCGATCCATGTGACCAACTTCCTGGCCAGCATCGACTACAGCAAATGCACCAGCTGCAGCAAGTGCGCGGAGGTCTGCCCCAAGCACGTGATCGAAAAGCTGTTCTGAGCTTCCGACATTCGGGCTGCTGCGATTTAGCGGCAGCCCGTTTCTTCTGAAAGGGTATAGGGTATCATATGGAATACAAAGAAAGCATCTCCGCCTCCATTGCCCAGAAGGGAGAGATCGCCCGGGTAGTGCTGATGCCCGGCGACCCTCTGCGGGCCCGGACGCTGGCGGAAAAATATCTGAGCGACCTGGTCTGCTTCAACGAGACCCGGAACATGCTGGGCTTTACCGGCACCTATAAGGGCCGGCGGATCTCCGCCATGGGCCACGGCATGGGCGTGCCCAGCATGGGCATCTACGCCCACGAGCTGTTCACCCAGTTCGGCGTGGAGGCCATCATCCGCATCGGCTCCGCCGGCGGTCTGGACATGGACGTGGACCCCATGGACGTGGTGATTGCCCAGGCCGCCTCCTCCAACTCCCGGTACGGCGAGGCCTACGGCATCCCCGGCCAGTTCGCCGCCTGCGCGGATTATGACATGCTCTCCGCCGCCGTGGAGGCCGCCGGGAAAAACGGCGTCAAGTTCAAGGTGGGCAAGGTGTACACCTCGGATTTCTTTTATTACCCCCAGCCCGGACTGAACGAGAGACTCCGGGACACCGGCCATCTGTGCGTGGAGATGGAGACCGCGGGCCTCTACTGGGAGGCCGCCGCCGACCGGAAGCGGGCCCTCTCCATCCTGAGCATCTCCGACCACCTCTTCAAGCCGGAGGCCCTGAGCGCTGAACAGCGGCAGAACGGCTTCACCGACATGATGGAGATCGCCCTGGAGACCGCCTGGCAGTTTGCCGAATAAAGATTATCCCCAAGGGGTGAGGACGGAAAACCATGTTTTATTATCATCTTCAGAGATCGGGAATGCTCTATCACTGGCTGCTGGTCCTCTCGGCGGTGGTCCCCGCCGTGTTCCTGATGCTGCAGGTATACCGCTCCGACCGGCTGGAAAAGGAGGAACCCGCCTTTCTCCGCAGCCTCTGTGTGGCGGGGGTGGGCTCCGCGCTGATCGCCCTGGTGCTGGAGCGGATCGGCTTTGCGGTGATGGAGATCTTGTTTGACGCAGACTCCCAGATCTATCAGCTGCTGCTCTACTTTGTGGTGGTGGGCCTTTCGGAGGAGGGCGCCAAATACTACATGCTCAAGCGCCGGAGCTGGAATTCCCGGGAATTCAACTGCCAGTACGACGCGGTGGTGTATGCGGTGTTCGTCTCTCTGGGCTTTGCCCTGTGGGAGAATATCAGCTATGTGCTGCACTACGGCTTTTCCGCCGCCATCGTCCGGGCGCTGACCGCCATCCCCGGCCATGCCTGCTTTGGGGTGTTCATGGGGGTGTTTTACGGGCTGGCCCGGTCCCACGCCTTCCTGGGGGAGGAGAGCCTCTCCCGGCTCCACCGGTGGCTGGCCGTGCTGGTCCCCATGCTGCTCCACGGCGCCTACGACTATATCGCCAGCACCAAGACCGGGGAGGGGGATTGGAGCTTTCTGATCTTCATCGCGGTGCTTTTCGCCCTGTCTCTGGCCCTGGTTAAGAAGCTTTCGAAAAATGACCGGTATTTTGCCGTGGACCGAAGGGATTTCCCCTTCCTGTAAACGATGGATGCCGACACCGATAAGGGAGGAAACGAATATGGATTATCGCAAGCAGCCCGGCCGTATCTGGGCTGAGAATCAGGCGGGAGAGGTCATCGCGGAGATCACCTTTCCGGAGTGCGGCGGCGTCGCCGTCATCGACCACACCTTTGTGGACGGCAGTCTGCGGGGCCAGGGCATCGCCGGAGAGCTGATGCGCGCCGCCGTGGACCAGATCCTCTCGGAGGGACACCAGATCGCCGCCACCTGTTCCTACGCCGTCTCCTGGCTGCAGAAGCACCCGGAGATCCCCAGCATCCCCTCGGACGCCGCCCCCGCCTGCAAGCTCGGCGGGAGACACTGAAACCCGTCAGGACAATGTGCCGCAGGATTTCCCGCGGCACATTTTTTGTTGCAACTTCCCCTTGCCAGCGCTTGAATTCTAAAGTATAATCATATAGTTACGTTTTCATGATTCATGTTTAATCTTTAAAAGCGAGGCATCCTGTGAGAGAGAGTATTTATATCCGCGGCGCGCGGCAGAACAATCTGAAAAACATCGATCTGGAGATCCCCCGGGAGAAGCTGGTGGTTTTCACCGGACTCTCCGGCTCCGGCAAATCCACTCTGGCCTTTGACACCATCTATGCCGAGGGACAGCGGCGCTATGTGGAGAGCCTCTCCTCCTACGCCCGCATGTTTCTGGGCCAGATGGACAAGCCGGACGTGGACTATATCGACGGCCTCTCTCCCGCCATCTCCATCGACCAGAAGACCACCAGCCGCAACCCCCGCTCCACCGTGGGCACTGTCACGGAGATCTACGACTATATGCGTCTGCTGTGGGCCCGGGTGGGCACGCCCCACTGTCCCCAGTGCGGCCGGGAGATCCGCCAGCAGACCATCGACCAGATCATCGACCAGGTGATGACCCTCCCGGAGGGGACCCGGCTCCAGATCCTGGCCCCCGTCATCCGGGGCAAGAAGGGCGAACACGCCAAGGTCTTTGAGGACGCCAGAAAGAGCGGCTATGTCCGGGTCCGGGTGGACGGGAATCTGTACGATCTCTCCGAGTCCATCCCCCTGGACAAGAACAAAAAGCACCAGATCGAGGTGGTGGTGGACCGGCTGGTGCTCAAGCCGGAGATCCGCCGCCGTCTGACCGACAGCGTGGAGACCGCCTCCTCTCTTACCGGCGGCATCGTCACGGTGGACCTGCCCGGGGAGGACAGGGAGATGTCCTTCTCCCAGAACTACGCCTGCGAGCACTGCGGCATCTCCATCGAGGAGCTGAGCCCCCGGTCCTTCTCCTTCAACAACCCCTACGGCGCCTGCCCGGCCTGCACCGGTCTGGGAGTGCAGCTGCGCATCGCTCCGGAGAGGATCATTCCCAATCCCAATCTGTCCCTGCTGGACGGGGCCATCGTGGCCTCCGGCTGGAACAACGTCCGGGGGGACACCATCTCCCGGATGTACTTTGAGGCCCTGGGGAAGAAGTACCACTTCCGTCTGGACCAGCCGGTGCGGGAGCTGTCCCAGGAGGCCATGAACGCCATCCTGTACGGCACCAACGGAGAAAAGCTGACCCTGCACTATGACCAGCAGCGGGGGAGGGGCACGCTGTACCAGCCCTTTGAGGGTGTGGCCTCCAATCTGGAGCGGCGCTATAAGGAGACCCAGAGCCAGTCCATGCGCGCCGAGATCGAACAGTGCATGGCGGAGACGCCCTGCCCCGTCTGCGGCGGCCGCCGTCTCCGGAAGGAGGCTCTGGCGGTGACGGTGGGGGGATTGAGCATTTCCGAATTCGCCGATCTGCCCGTCACCGAGTGCCTGACCTTCCTGGACCGGGCGGAGAAGGAGCTGAGCAAGACCCAGTACCTGATCGCCGGCCGCATCCTGAAGGAGATCCGCGCCCGCCTGGGCTTTCTGCAGAGCGTGGGACTCCAGTACCTGACCCTGAGCCGGGCGGCGGCCACCCTCTCCGGCGGCGAGGCCCAGCGCATCCGGCTGGCCACCCAGATCGGCTCCTCCCTGATGGGGGTGCTGTATATCCTGGACGAGCCCAGCATCGGCCTGCACCAGCGGGACAACGCCAAGCTTTTGCGCACCCTGCGGGAGCTGCGGGATCTGGGCAATACCCTGATCGTGGTGGAGCATGACGAGGACACCATGCGCGCCGCGGACTACCTGGTAGACATCGGCCCCGGGGCCGGGGTCCACGGGGGCGAGGTGGTGGCCCAGGGCAGCGTGGAGGATATCTGCGCCTGTCCCCGGAGCCTGACGGGAGATTATCTCTCCGGCCGGAAAAAGATCCCCGTGCCCGTTCAACGCCGGACGGGGAACGGAAAGGTCCTGACGGTCCGGGGCGCCCGGGAGAACAATCTGAAGAATATCGACGTGAGCTTCCCCCTGGGAGAACTGATCTGCGTCACCGGCGTGTCCGGCTCCGGCAAGTCCTCCCTGGTGAACGAGGTGCTGTACAAGACCCTGGCGGCGGAAAAAATGCGCAGCAAGGTCCACCCCGGGGCCAATGACGGCATCGAGGGCCTGGAGTTCGTGGACAAGGTCATCGCCATCGACCAGAGCCCCATCGGCCGCTCTCCCCGGAGCAACCCCGCCACCTACACGGGACTGTTCAACGATATCCGGGATCTGTTCGCCTCCAGCCGGGAGGCCGCCCTCCGGGGCTACGGGCCGGGGCGCTTTTCCTTCAACGTGAAGGGCGGACGCTGCGAGGCCTGCGCCGGGGACGGTCTGCTCAAGATCGAAATGCATTTCTTACCGGATGTGTATGTGCCCTGCGAGGTCTGCAAGGGCAAGCGCTATAACCGGGAGACCCTGGAGGTCCACTACAAGGGCAAGAACATCGCCGACGTGCTGGACATGACGGTGGAGGAGGCCCTGGGATTTTTTGAAAACCAGCCCCGGCTGCTGCCGAAGCTGCAGACGCTGATGGACGTGGGCCTGGGCTATATCAAGCTGGGTCAGGCCTCCACGACTCTTTCCGGCGGCGAGGCCCAGCGGGTCAAACTGGCCACCGAGCTGTCCCGCCGGGACACGGGCCGCACGGTCTATATCCTGGACGAGCCTACCACCGGCCTCCACATGGAGGACGTGAACAAGCTGATCGCGGTACTCCAGCGCCTGACGGACGCCGGGAACACGGTGATCGTCATCGAGCACAACCTGGATGTGATCAAGTGCGCCGACCATATCATCGACCTGGGCCCGGAGGGGGGCAGCGGGGGAGGACAGATCGTCTTCACCGGCACTCCGGAGGAATGCGCTCTCTGCGCCGAGAGCGCCACGGGCCAGTTCCTGGGGCCGGTCCTGGCCAGGAGCCGGGAGTAAAGGGAGCAGAGAATGGACGAGGAAAGACAAGACCAGCCCCAGTCCCTGGCGGGGACGGTAAAGGCCGTGATCTTTCAAAACGAGGAAAACGGATATACGGTGCTGCGCCTGGACACCGGGGCGGAGGAACCGGTCACGGTGGTGGGCTGCCTGCCCTTCGCCGCCCCCGGAGAGGGGCTGGAGGTGGAGGGCGCCTGGGAGCGCCACCCCAGCCACGGCGAGCAGTTCAAGGCCGTCTCCGTCCGGCGCAGTCTGCCGGTGGGGGAGAGCCACATTTTTGAATACCTGGCCTCCGGCGCGGTAAAGGGCATCGGGCCCGCCACCGCGGCCATGCTGGTGAGCAAATTCGGCCCCCGCACCCTGGAGGTGCTGCAGGACGACCCGGAGAAGCTGGCCCTGATCCGGGGCATCAGCGCCCGGAAGGCCCGGGAGATCTCCGAGACCTTCCGCCGGCAGAGCGGGATGCGCCTGCTGATGGAGTTCATGGCCGCCAACGGCCTGAAGCCGGAGTACGCCATGCGCCTGTACAAGCTCTACGGCGACAGTGCCATGGCCATGCTGAAGGACAACCCCTATCTCATCGCCTCCGACCGGGTGGGCGGCCACTTCGCCGAGGCGGACGCCCTGGCCCTGAGCCTGGGCTTCGAGCCCGACAGCCCCCAGCGGATCTCCGCGGCGCTGGTGTACGAGATGGTATATAATCTGAACAACGGCCACAGCTTTCTCCCGCGGGAGAAGCTCTGCGCGGCGGCGGCCCAGCTTATCGGCGTGGAAGAGGAAGCCGCGGAGGAGTGCCTGGACGTGCTGGCCGATTCCGGGGACGTGGTGGTGGAGCCGGTGGCCAATGTGACCGCCGTCTACCTCCGGCGCCTCTATGAGGCCGAGAACTATACCGCCGAGGCCCTCTCCTCCATGGCGCGGCAGACCATCCCCTTCTCCGGGGACCTGGACGCCGCCATCGACGATATCGAGAGCCGGAGCGGCATCCGCTTTGCCGCCATGCAGCGCCGGGCGATCGGCCTTGCCGCCACCCGCCGTCTCCTGGCCATCACAGGAGGGCCGGGCACCGGCAAGACCACCATCATCCGGGGCATCCTGGATCTGCTGGACCGGCAGGGGGTGGAGTGCCTGCTGGCCGCCCCTACCGGGCGGGCCGCCAAACGCATGAGCGAACTGACCGGCCGGGAGGCCGCCACCGTCCACCGGCTCCTGGGCGCCGCCTGGGAGGCCCAGGGGGACGAGCTGAGCTTTCGGAAAAACGAGGATGACCCTCTCCGCTGCGGGGCGGTCATCCTGGACGAATGCTCAATGGTTGACATAACGCTTATCCAGGCCCTGCTGAAGGCCCTGCCGAAGGACTGCCGTCTG
Source organism: Oscillospiraceae bacterium (assembly GCA_017540645.1). Classification (GTDB taxonomy): domain Bacteria; phylum Bacillota; class Clostridia; order Oscillospirales; family Oscillospiraceae; genus Apopatocola. The sequence goes on from JAFYAQ010000031.1 coordinate 15,912, forward strand.
GTACTGGTGGGCGATGCAGACCAGCTGCCCAGCGTGGGGCCGGGAAACTTTTTCCTGGACGTGCTGCGCTCCGGGGCGGTGGCCGGCGTCCGGCTGACGGAGGTGTTCCGGCAGAGCGGGGAGAGCCACATCATCCGCAATGCCCATGCCATCAACCGGGGGGAGATGCCGGACCTGCGGGAGAATAAAAAGGACTTTTTCTTCCTCCAGCGCCCCACCGGGGAGCGGATGGTCAGCACCATCACGGAGCTCTGCCGGGACCGGCTGCCGAAGAACATGGGCATACCCTCCTCGGAGATCCAGGTCCTGACCCCCACCCGCATGGGGGATACCGGCACCGGCGCTCTGAACCGGCGGCTCCAGGAGGCGCTCAACCCCCCTGCGCCGGGGAAAAAGGAAAAAATTTTTGGTCAAACCGTGTTCCGGGAGGGCGATCGGGTAATGCAAATCCGGAACAACTATGATATAGTATGGTGCAGAGGCGGAGACAGAGAGGCCATCATGGACGGCAAGGCCGCCCCCGGCTCCGCGCCGGAGGTGGGCAGCGGCATCTTCAACGGGGATCTGGGCATCATCGCCCGGATCGACAGCGACAACGAGCTTCTCTGGATCGACTTTGACGACCGGCTGGCCTGGTACGGCTTTGAGCAGCTGAACGAGCTGGACCACGCCTTTGCCGTCACGGTACATAAAAGCCAGGGCAGCGAATACCGGGCGGTGATCCTCTCCGCCGGCAGAGCCCCGGCGCGGCTTCTCAGCCGGGATCTGCTGTACACCGCCGTCACCCGGGCCCGGGAGCTGCTGCTGGTGGTGGGAGAGACCGCCGTATTCCAGGCCATGGTGGACAACGGGCGCAAGACCCGGCGCTACAGCGGCCTGCGCTGGCGTCTGGCGGAGAAACAGAGCGTATGAAGGCCCTGCTGGATCTGCTGTTCCCGCCCAAGTGCGCCTTCTGCGGCGCGCTGCTGCCCCGGGAAAACGATGGGGTCTGTGCCCGCTGCCGCAGGGAGCTGCCCCACACTTCCCCCAAAGACCGCCGCGTGACCTTTGTCAAGAGCGTGACCGCACCCTTTTATTACGAGGGGGAGGTGCGCCGCTCCCTGCTGGCCTATAAATTCCGGGCCCTGTCTGCCCGGGGCCGGGTCTACGGCCGGCTGGTGGGGGAGGAACTGCTGGCCCGGGGCGTGGAGTTCGATCTGCTCTCCTGGGTGCCGCTGAGCCGTCGGCGGCTCCGCCGCCGGGGCTATGACCAGGCGCGGCTGATCGCCGAGGGGGCGGCGGAGAAGCTGGGGATGACCGTCACGCCGCTGCTGTGCAAGAGCCGGGACGTGCCGCCCCAGTCCCGCATCCGGACGGCGGAGGGCCGCCGGGCCAACATCTCCGGCTGCTATCAGGTGCCGGACCCGGCGCCGGTCCGGGACAAACGGATTTTGCTGGTGGACGATATCATCACCACCGGCTCCACGGTCTCCGAGTGCGCCCGGATGCTGATGCTTGCCGGGGCAAGAGAGGTCCTGGCCGCCTCGGTGGCCATTCACAGAGACGATACTGACGGAAAAATAGATTGAGGTGTTCGCTATGCCGTTCAACAATTTGGTAGAGAGAGACATTGCCATCGACCTGGGCACTGACACCACGCTGCTGTATGTCAGCGGCAAGGGGATCCGGCTCCGGGAGCCCACCCTGGTGACGGTGGACAAGCAGACCGGCCATCTGATCAAGGTAGGCGAGGAGGCCCGGAAAATGCTGGGCCGGACCCCCGCCAACATCGTGGTGGTCCATCCCATCGCCGCAGGGGTGATCTCTGATTACGATATGACCGCGGCCATGCTGCGGGAGCTGATCCGCCGGGTCACCAACTTCAGCCTGTTCAAGCCCCGGGTGCTGGTATGCGTGCCGGGCAGCATCTCCGGCGTGGAGGAGCGGGCCATCCTGGACGCGGTGATCGAGGCCGGAGGCCGGAAGGTGTATCTGGTGCCCTCCACCGTGGCCACCGCTATCGGCGCGGGCCTGGACGTGAACCGGCCGGACGGCCATATGATCGTGGACATCGGCGGCGGCACCACCGAGGCGGCCGTGGTATCCCTGAACGGCGTGGTGGAGTCGGAATCCATCAAGACCGCCGGCGCCGCCTTTGACGAGGCCATCGTGAAGTACATCCGGCGCAAGCACAACCTGCTGATCGGCGCCCGCACGGCGGAGGAGCTGAAAAAGAGCATCGGCTGCGTCAAGGAGCGGCCGGAGGTGGGCTACGAGGAGATCAAGGGCCGCTGTCTGATGACCGGCCTGCCCCGGAGCGTCACCATCAACTCCGACGAGATGGTGGAGGCCCTGGCCGAGCCCGCGGAGATCATTCTGGAGACCATCCACATGGTCCTGGAGCGCACGCCCCCGGAGCTGGTGGGCGACGTCAGTGAGAACGGCGTGGTCCTCTCCGGCGGCGGCAGCCTGCTCTACGGTATGGACAGCCTGATCAGCGAGCGCACCGGTATCCCCTCCCATGTGGTGGACGACGTTTTGTCCTGCACCGCCTACGGTGCGGGCCGCATGCTCTCCCGCCTGGATTCCATGCAGGACGGCATGATGAACTTTGCCCGCCGCCGCCAGCTGGACTCCGGCGCCGGCGCCCCCTGAATACCCGGATATGAAAAAGCTCCCCGCGGTCATGGCCGCGGGGAGCTTTTTGCGCAAAAATCAATTCTCAATGAGATATTTCAGGATCTGCACCGCGTTGCTGGCAGCGCCCTTGCGGATCTGGTCGCCGCAGCACCACAGGGTCAGGCCATTGGGATCGGTGAGATCGTCCCGGACCCGTCCGACCCACACCAGATCCTGTCCGCTGGTATCCAGGGGCGTGGGGTAGTTGCGGCCCTCGTAATCCTCGATCAGACGGCAGCCGGGGTAGGAGCGGATGGCCTCGTTGGCCTCCTGGATGGAGATCTTCCGCTCGGTACGAAGGGTGACGGAAATGGAGTGGGAGCGCATCACGGGCACTCGCACGCAGGAGCAGGTCACGGCCAGCTCCGGCTGATGCAGGATCTTCCGGCCCTCGTTCTGCATCTTCATCTCCTCATCGGTGTATAGATTATCCAGCTGTGCGCCGATGAAGGGGATGACGTTCATGGCGATCTGGGTGGGGAACACCTTGTGCTGGGCCGGCTTGCCCTCGGCCAGATCCCGCATCTGCTCCTCCAGCTCCACCAGACCGCCCTGGCCCGCGCCGGACACCGCCTGATAGGTGCTGGCCACCATGGTCTGGATGGGGGAGAGCTTGTGCAGACCCGCCACGGCCATCAGGGTGATGATGGTGGAGCAGTTGGGATTGGCGATGATGCCGTGGTTCTTTTTGGCGTCCTCGCCGTTGATCTCCGGCACCACCAGCGGAACGCTGGGATCCATGCGGAAGGCGGAGGAGTTGTCGATGAACACGGCGCCGCTCTTCACGATGGCGGGGGCAAACTCCCGGGAGCGGCCGCTCTTCACGGCGCCCAGCACGAAGTCCATGCCCTCAAAGCTCTGCTCTGTGGCCTCCTGCAGCACATAGTCCCTGCCCTTGAACTGCACGGTCTTTCCGGCGCTTCCGGCGCTGGCCAGGCAGCGCAGCTCGGAGATGGGGATATCATATTCCTCCAGGACCTTCAGCATCTCCCGTCCCACAGCGCCGGTGGCGCCCAGAACGGCAACTTTACAAGCTCGCATTGTACATATCTCCTTTCCTGATCCGGCGCTCAGCCGGTGAACCCCTCGTATAGTACGCGGATGGTTTTTTCAAAATCACTGTTTTCCACGCCCACAATGATGGCCAGCTCGTCCGCGCCCTGGGCGATGGTGCGGATATTCAGACCCTCCTGGCCCAGCGCTTGGAACAGACGACCGGAGGTACCGGGCTGGGAGGTCATCTTCCGACCCACGGCAGCCACCAGGGCGATGCCGTCCTTCACCTGGAGGTCGTCCGGGCGGCAGGCCTTGCGCAGATCGGCGATGAGATCATAGATGCTGTTCTCCACCGCGGCGGAGGAGACCACCAGAGCGAAGCTGTCCAGACCCATGGTGATATGCTCGGCCGCCACATGGTAGCGGTCCAGGATTTCCAGGGCGTTGCGCAGGGTGGACATGCCGGCCATGCTGCGCTTGTACAGGGTGAGGATGGTGAAATTCTTCCGTCCGGCGATGCCGGTGATGGGACGCTCCCGGGTGGCCTTCTCGCTGACCCGCTCCACGATCATGGTGCCCGGGTCCTGGGGCCGGTTGGTGTTGCGGATGTTCAGGGGGATGCCCTTGTCCTTGACCGGCCGGATGCTCTCCTCGTGGAGGACGCTGGCGCCCATAAAGGCCAGCTCCCGCAGCTCGCCGTAGGTGATCTTGGGGATGGAGCGGGGATTCTCCACGATCTTGGGATCCGCCATCAGGATGCCGGACACATCCGTCCAGTTCTCATAAACGTCCGCGTCCACCGCCGCGGCGGCCAGAGCGCCGGTGATGTCGCTGCCACCCCGGGTCATGACCTTGATCTTTCCCGTGGGCACGCTGCCGTAAAAGCCGGGGATGACCACCTGCTGATAGCGATCCACCGCCTCCTTGATGGCGGCGTAGGTCTTTTCAAAGTCGATCTGCCCGTCATAATTGAAGAAGACGCAGTCCGCGGCGTCCACAAAGGTGAAGCCCAGATATTCCGCCATCAGCCGGGAGGTGAAATACTCGCCCCGGGAGACCAGCTCGTCCACCGGCGTCTCCTTGCGCAGGGTGGAGCAGTAGGCGTCAAATTCCGCGCCCACATCGTAGCTGAGGCCCAGGCTGTCCCGGATCTGGGTGAAACGGTCACGGATGGAGCGGAGGATCTCATAGCCGCTGACGCCGTAGGTCAGATGGGCGTGGCACAGATACAGCAGGTCTGTCAGCTTGTGGTCCCCGGAAAAGCGTTTTCCCGCCGCGGAGACCACCACGATCCGGCGGGATTCATCCGCCTGGATAATGGCCTTGACCTTTGCAAACTGTTCCGGCCCGGAGACCGAGGAGCCTCCGAATTTGGTTGCTTTCAGCATATCATTCATCCTCCATCGCGGCAAAGAAAAGGCTGCCGCCGTTGTTTCTGATCTTTTTGGCCAGGTTGTGCATCTCCTCCGGGCTGACCGGCTCCGTTACGGCCCGGATGGTGAAGCCGTTCATAAGCAGCCTCTCCAGGGGCAGCAGCGACGCTGCGTCCGAATGGCAGCGCACGTAATACTTTCGCTTCTCCCGGCTGTTGTCCGCCTCCACGGCCACGCAGTCCGCCGGGAACATCTCCCGTTCACCGGTGAGCAGAGAGCTGAGATCCCGCAGCACCGCCGAGGCGGTGGGGAAGCGGCCGGCCCCCTGGCCCATGAGTACGATGGGGCCGCATTTCTGGCCGATGTATTTGGTCATATTGAAGTTCATCACCACGGAGCACTCCGGCGCGCTCTGGGGGAACACCATGGGCTCCACACAGGTGCTGACGGTTTTGCCCACCGGCGCGCCGCTGGCGATCAGACGGCAGGCCAGCTTCCGGGAGCGAAGATCGGCCACATCCCCGGCGGTGAAGTTCTCAATGCCCTCGCACAGCAGCCCGCCGGTGGGAAGTCGGCCAAAGGCCACCGCGCAGCCCAGCATGATCTTTCGCAGGGCATCCAGCCCGGACACGTCAGCGGTGGGGTCCGCCTCCGCGTAGCCCAGGAGCTGGGCGTCGGAGAGGGCCTCCTGGTAGTCCAGACCACGGCGCTGCATGTTGTCCAGCATGTAGTTGGTGGTGCCGTTTAAGATGCCGGAAATCGAGGTGATGGTATCGCTCCTGGTGGCCAGGGACAGGTTGTGCAGGAAGGGAACGCCTCCGCCGCAGGCGGAGCTGAACAAAAAGCCCAATCCCTTCTGCCGGGCCAGAGCCGCCAGCTCCAGGCCGTGGGCGGCGCACAGGGCCTTGTTGGAGGTGACGAAATGCTTTCCGCTCTCCAGTACCTTCTTCGCATAGCTGAAGGCGGGGTCGATGCCGCCCATGACCTCTGCCACGGCGCCCACCTTGTCGTCGGATAATATGGCTTCCAGATCGGAGGTCTGGAATTTCTCCTTTACCTTGCCCGGGCGCACCAGCACCGGGCCGGGCTCCAAACCCCGGGCACTCTGGAGCATGGCGTACACGCCGCCTCCCACCGTACCGTATCCCAATACGGCGACCTGCATGGTTTCTTCCCCCTCCTGTCCGCGTCAAAAGGACAATTGTATTCGATAGGAGGGATTGTAGCAGATTCCTCATAAAAAAGCAATGGGTATTTTTCCTGAAAATAGGGCGTTATGACTCGATTCTTTGTATAGATGGAGAACGACCGGCCCATCCGACTGGATGGACCGGCCGAAACCGGGCCTTGATCACTTATGCCTGCCTCGATTTCCCTCTCCCCGCTTCTTCGCGCCGCCGTGAAGAACATACACCATGCTCATCGGCACATACAGCGCCAGCCCTGCGATCAAAACTGCCTGCCCCATGAAAAAACCCTCCCTGTCTCTTTGGATGGCTTTATTCTACTGCCATGAAAGGGCTATAAAACGGACTTTCACATGTTTTCCGAAATAATATTTCATTGCCATACCGGGCCGGAACCGGGTCCTTTCCGATTATAATGCAGGCAAATGGCGTGAGCCTTCTGCTCCTGCAGAAAAAATAATTTATTTTCCCCTTGACAAAGGGGAGTACCCGTGTTATAAACATACTAACCCGGTAGGGAAATGAAAAACCGAGGTGATCCCATGAAAGACCGATATGAACGGCTGATCCGGCAAAAACTCTATAACGGACGAATGTGTACCCCGCGATGTCCACGCTGAAAAAATAAGGAAAAAGAGAGGTACCTATCATGTCCGATTATAAATTCGAGACCCTGCAGCTCCACGTGGGGCAGGAGCAGCCCGATCCCGCCACCGACGCCCGGGCGGTGCCCATCTATCAGACGACTTCCTATGTGTTCCGCAACAGCGCCCACGCGGCGGCGCGCTTCAACCTGACGGACGCGGGGAATATCTACGGCCGCCTGACAAACTCCACACAGGACGTGCTGGAAAAGCGGGTGGCGGCGCTGGAGGGCGGCATTGGGGCTTTGGCCCTGGCCTCCGGTGCGGCGGCGGTGACCTACAGTCTGCTGGCGCTGGCCTCAGCGGGGGAGCACATCGTGGCGCAAAAGACCATCTACGGCGGGAGCTACAATCTGCTGGCCCACACCCTGCCTCTCTACGGCATCGAGACCAGCTTTGTGAATGCCCACGATCTGGCGGAGCTGGAGGCGGCGATCAGGCCCAACACCAAGGCCGTTTATCTGGAGACCCTGGGCAACCCCAACTCCGATATCCCCGACATCGACGCGGTGGCGGCCATCGCCCACAAACACGGTATCCCCCTGGTGATTGACAACACCTTCGGCACGCCGTATCTGATCCGGCCCATCGAGCACGGGGCGGACATCGTGGTACACTCGGCGACCAAGTTTCTGGGCGGCCACGGCACGACCTTGGGCGGAATCGTGGTGGACTCCGGCAGGTTCGACTGGAAGGGGAGCGGAAGGTACGCCCCCATCGCCGAGGCAAACCCCAGCTACCACGGCATCTCCTTCGTGGACGCGGCAGGACCCGCCGCCTATATCACCTACCTGCGGGCCATCCTTCTGCGGGACACCGGCTCGGCCATCTCTCCCTTCAACGCCTTCCTGCTGCTGCAGGGCGTGGAGACCCTGTCCCTGCGCCTGGACCGGCATGTGGAGAACACCAAAAAGGTGGTAAAGTTCCTGGCAGCCCATCCCCAGGTGGAGAAGGTCAACCACCCGTCCCTGCCCGACCACCCGGATCACACGCTCTATGAAAAGTATTTCCCTCTGGGCGGAGCGTCCATCTTCACCTTCGACATCAAGGGCGGCCAAAAGGAAGCCCACGCGTTTATCGACGCCCTGGAGATATTCTCTCTGCTGGCCAATGTGGCGGATGTGAAGTCCCTGGTGATCCACCCGGCCACCACCACCCACTCCCAGCTCAGTCCAGAGGAGCTGGAGGCCTCCGACATCCACCCCAACACCATCCGGCTCTCCATCGGTACCGAGCACATCGACGATATCATCGCGGACCTGGAAAAGGGCTTTGCCGCGGCAAAATAACACACAAAGGACAGGCGGGACGACTCCCGAATCGCCCGCAGGACAATCATTGATTCAAAAATACATTTTAGGAGGACGAAAAAATGTCTGCTGTTTATACTTCTGCCGATCAACTCATCGGAAAAACTCCCCTGCTGGAGCTGACCCATATTGAAAAGGAAGAAAAGCTGGAAGCCCGTATTGTGGCGAAGCTGGAGTACTTCAACCCCGCCGGCTCCGTCAAGGACCGCATCGCCAAGGCCATGATCGACGACGCCGAGGCGAAGGGACTTCTGAAAGAGGGCAGCGTCATCATTGAGCCCACGTCCGGCAACACCGGCATCGGTCTGGCTTCCGTGGCGGCGGCCCGGGGCTACCGGATCATCATCGTCATGCCCGAGACCATGAGCGTGGAGCGCCGCCAGCTCATGAAGGCCTACGGTGCGGAGCTGGTGCTCACCGAGGGGGCCAAAGGCATGAAGGGCGCCATCGCCAAAGCCGAGGAGCTCTCCGGGGAGATCCCCAACGCCTTCATCCCCGGCCAGTTCGTCAACCCCGCCAACCCCGCCGTGCACAAGGCGACCACCGGCCCGGAGATCTGGGCGGACACCGACGGCGAAGTGGACATCTTCGTGGCGGGCGTGGGCACCGGCGGAACCATCACCGGCGTGGGAGAGTATCTGAAGGAGCAGAACCCCAACGTCCGGGTCGTGGCGGTGGAGCCCGCCGGCTCTCCGGTGCTCTCCAAAGGGACGCCCGGAGCCCATAAGATCCAGGGCATCGGCGCAGGCTTTGTTCCGGATGTGCTGAACACAAAGGTGTACGACGAGATCATTCCCGTAGAGAACGAGGACGCCTTCGCCGCCGGAAAGCTGATCGGCAAGAAGGAGGGAGTGCTGGTGGGCATCTCCTCCGGCGCGGCCGCCTGGGCGGCGATCCAGCTGGCAAAACGCCCGGAGAACAAGGGCAAGACCATCGTTGTGCTGCTGCCCGACACCGGCGACCGCTACCTTTCCACGCCGCTCTTCGCGGACTGAACCCATGACGCAATGGTGCCGGATGTGAAAAAATGAGCATAGGGGGCGGGGCTTGTCCCCGCCCCTGCTTCGCGACAGACCTCAGGAGGAACAAGCTATGAAATACCCCAAAATCTTGACCATCCAGGACATCTCCTGCGTGGGACAGTGCTCGCTGACCGTGGCGCTGCCCATCCTCTCCGCGGCGGGTGCGGAGACCTGCATCCTGCCGTCGGCGGTGCTCTCCACCCACACGGCGGGCTTCTCCGGCTTTACCGTGCGGGATCTCACCGAGGATTTCCCCCACATTATCGCCCATTGGAAAAAGGAGAATATTTCCTTTGACGCCGTGTACACCGGCTATCTGGGCTCCGGGGCACAGATCGCCTTTGCAAAGAGCATCTTCGAGCAATTGCTGAAGGACGGGGGACTGACCATCGTGGACCCGGCCATGGCTGACAACGGGAAGCTTTACCCCGCCTTTGACCAGGCCTACGTGGAAGCCATGAAGCCCCTCGTTTTCGGCGCGGACATCATCCTGCCCAACATCACGGAGGCGTGCTTCCTCACGGACACGCCGTATCAGGAGAGCTATGACGAGGCCTATATCACGACTCTGCTGGACAGGCTGACCGCGGCCGGGGCGAAGACCATCGTTCTCACCGGCGTGAGCTACGTCCCCTGCAAAACCGGCGTGGCGGTGCGCCAAAAGGGGGAGACCCGCTATTACGAGCACCGGAAATTCGCCAAGGGCTGCCACGGCACCGGCGACGTATATGCCTCCGCCTTCGTGGGAGCGCTTCTGAACGGAAAGAGCGCCTATGATGCCGCCGTTCTGGCCGCGGACTATACCCTGCTGTGCATCGGCCTGACCCAGGGCGACGCGGAGCACTGGTATGGGGTGAAATTCGAGCTGGCCCTGCCGGAGTACATCCGGATGCTGGGGAAATAATGCCGTATACAAAAAAAGCCGCAGACAGTCTCTGAAACTGTTCTGCGGCCGTTTTTTTATTTTTTCATCAAATCGCAGAGATGCCTGCTGAAAAAGAAATCGTGAGTCAGTCTGTCATATTCCGCCCACAAGGGCAGCGTTTCGCACTCGGCAGCTCTCGGACAGGGGGCGGCCCCGTCCTCCAGACAGGAGACCGTGGAAAACGGCCCCTCCATCAGCTCCAATATCTCACCGACAGAGATCTCCTCCGGCGGCCGGAGAAGCTTGTAGCCGCCGCCCTTGCCGCTGGCGCCCGCCAGCAAGCCGCCCGCTACCAGATCCTTTACGATGATTTCCAGATATTTTTTGGAAAGCTCCTGACGGGCGGCGATATCTTTTAAGGGAATATAGCCCTCCCCGGCGTTTTCCGCAAGGTCCAGCATGACGCGGAGCGCATAGCGGCCTTTTGTCGAGATCATTCCGAACCCCTCCTTCCTGCCTTTGCACCTATTATATAGTAGGTGAATGGGTAAATCAAGGGCTTTTTTCAAAAACACCTATTGACATAGTAGGCGAATGGGTATAAAATGAGCCCAGCTGAGATCGAAGGGAGTATGAGAGCATGATCTATGCGGACAACGCAGCAACGACAAAAATGAGTGAAGCTGCCATCCAGACAATGACAGCCCTTTTCCAAGAGGCCTGGGGAAACCCGTCCAGCCTGTATGGGCACGGACAAGAGGCAAAGGAAGTCCTTGAAAAAGCCCGGGAGGAGATCGCCGCGGTGATCGGCGCGCAGTCTCAGGAGATCCTCTTCACCTCCGGCGGCAGCGAGGCAGATAACCAGGCGATCCGCTCGGCGGCCGCATTGGGCGCCAAAAAGGGGAAGCGCCACATCGTCTCCACCGCCTTTGAGCACCATGCCGTGCTCCATACGCTGAAAAAGTTGGAGGAAGAGGGCTTTGAGGTCACGCTTCTCCCTGTCCACGAAAACGGCATCGTCCGTCCCGAGGAGGTCGCCGCCGCCATCCGGGAGGACACCTGCCTTGTGACGGTCATGTTCGCCAATAACGAGATCGGCACCATTCAGCCGATCCGGGAGATCGGGGCGATCTGCCGGGAGAAGGGGGTCCTCTTCCACACGGACGCGGTGCAGGCGGTGGGACACCTTCCCATCGACGTGAACGCGGACAACATCGACATGCTCTCCGCCTCCGCCCACAAGTTCCACGGGCCCAAGGGCGTGGGTTTCCTGTATGTCAGGAAGGGAATACGGCTGACGAATCTCATCGAAGGCGGAGCCCAGGAGCGGGGAAAGCGGGCCGGAACGGAAAACGTTCCCGGGAATGCCGCCATGGCCACGGCCCTGCGGGAGACCGCCTCCCAGATGCCGGAGACCACGGCGCGCCTGACCGTCATCCGGGACCGCATAATCCGCGGTTTGTCGGAGATCCCCCATGCGGCCCTCAACGGCGACGCCGAGCGCCGGCTCCCCAGCAATATAAACTTCTGCTTTGAGGGGATCGAGGGCGAGTCTCTTCTCCTGCTGCTGGACGACAAGGGGATCTGCGCATCCTCCGGCAGCGCCTGCACCTCCGGCTCCCTGGACCCCAGCCATGTGCTGCTGGCCATCGGACGGGTGCACGACGTAGCCCACGGCTCCCTGCGCCTGAGCATCGGCGAGGATATCACGGAGGAGGAAGCCGACTATATTGTCCGGTCGGTAAAAGACGTTGTTGCCTATCTGCGGAGTTTCTCCCCCATCTGGAGAGACCTGACGGAAGGCAAAAAGCAATTCATTCTTTGAGGGAGGCATAAGCATGGCGCTCTACAGTGAGAAAGTGATGGATCATTTCCGCAACCCCCGGAACGTGGGCGTGATCGAGGACGCCAACGGCATCGGCGAGGTCGGCAACGCCAAGTGCGGCGATATCATGAAGATGTACCTGAAAATTGAGGACGACGTGGTACAGGATGTGAAATTCGAGACCTTCGGCTGCGGCAGCGCGATCGCGTCCAGCTCCATGGCTACGGAGCTGATCAAGGGCAAGCCGGTCAGCGAGGTCATGAAGCTGACCAACAAGGCCGTGGCGGAGGCCCTGGACGGGCTGCCGGCCTACAAGATGCACTGCAGCGTTCTGGCGGAAGAGGCCATCCACTCCGCTCTGGAGGATTACCAGAAGAGAACGGGAAAGAGCATTTAAAATGTTCAGGCGGAGGGGTCCATTCCCCTCCGCCCGTTTTTCAGATCACATAATCGAATCCGTCCGTATCTTTCCGCATCAGATCCCGGACGGTAAAGTTCCTGAGATAGTCGGTCACGACTTTGTTCAAGCCCTCCCACAGCGTCAGCGTCCGGCAGGACATGGCCCGCGAGCAGGGCTTGGCTCTCTCTTCCAGACAGGCCACCGGCGCAAGGGTGCCCTCCATAAGCTTCAATACGTCCAGCACGGAGACGTCCTCCGGGGCCCGCGCCAGCCGGTAGCCGCCGCCCTTGCCGCGGAGACCCTCCAGCACCTCGGCGCGGACAAGCTCTTTCACGATGCTCTCCAGATACTTCTCCGAGATCTCCTGCCGGGCGGCCACTTCCTTCAAGGTCACAAAGCCGTCCCGCTGATTTTCCGCCAGGTCGATCAGGACCCGCAGCGCGTAGCGCCCCCGTGTGGAAACCATCATGGCAATTTCCCTCGCTTTATTCCTGCATTTATATACCTATTATATCGCAGGTTTAATAGGAATACAAGGGAAACAGATGAATCGAATGCGCTTTACCGCGATCCGCCGTTGCAGTTTATGATCTGGCCGTTGATATAAGACGCTTCCTCGCCTGCCAAAAACAGAACAAGAGCGGCGATATCTTCCGGCTTGCCCAGCCGCCGCATGGGGTTGGCGTTTCGGGCCGCTGTTAAGACCGATTCCGGAACGGTTTGGATGATATCTGTTTCCGTAAATCCGGGATTGATCGCGTTAACGGTTATATTTTTGCATTCGGACTCCAGCGCCAGCGTGCGGGTAAAGCCGAGAATCCCCGCTTTTGCCGCGGAATAATTCGCCTGTCCCACATTTCCGTAGGCGGACCCGGAGGCTATGTTGATGATGCGCCCCCCGTTTTGCTGCCGCATGGCCGGGATGACCTGGGAACAGCAGAGAAAAACGCTGTCCAGATCTACGGACAGGACGTCCTTCCACTGCTTGTACACATCGCTGGCGCAGAAGCCCCTTCTCCGCAAGGCTATCGTCAATCTGCCGCCCTTCGCTTTTAAGGCGGTGACAGGCTCATCCGGCGGGGGAGAGGTGGCCATGGTCCGATACGACGCGGATGGAAACCTGCTGGAATATCTTCTGTGCGAGGGCTCCGGGTTCACCGTGACCGGCGGGGTCGAGACAGGGGAGCGGCTCTATCTGGAATCGATCACCTCCGCCGACAGAATCTATTTTCTGGAACGGTGATCCGGCTTTAACCAAAGGCTGAGGAAAAGAAATACGGAACGGGAGAAAGCTGCCTCGGCGCTCCATTCACTCCCCGCGGGTTCAAGTCCCATCGCTGCAAAACAAAACGGTCATCCCGTCAGGGGTGACCGTTTTTTGGGATAGCTTGTTGTTTCTTTGCTGTAAGGCGTGGAAACAACAGGCTTTTTCTGTTTTTGGGCGGCTGGCCACGCCGTGTCCAGCCGCACCGCCCGGCTTTGGCACCTTATTTCTCCCGCAGATACCGCCAGAGGGTGGTCCGGCTGATCCCCAGCCGCTTGGCGGCCTCCGTCTGATTGCCGCCGCATTCCTCCACCACCCGCCGGACAACGTCCCGGCTGATCTCGTAAAGGGAACGGTTCAGATCCAGCGGAACCGCAAAATTCTCCACGGCCTGAGTAAAGGAACTCATGTGACGTTCCCGGTTCAGCGCCGCGCGCACCATCTCCGCGGTGATGGTGGGGCCGCTGCAGGAGGCGGCAAGATCACTCATGACCCGGCGGAACTGGGTGTAGTTATAGGGCCACTGGTAACGCCGCAGAAGTTCCATGGCCTCCTCCTCCAGACCGCGGATCTGGTTGGGGGAGTCGGCATTGAGATGGCTGAGGAGAATGTTCACCAGCGTGGGGATCTCTTTGACACACCGACGCAGGGGCTTGATGCCGAAGGTAAGACAGTTCAGCTCGTTGGCAAACATCGCGCCCGTGGGGGACATGCTCTCGTCCGGACGGCACACGCAGGAGAAGAACACCCGGTTCCGGCGGCACACCTCCATCTCCTTGATGGTGGCGATCAACTGCCGCCCCCGCTCCTCGGAGAGGACATCGATGTTATAGAAGAACATCACGTATCCGGAACCGGCAAGAGGGGAACTGTGATGCTCCAGCAGATACTCCCAGGACCGGTCGGTCAGCTGGCTCACGTCCACGCACACCAGGGAATTTCCTTTCCATGGTCCCTGGATAAAAATCGTATAGGCGATGGCATCCTTTCCGGTGCCGTCTTCCCCGGCGATGAGAACGGGAGCGCGGCTGGCGTTGATCTGGCCGATCTCCTGCCGGTAGTCCCAGACCACACCCGCAAAGCTGGATACGCTGTTGAGATAGGCCTGTTCCGCCTCCGAGCGGGTAAAATAGCGGATCCCGGACTGGGCCAGGGGAATGGGGGATTTCCGGGAAGTGAAGAAGAAGCCCACAAAGCGGCGCTCATACTGTACGAAGGGCAAAATGCGGATGTTGTAAACCATCCCGCCGATGGCTTTGGTGATCCGCCGCTCCTCCCCGGAGACGGATTCCGGAATCTCCGTACGCAGGACATCCAGCAGCTCCGGCGGGATGTTTTGGATCGTGGACAGATACACCGTTCCGTTTTCCTCCAAGAGGATCGTATCGCTGGCCTGATGGTTGATGAGCTCCCGGAAAAACTGGCTTTCTCTCCGCTGCCGATCCTGGATGGTGCACAGAGCGACGGCGCGCTGGAAAGATTGGCGGATGCTCTCCGGACCGGAGGTGATCAGCACGGAGCTGAATCCCAAATGCTGCGCCAATGTGTTGGTGCTGGCATCACAGAGGATGATGTCGTAGCGCTTCTCCTGTACGCTGCGAAGGACCGGCTCTGCTTCCGCCGGGGAGCTGAGCAGATAGATGTCAATATCGTACCCCATGAGCTCGCAGAGCTTCCGCGCATTGTCGCCGATGTCGGCATAAGAGACCAGGGCAGCTTTCTCCGTCAGTGCGTTGGAGAGCTTCAAGGCGAAAAGAATGTCGTACATGGAGATTTCGATATCCAGTACCGGCAGGGGAAGGGATTCCCGGAGGATCCGGGCTGTGGCGCCGCGGGAGATGATGACGTCGTAGTTGCCGTGGAAGTTCTGCCGGGCAATGGACAGCCCCTGCTCCAGATCCCCGACAAAAGGCGTCAGTTCGATCTGGGGATACTCCTTCCCAACCGTCTCCATCAGCTGCTTCATGCCCTCGTAGGGGGCGATACCCAAAATACGGATCGGATTCATGTCAGCCTCCCAAAAGTGTTTCATTATTAAACATCATATTAGCATTTGTACAAATTCTCGTCAAGCTTTTTCTTGGCAGTTTCATATATGAACACTTTTGGGGGTCAAATCATTGGAAAACAAGATCCCGAGTTTCTAAAATAATCATAGAAGAGTGAAAAGGAATGTCTTCTCACAGGCGAAAAGCCGTTGGGGAACGATGGGGAGAGCCTATGACAAAGCTGCTGATCATTGCGGACGACTTTACCGGGTCACTGGATACCGGGGTGCATTTTGCCGCCCGGGGCGTGTCCACCCGGGTCTTTTCGGAGAGCAGCTGCGACGTTTCCTCCGCGGTAGGGAATGTGCAGGTCATCGTGGTCAACAGCGATTCCCGCCACATGTCCCCCCGGGACGCCTATGACACGGTCCATCGTCTGGCGGCCATGGCGAAAGAGCAGGGCATCCCGTTCCTTTATAAAAAAACAGACTCTGCCCTGCGGGGCAATATCGGCAGCGAGCTGGCCGCGGCCATGGACGCTTACGGGGCAGATCGGCTCGTATTTGTTCCGGCTTTCCCCCGGATGGGGCGGATCACCCGGAACGGGGTCCAGTATATCGACGGAGTTCCCGTGGCGGAAAGCGTTTTCGGGAAAGACCCCTTCGAACCGGTATGCCGCTCCTCGGTGGAGGAGATCCTCCGTATGACGACGGACAAGACGGTGCGGCTCCACCGGACGGGGGAACCTGCCGCCGAGGGAGAGGGCGTCCATCTGTACGACTGCGAAGACGATCGGGATCTGGAGCGCATCGCAAGCGCTCTGGAGGAAAAAACGCTCTCCGTGTCCGCGGGCTGCGCGGCCTTTGCCTCCGCGCTGGCAGAACGGCTGGGGCTGGGGGCGGAGCCGGAGAGCGGCGGAGAACTTCAAATAAAGGGACCGCTGCTGGTACTTTGCGGCAGCCGGAACCCGGTGACGCTCCGGCAGATGGAAACGGCGGAAAAGGCGGGCTTCCCCCATATCCGGCTGACCCGGGAACAGAAGACCGACTGGAACGCGGCCAAAGAGGAAAACCTCCGCCAGGCAGGGGAGTGGATCCGTCTGGCGGAAGAGAAAAAGCTCTGTATAGTGGACGTCAACGACCCGTCCCCCATGGAGCTTGGACGGGAGCGGGTGGCGGCTCAGCTGGGGCTGGCGGGAAAGGCGCTGCTGGACAAAGGGACGCGCTTCACCCTGTTGTGCACCGGCGGCGACACGCTGCTGGGCGTGATGCGCTCCGCCGGCGTCACGGAGATCACCCCGGTGGGGGAACTGTTCCCCGGCGTGGTGCTCACGGAAATGCTTTACAAAGGAAACACGTACTCCGTCATCTCAAAATCCGGCGGTTTCGGAGAGCCGGATCTGTTTTGCAGGATGATCGGCGGGGCTCGAAAGTGAAAGAGAGGAAGATCAGCATGCTTACGAAGTTCAATCTGCAGCTTCCCAGCGCGGTGTATGCAGGGGAGAACGCCCTGGAGAATATCTCTGCCATCGTGAAAAAGCACGGCGCCGGCCGGATCGCCATTTTTACCGACAAGGGCATCGAAAAGGCCGGCCTTCTGGAGCTGCCCCTGGCAGAAGTGAAAAAAACCGGGGCGGAGTACACCATTCTGGACGATCTGCCGGCGGAGCCCAACTACATGGAAGCCCAGAAGCTGGTGGACCAGTGCAAGGCATTCGGCGCGGACTTTATTCTGGCCTGCGGCGGCGGCAGTGCCATGGACACTGCTAAGCTCGCCAGCGTGCTGATGACCGACGAATACGGCATCAAGGAGCTTCTGGATGAGCCCGGCCGTGCCAGAAAGTGCGTGCCGTCCCTGGCAATCCCCACCACGGCGGGCACCGGCTCGGAGGCCACCCCCAACGCCATCGTGGGCGTTCCGGAGCGGCAGCTGAAGATCGGCATCGTGAACCAGGACATGATCTACGATTACGTGATCCTGGACGCGGTGATGATCAAAAACCTGCCCCGGAAGATCGCGGCGGCCAGCGGCGTGGACGCCATGGCCCATGCCATCGAGTGCTTCACCAGCAACAAGGCCAACCCCCTGAGCGACACCTTCGCTCTGGACGCCTTTGAAAAGATCCTCAACAATCTGGAGCGGGCCTGCGACGATCCCGAGGCCATGGACGCCAAGCGGGCCATGCAGATCGCGGCCTTCTACGGCGGCATCGCCATCACGGCCTCCGGTACCACCGCCGTCCACGCCCTCAGCTATCCTCTGGGCGGCAAGTACCACATCGCCCACGGCGTGTCCAACGCCATTCTGCTCATGCCCGTGATGAAATTCAATGAGCCGGTGATCCGCCAGCGCCTGGCCCAGGCTTTTGATTTCGCCGTGCATGAGGACACCGGCTGCGTTACCGAGGAAGAGAAGAGCGCCTGGCTCATCAACCGGATGGACGAGATGGTAAAGCATTTGAACATCCCCACCAGTCTGACGGAGTTCGGTGTGCCCAAGGAGGATCTGGAGGATCTGGTGAAATCCGGGATGGAAGTCACCCGCCTTCTGGTGAACAACATGCGGGAAGTCACCCCCGACGACGCCCGCCGCATTTACCAGCAGATCATGTAACCAATATAAAAAGGAAGGAACTGTAAAAATGGCTGAACTGAAAATGAAAGGCATCATCGTTCCGATCCTGACTCCCATGCATCCGCAGGACGAGAGCGTAAATATCCCCGAGCTGCGCAATCAGATCGAGCGGCAGATCGCAGGGGGTGTCCACGGTATCTTCCCCTTCGGTACCAACGGTGAAGGCTACATCCTCTCTCTCAAGGAAAAAGAAGAGATCCTTGAGGCGGTCGTGGATCAGGTGAAGGGCCGCGTCCCCGTCTACGCCGGCACAGGCTGCATCTCCACCCGGGACACCGTGTACATGAGCAAGCGTGCAGAGGCGCTGGGCGCCGATGCCCTTTCCATCATCACTCCCAGCTTCGCTCTGGCCAGCCAGAAGGAGCTCTACGACCACTACGTCGAGGTCGCAAAGAACGTTAATATCCCCATCATCCTCTACAACATCCCTCCGCGCACAGGCAACCGGATCCTGCCGGAGACCGTAGCTAAGCTCGCCAAGGACGTGGATCTGATCATGGGTGCCAAGGACTCCAGCGGCGATCTTGACAATCTGATGGCTTATATCAGACTGACCCGCGACGTGGGCAAGGAATTCTCCGTCCTGGCCGGCAACGACGGGAGTATCCTTACCTGTCTTAAAGCCGGTGGCTCCGGCGGCATCGCCGGACGCGCCAACCTCTATCCGAAGACGGTCGCTTCGATCTACGACCTGTTCACGGCCGGCAGACTCGACGAGGCGCAGGCCGCCCAGGACGCCGTGGCAACGATCCAGCGTGTGTTCAAATACGGCAACCCCAACACGATCATAAAGAAGGCCGTAGCCATGATGGGCTACCCCGTGGGCGACTGCCGCAAGCCCTTCAACTATCTGTGCGATGAGGGCGTGGAGGAGCTCAGGACCGTCCTCCGCGAGAACGAAGAAAAGGGACTTTGCTGAAAGGGGAAAAGAGCTATGTATAGACCGATTCTCGGCATCTCTATGGGAGATCCCTTCGGCAACGGGCCGGAGATCAGCGTAAAGGCTCTTTCGGACGAGACGGTGTATGACCGCTGCCGCCCGCTGGTGGTGGGCGACGCGGAGAGTATGAAGTATGCCGCCGCGGTGACCAACCATCTGTATGGCACGGATATCCGCATCCGGCCGGTGACCTCTCCCGGGGAAGCGGAGTTCCGCTTCGGCACCATCGATGTGCTGGATCTGGGGCTGATCCGCCGGGAGGACATCCCCGGAGATCCCGCGGACCCCAGGCCCTTCGGCGTGGGCGCCTGCGCAAAGGGGGGCGAGGCGGCTTATCAGTATGTGGCCAAGGTCATCGCCCTGGCCATGGCCGGGGAGGTGGACGCCACCGTCACCAACGCACTGAGCAAGGAAGCCATCAACATGGCCGGCCACCATTACTCCGGCCACACGGAGATCTACGCCGACCACACCCACACCAAAAGCTATGCCATGATGCTCTCCCACGAGGAGCTGCGGGTGGTGCATGTGTCCACCCACGTCTCCCTGCGCACGGCCTGCGACCGGGTGAAAAAGGACCGGGTGCTCACCTGCATCCGTTTGGCGGACGAGGCCTGCAAGTCTCTGGGCATCGAACAGCCGAAGATCGGCGTGGCGGGGCTGAACCCCCACTGCGGCGAAGGCGGAATGTTCGGTACCGAGGAGATCGAGGAGATCCAGCCC
>JAFYAQ010000032.1 GCA_017540645.1 Oscillospiraceae bacterium
CGGGCTCGCCGATCAGCACAGGGTTGTTCTTGGTTTTCCGGGAGAGGATGCGGATCACGTTGCGGATCTCGTCGTCCCGTCCGATCACCGGGTCCAGCTTGTTGTCCCGCGCCCGCTCCACCAGATCCGTGCCGTACTTTTTCAGAGCGTCGTAGGTGCCCTCCGGGTCGTCGCTGGTGACGGGGGCGGACTTTACCTGGGCCAGTTCCCGGGTGAAATCCGCGCGTGTCACGTTGTGGTCGGCAAAAATGCGCTTGATGGTCGACGTGGCGGAGGCAAAGATGCCCATCATCAGATGCTCCACCGAGACATACTCGTCCTTCAGGGACCGGGCGGCGGTCTCGGCGGCCTGGATCACCCGGTTGGCCTCCGGGGAGAGGTACACCTCGCTGCCGCTGCCCACCTTGGGCAGGGCGGAGATGGCGGTGTCCAGCTCCGAGAGGATGGCGTTGCAGTCCGCGCCCATCTTTCCCAGCAGGGAGGGGATCAGCCCCCCGTCCTGATCGATCAGGGCGTAGAGGATGTGCTCCGGGGTGATGGTGCTGTTCTTGTTTTCCACAGCCATGGACTGGGCGGTCTGGATGGCCTCCAGACTCTTCTTGGTATATTTTTCAGCGTTCATAGTGTTTCCCTCCTTACATCAGATGTGTATATCGGAATGAATGAGATACGAATAGTAGGCGGCCTCGATCTCGTGGGCGTCCAGACTGCCCCGGAGCCAGGCCTTCATCAGCCGGTCAAAGAGCTTTACATAGTTGGAGATGGCCTCGGCCAGCTCATCGGCCGTGCAGTCCCGCTTGGGCAGGGCCAGAGAGCGGACGAACTTTCCCTCGTACAGGGCATAGCTGACCCCTCCGGCATTGAAGGCGGGACGGTGCCGATCCTCCAGCTGCTTCCACAGCCGGAAGAAATCCGTCATGGCCCGGATCAGCTCCGCGCTCTGGGTGCGGAACACCACGCTCAGCTCCCCGATGGACTCCTCGTTGCCCCGATAGAGCTCCACCTCGTACTTCACCGTGGGCCGGTATTTGTACTCCAGGGAGCTTTTCAGCGACAGGGAGAAGGTGTTGGGCGCGAAGAAGGGGACCAGATCCCGCTCCGGGGCCATCAGCTGCTCGATCGCCGAGAGAATATCGCTGACACGCCGCTCCGGCGTGGTGTAATTCACATATTCCGCCAGGATCCGCTCGATCAGCGCCGAGCGGCTGGTGCCCATCCGGTGGGCCAGGACGTCCACCTCCCGGACGACCTCGTCATTGAGCATCAGGCTGTACAGTGTTTTTTTCATGGGGATCCACCCTTTCTTTGTTTTCCTGGATCCTATTATACTCGGCCTGGAAAATTTGTCAAGAGAATTATATAAAATAAAATACTAAATATATTTAATGGACTGCAAAAAGTTTCTGAAAAGAATTCTTCCCCATCCGGCGGGAATGTGTTATACTCCATATAAAATATAAATAACGACAGGAGGGGCCAATATGAAGATCGTCATGCTGGAGAGTCTGAATGTGCCGGAGGAAGTGCTCCGGAACCATGCCGCGCCTCTGGAGCGGGCGGGACATGAGGTAATCCTCTGCACCCAGAAGCTTTCGGAGGAGGAAAAGCTCTCCCGTGCCGCGGGGGCGGAGGCCTTCATCATCGCCAACGGCAAGCTTTCCCCGGAGCTGATCCAGGCCGCCCCGGAGCTGAAGCTGATCTCCGTGGGCTTCACGGGCGTGGACCATGTGCCCCTGGAGCTGTGCCGGGAACGGGGGATCCGGGTCTGCAACGCCCAGGGCTACGCCACCGAGGCCACCGCGGAGCTGGCGCTGGGGCTGATGCTCTCCTGTCTGCGGCAGATCCCGGCGCTGGAAGCCAGAGCCCGCAGCGGAGGCACCATCGCCGGCATGTCCAGCGGGGAACTCCGGGGCAGGACCGTGGGCATCGTGGGCACCGGGGCCATCGGCTCCCGGGTGGCGGAGCTGGTGACGGCCTTCGGCTGCTCCGTGCTGGCCTTTTCCCGCCATGCCGATCCCGCGCTGGAGGCCCGGGGCGTGCGTTATGTGAGCATGGAGGAACTGTTCTCCCGGAGCGATATCGTCTCTCTCCATGTCCCCCTGAACAGCATGACCCGGGGCATGATCTCCCGGGAACGGCTGGCGTCCATGAAGCCGGGAGCCATCCTGATCAACTGCTCCCGGGGCCCGGTGGTGGATTCCCGGGCGCTGGCGGAGGCCCTGAACGAGGGCCGGATCGCCGCGGGGCTGGACGTGTTTGATATGGAGCCGCCCCTGCCCGCGGAGGAGCCCCTGCTGACGGCGAAGAACACGGTGCTGACGCCCCACGCGGGCTATTACACCCGGGAGGCCATGGCCGTGCGGGCGGAGATCGTTTTTGAGAATGTGGCGGCCTTCCTCCGGGGAGAGCCCCAGAATGTGAAGGTGTGACGGATGAAGAAGACCCTCCTTGACCGGCTGCGCAAGTCCGTCACCCGGGTGAATCCCAAGGTCAAGAAGTCTTTCAAAACCCTGGCCAAGGCCCATGGCGTACCCAAGAAGACGATCAAAGGGGCGCTCCGGAGGCCCGGGACCCCGGCGAAAACCGTCAAGACGGAGGTTGCCGCGGCGGAAGAAAGCCGGGCGCCGGAAAAGCGCTTCTCTGTCGGAGAGATCCTGGCCCGGGGGCAGGAATGGAAGCGGATCTATGATCAGCTGCGCACCACCGGCGGAAGAACGCTCCGTCGGAAGAAAAAGTAACCCACACAGACAAAGGATCGAACCGCATGAACAGCAACAGCAAAAGCACGCCCTATCGGGAGGGCCTGCGGGACGGAGTGCCCATCGGTCTGGGCTACTTCGCCGTGGCTTTTTCCCTGGGGATCGCCGCCAGAGGCGCGGGACTCAGCGCCCTGCAGGGCTTTATCGCCAGCACCCTGTGCATCGCCTCCGCCGGGGAGTACGCCCTCTTCTCCCTGATCGGGGCCGGGGCCACTCTGCTGGAGATCGCCCTGGTGACCCTGATCACCAACGCCCGCTATCTTCTGATGAGCGCGGCTCTCAGCCAGCGCATCCGCCCGGAGATGCCGAACGTCCACCGCTTCCTTTTCGGCGCCGCTATCACCGACGAGCTCTTCGGCATCAACATCGCCCGGCCGGGCTATCTGGACCCCGTGTACTACTACGGGGCGATCACCACCTCGGTCCCCCTCTGGGCCGTGGGCACGGCCCTGGGCATTATGATGGGCAATCTGCTGCCCGGCCGGATCGTCAGCGCCCTGAGCGTGGCGCTCTACGGGATGTTCCTGGCCATCTTTGTCCCGGCGGCCAAAGGGGATAGGGTTGTGGCGGCCTGTGTGGTGCTGAGCTTCGGCCTGAGCTGGCTGTTTCGTACCCTCCCGGCCCTGGCCGTGATCTCCGAGGGCAACCGCACCATCCTGCTGACCGTGGCCATCTCCGTTCTGGCGGCGCTGCTGTTCCCGGCCAGGGAAATGGAGGCGGACAATGGGTAGGATCTGGCTCTCCATCCTGACGGCTTTCGCGGTCAGCTACGTCATCCGGGTGCTGCCCCTGACGCTGATCCGCAAACCCATCAAAAACCGCTT
The DNA here is from genome assembly GCA_017540645.1 of Oscillospiraceae bacterium. Lineage (GTDB taxonomy): Bacteria > Bacillota > Clostridia > Oscillospirales > Oscillospiraceae > Apopatocola. The sequence goes on from JAFYAQ010000032.1 coordinate 3,584, forward strand.
CCTCCGCTCCTTCCTGTACTACGTGCCCTATGTGACCCTGGCGGTCATGACCTTCCCGGCCATCGTAGAGGCCACCGAACTCCCCGCGGCGGGGACGGCGGCGCTGGTGGTGGGCATCGTGGTGGCGTGGCGCGGCGGCAGTCTCATCCAGGTGGCCGCCGCCTGCTGCGCGGTGGTGCTGCTCCTGGAAGCCATTTTGTAAAATAACCCTCTGCTTTCGGCGCGATCTCGGATCGCGCCGATTTTTTATGAAAAGAAGTTTTCCCGGCTGCGCCGCTCCGGATTTGGATTTCCCTCCATTTCCGCCGGAAAGGTCCGGGATTCCAACAGCACCCATACGACCCTCTTTTGTCCCCGGAGACGGTATAATCGTCACCAACAAAGGATAAGGGGAGAGGGACCATTGGAAAAAAGGATCTTTTGGCGCCCGCAGGGGCGCTTCGGCGGACTGCGCATCAACCGGCCTGCGGCGGTAAGGGCGGCCAGCCTGGGAGCCCATTTCGGCCTTGGCCTGCTGGGCGGCTGCGTCCGGGTGCTGGGGGACGCAGGGCCCTTCGGGGTGGCCATGGCCGCCCGGGCCGGAGGAGGCGCGGGGGGCGTCTTCTGCGCGCTGGGCGCGGCGGCGGGCTACCTGCTGACCGGCGGCCTGGGCTGGGCCCTGCGCTATCTGGCGGCGCTGATCATGGTGTTCACCGCCTCCTTCCTGCTGCGGGAGCTGCGTATTGTTCGAAAGCTGGGCTTTATGAGCGGCGTCTCGGCGGCGGTCATGCTCCTGACCGGGGCCCTGGACCGCTATGACAGACTCCTGGAGCCTGCCGTATTGCTGACTCTGGCCGCGGAGGCGGCCCTCACCGGCCTGGGAACCTATTTCTTCCAGCAGGCCCTCAGCACCGAACCGGTCCGGGAGGAGCAGGAGGAGCTGCGGCGCAGCGCGGGCAGTTTGCTGCTGCTCGGCTGCGCCCTTATGGCCCTGTCCCGGCTGACCGTGCCCGGGGTGCTGTCGCTGGGGCGGTCGACGGCAGCCTTCTGCGTCATGGCGGCGGCCTTCGGGGGCGGCGCCGGGTCCGGGTGCTTCATCGGACTATGCCTGGGCCTTGCCATGGACCTGGGCGGGGGGAGCGGGCCCTTTTTCTGCCTGTGTTATGCCTTTGCAGGTCTGCTCTCCGGGGCCATGCGGCGCCAGGGGCGGCTGCTCTTCCTGCTGGTGTACCTGACGGCGAACGCCATGGCGGCCTTCTGGGCCCCGGAGCGGGGGAGCGCCCTGCCCCTGCTGTACGAGTCCTTCGTCGCCTCCGTGGCGTTTCTGGTGCTGCCCGCCCGAGCCATGACGGCGGTCACGGCCCTGGTCCGTCCCCCGGAGACGATCTCCGGGGAGTCTGCGGTCCGAAGCTACACCGCCTCCCGGACCCGGGAACTGGCGGGGGCCTTTCAGGAGCTGTATAACACGGTGAAGGAGAGTGCCGAGAGCACCGCCAATGACACGGACATCGCCACGGTCTACGACCGGGCGGCGGAGGCGGTGTGCGCCTCCTGCCCGCGGAAGAACCAGTGCTGGAATCAGGACTATGTGGACACCCTTTCCATGCTGGGGGACGCCACTGCGGCCATGCGCCGTACCGGACGGCTGGAACCGGGGGATCTGCCGGAGCGATTCCGGGAACAGTGTTCCTCCGCATCCGGCTTCACCGCGGCGGTGAATATGGAGCTCCGGGCTCTGATCTACCGGCGGCAGCTCCGCGCCCAGCTGGAGGAGAACCGGAGCGCGGCCTACGGGCAGTACCGCTATCTGGCCGGCGTGCTGGAGGCCATGAGCGAGGATCTGCGCAGCGCCTCCGGGCCGGACGCGCTGGCGGAGCGGCGGCTGCTGCGATATCTGAACAGCAAGGACGTGGACGGGACGGTGTCCGTCTTCCGGGACCACAGCGGCCGCCTCCGGGTGGTGATCGAGAGCGCCCGCCTGGCCTTCCTCAGCCGGGAGGAGGGCTATATGGATGCCATCAGCGAGACGCTGGGGGTGCGTATGTGCCGCCCGGCGGGGGAAAACGGCACGGACGGCACCCTGGTACTGCTGGAGGCCGAGCCGCTGGCGGTCTCCGTGGGGGTGGCCGCGGTGAAGAAGGAGGGAGAGCCGGTCTCCGGCGACCGGGGCACCTATTTCAAGACCGACACGGGTGTGCTGTGCGTCCTTCTGTCGGACGGCATGGGCAGCGGGGAGGAGGCCGCCCGGGAGTCCATCCGGGTGGTGCACATGCTGGAAAAATTCCTCCGCTCCGGGGTGGAGCCGGCCACGGCCATGAAGATCCTGAACTCCGTCATGCTGCTGCGGAACGGGGACCACTGGGGCTACGCCACCGTGGACCTGATGTGCATCGACCTCTTCACCGGGGAGACCGGCTTTTACAAGTACGGCGCGGCTCCGTCCTACATCCGCACGGGAAAGAGCGTCCGCCGGGTCAAGGGCGTCAGCATGGCAGCGGGCGTTCTGGCGGGAGAGGGAGAGGCACCGGATATGGTGCGCATGCGCCTGCGTCCCGGCGGCGTGGCCCTGGTGGCCAGCGACGGCGTGGTGCCGGAGGAGAACGACGCCTGGCTGCGGGACATGCTCACGGACTTTGAGGGCGGGGATACCCGGGAGCTGGCCCGGAGCGTGATCCGCAAGGCGGGGGCCCTGTATGGCTACTCGGACGACATGACCGTGCTGGCTGTGCGGGTGGAGCAGCGGGCGTGACAGGGAAAAGGAAGATTAAATCCGGGGAAAAACGGGCAAGCTTATCAGAGAATGCCGCTGCCGGCGGCGAAGGAGGCGATAGCGTGGTCAAGGGTGTTTCCCGACGCATGATCGAGGTGCCATCTCCCGACCCCGAACTCTTTGAGAAGGCGATCTTTATCGTCCGGGAGGACTTCGCAGGGGAGAAGGGGCTGACGGAAAAGGATATCCTGAGGGAGGCCGACCGGGCGGTCCGTGGCCTTGTCCGCCCCGGGGAGGGGCGGGGGCGGAGGGCCCTCGAGCGGCTGGAGGCCCCCGTTTACGCCGCGGCCGGGGCCGCCACCGCCGCGCTGGCCTGGGCGGCGGTCCACGCCATGGGCCTGCTGGGCTGAGGCGGGGAATATTGCGGAAAACGGTTGCGCCGCGCCGACGGGGATGATAAAATGGCCGGGAAGAATCAAGGAGGTATGATCCATGTACGATATTGCCGATATTTCCCTGGCCCCCTCCGGGGAGAAAAAGATCCGCTGGGCGGCGGCCCATATGCCGGTGCTGGCGGCCATCGCGGAGGATTTCCGCGCCCAGAAGCCCCTGCAGGGCCTGAAGGTGGCGCTCTCGGTCCATCTGGAGGCAAAGACGGCCTGGCTCTGCCGGGTGATGGAGCTGGGCGGCGCGGAGATGTACGTCACCGGCAGCAACCCCCTCTCCACCCAGGACGATGTGGCCGCGGCCCTGGCCGCGGGCGGGATGAACGTCTTCGCCCGCCACGGAGCCACCCAGGAGCAGTACGACGCCGCCATCGACCGGGTGCTGGAGATCGGTCCCCAGATCATCATCGACGACGGGGGAGATCTGGTATACCGTATTCACAACCGCTTCCCGGAACGGATCGACTCCGTGATCGGCGGCTGCGAGGAGACCACCACGGGCATCCTCCGGGACAAGGCCATGGCCCGGGCGGGCACGCTCCGTTTCCCCATGATGCTTGTGAACGACGCCGACTGCAAACACCTTTTCGACAACCGTTACGGCACCGGACAGAGCGCCTGGGACGGCATCATGCGTACCACCAATCTGATCGTGGCGGGAAAGCAGGTGGTAGTGGCGGGCTACGGCTGGTGCGGCAAGGGCGTGGCCATGCGTGCCTCCGGCTTGGGCGCCAAGGTCATCGTTACGGAGGTAGACCCGGTGAAGGCCATCGAGGCCCACATGGACGGCTATACGGTCCTCCCCATGGACGAGGCGGCCGCCCTGGGCGACATCTTCGTCACCGTCACCGGCTGTGACGATGTGATCACCCGCCGTCACTTTGAGAAGATGAAGGATGGGGCCATCCTCTGCAACGCCGGCCATTTCGACGTGGAGGTGAACGTGGCCGCGCTCCGGGAGCTGGCTGCGGAAAGCTACGAGGCCCGGCACAATATCCAGGCCTATGTCCTGCCCAACGGAGTGACGCTCTACGTGCTGGCGGAGGGGCGGCTGGTGAACCTGGCCTCCGGAGACGGGCACCCGGCGGAGATCATGGACATGAGCTTTGCCGTCCAGGCCATGAGCGCCCGGTATCTGGCGGAGCATCGCCATGAGCTGCGGCCCGGGGTGATCGATGTGCCCCATGCCATCGACGAGGCCATCGCACGCAAAAAGCTCGAAACTCTGGGCATCCGCATCGATGCGCTGACAGAGGAGCAGCGGCAATACCTGGGACTGTGAAGGGGAGAGAAAATTCTCTCCCCTTTTTCAAAAATTTTTCTTGCCTTTTCTCGCACTCTTTGCTATAATCATTAGGCTTTGAAGAAAAGCTATGCGCCGGTAGCTCAGCTGGATAGAGTGTTGGCCTCCGGAGCCAAAGGTCGTGGGTTCGAATCCCGTCCGGCGTACCAAAAAAGACGCCCCCTTGTGGGGGCGTTTTTTTGGTATAAGCCCAGACAAGACGGGGTTCGAAGGGCGCGGGAGTGAATGACATGCCGGGGGCATGTCAGAGCCGCGCCCCGGCCCGCCCGCAGGCGGGGAATCCCGTCCGGCGTACCAAAAAAGACGCCCCCTTGTGGGGGCGTTTTTTTTGGTATAAGCCCAGACAAGACGGGATTCGAAGGGCGTTCCAGAAACAAAGCCCCCCGCCGATCGGCGGGGGGCTCTTGGTCCTTTTTTGAAGCGCTTATCCGGAGAAAGATCCGGAACGGGCTTTTTGTCTTGCGATCAGAGGAGCTCCTGGTAGCCGGGCACGAACAGATGGCGGGGAATACCGTCCACCATGATAGCGGCCACGTCGCCCTGGATCAGCGGCCTTACATAGCTGATGAACCGGTTGGTGACGTAGGTGCCGTCTTCGGTGATCCACTCTCTGGGGACCAGACGCTCGTCGTTGGCGATCCGGTGGACGTCCTTGACCTCCGTGCCGGACTGATAGGGATCGTCGGAGGTGCGCTCGATGACGACCATCTTGCCGCTCTCGCCCTCGTCCGCCGCCTTCATGGCAGCGCCGCCCACTTCGTAGGCCTCCAGGATATCCACACGGGACGCGCAGTGGCTTGCGGCCCGCTGCAGGGAGGAAAGCTCGATGGCGCGGGTCTTGCAGCCGATACGCTCCGAGATGACATTGCAGAGGTAACGGGCGGTGCCGGTGAGCTGCTTGTGGCCGAAGGCGTCCACATAAGAGGCGGAATTGCCCATATCGCTGATATACGTGCCGTCCTCCGTATGGATGCCCTCGGAGACCGTGATCACGACCGACCGCTTCTTCTTCAGCAGGGCCCGGCACTTCTCCACAAACGCATCCACATCAAACGGGATCTCCGGGAGATAAATCGCGTCGGGGCCGTCGCAGTCCTCGCCCTTGGCAAGCGCCGAGGCGCCCGTGAGCCAGCCGGCGTTTCTTCCCATGATCTCAATGATGAGCACCTGCCCCTTCGCCGTCTCCAGACTCCAGCCGTCACGGATGACTTCCTTAACGGAGGTTCCGATGTACTTGGCCGCCGAGCCGTAGCCGGGGGTATGATCCGTGAGCGCCAGATCGTTGTCGACGGTCTTGGGGCATCCCACGAACCGGATCTCCGAACCGGTCACGATGGCATAGTCAGAGAGCTTCTTGATGGTGTCCATCGAATCGTTTCCGCCGATGTAGATGAAGCAGTCGATCTCCAGATCGTTCAGAATGTTGAAGATCTGCTCATAGACGGCACGGTCCTCAGAGATCCCGGGCAGCTTGAAGCGGCAGGATCCAAGATAGGCAGAGGGGGTCCTTTTCAGAAGTTCCTCATCCAGCTTTGTCTTGATGTGATCCGAGAGATCGATGTAGCGTCCTTCCAGCAGGCCCTGCACTCCGTGCAGCATACCGTAAACCTTTTGGTAGCCTCTGTCGATCGCCGTTCTGTAGACGCCGGCGAGGGAAGAGTTGATGGCTGCTGTCGGGCCGCCGGATTGGCCGACGATCACATTCCTCTTTGGCTTGTTTTTCATGGCTCCTCCTTTTTATAAATATAATAGTTTCTATCTATGTATTTTACCCCCTTCGCCGGTCTTGTCAACAAAAATGTTCGGTTGCGGCAGCGAAAAGGGAGGAATAGGAAGCCCGGCCGAAAGCCTCGAACGTTCAGGGAGTATTGCCTGTTAGCTGTGCAATGAAAAATGGAAGGGGGCGGAAGGGATCACCCGGCCCGCATTTGCGCGATGAGAACGGTGCCGATAATAATGACCGCTCCCAGGATCTCCCGGAGCGTCGGGATCTCTCCCAGCAGCAGAAAAGCAAACAGAATGCCGTAAACGGTCTCCATCGCCGAGCAGACGCCCGCAAGCTGCGCGGGAAGTGTTTTCAGACTGGCGATAAACAACGTGTGCGCAAGGGCGGTCGTGATTATGCCGAGGAACAGAAGAAGCATGATGTCGGAGACAGAAGGCGGCGCTCCTGCGCTTACTGCAAATGGGAATAGGACAACTGCGGCGGCTGCCTGTTCATAAAATGCCGTCAGGGTGCTGCCGATCCTGTCCGCCGTGCTTTTGTTGATGATTGTCAGGACGGCATAGGATAATGCGGAGATCATGCCGACCAGTATACCGAGAAACATTTGATTCTCCAAGGAAAACGCGGGGACGGTGATCAGCACGCCGAGCAGGATCATAAGGGCCAGGATCACATTCCGTTTATCCGGTTTTTGATGATGTATGGCCGGTTCGAGGAATGTCACAAACAGAGGAAACGAAGAGAATGTGATGGTCCCGACCGCCACGGTGGAGAGCTGTATCGATCTGAGAAATGACCACCAGTGCAGGGCGAGGATCGCCCCGGCGAGCAGCAGCCGGTGGGCGTCACCCTTCGTCACCCGAAACTTCTGCTTTCGGCTCAACATGTACAGGCCGAGCGCGGCAGAAGAAAACACCACTCTCCCAAAAGTGATGCAGATGGCGGGCAGGCGGACCCATTTGGCAAAAAGTCCGGCCAACCCGAAAAGAAGGACGGCAATATTGACGGAAAGAATCGCTTGTTTTTTCATCCTCTTTGTCCTGACAAATCCCGATTTGCTTGCCGATCATCGTCCGGCGGTGCGGATAAGCCCTTGATCTCATCCGCTTCATCATAGCACAAAAAGAAGAGAACGGCAATTCCATCAGGTTTGCCGTTCTTCCATGACGCGGCCGGCGCCCTCGGGTTAGAATCCTCCCCGAGGAACTACAAAAGAAGCAGACACCCCTGACGGAGCGCCTGCTTTTTTGGCAAAGGATACTCTTAAAAAATTGGGGCAATCGCTAAATCAATACCCTATCCATGTTTTCAACTCGTCAATGCTCTCTTGAATATCGTATTTAATAAAGGGAAATGCAGCCTTCTTAAGAAAATCACGATCCAAATACAGGCTTCGATTGACCTCGATCATGATCGAGATCACGTTAGCGTTTTGCTGATAATAAGCGGCCGGAACCATGGCTCCCGCATAGGGTGTGTTCACGGCCACACGGTACCCTTTCCGTGAGAAGGTTTTTGACAATCGCTCTACCATGGCACGAGGTGTGTGAAATGGGTCCGCGCCGATACAGATATCCGGCCGGCGGCTCCGCTTGTCCGGTTCATAAGGGAGCGGCGAGGGATGAAAAGAGTGGCAATCGATGATGAGACATACTCCCCAGTGATCCAGATTCTCCGCGGCCTTTTTCGTCAAAGCGGCGTGGTGTGGATCATACCAGCGCCGTAAGATTTGTTCTTCTTTTTCACGGGATAAGGATCGGATTCTTGTTCCCGAAAACCCATGTGTATAGCAAGCCCCCATGCCGCAGCGGGACATTTCTTCCCGGCGGTTATCGCGAAATCTTTCCACGTCACACACCAGGCGACTGATGGGAAAAATCAGTTTTGCAGCCGGATAATCAAACAACTCGTCAGTATACCAGTCCGTCATGAATCGGAGTTCGTTGGAAAGATCGACGATAAAATCGGTTTTGTACTCTTTTGGTATGATGGTTGACGAGTGCGGGATATGAAGCAGAATAGGGGAATCCATTACACTGCTCTCCTTTGAAAGTAGTCCTAAAGAGAGCAAAGACACCCATCGTCTGATGAGTGTCCTGAATCCGTGTTCACCCATCGGTCAAGCATTAGCACCTTGCCCGGACGGGTAGGTTGCTGCGCGGTCAAAGGGCTTGTCCCTCACGCGCTCTCTATAGGCTGCGCATATAGTATCATAAACAGTAAATTTTTGCAAACAAAAAAGGATTGCAGCCTTTGTTAAGATAGCAATCCTTTTCTGTCTAAGATTCACCAAAAGGGCATATTCGGGCCTATAGTTCACCAAAAGGGAATTCCGCACAAGAAGTTTGTCTTTATTAATTGCTTTAGCGTGCCACAAAACCACACGACAGATCACAGTATTCCGATATCCTTACCGGCAGGATTCAGGAGATGCCCTTCGATATGGTATCCGTCCTCGTGTTTTCGGAAACAGACTTGATATTCATCTATTCGGCTAAAATCAATTGGCTCAGAAAACTCGGGTTTTCCGTACCCCTGGGCACCATTTTCGTATATATGACCTCCGCCGCCATAGATTACTAGCAATTTATAGAATTCCACACGATATGGCCAGCTTGGTCCTCCTCCATGGTTATAAATACTGTAAGTAACACTATCAAAAATTGTTTCCCCTTCAAGAAGTAGATTAGGATCCGCGCCGTATTCGAAGAACTTCTTGGCAATCTCATATCGTGTATGGTCTTCTTCCGGGATATCTTCATCATAGCCAAATTCGAGATCAGAGAGAGGGCAATCGAAATCCTCACTTATATAGTTTGGATTTGCACCATGCTCAAGCAGGAACTGAACTGCTCCTAGGTTGTTATTATCAACGGCTTCACCCAACAGAGTTCTTTTATAACCATACTCACCAACAAGTATTGTTTGATCAATGTCGGAGATTTCCTGCAGAACAATAGCCGCATGGTCTGAGTCGAACGGTTTTGTTTTAATCAACTGGATCATTTCATTTAGATACATTTTCATTTTCCTATCTACAATAGATGCGCATATACTCTAGCGCCTCAGCGATTAAACTCGATGAAACGACTGGACCTGGCGCAGCATTCGCGGCAATCCAGTTGATCAATCCTTCTATCAAACGGATATTATCAAAGTCCAACCTTGAGATCAGATCGACTTGACTATCAGAGAGTTCCAGCCCGGCAAGCCTTGACTTTTGGATGACTATCTTTCTCGTTAACTCGGCGTCAGGCCTCTGAACATCTGCATATAGTCCTTTATCGAAAGTGTTGTGCATACTCCAGTGAATAGACGGTGTCCCTCCAGGATCTTCAGTCGACGACATTACAACCTGATGCCCGGCGTTGACGCACAATTCGATAATCTCAGAAATCTTCCCCTGTGTCGCCATTTTTCCCAAAAGGACATGCATATCATCAATCAATAGTAAATCTATCGATTGGAATGAGCGTACAAAGGATTCTGTCGATTTGCTTTTTTCTGCCTTCACAAGCGATTCAATAAGTGTAGCACACTTAGAGTAGCGCGTTATCGCCTGAGGATTCGCAGTCTTCATATATGCTTCTATCGCTCTGAGAAGATGGGTTTTCCCAAGTCCTGAACACCCATAAATGAACAACGGATTATAGAGTCCGGCAGGATTCTCAGCTACAGCTTTTGCTACCATGAATGCGAACTTATTTGCCGTTCCGACTTGAAAAGTCGCGAAGCTATAATCATTCATGTGAGAAACCTCCTGTGTCAATCCTTTTCCGGACCTGATCCTTCATCAATCATCATCCAGCAACGCGGACAAACCCTCGGCTTCATCCACCCATGTTGGATCGTACTTTGTTTTTTTCGTCGATACTCTGCAGCCGGGACACTCTCGATACGGTTTATCAAAAGACGCACCGCAAGATGAGCAAATGAATTCATCTGCTCGGAATAGGTGTGTTTTCTGTATCCAATGCGCATATTTCATTTGCAGGTCTCCTACAACAGCTATCTACTATTCGAGCCACATAAAATAATACTCAATACTGTCTCCCTCAAAGCATACCCGAACACCATTGGACATGTTGAGCTTTATCAGGTTTGGGAGATGCCCCGATGCTTCCGCTTTTTCTTCATCAAACCAGCTCTGTGAAAAAGGCCAAGTATCCGTAGGAATGACTTCAATTTCCTTTACCCATGAATTCTCATATTTCAGGGAGAGTTGCGGTGCTATATCAAAGAAATATGAATTACTTGAATAGGTTTCTTCTGGAGCAAACCCGGTTTTCTTTACAAATGCGCCTGGATCTATGTCATAGAAAACATGGTATCGGATCATCCCCTCAGCATGGATGCAAAGTTCGACAGCCAGATCCTCAAATACTAGCAAACTTGCTCCACCCATATAACTGAAATCCAAGCTATTCTCTGTACGCTGTGAACTGTCAATAAAGCCGTACAAGTCGACGTATATCTTCCTTAACGTTTTTCCCGTGAGAAGGCTGGACAGATCCGAACGAAGTTCTTCAGCTGAATAAGCAGTCTCAAGTTCATGCTCCGGCAAGTGAATCTCGTAATACTCTATTTTCCCATGCTCTTTCCAATTGAAATTATTAATCTGAGACTGGAGATCATCTCTAAAGTATTTGAGATCATTGGTACATAAGCACATGGAATACTGAGTTTTCCCACTGTTATGGTAGCCTCCATTGGATTGATATAGAAACTCCCAATAATCTTCTTCATGTGTCTTGCCAGGATGGATAATAAACGATATGGGGGAGAAACACTCGCCACCAACAACATTTGGATCTTCGAATTGCAAGTGGAATTCTTCACTATACTTTCCGTCTAGAGTGTTGTTGATTTCAGCAATAATGCGTCTCAAATGACTTCTGTGTAAACCGAGCCCATCAAATGTGAAAGTAGTGGTCATGTCGGATGTTGTAATGGAGAGTCCGCAGAACGGATCGTTGTCATTTTCAAACCGCACATATTTAGTTTCGAGTAGACGCATAGAGAAATCTGATCCCATAACAAAAAGATTCATTTCGCACACCTCGAATCCACGAACTCAAAGACACTAAGAGCATATAACAATACATTATAAAGCATAGCACTCACGATGCGAAACCGCAATCCAAAACATTCGAAATGAGTGCGCATTTTGATACTCTTCAGTCATGTTGCAGAGCTGTTCTTTCGGATCCCTCCAGCTTCACTTTTTCCCGAACTCTTTGCGGCGCAAAGGATCAAAGAAAGGGAACCGCAATTCTGGACAAAAAAAGACTCCGGAGCGGCCTGGTAAAGCTGCTCCGGAGTGAAAGAGTGTTGGATTTATGGATATTGACGGAAAAGTACCCCTGAAATGACAAAAGAACCAAGAAAAAGTAGGAGTACTTTTCTTGGTTCTTTTATGGCGCAGCGGGTGGGATTCGACCTCCGCTGCGGCGGAGGCCACCTCGGGTTGCGACATGCCCCCGGCATGTCGCCAAGAGCCCTCGGGTTCGAATCCCATGTCAACGCAAAAGGAAAAAGACAGGCGCAAGGCCTGTCTTTTCCTTTTGGCGCAGCGGGTGGGATTCGAACCCACGAGCCCGATGGGCTAACGGTTTTCGAGACCGCCTCGTTATGACCGCTTCGATACCGCTGCATGAAAGGGGAGAAAAACAGTATTCGGGCCGCCGCATTCGCGGCGGCCCGAAAAAAGTGGAGGCGCCATCCGGATTTGAACCGGAGCAATCGCGGATTTGCAGTCCGCTGCCTTACCACTTGGCTATGGCGCCATTGGAGCGGGCAACGAGATTCGAACTCGCTACCTCC
>JAFYAQ010000002.1 GCA_017540645.1 Oscillospiraceae bacterium
AGGGTCGATGTAGACTACATCGTTGATAGGCCGGAGGTGTAAGCACGGTAACGTGTCAGCTGACCGGTACTAATCACCCGAGGGCTTGACCTATGAATTAGCGGCAGCCTTGCTTCTCATCCTCGTTGTTCAGTTTTCAGGGTGCAGGCAGTTTGATCGGCCCGTTGGTCAAGCGGTTAAGACGGGGGCCTCTCACGCCCCAAACGTGGGTTCGATTCCCGCACGGGTCACCATATGCACCTTTAGCTCAGCTGGTAGAGCACCTGACTCTTAATCAGGGTGTCCAGGGTTCGAGTCCCTGAAGGTGTACCACGATAGTTGGTGTTTTTAACGGTGAGGGTCCACCCGTTCCCATTCCGAACACGGCAGTTAAGCTCACCTGTGCCGACAATACTTGTCTGGTGACGGACTGGAAAGATAGGTCAACGCCAACACAAAAAGAGAAGAGACGGTTTTCCCGCCTCTTCTTTTTTTGCTCTATTAACACCCAAATCCGACTTTTCATGACTTGCTTTCATTTCCGGTTGACGTTTAGTGGAAAAAGATGTATATGTCAATTATAGTTGTAAAACAAGCATACTATCGCTGTTTCCATCTCTGTATCTGTCCGCGAAGGTCGTGTATCTATGAAAAATGAAAACACCTATTTTTTCACTCTTTCTCTTTTAGAGGAGTATCTTTCGTCTCACATAAATAACGGGAACGAGCCCCTGACATTTCGCGATGCCATCGTGGGTATGCGGGAGGAGGGTCTCCTTTTAACCTCGGGCGAGACGAAGGAATATCCGGACCCGGAGATGGATCCGCAGACCTTTGAGCGGGTGTGCATGGATTTTCCCTGGAATGTGGATCATATCTTGAGCTTTTCAGAAGAAGAGTATTTAGATAACATAAGACAGGAGGACTTTGCCTTTCCCCCGGGACAGTCCGTCTTTTGCCATCGTCTCCTGCCGGGACTTAATCGCCTGCCCCTGCGGCTGGATTATTTTGAGATCTATTGTGTGGTCCGGGGCGAAATCAAGCTCATCTTTGAAGACGAAAGCTTCTCCATGCAGGAGGGCGATATGTGCATCCTGCCTCCCCAGACGAACCACGGGGTCAGCATGGAAATGGGCAGCATCGTCGAGGACGTGGTCCTCCGGGCCAGCACGCTGGACTCCCGCTTTGGGGAGCTGCTGACCATGTCGGGGGTGTTCTCCGGCTTCTTCCGGGAGGCCCTGTACGGCTCGGCCCAGCCCAATCTGCTGGTGCTGCACACGAAACCCGGGGATCGGCGCATCGACTTTTGCATGCGGGGTCTGGCCGCGGAGTGCTACCGAACGGATAAGCACAGCTGGAGCACCACCGTCTGCTGGGTGAAGCTGCTGCTGAGCAACGCCCTGCGCTCCTGCGGGGACAATGTGGAGATCTACCGCTTCCCCACCGGGGGCAATCCCCGGGCCGACTGCGGGGAGATCCTGCAGTATATCCAGCAGAATTACCGCACGGTGCGCCTGTCCACCCTGGCCCAACAGTTCCACTACAACGAGACCTATCTCTCCCGCATGCTCCAGAACTACGCCCACCAGAGCTTCACCGAGATCGTCCGGGAGATCCGGATGAACCGGGCCGTGGAATATCTGGTCAGCTCTTCCCTCCGGATCCACGAGATCGCGGGGCTGGTGGGGTACAGCAGCGTGGACCACTTCTCCCGGGCCTTCAAGGCCACCTACGGTATATCGCCCCAGCGCTACCGCCGGGAAAAGCGGAAACAGTAACAACAACGAAACAGCCGGAGGGCCGGGAGAAACGGCCCTCCGGTTTTTCTTGCATTTCTCCCGGCGGGGAGTTACCATGTGCCTGTGTCCCGGGAAGGGAAGAAAAAGGAAAAAGAGAAAAGGGAAAATGGAACATTCGGAAAGCGAAACCGGGAGAAGGAAGCCCCGCAAGCCCATCTGGCACATGATCTGGGCCGTGGTGCTGATCGCCCTGGCGCTGATGGTGCTGGGCACCATTGTGGGGGAGCTGCTGGCGGGCGTCCTGCTGACGGCGCTCCGGATCACCGACGGGGCCACGGTGTTCCTCTTCCGGTATCTGAGCTTTATCGGGATCCACCTGGTGCTGATCCTCTATACCTGGCTGTGCGAAAAGCCCATTCTGCGCTCCTTCGGCCACCGGGGACCCAACGGCGGCAGCGGCAACACCTGGAAGCTGCTGGGCCTGGGTCTGGCGGCGGGCTTTGTGATGAACGCCGTGTGCATCCTCATCGCCTGGCTCCACGGGGATATCGATCTCTCCCCGGGCCGCTTCCGGGCGCTGTATCTGCTGGCCGCGCTGCTGTGCGTGGGCGTCCAGTCCGGCGCCGAGGAGCTGCTGACCCGAGGCTACATGCTGGGCGCCATCCGGGACCGCTATAACGTCTGGGTGGCGGTGGTGTTCAACTCTCTGTTTTTCGGTGCGCTGCATCTGTTCAACACGGGGGTCACGGTGCTGTCCATGGTGAATCTGGTGCTGTACGGCCTCTCCATGAGCGTCGCCATGGTGAAGCTGGAGAGCCTGTGGTTCTGCGTCGGGGTCCACACCGCCTGGAACTTCTCCCAGAGCATCTTCTTCGGCCTGCCCAACTCCGGCATCGTGTCCGAGGGCTCCTTCCTGAAGCTGGAGGCGGCCACCGACAGCGCGTTTTATGACGCGGTTTTCGGCGTGGAGGGGGCGCTGCCCACTACGGTGGTGTACCTGCTGCTGATCGCGGGGATCCTGCTCTGGGACCGGAAGCGGAAACAGGCCCGGGAATAAAAAAGGAAACGAAACCGCGGGGGACGCTCCTTTTCGGAGCCTCCCCCGCGGTTTTTGCTGCGGCGCAATCATTTGTGGTTCGCAAACACCACCAGCAGGAAGTTGTAAAGGCCCGTGCCCCAGGCCCGGTACTCGTGCATGACGCCCCGGATGCCGGTGAAGCTGGCGTTGACGCCCTCCGTCAGCCCCCGGCAGTTCTGTACCAGGAGGCGGTACTGGTCGATGTGGTTTTTGTACATGGTATCGTTGAGCCCGGCGGCGTTGTACAGCCAGTAGATGGGGTAGCGGTCGGCCTGGGCGTTCAGGGCGGAGATCACCAGATCCGGCCAGCACTCCGAGCCGGAAAACTCCCCGAACCAGCCGAACAGGTCCAGACACATGGGAAGGACGGCGTTGAAGCCGTAAATGGAGCCCATGGAGAGCCCCGCGTAGGCAAAGTGCTCCCGGGCCTGAGAGATGGCCTCCTGGGTGGGGGCCGAGGCGTAGGTGGAGAACTTTTCCACGATCAGGGGGAGGATGTCATTGCGCAGCTCCATGGTGAACTGGTCCTGCTCCCGGTAGCGGTTGTACTGGAGCTGGTTGCCGGAGTTGATGTAGAAGGTGGGGGTCACGATGATGCACTCCCGGGCGGTGCCCAGAGCCACCATGTTTTCCACCAGGTCCGTGGTCTTTACCTTGGCCTCGTTGATGTCGAAATAGACCTGATCCTCCAGCAGCCAGTAGCGCTCGGAGCCGCCCATGCCGTGCATGAGCACCAGCACGTCGTATGGTTTCCCGGCGTCGTAGCCGTAGGGCAGATAGACGCAGAGCTTCTTGGTGTAGGGGTCCGGCTTGTCCCCGGCGCGCTGGGCGGCGTAGTTGCGGGTCTGGTAGGAGAGAGTCTGCACGCTGCCCTTGTGCTCGCTGGGGGCGAAGAGATAGGCGGGCAGCAGCTGGTCCTGGAACCAGGGCCCCTGGGAACACATGACGCAGACCCCATCCTGGTAGGTGTGGGGCACGAACTCGCCGCAGAGGCTGCAGCGCATGGTGTTTCCGTCGTGGCGGTCATGGGGGCAGGGGAAGCGGCAGAGAGTGCAGCGTCCGTCCTCCCAGCCGGGATGGGGGCAGCGGGCCCCGCAGATCTGGCAGACCCCGTCCAGCCATACCGGATGGGCGCAGGGCTCCCCGCAGACGGTACACAGCCCGTCGCCGGCGGGGATGTCATAGCTGTGCTGGTGGCCCTCCTCCGCGGCCAGGGCGGAGACAGGCAGGCCCATCAGCAGGAGCAGCGCCAGCAGCAGCGTCAGCGTCCGCCTCATCGGAAGTGTACCGGGGGGAGGAAGCGCTCAAAGATCACTGCGTCGCTCTCGAATTCCACGGAGCGGTCCCGGGCGGTCCAGGTCACGCGCTTGGCGCCCATGGCCATGGCCAGCCGGATGGAGCGGCTGCGGCGGCCCACATGGTGGGCGATGAACTGGGGCCGGCACATCCAGTTGTACAGGCCGCGGCTGGAGAGGAAGGCCTTCACCGGGTTCTGGTCCAGCTCCTCCGGCTGGGCGGTCAGAAGGCCCCGCAGCACCTCCGGCGCCCGGCGGCGGAACCAGCGTACGATCCGGGGGTCAAAGCTCTCCACGCACAGATCCCCGTCGTGCTGATCCATGCATTCCAGGGTCAGCTGGCACAGCTTTTTCCATTGACGGCAGGCCTTCAGCTCGATGATCACCGGCACGTTGGCGCTGCAAAGGATATCCAGAGCGGCGCTCAGCCGGGGGATGCTTTCCTCCGTGCCCAGCAGGTGGAAGGTCTGCAGCTCGTCATAGCTGAGAGACTCCACGCGGACGTTCCGGCCGGTCATGCGCTGGAGATCGCTGTCGTGGCTGACCACGCAAATGCCGTCCCGGGTCAGACGTACGTCCAGCTCCGCGCCGTAGCCCGCCGCGGCGGCGGCCCGGAAGGCGCCCAGAGAGTTTTCGGGGCGGGTCTCATTGTCATAAAGTCCCCGGTGGGCCAGATATCGGCCCCGGAAGGGGGCGAAACGGGCGCTCTCACAGCGCCCGGGGGCCAGTGCCCACAGGTAGGCCGCGCAGCCGGCCGCCGCGGCGCCCAGGCCGAGAAGACCGGCGATTTCCGTCTTTTTCATAGTTATCACCTCGCCGCTATTGTAATCCTTGAAAAAGCGGTTGTAAAGAGAGGGTTTATTTTATATAATGCCATCAGAACGGAAAAAACGGCGTTAGCCAAAAGGTGGCGGAGAAATGAAGCTCAATTACAAGCGTACCTTTCTCATCGGCTTTGCGTTTTTCGGTATCCTGCTGCTCTGGCAGGTATACGACTCCTGGTGCCCCACGTTCCTGACGGATATCTTTGCCCGGCGGCTGTACGGCATGTCCTCCGCCCAGCTGAAGACCTCCGATCCGGACAAGATTTTGAACGTGCAGTGGATCGTGGGCATCATCATGGCCTGCGACAACCTGGCGGCGCTGATCCTGCTGCCCATCTTCGGACGGCTGTCGGACCGGACCAACACGCCCATGGGCAAGCGGATGCCCTATATCCTGGTGGGCACCCTGGTGTCGGCGGTGGCCTTCCCCTTCATCCCGTTGTTCTTCCACTTCAATGAGATCGTGGCCATGGTGGTGGCCATGGGGATCGTGCTGATCTTCATGATGATGTACCGCAATCCCGCCGTGGCGCTGATGCCGGACATCACCCCCAAGCCCCTCAGGGCCAAGGCCAACGGCATCATCAACATCATGGGCTACTTCGGCGGCGCCTTCGCCACGGTGATGGGCCTATTTCTGGTGCTGAGCAACTATATCAACGCCCCGGACGGGGCCCGGAATCTCTGGACCATCGAGCTGCCCTTCATCATCGCCAGCGTCCTGATGGTGATCTCCGCCCTGGTGCTGTACGCCACGATAAAGGAAAACGACGTGGCCGCGGAGATGCGCGAGGAGCTGGAGCTGGGAGAGCGGCTGGCAGCCACGGAGGACCCGGTGGACGACGACAAGCCCATGCCCCGCAGCAACCGGCGGATGCTCCTGGCCATCCTGGGGGCGGAGTTTTTGTGGTTCATGTCGGACAACGCCCTGGGCACCTACATCGGCAACTATGTGATCTACTACCTGAACAGCGCCTCCAGCGCCACCAGCATACTGACCATCCTGGGGGGCGCCTTCTCGGTGCTGGGCTTCGCCGTGGCGGGCCTGATCGCCGACAAGGTCGGGCGCAAATACACCGTGACCGCGGGCCTGGGTATCACCTTCCTGGGACTGCTGATCATGTGCTTTATCGGCCCCACCGCCGCCGTGGTAGGCGTGAACGGAGAGCGGGCCTTCCCCCGGCTGCTGTACGCCGTGTGGGCCCTGAAGGGCTTCGGCATGGCGCTGGTGCATAACTGCTCCTTCCCCATGGTGGTGGAGCTTTGCTCCAGCAAGAAGATCGGCCGCTTCACCGGCTATTACTACGCTGCCAGCATGTCCGCCCAGACCATCACCCCGGTGGCCCTGGGGCTGGTGCTGGACGCCACCATGGCCTGGCGGACTCTGCCCGTCTACGCGGGGCTCCTGACCGCCATGAGCTTTGGAGTGTTCATGGGCCTGGTGAAGAACATCCCCGCCAAAAAGCTGGAGAACGTCAAGGGCCTGGAGGCCCTGGGCGGCGAGGATTGAGCGAAGAGAACAGAAAAACGGACCTGCCGCAAAACGCGGCAGGTCCGTTTTTTTCACGCATTACAGCTCCGTCACCGTCTCGGACAGGGGCTTGCGCTTGCCGTGGTTGGGAAGGGGACCGGCGCCGGGGGCGGCGTAGCCCAGGTCCATGAGCATCAGCACCTCTTCCGTCTCCGGCAGACCCAGCAGCTCCCGGGCCTGGTCCGGGTCGAAGCGGTTCAGCCAGCAGCTGTCCACGCCCTGATCGTAGGCTGCCAGGATCATGTGGGTGGCCACGATGGCGGCGTCCTCCGCGCCGGAGTCCACCCGGCCGCCGGGGTAGGTATACACATCTCCCTTGTTGTAGGCCACCACCAGCACCGCCGGGGCGCCATAGCGGCAGGGGGTCAGGGCGTCGATCTTCGCCAGGCCCTCCGGGCTGCGGACCACGTACACATGCTGCTCCTGGAGATTCTTGGCCGTGGGGGCCAGACGACCGGCCTCCAGAATGGCGTTCAGCGCCGCCGGGTCCACCGGGCGGCCGTCATACTTTTTGCAGGAATAGCGTCCCGCGATCACGTCTTTGAATTCCATGTTTTTACGCTCCTTTTTCCTTTTTTCCGCCGGCCGGGGGCGCCGCCGCGGGAGGGGGACCCTGGATGCCGAAATTGCGCACGATCACCCAGCTCAGCGTACCGAAGCCCAGCGCCCAGCCAAAAAACAGAAGGCGTTCCCCGGCGCTGCCCCGGTCCATCAGCTCCGTCAGCCCCAGGCACAGCCCCAGGCCCAGAGCAAACAGGCCCTGCCGGGGTCCGGTCCGGTAGAAGAGCAGTCCGCTCAGCCGGAAGGCGCCCAGCAGACAGGCCGCGATGCCCAGGATCTCCACCCCGTAGGCCCATACGATGGGGTTGACGGCATTGGCCCGGTAAAAGGACACCAGCCACAGGGAGAAGAACAGCACGGGCACCAGGCTGAGCGCGGCCCCGAAGCCTCCCCACTTGGGGAGCGAGGGATAGAAGCTCAGCACCACGGCGGAAAACAGCCCCAACAGGGCCGTGAGGCGCATAAACATGCTGCTCTCGGTGAAGAACATGACCACCGCGCCCAGCGCCGCCAGCATGCCCGCGCCGGTCATCAGCGCCCCCACCACGCGGTTGGGCAGACGCAGGGCCTCCTCCGGCTCCGGCATGGTCAGCTCCGGGCTGAGCCGCCCCGACAGCCGCCACAGGACGACCACCGTGAGGACCAGCAGGACCACCACCAGTGTGCTCAGCCCCGCCCGGGGGGTGGGCAGCCCCGTCTCGGGATCAAAAATGGACTGGCACTGGAGCCAGCGGAACAGCAGGTCCAAAGCGCCCAGCACGGCGGCGCTGATGGTATAGATCCAAGCTTGTCTTTGCATATCCACGTCCCTTATTCCATACACTTATTGTACCTGCATTCTATCCCACATTTACCCTATCGTCAAGGGAGGACCCCATGAAACGCTGTATTTGTGTTTCCCTTCTGGCGCTGGCCCTGTCTCTGGCGCTGGCCTTCACCCTGCCCCGCTGGATGGGGCCGCCCCCCATCCCGGAGGCCGGCTCCGCCCCGGCCGCAGAGCCGGCGGTGTTCTACGACGCAGACGGCATGACGGTGCTGCGCCTGCTGCATAAAGGGGAAGTAAAGACCATGACTCTGGCCGAGTACCTCCCCGGCGTGCTGGCCGGGGAGATGCCGGCGGACTTCGCCCCCGCCGCCCTGTGCGCCCAGGCGGTGGCTGCCCGGACCTACGCCCTGCAGCAGCGGCGCAAAGAGGCCCATCCCCAGGCGGACGTCTGTTCCGATCCCGCCTGCTGCCAGGTGTGGCTGGACGAAGCCGAGCAGTGCGCCCGGTGGGGGGAGGACGAGCCGGTGTTCACCGCCCGGATGCGCGCAGCGGTGGCCGCCACCAACGGGGAGTATCTGACCTACGAGGGGGAGCCCATCCTCTGCTGCTTCCACTCCTCCTCGGCGGGATATACGGAGAGCAGCGCCAACCTCTGGGGGGAGGCGCTGCCCTATCTGGTCAGCGTGGAGAGTCCGGAGACCGCCGCGGACGTGCCCGATTACGTCAGCCGGGTGGAGGTCAGCGCCCAGGAGTTCCGGGAGGTGATCCTCTCCCGCTTCCCGGAGGCCGAGCTGAAGACCACCCTGCCCCCGGACTGGCTGGGCGCCCGCTCCACGGACACCAGCGGACGGGTGGCCAGCGTACGGGTGGGGGGCGTGGCCATCCCCGGGACGGAGATGCGCTCCCTCTTCGGCCTGCGCTCGGCCTGCTTTGATCTGGTCTGGACGGGGATGAGCTTTCGCTTCACCGTCACCGGCTACGGCCACGGGGCGGGCATGAGCCAGTACGGCGCCAACGTGATGGCCCGGGGCGGGGCGGACTATCGGGAGATCCTGGCCCATTATTACCCCGGCACGGAGCTGAAAAGACTGCGGTTTTTTACTTGACTATGACAGAAAATGGGTTATGATGATGCTATGTCCCGCGCCGCTGCTTTGGCGTGCGGGGAGAAAAGAAAGAGGAGAGAGAAATCATGGCATACGTCAACCCGATTTTTGCCGCGCTGTCGGCCTGCGGCTTTGAGAGCAGCGGCGCCGTCTGCTTCGGCGTCTGGAACGGCTACGCGGTCTCGCTGCAGCTGTATTCCGGAAAGAATTTTTTTGTCCGCACGGCGATCCGGACGGATCAGAAGGTCGCCGCGCTGCGCAAGGGGCTGCAGATCTCCCTGAAGAGCAAGGCGCCCAAGGGCTGCGCGGTCAACGCGGTGACGGCCCAGGCCGCCGTTTTCACCCTGGCCTTCGGCAAAACGGCGGAGGCCCCGGCCAGATTCAGCGCCGCCATGGACGCCATCACTGCGGCGCTCCGGGAAAACGGCCTGCCTCCGGCGGACACCTGCGCCCTTACCGGCGCGGCGCGGCCGGACAGCCTGTGCCTGGTACGGACGGGCCAGTTTGACAGCTTCCAGCCGGTGAGCGCCGCCGCGGTGCGCGCGCTGGACGAAAAGAACCGGGAGAGTCTGGATCAAAACGAGATGAACGGCAGCTACGCCCTGGGCTTCGTGGGCGCGCTGCTGGGTATGCTGGTGGGCCTGATCCCCAATCTGTTGACCATCATCTTCGCCGAGCGGATCTTCGGCATCCTCTTCGCGCTGGTGCCCCTGGCCTCCATGTTCGGCTATAAGCTCATGCGCGGCAAGATGAGCAAGGGCTCGGTCGCCATCGTGGTGGCGCTGAGCCTGCTGGGCGTGGTGCTGATCCCCTTCTTCGAGCTGACGTACTACTTTGTCCACGATTACGGCGCCGCCTTCGGGGAGGCGCTGTCCACCGCCGGACAGCTGATGCTCATGCCGGAGGTCCTGTCGGAGCTGGCCGCGGAGATGCTGCAGCTCCTGCTGTTCATGGCCCTGGGCATCTGGATCGCCTGGCGCTATATCAGCGGGCAGACCAACCGCAGCCTCCGGCTCGACAGCGAGCGGCAGATGGCCACGCTGCGGCCCAATCCGGCCCGGGAGACGCACATGGAAGTGTGATACGCCATACATAAGAAACGGAAAACGCGCAAAGGCGGGGCATCCCGTCTTTGCGCGTTTTTGATGTCGGCCGGTTTTCAACCCAGGCTTTCCCGGAGCTTTTCCTCCCGGTACTGGCGGGTGTATAGGCCGTAGTAGACGCCCTTCTGAGCCATGAGCTGGGCGTGGGTGCCCCGCTCCACGATCTTCCCCTCGTTGACCACCAGGATCAGGTCCGAGCGGCGGATGGTGGATAGTCGGTGGGCGATCACAAAGGAGGTGCGGCCTTCCATCACCTTTTCGATGGCGGACTGGATCAGCCGCTCGGTAACGGTGTCCACGCTGGAAGTGGCCTCGTCCAGGACAAAGATCCGCGGGTCGGCCAGCAGCGCCCGGGCGAAGGACAAAAGCTGCTTTTCTCCGGTGGACAGACTGTTGCCGCCCTCGCCCACGGGGCTGTCGTAGCCCTGGGGCAGCCGGTCGATGATGGCGTCCGCGCTGACGGCCTTCACCGCGGCGCGGATCTCCTCCATGCTGGCATCCGGGCGGCCGTAGCGGAGGTTTTCCAGCACCGTGCCGGAGAAGAGGTGGGGCGTCTGCAGCACATAGCCGATGTTGGAGTGGAGCCAGAGCTGGCTGCGCTCCCGGGCGTCCCGCCCGTCGATCAGCACCTGCCCCTCCGTGGGCTCAAAGAAGCGGCACACCAGGTTCACCAGAGTGGATTTTCCCGCCCCGGTCTCCCCCACGATGGCCACGTTGGTGCCCTGGGGGATCGTCAGATTGAAATGCTCCAGGATGTTCTCGTCCCCGTCCGGGTAGCGGAAGGTCACGTCCCGGAACTCCACGTCGCCCCGGAGCTCCTCCCAGTTCTCCCGCCGGGGATGGAAGGTGTCGCCGTACTTTTCCACCACGGCGGGGCTGTCCCGCACGTCGGACTCGGTCTCCATCAGGTGGGTGAAGCGCTCCACGTTCACCTGGACGTTCACCAGGTTGGACAGGGCCTGCACCAGCCACTGGATGGGCTCCATCAGGCCCTGGGCGTAGTTCATGAAGACGCTGAGCGTACCGATGAGCACCACGCCCTCCCGGGTGATGAGGCCGCCCCGCCACAGCACCAGGGCCAGGGCCACGCTGGCCGCCATGGCGGTGGTGGACATGAACAGGGCCCGGAAGTGCATGGCCCGGACGCTGACGGAGCGCATCTCGCCGGTCATGGTCATGAATTCGCCCTCCATCTTTTCCTCGATGCCCAGGGTCTTGGTGGTGGGCGCGCCGGTGATGCCCTCATTGAAGGCGGAGGTGATGCGGGAGTTCTTCTCCCGGACCTGCCGGTGGTAGTAGACCAGCTTCTTCTGGAAATACGCGCCGCCCAAAGAAACGATGGGCACCACCGCCAGCACGCAGAGGGCCAGCTTCCAGTTCAGGAGCAGCATCATCACCACCGCGGACAGCAGATAGGCGATCTGCCACACCCCCTCCATCAGGCTCCAGGAGAGGGTCCCGGCGATCCGGTCCGTGTCGGACATGACCCGGGCGTGGATGTAGCCCACGCTGTTCTGGTTGAAGTAGGAGAAGGAGAGGGTCTGCAGGTGGTTGAAGCTGTCCCGCCGCAGGTCCCGGATCAGCCACATTTCCATCTGACCGGTGGAAAAGGCGGAGATGTAGTTGGAGACGGTCTGGGTCAGGATCACCAGGATGTAGAGGGCGAGGAAGATCCCCAGCCCCGTCAGGGCCCGGTCGGCGATAAAGTGGTCGATGGCGTACTGCTGGAACAGAGGGATCACCGCGTCCATGGCGCTGCCGTACAGCCCCATGAAGATCATCCAGAACACCGTCTTTTTATAGGGGCGGAAGTAGGGCAGCAGCCGGGGGATGCCGAAAAACCGGAGCTTTTTGTTCTCTTGGCTCATGCCGTTACGCCTCCTCTCCCACGGCCATTTGCAGGTCGTAGATCTTCCGGAAGAGGCCCGGCCGGGCCAGCAGCTCCGCCGGGGTCCCCAGATCGCTGACGGCGCCCTTGTCCAGCACCAGCACCTTGTCGCAGTCCATCAGCGTGGTGATCCGGTGGGAGATGATCACGGTAGTGGCGCCGCGGAGATTCTGATGCAGCGCCCGGCGGATCTTCTCGTCCGTCTCCGTGTCCACGGCGGAGAGGGAGTCGTCAAATACGATCACGGGAGTCTTTTTGGTCAGCATCCGGGCGATGGCCACCCGCTGCTTCTGCCCGCCGGAAAGGGTGACGCCCCGCTCTCCCACCAGGGTGTCGTAGCCCTGGGAGAAGCGCCGGATGTCGGCGTCGATGCAGGCGGTGACGGCAGCGTTTTTGATGGTCTCTGCGTCCG
This sequence comes from Oscillospiraceae bacterium, assembly GCA_017540645.1. GTDB lineage: Bacteria > Bacillota > Clostridia > Oscillospirales > Oscillospiraceae > Apopatocola. Next base: position 12,283 of record JAFYAQ010000002.1, read on the forward strand.
CCCCGGTGATGCCGATGTTCTCCTTCACCGTCCGGGAGAAGAGGAAGGGCTCCTGCAGCACCACGCCCACGTTCTGCCGCACCCACTTGGCCGGCATGGCGGCGATGTCCTTGCCGCCGGCGGTGATGCGCCCGGCGCTGGGATCGTAGAGGCGGCAGAGCAAAAGCAGCAGACTGCTCTTGCCGGAGCCGGTGCCCCCCAGGATGCCGAAGCTCTCCCCGCCCGGGATGGTGAAGCTCACGTCCCGGAGCACCTCCGGGCCATGGCCGTAGGAAAAGCTCACATGCTCAAAGGCGATATCCCCGTCCATGGGGGCGGGAGCGGCGCCGGGGACGTCGTGCTCGACCTCTGCGTCCAGGATCTCCCCGATCCGGCGGACGGACACCCCCGCCTTGCTCATCTCGGAGATCAGGCGGCCCAGACGGCGCACGGGGCCGATCAGCATGGTGTTATAAAAGGAGAAGGAGATAAACTCCCCGGCGGTCATCTCGCCCCGGACGCACAGCACCGTGCCCAGCACTACCACCAGCAGCACCTGTAGGCAGCTGGTAAAGTCACTGACCGCCCAGAAGTCGGAGAGGATGCGCAGCAGCCCTACCCAGAGGCCCGTATAGTATTCGTTCTGGGTCTCAAAGCGGTCCCGCTCAAAGCTCTCCCGGCCGAAGGCCCGCACCACCCGCACCCCGGTCAGATTCTCCTGGGCGATGGTGGAGAGGACCCCCTCGTTTTCATCGCAGGCGGTGAATTTGTCCCGGATGCGGTTGTGGAACAGCACCGAATAGAGAACAATGATCGGCGCGATGACCCAGGCCACCACCGAGAGACGGGCGTTCATGGCCGTCATGCAGCCCAGAGCCAGCACGATCAGCACCACGATGCGGAACACCGCCACGAACTGCTCCTGGAAAAAGCTCTTGATCCGCTCCACGTCGGAGGTGCAGCGCTGGATGATGTCGCCGGTGGGGTTTTCCGCGTGCCAACGCCAGGGGAGGCGCTGGATATGCTGGAACAGCCGGTCCCGGGCGTTCTTCACCAGCGTTTCCCCCGCCTTCGCGTTCAGCAGCAGGGACAGGTAGCGGAACACCGCCGACAGGGCGCCCACCGCTGCCAGGAAGGCCGCGATGGCCCACATGTTCCCCCGCAGCCAGGCAAGGTCCAGCCGCCGGGTCAGCCAGCCGGGCAGGTCCGCCGGAGCCGTGCCGATCACGGAGTCCACGGTGACACGGATCACCTGGGGGATCAGCATCTCGCAGACCGTCAGCAGCACCCCCGCCAGGATGCAGACGATAAAGTACCGGAGACTGCCCCGGAGCAGTACGCGCAGGGTGTGTCCGGTACGGATTTTTGTTTTTGTCTCTTCCATGGGTCCTCCTGTGGGAAAAAGGCTTCGCGTAAGTATTATGGTTATAGCATATCTCCCGCCGGAAAACAACACCTTCCCGGCCCGGCCGCTCGGGAGCGGGGCATGGCAAAAAAATTTCTCCCAGGTGTTGACTCGGCCGGGAAAGTGTGGTAATATACTTTTACACGCGATATCGCGGGGTAGAGCAGTTGGTAGCTCGTCGGGCTCATAACCCGGAGGTCGTTGGTTCAAGTCCTTCCCCCGCAACCACTAAAAACACAGTCCACCATCCGGTGGGCTGTGTTTTTTGCCGTTATGGAGAAGAAGATGTGCCGATTCTCCCCGGGTTATGAGACCGACGAGCGGAGCTCGTTGGGAAAAGCGGGGCTGCGCCGCCGGGGGCGGATGCA
>JAFYAQ010000005.1 GCA_017540645.1 Oscillospiraceae bacterium
CTCGCTGAAGAAGCGGTTGAGGATGCTTTTATAGCCGAAGGGCTGGACAAGCCCTTTCGGCCATTGCGTGATGAGCGAGGGGTCGATGCCGATATAGAGGATATCGGCGGAGGCCATGTCGGTTTCCCGGTGCATGGTGCTTCGGTTCAGCAGACACAGATTCCCCGCCGAATAGCGTACTTCTTCCTCCTCGATCATGACCGAGGCCTCTCCGCGCATGATGTACATCAGCTCGAAGAAATTGTGCTTGTGCATATAGGTTTCCTGAAAAAAACCGCTCTCGGCGGGGGTGTGCAGGCAGAAGGAACGCCTGTCCATGTAGTTGGAGAAGAGATATTCCTCCGGGGTGTGAACACTGGTCGCAACGGAGAGCTTGGAAAAGTAATCCCGGTCGACGGTGTGATCGCGCAGATAGTTTACGATGGGGCCGCTCTCCTGCGCCCGGACCTCCTCGATATCCCGGAAGTATAAATGAACCACGTTTTCCATAGCATTCACCCCCTTGTTTCCTATTCTATCATACTGAAAGCTCGATGAAAAGGAAGGATTTATGCTTTGAAACAACAATGCTTTAACCCGTATCTCCCCGGCTGGGAGTATATCCCGGATGCGGAGCCCCGGCTTTTTGACGGCAGACTGTATGTCTTCGGCAGCCATGACCGCTTCGGGAGCAAGGACTACTGCGTCAACGACTATGTGGCTTGGTCAGCCCCGGAAGACGATCTCAGCGACTGGCGCTACGAGGGAGTCATTTTCCGAAAAGAACAGACCCCGTGGAACACGGACCGGAAGTCCTATTACGCGCCGGACGTAGTCCGCGGGACGGATGGGCGCTATTATCTGTATTATTCGGTTGCCAATTCCTCCGTCACTTCTGTCGCCGTGTGCGATACCCCGGCAGGAAAATATACGTATCTGGGCGACGTGCGTTTCCCGGACGGCAGGGTCTACGGCTCCCGGGCGGAAGACTGGTTCGTATTTGATCCGGCGGTCCTGGTGGACGACGATGGCCGCGTCTATCTCTATGTGGGGAGCGGTCAGCCCTCCAACGGCCGGTTCGGACATAAAATCGTGGGGCTTTTCGTGATGGAGCTGGAGAGGGATATGCTGACCATCAAGTCTGAGCCCACGATCCTTCTTCCGGCGGATTTCAACGCCAAAAAGCCCAATTACTGGGAAGGTCCCTCCATCCGCCGCATCGGAAGCTGGTATTATCTGGTTTACCCCGCAACGGACATCACGGGCCTCAACTATGCCATGAGCCTTTTCCCCGACAAGGGCTTTATTCACAAGGGGCCGATCCACTCCTCCAGTGATATCGGATACCGGGGGCGAAAGCTGATGGACGCCGCCTATCCCATGGGGAACAGCCACGGCGGCCTGGTCTGCGTAAAAGATCAGTGGTATGTCTTCGATCATCGCACGACCAACGGAAAGTGGAAAAATCGGCAGGCGGTCGCGGAGCCGATCCGTTTTGCGGAGGACGGCAGCATCACCATGGCGGAGGCCACCAGCTGCGGCTTGAACGGCGGTCCGCTCAGAGGAAAGGGCAGCTACAGCGCGTCCATCGCCTGCTGTCTGCGCGGGCGAAGCGTTCTGGGCTTTCGCAACCCCATGGGAGGCCCTTTTGTGACCCAGGACGGGCCGGACTACGAGCCTCCGGAGCCGACGGAGCATCCTGTTAACGCCTACAGTGAAGCGAACGCGCCGAAGTCCTTCATCACCGATATCCGAAACGGCTGTGTTGTGGGCTATAAGTATTTTGATCTGACAGAGACCGCCGGGCTTGCCGTGACGGTGCGCGGCGGAAACGGAACGCTGGAGCTGCTGGGCGGAGAAGAAGGAAAAGCGATCGCGGCCTTTATCCTCTCTCCTACGTCAGACTGGACGACCTACCGCATTCCTTTCTCTCCCGATCAACTGGCAGCCGCAGCAGACTGCCCGGTGAAGCGCTGCCCCGTCTACCTGCGGTATCGGGGGAAGGGCAAGCTGGATCTGTTGGAAATTGCTTTTGCATAAGGTAAGAGGGATAATCCGAACCCGCCAAAACGGCGATCTTTCGGCGCTTTTGGGCTTGTCGTCATTGACTTGCGTCAGCAAGCTTGCTTCCTCCGCACCCAAAATCATCCGAATTCTCATCCGTTTTGGTCGAAGAGTTTTCCTGGAGCTGGAATTTGTCCAGCCGAGGCGAAAACGCAGGGAATACCTGTCGTATTCCCGAGTATTTTAACGAAGGTTGGGCGGATTCCAGTCCGGGAAAACCGTGGTTAGGATTATCCCTCTTACCATAAACATAGAGAGGAGTAAAAACATGAATTGGACGACAATCTGGAGTCAGGCGGCAGCGCCCTCCTTTGCCATGGGCATGCTGCAGGGGAAGAAGAAAACCGTGGTGTTCCCGGTCAGCTCTCCGGTTTCCGGTGAGCGGGTCCGTCTTCGCTTTTCCAACATCTACGGAAAGAAGCCCTATGTCATAGGCGCGGTCACGGTCCGGGTCAAGGGGCAGCCGGTTCCCGTTACCTGTGGCGGGAAGAGAGCCTTCACGATCCCAACGGGCGGACATACCTTCTCCGATCCGGTCGCGCTGCCGGTTGCGGCAGGCGAGGCGTTGGAGATCCGGCTTTTCTATGCCTCCAAGGCGCAGGACAGCAACATGACCTTGGAGGAGGCTGTGGCTTACCCCGGAGATCATACTGCAGACGAAGCTCTGCCGGAAGTGAAAAAGGAGAGCTATAAGCAGCAATATAACCTTTATGATGCGGTCGTCTCTCTGGATCGGGTGGAGGTGGAATCCGAGGAGTGCAGCAAGCTGATCGTCGCCTTCGGTGACAGCATTACAGCCATGAATCGCTGGGTCAAACCACTGCAAAAGCGGCTGTTTGCGCGCTTTGGCGGGGGATATACCCTGCTGAACGCCGGGATCGGCGGAAACTGCCTGCTCTACCAGGTGCCCGGCTTCATGGGCAGCTCCTACGGAGAAAAAGGCGTCGCCCGTTTTGAGAGAGACGTTCTGAGCTTTGACGATCTTCATACCGTGATCCTGGCTCTGGGGGTCAACGATGTGGCGTATTACACGAAGAAAACAGAGCAGATAATCTCTTTTGATGCTTACACGGCGGCCATTCTGGAGCTGACCAAAGCCTTGAAAGAGCGCGGCGTCCGTGTCGTCATGCAGACGCTCACACCCCGGGAGGGCTTTGTCAAAAAAGGCTATA
>JAFYAQ010000006.1 GCA_017540645.1 Oscillospiraceae bacterium
CAGGGTGGACTTGCCGGAGCCGGAGGGCCCGATCACGCCCACCACCTGGCCCTTGTCCACCTGGGCGGAGATATCCTTTAAAACCCCCAGTCCGTCGAAGGACTTCTGGATATTCTGCATGGTCAAAATCACAGCAAAGCCCTCCTTATCGGTAGTAGTTCAGGCGCTTTTCCGCCCGACCCATCACATAGTCCACCAGAGCGTTGAAGACAAAGTAAAATACACCCGCCACGATAAAAGGAACGAAGCTTGTCTGGGAGTTGGCGATCTCCTTGCCGATGGTGAACATCTCCTGGTAGGACACGGTGAAGGCCATGGAGGTGTCCTTTACCAGGGTGACGATCTCGTTGGTGACGCTGGGCAGGATGCGCTTGATCACCTGGGGAAGGATGATGCGGAAGAAGGTTTGCACCTTGCTGTAGCCCAGCACCTCCGCCGCCTCGTACTGGCCCACGGACATGGACTCGATGCCGCCCCGGTAGATCTCGGCAAAATAGGCCGCGTAGTTGATGGCAAAGGCGATGACCACCGGGATCAGCTTGTTCCGGCTGACGGAAAAGCGGAACAGGTAGTAGGGTCCGTAGGTCACGGCCAGCAGCTGGAGCATCAGCGGCGTGCCCCGGAGCACGGAGATGATGGCCCGGGTGATGTTGGCGATGAACTTGTTCTTGCTCATGCGCAGCAGCGCCACGATCATGCCCAGGGGCAGGGAAAAGAGCAGGGTCAGGAAAAAGATGGCGCAGGTCCGGCCCAGGCCAGTGCTCATCTTTGCGATCATTACAGCTAGACTCATAAATACCTCTATAATCTCACAATGCTCTCCCGGAGCGCAGACTCCGGGAGAGCGGACGGTCTTTCTATGGGGCCTGGGGGATTACTGGAGGAAGAGCAGGTTCGCAGCGTCGATGTCGTCGGCATAATTGGCGGCGATGGCGGCGTAGGTGCCGTCGGCCACCAGCTCGGCCACGGCGCCCTCGACGGCGGCGCAGAGCTCGGCGTCAGAGGCGCGGAAGGCGATGCCGTAGTTCTCGGCGCCCAGATCCTCGTTGATGATGGTGAAGCCCTCGTGCTCCCGGCAGTAGTTCACCGCCACGGGCAGGTCTACGAACACCGCGTCCACCGCGTTGCCGCCCAGCTCCGTGAAGCACTTGAGGAAGCTCTCGCAGGTGAGGATACTGTCAAAGCTGGCGACCAGCTCGGCCAGATCTTCCTCTTCCTTCAGCAGGGCCTCGCCGGAGGTGCCCAGCTGTACCGCCACGATCTTGCCGGCCAGGTCCGCGGAAGAGGTGATGCCGCTGTCGGCCTTCACCACCAGCACCTGGGTGTTGTAGAAGTAGGGGGCGGAGAGTACGTAGCCCGCGTCGATCATGCTCTGACGGATGGTCATGCCGGACCACACGCAGTCGCACTCGCCGGCGTCCAGCTGGATCAGCTTGTTGTCCCAGTTCACGGAGAAGATCTGCATGTCCCATCCCAGCTTTTCACAGACGGCCCGGCAGATCTCAACGTCAAAGCCGGTATAGTTGCCCTGGTCGTCCATGTAGCTGAAGGGGGGATACTCGGCGTCGATGCCCATGATGAAGGTCCGGGCCTCGGCGGCGGGGGCCTCGGCAGCGGGGGCCTCGGCAGCGGGCGCCTGGGCGGCGGGCGCCTGGGCGGGAGCGGGAGCGGAGCTGCTGCCGCAGCCGGCCATCAGGCAGACGATCAGGCAGAGGGCGAGCAGAATAGAAACAGTCTTTTTCATGATGTACACTCCTGTAAGGATTTATTGTGATAGCATATTAACACGTTAATGAAGTAAAGTAAATAGATTAACAATACAAAAAAGCAGGGGGAAAAACCCTCTGCTTTGTGTTTTATGATAAAACGGCCAAATGGCCGCCGGACGGCGGGGCAAAAGCCGCGTTCGGCCGGGGACAGGCGTCCGCCCGACGGCGGGATCAGTGCCCCCGGCGCCCCCGTCCCTCCGTGAAGATCATCAGCGCGGCGATGTCCGCCGGGGACACGCCGGAGATGCGGCCGGCCTGACCGAAGCTCCGGGGCCGCATGGCGGAGAGCTTCTGCCGGGCTTCGGTGCGCAGGCCGGGCACGGCGGCGTAGTCTATATCCTCCGGCAGCAGAGCGTCCTCCATGCGCCGGAATTCCTCCACCTGCCGGAGCTGGCGGCGGATATAGCCCTCGTATTTGAGCCGGATGCCCACCTGTTCCCGGACGGAGCGGGGGAGGTCCGGCCGCCCTTCGTCCAGCGGGGCCAGATCCTCATAGCTCACCTGGGGCCGGCGCAGAAGGTCCGCCAGGGACACGCCGGACACCACCGGGGCGGTGCCCCGGGAGAGCAGCAGCTCGTTCAGGGCGGGGGAGGGAGGGAGAAAGGTGGACTCCAGCCGGGCCTGCTCCGCGGCCACGGCGGCGTACTTTGCCTCCACGGCGGCATGGCGCTCGGCCGAGATCAGCCCGATCCGCCGTCCGAAGCCGGAGAGCCGCTCGTCCGCGTTGTCCTGCCGGTGGAGCAGCCGGTACTCGCTCCGGGAGGTCATGATCCGGTAGGGCTCCTCGGTGCCCTTGGTCACCAGATCGTCGATGAGCGCGCCGATGTACCCGTCCGAGCGGCGGAGGATCAGGGGTTCCTCCCCCTTGAGCTTCAGCGCGGCGTTCACCCCGGCCACAAAACCCTGGACTGCCGCCTCCTCATAGCCGCTGGTGCCGTTGAACTGGCCCGCGCCGTACAGCCCCGGCACCTTCCGGCACTCCAGCGTAGGCAGCAGCTCCGTGGGATCCACGCAGTCGTACTCGATGGCGTAGGCCGGGCGCTGCATGAACGCGTCCCGCAGGGCGGGGATAGAGCGCAGCATCTCCGCCTGCACGTCCTCCGGCAGGGAGGAACTGAGCCCCTGGATATACAGCTCCCGGGTGTGGAGGCCCATGGGCTCAATGAAGAGCTGGTGACGCTCCTTGTCGGGGAAGGTGACGATCTTGGTCTCGATGGAGGGACAGTAGCGGGGGCCGGTGCTCTCAATGGTGCCGTTGAAGAGAGGGCTCCGGTCCAGATTCCGGCGGATGATCGCGTGGGTCTCGGGGGTGGTATAGGTGAGATAGCAGACCCGGCTGTTATTGACAGGGCCGCTGTTTTCAAAGGAAAAGGGCTCCGCATCCTCGTCCCCCGGCTGGAGGGTCATGGCGTCAAAATGCACCTGATTGGCGTTGATCCGGGGCGGCGTGCCGGTCTTGAAGCGCCGGAGGCGCAGCCCCATGGCCGCCAGACTTTTCGTCAGCTCCGTGGCCGCGGCCAGACCGTCCGGCCCGCTCTCCCGGACCACATCGCCCACGATGGTCCGGCCGCCCAGGTAGGTGCCGGTGGCAACCACCACGGCCCGGACCCGGAACAGGGCCCCGTTGCGGGTGGTGACGGAGGCCACGGCCCCGTCGCAAAGCCCGATGGAGACCACCTCCGCCTGGCGCAGATCCAGATTTTCCTGGGCCTCCAGGGTCTCCTTCATGATCTCCTGGTAGCGCCGCCGGTCGCACTGCACCCGCAGAGAGTAGACCGCCGGCCCCTTGCCCCGGTTCAGCATCCGGTACTGGATGCCCGCCCGGTCCGCGGCTTTGGCCATCTCGCCGCCCATGGCGTCCAGCTCCCGGACCAGGTGGCTTTTGCCGGTGCCGCCGATGGCGGGATTGCAGGGCATATTGCCCACGCTGTCCAGATTCACGGTGAAGCAGACGGTCCGCATGCCCAGACGGGCGCCGGAGAGCGCGGCCTCGATGCCCGCGTGTCCGGCGCCGATCACGGCGATATCGTATTCCCCGGCAAAATAGCTCATAGGGCGGCAATGTCCTTCAGCAGGGCCCGCACCAGGGTGTCGCAGTCTTCCATAGAGGGCAGATACAGCCGCTCCCGGGGGGAGTGGATGTCCTGCAGATCCGGGCCGATGGAGATGATGTCCAGGCCGGGGTTCTTCTGGGAAAAGCAGCCGCACTCCAGCCCGGCGTGGATGGGCTCCACGGAGATCTCCCTGCCGAAGAGGGCGCGGAAGCGGCGGCGGGTCAGCTCCACCAGACGGCTGTCCGCCTTCACGGGCCAGGGGGCTCCGGAGGCGAGAGTTTCCATGGTGAAGTCAAAGGTCCTGGCCTGGGCGGCAAAGGTCCGCTTCATATCCGCCGTGATCGCCGGCTCAGAGGAGCGCTGGTGGATCACAAAGCGGAATTCCTCTTCGTCCAGCTCGGCAAGCCCGGTGTTGGCGGAGCTCTCCACCAGACCGGGAATGCTTTTGGACATGGTGTTCACCCCGTCGTGGACAGAGGAGAGCATCCCCAGAATATCCCGGGTCAGAAACACGGGCAGGACCTTTTTCCCGCCCTCGCAGCGGCCCAGGAGGATCTGGGCTCCCGGGTCCGTGGCGGCGCAGGCCTGCAGGAGCTCTCCGGCCTTTTTCCGGGCGGCGGCGAGAAAGAGCTCCGCCTTGTCCTCCGGCACCGCCGCCACGGCGGAGGCGGAGGAGGGGATGGCATTGTGGGCGCTGCCGCCCTTAAAGGCGCTGAGTACCAGAGAGCCCGCGGCCTCGCTCCCGGAAAGGAGGATCTCCGTCAGCAGCCGGATGGCGTTTTTCCGACCCAGGTGGATCTGGGCGCCGGAGTGCCCGCCCTCCAGCCCCTGGACGGTGACGGCAAAGAAGGCGGCGTTTCCGGCCTCGCTCCAGCGGGCGGGCTTATGGAAAGCGTACATATCGCTGCCCGCGCTGGAGCAGCACAGAGAGCCGAAGCCCTCCCAGTCCAGATTGATGAGGTAATCCCCCTGGAGATGCCGGGGCTCCAGGGCGTTGGCGCCGCTCATGCCGTCCTCCTCGTCGGTGGTGAAGACGGCGCGGAGCGGGCCGTGGACGGCGCTCTTGTCCGCCAGAATGGTCATGGCGATGGCCACTCCCGCGCCGTCGTCGGCCCCCAGAGAGCTGCACTGGGCCCGGAGCCAGTCCCCCTCCCGCACGGGAGTGACGGGGTCGCGGAGCGGGTCGAAATCCGACCCCTCCGCCCCCACGGCCACCATGTCCATATGGGCCTGGAGGATGGTGGTGGGAGCGTTTTCCAGACCCGGGGAGGCGGGAGCGTCCAGAATCACGTTCCCGGCCGGATCCCGGCAGACGGCCAGCCCCTGCGCCCGGCCCCAGTCGGCCAGAAAGCGGCTGACCTGTTCCTCATGGTGGGACTTCCGGGGGATAGCGCACAGGGAGAGAAAGTTATCCAAAATAGGGCTGTTCATGAGAAGACTCCTTTTAATACACAGTGTTCATGTCCACCAGCGCCACCGTCACGTCGAAACGCCGGCTTTCGTCCTTTTCCTGCCGCCAGATGGTCAGCGTCAGGGTGTCGCCCACGGACAGTTTCTGGATGATGTCAAGCACCTGCTGGTTTTCCGCGACGCTCTCCCCGTTCACGGCCAGAAGCACGTCCCCGGGGAGGATGCCCTTGGCCTCGCAGTCGGAGCCGGCGGAGACGGCGCTGATGTACAGGCCCTCCGGCAGGTCAAACTGTTTTTTCGCCTTGTCCGGGATGGCGCCCACGGTGATCCCCAGGGCCGGGCGACCCCGCATCTCCCCACAGCGCAGGATGGAGTCGGCCACGGTCTTCACGGTGGTGGCGGGGATGGCGAAGCCCACGCCCTCGATGGAGACGGAGCCGATATAGCGGGAGCTCATCTTCATGTTGGTGATGCCGATCACCTGGCCGCTCCGGTTGAGCAGGGGCCCGCCGGAGTTGCCCTCGTTGATGGGGGCGGTGATCTGGATCAGGGTCATGGTGGCCCCGTTGTAGCTGATGCCCCGGTCGATGCCGGAGATGATCCCTTCGGTCATGCTGCTGCGGAACTCCTCCTGCAGGGGGTTGCCGATGGCCGCCACGCTGTCGCCCACCTCCATGGAGGCCGTGTCGCAGAACTCCGCCGGCGTAAGCCCCCGGGCGTCGATCTTCAAAAGAGCCACGTCGCTGCGGGTATCGTAGCCGATGAGCAGGGCCTCATGCTCCGTGTCGTCGGAGAGGATCACCGTGGCCCGGCAGGGGACCTTGCCGTTGGAGGTCACCACATGGGCGTTGGTGATGATCACCCCGTCCTCCGTAGCCACGATGCCCGTGCCCCAGTAGTAATCGTCTCTGGAATCCGGATCCGGATAGGCCCGGATGCCCACCACCCAGGGGGCGCAGCGCTTGTAGATCTCCTGCAGGCTCAGCTCCTCGCCCTCCGGCGCAAGGACCAGCTCGCCGCCGGGGAAGCTGTCCACCCGGGGAATATCGCAGGTGGCCTTCTCCTCCGTCGGGCTGAAGTAATCCTCAAAAAACTCCCGAAAGTCCCGGTAGTCCTCCCAGCGGTCCTCCTGCTTCTCGTCTTCCCCGGGCAGGGGGGAGGAGGGGGCGCTCTTGGAGGCAAAGAGGATGGAACTGACGGCGATCAGCGCCACCACCGCCACGGAGGCGATGGTCCAGGGGATCCAGCCGCGCCGGCGTTTTCTCACCGGGATCTCGGGGGCGGCGTAGCCCTCCGGGACGGTCCGGGCCGGAGCGGGAGTCCCCTCCGCGGAATACCAGGGAGAGGAGTTTTCCGTTTGATACCAATTGTTTTCCATTGATCCCAAGTCCTTTATTTCTTCAAAGTCAGGGTGAACACGAACTCCGTCACGCCCTGGCGGCTGGTGACGGCGATGTCCTCCCCGTGGTTTGTCAGGATGGTCTTCACGATATACAGCCCCAGGCCCACCCCGTCCCGGTCCTGGCTCCGGCTCCGGTCCGACTTATGGAAGCGGTCGAACAGGAGGGGGATCTCCGCCTCCGGGATGGTAGCGCCGTGGTTGCGCACGGAGACATAGGCCTTCTCCGTGTCCTTCCACAGAGAGATGCGCAGCTGCGTGTCCGCTTTGGAGAATTTGATGGCGTTGTCCAGCAGATTGTAGATCACCTGGGTGATGGCGTCCTTGTCCCCCAGCACCGGCATGGGCTCGTCCGGCACGGCAAAGTCCACGTCCAACCGCTGCTCCTCGATCTTGTCGGCAAAGTTGATGAGGGTCAGACGCAGCAGCTCCGCCACGTCAAAGCTGTGCTTCAAAAGCTCCGAGCGGTCCCCGGCCTGGAGACGGCTCAGCTCCAGCATGCTCCGCACCAGGCGGTTCAGACGCTTGGTCTCGGAGGAGATGATGGTCAGGTATTTTTTCTCGCTCTCCCGGGGGATCGTGCCGTCCAGGATGCCGTCGGCAAAGCCGGAGATGGTGGTCATGGGGGTCTTCAGCTCATGGGAGACATTGGCGATAAAGCCCCGGCGCTTTTCCTCGGCCTTTTCCAGGGACTCGGCCATGGAGTTGAAGGCCTCCTCCAGCTCCCCGATCTCGTCGGTCCGGTCCGTGACCTCCACCCGGGCGGACAGGTCGCCGCTGCCGAAGCGCCGGGCGGCCTCCGCCATTTTCTTCAGCGGCCGGGTCAGCCGCCGGGAGGTATAGGAGGCCAGGGCCAGGGCCAGCACGAACACCACCAGGGAGATCAGCACGAACAGGGGAGTGATGGTCTCCCAGACGTTCAGGGCGTCCCGGCTGTCCCGGGAGACGAAGAGGCAGCCGATGGTCCTCCCGCCGCTGTCCCGCAAAATGGTGGCCACCGTGTAGTGCCGGGCAGAGTAAAATCCGCCCAGGGTCCCCCGGAAAGTGGCGGAGCCCTCCGCCGGGAGGGCGCCGAGCACCTCGTCACTCAGCTGTGCGCCGATGTGCTGGCAGAAGGGGGCGGCGTCGGAGCAGAGGGCCACGCGGCCGCTTCTGCCGGTGATGAAAATGTGCTGCCCGGTGCTGGAGGCCACGGTGGACAGCAGCATCTGCATCTCCAGAGACCGGAGGTCGCCGCTCTCCGCCACGGCCTGGGCCATGCGGGAGATGTTCTCCGAGGAGCTGCGCACGTTCTCCCGGGTCTCCGAGAGGAACACGCTGCGGCTCACCACGCCGAAGGCCAGGCCGATCAGGAGGAAGCTGACCATGACCATGGCGGCCGTGGCGGCAAAGTTGCGAAAATAGGTGCTGTGCATGGTGTCACGCTCTCCCCGCAGACAGAGGGTCTGCGAATATCATCCGGTCGGTCACCGGTCCTTGTAAAAGGCCCAGATCCCCTTGTAGGTCATATAGCAGTCGAATTTCGCCACGGTCTCAAAGGGCGCGTGCATGCTCAGCACGGGCACGCCGGCGTCGATGGTGTTGATGTTCCGATTGCCCATGAAGGCGGCCACAGTCCCGCCGCCGCCCTGGTCCACCTTGCCCAGCTCCGCCATCTGCCAGCAGACGGCATTGTCGGCAAAGATGCGCCGCAGAGTCCCCACGGCCTCGGCGGAGGCGTCGTTGCAGCCGCTCTTGCCCCTGGCGCCGGTGTGCTTGCACACGCCCACGCCGTAGTTGAGCCGGGCGCCGTTCCGGTTGGGGTGCTCGGTGGTCTCCCAGAAAATGGGGTCAAAGGCGTTGCACACGTCCGCGGAGACGCAGAAGCTGTTCTCCAGACAGTGCCGCAGGGCCACGCCCTGGGCCTGGCACAGGTCTTCCAGAAAACACTCAAAGGCCCGGCTCTGCATGCCGGTGGCGCCCACGGAGCCGATCTCCTCCTTGTCCGCGAGGATGCACACCGCGGTATGGGCCGGGATCTCGGTGTCGAGCATCGCCCGCAGCTCCGCGTAGGCGCAGACACGGTCGTCATGGCCGTAGCCGCCGATGAGGGAGCGGTCCAGACCCACGTCGCAGGGGGCAAAGGAGGGCACCGCCTCCAGCTCGGCGGAGAGAAGGTCCTCCTCGGTGATGTCGTAGCGGTCCCGCAGCAGGGAGAGGATGGCCAGCTTCACCCGCTCCTTGCCCTCCTCGGCGTAGGGGATGCTGCCGAAGAGAAGGTTCAGATTCTCGCCCTTGATGAATTCGGAAGCGGGCTTGCTCATCTGGTCCTTGGCCAGATGGGGCAGCAGATCGGTGATCACCAGCTTCGGGTCCTCGGGGTCCCTGCCGATGACCACGTCGATGGTCTCGCCGGACTTTTTCGTCACTACGCCGTGCAGTTCCAGGGGAATGGCGAGCCACTGGTATTTCTTGATCCCGCCGTAATAGTGGGTCTTCAGGTATACCAGCTCATGGGTCTCGTACAGGGGCAGGGGCTTCAGATCCAGTCGGGGGGAATCCACATGGGCCGCGGCGATATTGGCGCCCTCGGCCAGACTCTCCGTGCCGATCACGGCCAGCAGCAGGGACTTGCCCCGGTTGTTCTTATATACGCGGGTCCCCGGCGTAAGCTCCATCCCCGCCTGCCAGGGGACAAAGCCCGCGGCCTCGGCCTGGCGGATACCCTCTCTCACCGCTTCCCGCTCGGTGCGGGAGGCGCTCAGAAAGGCCTTGTAATCCTCGCAGTAGTCCTCCAGCCGCAGCCGCTCCTGGACGTCGATGGTGTCGTAGCCGTGCTTTTGGGTGTAGAACAGTTCTTCCCGCAGTTCGTCAATTTTCTCTTCTGCCATGGTTTGACTCCTCATATATCTAAAATTTTATGGATCTTTTCTTTCAGATCGTCCAGCGTGGCGTCGTTTTCGATCACGGCGTCGCAGTGGGCACGGAACCATTCGTCCCCGTGCTGGGCGTCGATCCGCGCCCGGGCGTAGTCCTCCGAAATGCCCTCCCGGGCCATGATCCTGGCGAGCCGGATCTCCCGGGGCGCCGTCACGCCGACGGTGAGCCCGCAGAGCCGGGACAGCCCGCTCTCAAAAAGGGCGATGGCGTCGATCACCGCCCCCTGTCCGCCCCGGAGGGCGTGATCCAGCAGACGGCGGCGCAGCTCCTCTTTCACATAGCGGTGGGAGATGTCGTTCAGCTCCCGCAGCTCCGCCGGGTCGGCAAACACGATCCGGCCCAGGGCCTTCCGGTCCAGTCCCTCCGGACCGAAGGCGGCGGGAAAACGCTGCTCCAGCTCTCGCAGCATGGGGACGCAGCTGCCCAGCAGCTCATGGTAGATCTCGTCGCAGTCCAGCGCCAGCAGTCCCCGCCGCTCCAGCTCCCGGAGGACCGTGGTCTTTCCGGTCCCGGTGCCGCCGGTGAGGCCGATGATGCGCATGCCGTCCACCAGACAGCCGCCGATGGCCTCCATGGACAGAGCGCCCGGACGCAGGACCCGGTAGGGGGTGGCTGTCAGATCCAGAATGGTGCTCTCCCGGCCGATGCCGCAGGCTCCGCCGTCCACCACGGCGGCGATTCTGCCGTCAAAATACCCCAGCACCGCCTCCGCGGTCTTGGGGCTGGGCGCGCCGGAGGGATTGGCCGAGGGTCCCGCCAGCGGAGCCCCCAGCTGCCGCAGCAGGGCCAGGGTCAGGGGGTGATCCGGACAGCGCAGGCCCACGGTGGCCCCGCCCGCCCGGACAATGGAGGGAACGAGCTCCTTCGCCTTCAGCACCAGAGTCAGGGGCCCCGGCCAGAACCGGCCGGCCAGAGTATAGGCCGCGGCCGGGATGTCCCGGGCGTATCGTTCCATATCCTCCGGTCCGCCCACCATCAGGGAGAGGGGCTTCACCTCCGGGCGGCCCTTGACTTCATAGAGGGCGGCCACGGCGGCGGCGTCCAGGCCGTTGGCGCAGAGCCCGTACACCGTCTCTGTTGGCACGGCCACCAGTTCTCCGGCACGCAGCGCCTCCGCCGCCCGGGGCAGTTCGGATTCCTTGTGGAATACCTGGGTCTCCATTTATTGTTCTCCTTCGCTTTGCCGCAGCTGCTCGGCCCGTCGGGCGGTCAGCAGCGCGTCGATCAGCTCGTCCAGATCCCCGTTCATCACCGCGTCCAGACGGTAGAGCGTCAGGCCGATCCGGTGGTCCGTCACCCGGCCCTGGGGGAAGTTGTAGGTCCGGATCCGCTCGTTGCGCATGCCGCTGCCCACCTGGGAGCGACGCTGGGCGGCCACATCGGCGTCCTGCCGCTCCTTTTCCGCCTGGGACAGCCGGGACGCCAGGATGCTCAGGGCCCTGGCCTTGTTTTTATATTGGCTGCGCTCGTCCTGGCACTCCACCACCGTGCCCGTGGGCAGGTGGGTTACCCGGATGGCGCTGGAAGTCTTGTTTACCTTCTGCCCGCCGGCGCCGGAGGAACGGAAGGTGTCGATCTGCACGTCGTTCAAGTCCAGATGGAATTCCGCCTCGCTGAGCTGGGGCAGCACCGCCACGGTGCAGGTGCTGGTATGGATGCGCCCCTGGGTCTCTGTCTCCGGCACCCGCTGCACCCGGTGGACGCCGCTTTCAAAGCGGAAGCGGGAGAAGGCGCCCTCTCCCTCCACGATGAAGCTGACCTCCCGGATGCCGCCCAGCTCCGTCTCGTTCAGGTTGGCAAGCTCCAGCCGGTAGTGCCGCCGCTCGGCGTACATGCTGTACATCCGGTAGAGGTCATAGGCGAACAGCGCGCTCTCCTCTCCGCCCACGCCGGCGCGGATCTCCACGATCACGTTTTTGTCATCGTCCGGGTCTTTGGGCAGCAGCAGAAGCTTCAGCTCCTCCTCCGAGGCGGCCAGCTCCCGCTCCGCCTCCTGAACGGTCTCCCGGGCCAGTTCCCGCAGTTCCGGGTCGGAGAGCAGCTCCCGGGCGCTCTCCAGCTCCTGGCGGCTGCGCCGGCAGCGGTCCCAGGCCTCCATCAGCGGGGCAAGCTCCGCCTTCTCCCGGCTGAGCGCCGCGGCCCGCTCCGGGTCGGCCCAGACCTCCGGCTGGGAGAGGAAGAACTCTATTTCCCTGTACTTCTCCTCCAGAGGCCGCAGTTTCTCCTCCATAGCCGTCCCTTTCCTTGCGCAGAATAATAATATACTATATCATACCCCTTTGAGAATGTAAATGGATGGGGGAGGCATGCCGGCCGGGAAAAGGAAAAAATCATCTTGCAAAGCCCCAGGAAAGCGGTTATAATAACAGCGTTTCACGCCGGTGTGGTGGAATTGGCAGACGCCCGGGACTCAAAATCCCGTGTCCGCAAGGACGTGCGGGTTCGACCCCCGCCACCGGCACCAGAAAAGGGGAAATCCGATCAGGATTTCCCCTTTTCTGGTGTCGCGCCTTGGGCGCGGGATGATCCGCTGCGCTCAAATGACGCGAGAGGGTCACACCCTCCCCTCTCGCGCTCACCCCATGCAGACCTGGAAGTCGGTTCGGATATAGATTCGTCCGGTGCACCACGTCAAAACGTCAAAACAAGGTCATGAGGTCATGGGGCGGTACACACCGCCCCATGACCTCATGGCCTTGTTTTCCTTTTCCGCCGCAAACCCGCTCTTCGCCGGGCTTTGCGGCGGGTTCGGCCTGGACCCGGAAGGCCCCGCCCGAACCGCCGGCCGACCGCGCAGACACAGGCATGGTCCAAATCGTCTTCCGCCGTTTTAACAGGCAAGGGAGGGGAAATTTTTTCAAAATGGTTGACACAGTGTCAACAAAGGCGTACACTGTCATCGTTGACACGGCGTCAACCGCCGTTTCCCGTGAGGCAGAAAGGAGAGGCCATGTTCAAAGGAACACCAGAGCTGATCGCGCATAGGCGGGAGGAGATCATCCGTGCCTGCGAAAAACTCTATCAGACAATGAGCTTCAAGGAGATCACGCTGAAAGAGATCGGAAATGAGACCTCGTTCTCCCGGCCCGCGATCTATAACTATTTTCAGACAAAGGAAGAAATCTTTCTCGCGCTGTTTGAATTGGAATATAAGCGCTGGAACGAAGACCTTGAAAAAATACGGGAAGAGGAAGAGCCGCTTACGAGAGTTCAGGTGGCGGAGAGGATAGCCCGTTCCCTGGAAAAGCGGGAGCAGCTGCTGAAGCTTCTTTCCATGAATAACTACGATATGGAGGCCAACAGCCGGCCGGAGCTTCTGACGACCTTCAAGGCGGCATACGGAAGATCCATGGAAATCATTCGCGGCATTCTGTCCAGATTCTGCCCGGAGATCAGCGAGGGTGAACGGGAAAACTTCATTTACGTGTTCTATCCGTTTATGTTCGGAATCTATCCCTACGCCAAGGTAACGGAAAAGCAGAAGGCGGCAATGCGGGAGGCACAAGTGGATTTTGCCTGGCATTCGATCTATGAAATCACCTATAACTGCCTGATCAGGCTGTTGGAACAATAAACCGGGGAGGAAAAACAATGGCAAACTTACCGAAAATCGCCCTCGGCGCATGGGCATGGGGCAACGACGGGACCTTCGGCGGCAATTTCACTGCGGAAAACCTGCGGCCGATCTTTGACACGGCGATGGCACACGGCCTGAACCTGTGGGATACGGCATACGCCTATGGCATGGGAACCTCCGAGAAGGTGCTCGCCGGTTTCCTGAAAGGGCTTCCGAGAGAGGCGTATCTTATCTCCGACAAGTTTACGCCACAGTGCGCCAACGGCAAGGCTACGGCTATGGCGGACATGATCGAGATGCAGCTTCAGCTTATGGACTTGGACCGGTTTGATATCTACTGGATCCACAACGTCTGGGACGCACCCCATTGGACGGAAGAGCTGGCAAAGTATTATGAGGGGAAAGACAATGTGCCGCTTCTCGGCGTCTCCAACCACAATCTGGCGGAGATCAGGCAGGCGAATGATATTCTTCAAAACCACGGCTTGAAGCTCTCCGCAGTGCAGAACCACTACAGCCTCATCAACCGCTCTTCGGAGGATTCCGGCATTCTGGAGTACTGCAGAGAAAACGATATTGCTTTCTTTGCCTATATGGTGCTGGAGCAGGGCGCGCTGTCCGGTAAGTATGATACCGCTCACCCCATGCCGACCGGTTCCGCCAGGGCGGAGACCTATAACCCGGTTCTCGACAAGCTGGAGATCCTGAACGCAGAACTGAAGAAACTGGCTGAGAAGAACGGCGTCGGCGCGGCGCAGATCCCGGTCGCCTGGGCGATCGCCAAGGGCACCCTCCCGATCATCGGTGTGACAAAGGAAAACCAGGTGCTGGACGCGGTGAAGGCGGCCAACGTCACTTTGACTGCCGAAGAAACCGAGGAACTTGAAACAATCGCTGACAGCCTTAAGCTGAATGTGATCCGTTTCTGGGAAAAGGAGATGAAGTAAGATGAGCAAGAAAAACATCGGAGCGACCCTCGCCCTGTATCCCTGCCCGGTCATCGTTGTGGGGGCTATGGTGAATAACAAACCGACCTGGACGCTCGTAGCCCATGCGGGAACGGTGGCGCACACGCATCTGATGGTTTCCCTCGTGCAGGCCCACTACATCAATCAGGGCATCCGGGAGAATAAAAAGCTCTCTGTAAACGTGGTGGACGAATCCTGGCTGAAGGATGCAGACCGCATGGGAACCATCTCCGGCAGCAAGGTCGACAAGTCCGAAGCGTTTGCCTGGACCATGGGCGAAAACGGCGCTCCGCTGATCGACGAGGCAAAGGTCTCCATCGAGTGTGAAGTGGACGGCAACTATGAGCTGGAGCATTTCGATCACTTTATCTGCAAGATCCTTGCCACCTATGCGGATGAGGCCGTCCTGAACGAGAAGGGCAAGATCGATTATCATGTATTCAAGCCGGTGCTCTTTGAGTTTCCGACTTATGAGTATTTCGTCACCGGCGGGAAAGTAGGCAACTGCGGGAAGATGAACTGAGTTTATACAAGTCTCTGGCAAGATCGTCAGGGACTTGTACCCATATCTGAGAAGGAGAAGACCGGCATGGCAAAGAAGATTCTTGTGGCAGTTTTTTCGGCAAGCGGTGTGACCAAGGCGGTGGGAGAGGAGATCGCCCGTGTTGCCGATGCGGATTTCTTTGAGATCGTTCCCCAAGAGCTGTATTCCTCTGACGACCTGAACTGGATGAATAAAAAGAGCCGCAGCAGTGTGGAGATGAACGATCCGACGGCAAGGCCCGAGATCGCGGGAAAGGTAGCGGATATGGATTCTTACGACACCGTGATCGTGGGCTTCCCGATCTGGTGGGGCGCGGCCCCCCGGATCATCGATACATTCCTGGAAAGCTATGATTTTTCCGGAAAGAAGATCGTCCCTTTCTGCACCTCCGGCGGAAGCGGCGTGGGCAGAAGCGACTCCGCTCTTCATAAGGATGTAAGCGGGGATGTAAAATGGGCAAAGGGAAGGCAGATCAACCGCCCGAATGAAACGGTGATCCGCCGCTGGCTGAACGAGGTGCTGTAATGATGAAGTATACAAAGCTTGGCAATTCAGACCTGACGGTCTCCCGGATCTGCATGGGCTGTATGGGCTTCGGTGATTCCGGACGCGGCCAGCACAGCTGGACCATCGACGAGGAGCATACCAGAGAAATCATCAAGAGGGGCCTGGACCTGGGCGTAAACTTTTACGATACAGCCATCGCCTACCAGAGCGGCACCAGCGAACAGTATCTGGGCAGGGCGCTCCGGGACTTTGCAAAACGGGAGGACGTGGTGGTCGCCACCAAGTTCCTGCCCCGGACGACCGCCGAGCTGGAAGCCGGCGTCAGCGGACAGCGGCACATCGAAACCATGGTCGACACCAGCCTGAAAAATCTGGGCATGGACTATGTGGATCTCTACATCTATCACATGTGGGACTGGAACACGCCGATCTATGACATCATGGATGGGCTGGACCGGATCGTAAAGGCCGGCAAGGCCAGATTTATCGGTATTTCCAACTGCTATGCCTGGCAGATCGCCAAGGCCAACGCCATTGCGGAGAGAGAAGGGTTCGCGAAGTTCGTCTCCGTCCAGGGGCACTACAACCTGATCTTCCGGGAAGAGGAACGGGAAATGGTACCCTACTGCAGCGAGGAGAACATCGCCCTGACGCCTTACAGTGCCCTGGCTTCCGGCAGGCTCTCCCGGCTGCCCGGTGAAGGCGGGACGAAGCGTGCCGAGGAAGACGCCTACGCAAAGTTCAAATATGACGCCACGGCTGCACAGGACAAGGTGATCATCTCCCGGGTGGCGGAGATCGCGGAAAGGCACGGCGTGACCATGACCGAAGTTTCTCTGGCCTGGCTGCTGACGAAGGTGACCTCGCCTGTGGTGGGAGCGACCAGGCTCCATCACATCGAAGGGGCGGCGAAAGCCGTCGATCTGGAGCTGACTGCGGCGGAGATCGCCTATCTGGAAGAGCCCTACGTGCCGCATCCGCTCGCCGGCGTCATGGCGCAGAACAAGCCTGCGGCCGCAAAAGAAAAGCACGTCTGGTCCACAGGAGACCAGAAGATCGGAGCAGAAACATGAGCAACACCATGAAAAAATCATTTTCCTTTTTCCTCGCGGCGCTGCTGATCCTGGGCCTTGCGGCCTGCGGAAATCATGCAGGGACGGAGCCCGCAGAGAGCCGGACCCCGGCCGGATCTGCAACAGAAGCGGCCTCCGGGGAGACCGCTTCCATGCCGGAGAACGCGGAGAACGGATCGTCTGAAAGCACAGGCACTCCGGAGGCATCCGGTGAAGCGGGAACAGTTCCCTCTTCCGGCGATGAGGAGGATCAAAGCCGCACTTTGGTCGTTTATTTCTCTGCCACCGGCACCACGAAGGGCGTGGCCGAAAAGATCGCGGCACTCACCGGCGGCGATCTGTATGAGATCGTCCCGGCAGAACCATATTCGAACGCGGACCTGAACTGGAACGACCGCAGCAGCCGTTCCACCAGAGAACAGAATGACAAGAGCGCAAGGCCCGGGATCGGAAGCGAGCGGATCGATCTGACCGGCTACACGACGATCTATATCGGCTTTCCCATCTGGTGGGGCGAAGAACCGCGCATCATGGACACGTTTGTGGAAAGCTACCGCTTTGACGGCATGACCATGATCCCGTTCTGCACATCCTCCAGCAGCGGCATCGGCAGGAGCGGCTCCAACATGGAGGCCCTCGCCGGAAGCGGCACATGGCTGGACGGCAAACGGTTCGGCGGAAATGTTTCGCAGGCGGACCTTCAGTCCTGGATCGACGGTCTGAGGTAAAGGATCGGAGGGCGGGAATCATGCAGGCCAAACGAAAAAACGGAATCAAGATGGTCGTTCACGCAGGCATGACCGTCCTTCTTCTCTGCCTGATGGCCTGGCAGGTGACCGGAGAGAGTCTGCATGAATGGCTCGGGATCGGCATGACGGTTTTGCTGATCATCCATCATATCCTCAACCGCAAGTGGTATGCAGGGCTTTTCAGGGGAAACTGCCATGCCTACAGGATCCTGACGACGGTGATCAACACACTGCTGCTTTTGACGATTACGCTGACGGCGGTATGCGGCATGAGCATGAGCAGCTGTGCGGTACCGTTCTTGTACGGGATGCTGCCGGTTTCCTTCGCAAGACGCTTTCCCCTTTCGATGTCCTTCTGGTCGTTCCTGCTGATGGGTGTGCACCTCGGATTTCATCTCCCGGCGATGACGGCGAAAGGGAAACCCGGCAAAACGGCAAAGGAGCTGCTGACCTGCTTATTCACCATCACAGCGGGCGTCGGCCTGGGATTCTTTTTCCGGAACAGGATCCCCGACTATCTCTTCTTCCGCACGCCCTTTGCCCTTTTCGATTACGACAAGCAGGGCGTCCTCGTATTTCTGGAACACCTGGCGGAGCTGTTTTTCTTTGCATTCCTCGGGGCCAATACGGTTTGGCTGATGCAAAGCAAAAGAAAAAAAGAGACAGAAAACGAAAGAGAGGTCCAAAGATGAAGATCCGCCTGTTAACGGGAGGCACCCCGGACCGCCATGGCTCGACCGGCAGCTTTGCGGAAGAATATGTGCGCGGCGCGAAAGAATCCGGTCATGACAAAGGACAGCCGGTATCCCCAGGAAGCCTGTCGGCGCGGAAGATCTATGGGAGGGAAGCATCATGAAAAAAACGATACTGCGAATCCTGATCCTCGTTCTCACTCTGCTCTTTCTGAGCGCATGCGGATCAAAGACAACCGTTCCATCGGCAGATAAAACGGAGAAGGAGCCCCTGACCGGAACAGACAGTCCGACGGCAGGGCCTGCCGGGAACGAAGCCGAAGTGCCGGCGGAGACGGATGGACCCGGGCCTGAACAGACAGACCGTTCCGATCCCGCGCCTGTCGTCTATTTCACCGCTGATATTTCCGCGGAAGGTCTTGTCCGGATCTATGAGGCCCTCGGCTGGGAACCGACGGGAAAAGTGGCGGTGAAGATCTCTACGGGCGAGCCGCCTGCCAGCAATTATCTTCGCCCGGAGCTGATCGGCGGCCTGGTGCAGAGACTTGACGGGACGATCGTTGAGTGCAACACGGCCTACGGCGGCTCCCGTTCCGGCAGCGCCATGCACAGGCAGGTGGCCGAGGATCATGGTTTCACGGCCATTGCGGACTTCGATCTGCTGGATGAGGACGGCGAGACAGAGTGGCCGGTGACCGGCGGGACCCGGCTGAACCGTGCGATTGTCGGAAGCCATGCGGAGAATTATTCCGATTGGGTGATCCTGTCCCATTTTAAAGGGCATGCCATGGCTGGCTTCGGCGGCGCCATCAAGAATGTCGCCATCGGGATGTCGTCTCCCAGCGGCAAGGTCTATGTACATACGGCCGGAACAAAGACCAGCGGCAGCATCTTTTACAGCGACCAGGACGCCTGGCTGGAGGCGCTGGGTGAAATGGTGACCGGGGTGCGGGACCATGTGGGCGCCGAGCATATCATCTATATCAATGTGATGAACCGCCTTTCCGTGGACTGCGACTGTGACGGGCATCCGGCCGAACCAGACATGCATGACATCGGCATCCTGGCAAGCCTTGACCCCGTGGCTCTGGATCAGGCCTGTATCGATCTCGTATATCAGGCGCCGGACAGCGCCTCTTTGATCCGGCGGATCGAAAGGCAAAACGGGCTGCACACGCTGGAGCACGCAGAGGAGATCGGGCTGGGCAGCCGGACCTATGAACTGGTAGACATCGATGGCTGAGCTCTGGACTGTCCTCCGCCGGGAATCCGTTTACCTCTGGTATTTCTTCGAGATCCAGCTGCGCCAGATCTTCCGGTACTGGGTCATCGGCATGGCTATCGGTTCTTTCATTTCCGTTTTTGCCAAGGACCGGATCCATGGCCTGTTTGCCGGGATGCGGAAGAAAAAATGGGGTCTGCTGGGGATCGTTCCGGCCTGCCTCCTCGGCATTGCCTCACCGCTCTGCATGTACGGCACGATCCCCATCGCCGCTTCTTTTCGAAAGCAGGGGATGCGGGAAGACTGGCTGGCGGCCTTTATGATGGCGTCCATCCTTTTGAATCCGCAGCTCATCGTCTACAGCGCGGCGCTCGGGTCCACAGCGCTGGCAGCCCGGATCATCAGCTGTTTTCTCTGCGGCATATTTGCCGGCCTCCTGGATCATATCTTTTACCGGGACAGGGATTTCTTCACTTTTCAGGAATTCGCCGAAAGGGAAGACCGCGATACGCATCCGAATCTGCTGATCCGGTATCTTCTGAATTTCTGGAGAAATGGAAAGGCGACGGGGCCGTATTTCCTGTCGGGAATCGTGCTGTCGGCTTTATTTCAGAGATATGTTCCGCAGGACTTGATGATCCGTGTGTTCGGCGGCAATGAGGCCTGGGGCGTTTTGATGGCCGCGACGATCGGCGTGCCGCTTTATGCCTGCGGAGGCGGCACGATCCCCCTTCTTCAAAGCTGGCTTTCAGAGGGGATGAGCCTTGGCAGCGCTTCCGCTTTTATGATCACCGGGCCCGCCACAAAAATCACGAATCTCGGCGCGCTGAAGATCTGCCTGGGCTGGAAACGCTTTATTCTCTATATTCTTTATGTCATGCTGTTCTCGTTTGTGTCGGGGCTCCTGATCAATCTTTTCTTCTGATGCGGCAGGACGGACTCCCTCCGGAACAGCCTTACAGGGGGAATGCCACCGCGTCCCGATACAAGCCCTTCAGCACATCAAGGAAGGCCTTGAGGGACGGACGGCTGTCCTCTTTGTGGGTACATAGGACGCAGGAGAAGCTCTCGGCGCAGTCAAAGGGGATCCAGGCAAACTGCCCGCTGTGGTCGTTCAGAAATCCCGGCGCCAGGCAGACACCCCGCCCGGCCGCCACGTTGATCCTCGTCGTATCATGGTCGGCGCTGTTGAAGTAATGGATCTTTCCGGAGCCGATCAGCCGGTGCTGGACCGCCCGGAGCGCCTGGGGGGAGCCTCCGCCCACCATCAGCGTCCGGCCATAAAGGTCCTCTTCGCGGATCCGGTTTTTCTGTGCCAGGGGATCATTCTTATCCGTAATGAGATAAATACGGCTTTCAAACAGGTCGTGGACGTGAATGCCCGCGACCTGTTTTGTCTGTTCCCGCAGAGCGAAAACCACGTCCGATTCCCCCCGCAAAAACGATTCCATGCTGTTTTCATACCGAAAGATCGGGGTGATCTGCACGTCGGGCCACGACTCCGCGAACAGGCGCATGGCCTCCGGAAGAAAGTAGACGGCCTGCCAGACCATCATGCCGATGGAGATGCTGTCCTGATACCTGGCGCTGAAATTCTGCCCCTGCTCGATGGCGCGCTTCAGATCCTCCCGCATACCGGTCAGGAAGGTGACAAACTGGGCTCCGGCCGGGGTCAGCGCGGCGCCCTTGCCGCTCCGCTCAAAGACGGCAAAGCCGATCTCCTCCTCCAGCAGCCGGATCTGATAGGAAAAGGTGGGCTGGCTGACGAACATATTGTCCGCTGCCCGGCTGAAATTCAGCGTCCGGGCAAGCTCGATGCAGTAATCGATCTGTTTTGTGTTCATGACCTGCCTCCAGATATTTAAAAACTAAATCAAGTATAGCACTTTTCGATTGGACTTTACAATATACCCTTGATAAAATAAAGGCGAAAACAGAAACAACAACCAACGTGAATCGGAATCACAGGAGGAGCCAGCCATGGCCAAAACATTGATCGCATATTTTTCCAGAGCGGACGAGAACTACTTCGCAGGCGCGATGCGCTACGTGAAGGTGGGCAACACGGAGATCGTTGTCAACGGGATGAAAGAACGGATCGACGCCGACACCTTCAAGATCGAGATGAAGGACCCCTACTCCCCGGTGTACATGACCTGCATTGAGGAAGCGAAGAAGGATCTGCGGGCCAAAGCAAGACCCGAGCTGGTCTCCCTCCCCGAGAGCATCGACGGGTATGACACCGTCATTCTGGCCTATCCCAACTACTGGGGCACCATGCCCATGGCGGTGTTCACCTTCCTGGAGGCCTTCGATTTCACCGGCAAGACGATCCTGCCTCTCTGCACCAACGAGGGCAGCGGCATGGGCGGCAGTGAGCGGGACATCCAAAAAACCTGCCCCGGCGCGGCGGTCAAAGCCGGGCTTCCCATCATCGGAAGCCAGGCCGCCCATTCCGGAGCCAGCGTACAAAAATGGCTTTCCGCCAACGGACTTTCATAAGGAGAAGGGAGCAAATCATGGAAACGATCGTACTGAACAACGGAATCCAATGCCCGGCCATCGGGATCGGAACCTATACGCTTTCCCCTGCGGACGCGGAGAACAGCGTCCGGGAGGCCCTGAAGATGGGCTATTCCCTGGTGGATACTGCCAACGCCTACGTCAACGAGCGGGCCGTCGGCCGCGGCATGAGGGACAGCGGCGTAAAGCGGGAGGATATCTTCCTCTCCACCAAGCTCTGGCCCAGCGAATATGAGAACGAGAACGCCGTGGATGAGACCCTGGAGCGCCTGGGTGTGGACTATGTGGATCTGCTTTACATCCATCAGCCTGCGGGCCACTGGCTGGCCGGCTACCGGCAGCTGGAAAAGGCCTACAAAGAGGGCAAGGCAAAGAGCATCGGCATCTCCAACTTTGAGGGCAAGTATATCGAAGAACTGGAGACCAAATGGGAGATCGCGCCTCAGTTCATCCAGGTGGAGGCGCATCCCTACTTTACCCAGACCGAGCTTCGCAGGACCCTGGACAAGTACGGCATCAAGCTCATGAGCTGGTATCCCCTGGGTCACGGCGACAAGGCCCTCCGGAATGAGCCCGTATTCGCAAAGCTGGGTAAAAAGTACGGCAAGACCCCGGCGCAGGTCATCCTCCGCTGGCACACCCAGATGGGCTTTGTTGTGATCCCCGGCAGCCGCAACGTGGACCACATCCGGGACAACCTGAATATCCTGGACTTTACGCTCACCGACGCTGAGATGGCGGAGATCGCAAAGCTGGACCGGGGCGTTCGCTACTACCACCGTACCGATGAACAGCTCGTCCAGTTCGCGGCCTGGAGACCTGCTTACGAAGAAAAATGAGAAGAACAGCCCAAAGTCGTCCGGATGCACCGGCCGGCTTTGGGCTGTTCGATTGTCGCTTGGGATTCATCCCGGCGAAAGGGAAGACGGACGAATGGGGTCAATCGGCTTTTCCGGCCAAAATGCGTTCTACAAGTTCACGCTTTTCGTAAAGGACGCAGCCGCCCTCGTGATCGTCCAGAAGGATGCCTCCGTCGCGCAGCGCCGTAAAAAGCGGAGAGTGAAGCGCCTCCCGGAGGGACGAGCTGCGGACGTTGATATCCGAATACGGGGAGAATGGGCACGGCTCCGCCCCTCCGTGAGAATTGATATGGAAGAAGCCCCGGCCTGCCGCCACGCAGCCCCCGGAGCTCTTTTCATCACCGGGGAAGGAGACATAGACCATTTCGGGGTGCTCTGTGCGCAGCCGTTCCATTTCAGATGTCAGATATTCGCGTTCTTTATCTCCCGGAGCCAGTTCCCTGCTCTCCTCGGTGACAGGGACAAATTCCACAAAGATCACGACCCGGCATCCGCGATCCGAGAGAGACTTCAGAAAGTCCCCGGACGTGACCTCACGGATGTTCTCCGTCGTTACCGTGACCGACGCCCCGAAGACCAGTCCCCGCCGGTTCAGTTCCTCCATATTGGCGATCAGGCGGTCATAAATGCCCTTGCCGCGCCTGGCATCCGTGATCTCCCGTTCCCCCTCGATGCTCATGACCGGAAGAAGATTCCGGCAGCGGTCAAAGAGCTCGAAATACCTCTCGTCCATGAAGGTCCCGTTCGTAAAGATCGGGAACAGGATATTCTGCTTCTTTCCCGCCGCCTCGACGATGTCCCGCCGAAGCATCGGTTCTCCGCCGGCCAGGAGGATAAAGCTGATCCCCAGTTCATCGGCCTCGTCGAAGATCCGGAGCCACTCCTCGCTTGTCAGCTGGCTGACCGGTTCCGCGTCGACTGTCGCGTGGTTGCAGCGCGAATAGCAGCCCGCACAGTGCAGATTGCATCTGCTGGTGATACTGGCGATCAGGTAAGAGGGGACATGCTCCCCGGCGTCTTCCAGCTTTCTGCGCCGTTTGGACGCCGCCTTGCTCGCGGCGGCAAATTTCAGTATAAACGCGCTTTCTCTGGGATTCCGCAGGGTTGCCTTGACGGCGTCGGCGATCACGTCCTCTACGCCTTTTGTCAGGTATTCCTGCAGATCAAATTCGTTATCGATACGGTTCATGTATGTGCCTCCAATCGGTGCAGGGCTTTGTCCGTAAAGCCGCTTGGGATGCGGCGCGAGCGTGCCGGAGTCAAGCTGGACCTTTTTGTCAGGCTCTCCTTCGGTCATGCTGCCGAATCCCCAACGAATCACGTCTTTCGAGCGGGCATACGAAGGAAAGCATAGCCGTTTGCCCGGCCGGATCCTTCATTATCCTGCCTGTTTGTTCGTATTTACCGGGATGCCAGGGCGGCGCCCAATTCGAAGGCCCGGGCACACTTTTGCGGAAAAACGGTCTCGTGTCGGCGCTGCTTGTGCGCGGGATCAAAAAACGTCCAGGGCCAGTCCGTTTTGCCGTAATCCTTGAGCTGGAGGGTATCCCCGGCGGTAAAGACTTCTGTCGGCCCCACGAATCGGGTCAGCGTCTGCTGATAATTCTGCAGCAGTTCCGAATAGCTGTTATCCGGGGCGTTGCTGGTCATGATAAGCAGCACGGGGATGGGACGAGTGTTGCAGCAGGGCGTCTCCGCATTGTAGGTCAGGTTCTGGAAGATCAGACGCTCATACAGCGCACGGAAAGACGCCGTCAGCTCACTCAAATAATTGGGAGAGCCGATGATCAGACCGTCTGCTTCCCGTATGGCGTCCAGCACAGGGGTAAGTCCGTCCCTGCATAGGCAGCGGCCTTTGTTCTTCTCCCGCTTGCAGCCAAAGCAGGAGATGCAGCCGGTATATCTCTCCAAGCGGAACAGATCAAAGCGCTCCACCTCAGCGCCGGAAGACTGCGCGCCCTTTGACGCCTCCGCCAGCAGGGTGTCCGTATTCCAGCCCTTTCGAGGCCCGGCGTTGACAACAACGATTTTCTTGCTCATAAATAAAACCCCTTTATTTGCCGTTATCCACGATATCCTGAAGGATGGTCTTGTGGATCGCTGTAAGCTCCGTCACTTCGCATACTTTGCAAAGCACCATTCCGCGATCCTCCGGATCAGCTCGGCCGGAAGCGGCGCCTCATAGGGCAGACGGATCGTTCCTTTGCTGGTATCGTAATCAGTTAGCTCGCCTGCGAAGGCTGCGGTGGCCTCATCGCCGGGATAGATCCCGAGATGCTTTTTCGCAGCCGCAAAATGAATGATGTTCCGGCCCTTCCAATAGGTCGGCATGGACCAGGATATCCGCTCCTCCGCTTCCGGGAGGGCGCTTTGCAAGATTCCCCGGACCCGGCAAAGGACCGGCCGGATGGCTTCCTCCTGGGCGGCAATGTACTCGTCAATCGTCCGGGGCTTGACGCAATAATGATCCTGATCCTGTCTTGAAAACTCTCTGCCGCATTTGGGACATTTCCATTTCATACGATCACCTGACCTCTACGCCGTATTCCCTGAACGCCGCGATAAGCTGATCATAGGAGGCGAACGCAAGGCCGATAAATCCCAGCGCTGCCGCTGTCTCAACGTTTTCCGCGGTATCGTCCACAAAAATACACTCTTGGGCACGCAGACCATACTCGCGCAGAAACTGCGTGAACATCGCCGGGGAGGGCTTGGTCTTTCCGATCTGGAAGGAAACCATCCCGCCGTCCATATACGGCATAAACGCCAGCGATTCGCCGCATTCATCGTAGGCTTTCTTTGAGTAGTTGGAGAGATAATAAACGCCGTATCCGGCCTTTTTCAGCTGCCGCACCAGGGGGATCGCGTACTCCCGGATGATCAGCATGCCGTGCAGATCGGAGAAGGCCTTATACAGCTCCTCCCGGATCTCCGGATCCATACGGGCAAAGCCCTCCAGTGTTTCTTCTTCTGTGATCTCGCCGCGTTCAAACTGCTCCCAATAGGGACTGTACACGGCGGTTTTGATGATCCGCCGGCACATGGCGGTGTCAAAGCCTTTTTCGGAGAGAAACTCCATCAGCCGAAAATCGGCCAGAACGCCGCTTATATCAAATACGATATTTCGGATCATAGATCAACAACCTCCGCTGCGGGGTGCGTTCATTGCCGCCCCGGCTCTCTGTAGCTTGCCGTGAATTTCCTGTTGAAACAGCCTGGGTGGGGCTTCGATGCCATTTATGACTGACCGGAAAATGATGTCTGCATCTGCTTCAGGAACCTTTCCGCGATGGGCGTGAAGCTCTGGTATTTGTTCCAGATCAAAAACAGCTTCATTTCCAGCCGCGGCTCCAGCGGCCGAAAGACCAGCCCGCTCTCCGGAGACGTATCGATCAGGTTGTTCAGCGTCAGCAGGATCCCGAGGCCCTCCTTTGCAAACATGGAACCGTTGTAGGCAAGGCGGAAGGAGCCTTCCAGGTGCAGCCGGGAAAACGCGTCCCCGGCCCATGGACGAATATCGTTTTCCCAGCTCTGCTCCGAGGTAAACAGCGGCAGGCCCGCAAGGTCCTCGGCGGTGACGCTGTCCTTCTTTGCAAGCGCCGAACCGGCGGGGATCACGGCCCCGAAATAGTCCGCCTCAGGGAAGGGGATAGCGTGATATTTCCGTTCATCCGGCGTCTCGCAGATCACGGCAAAATCCAAAAGGCCCTTATCCAGTTTTTCCGTCACCTGCTCCGTGTCCCCGCTGGTGATGTGATAGCGCAGATCGGGATAGGTCTTCTTGAACTCCTTGATTTCCCTGGCAAGATAACGGATCTGATAGGACTCCGCCAGTCCGAAATAAATATCCCCTCCGGTGATGTCATCCAGCGACAGGAACTCCTGCTCGATCTTATCCGCCATTAAGACAAGATCTTCCGCCCGGTTTCGAAGCAGGACCCCTTCTTCCGTCAGGGCGATGCTGAAGCTGTGACGGGTGAACAGCTTTTTCCCAAGCTCATCCTCCAGGCTTTTCAGCGACTTGGAAAGCGTCGGCTGCGTGACATGCAGCAGCTCGGCGGCCCGGGTCATGTTCTCTTCTCTGGCCACCGCCAGGAAATATCTCAATGTGCGGATCTCCATGGTACGATCCTTCCCGATCCTTATTATCCATGACATGCATGATTAGAATATCATGATATTCATTATAACCATTAGCGAAGTGCAGGTCAAGCCTCTATAATGAAACCACAGCAAGAAAAACGCGGGAGATGCAGCCATGAAGGAAGAACTGGAAAAGATCCTTACCAATCTTTCGGATGCCGGATGCGGGAGCGAAGATCTGGAGAAAGCAAAGCAGCTCTATGAAGCCGACGATGTACAGGCGCTGATCCGGTACTTTCGGATATGCCGGTGCAGCCGGCTGGAGGAACTTCACAAAAGCCAGCGGAAAGTGGACTGCCTGGATTACCTGATCCGACAGACAGCAAAATCGATTCAGTGAAAATAAAGGAGACAACGACCATGATCAAAAAAGAAGAACTCGTACTCACCGACGAATGGGACAAGACCTTCCCGAAAAGCGAAAAAGTCGATCACAGCAAGGTGACCTTCGTGAACCGCTACGGCATTACGCTGGCGGCGGATCTGTATGTACCGAAGAATGCGGGGGACAGCCTGCCCGCGATCGCGGTCTCCGGCCCCTTTGGTGCCGTCAAGGAGCAGTGCTCCGGGCTGTATGCCCAGATAATGGCGGAACGGGGATTCCTGACCATGGCCTTCGATCCCTCCTTCACCGGCGAGAGCGGCGGCAATGTGCGTTACATGGCCTCTCCAGACATCAACACCGAAGACTTCATGGCGGCGGTGGACTTCCTCTCCCTCCATGAAAAAGTCGATCCGGACCGCATCGGCATCATCGGGATCTGCGGCTGGGGCGGCATGGCCATCAATACGGCCGCGCTGGATACCCGGATCAAGGCGACGGTGGCTTCCACCATGTATGACATGACCCGGGTGAACGCCAAGGGGTATTTCGATTCCGCCGACAGCGAGGAAGCCCGTTATCAGGCGAAGGCGGCCATGTGTGCCCAGAGGCTTGCGGACCTGAAAAACGGCGAATACAAGCTCGGCGGCGGCGTGGTGGACCCCCTGCCGGAAGACGCGCCCTTCTTTGTGAAGGACTATTACGATTACTACAAGACCGGACGCGGCTATCATCCCCGTTCTCTGAATTCCAACGGCGGCTGGAACGTCATCGGCTGTGAGTCCTTTGTCAACCAGCCGATCCTTCAGTACTCCCATGAGATCCGCAGCGCCGTCCTCCTGATCCACGGCGACAAAGCGCACTCCTGCTATTTCAGCCGCGACGCCTATGCCGACATGATCAAAGACAGCAAATACGCGGCCAACAAGGAACTCATGATCATCCCCGGCGCCGTTCACACGGATCTCTATGACGGCGGCGGAAAGGACGCCATCCCCTTTGACAAGATGGAAGCGTTCTTCCGTGAATACCTGAAATAAGGAGCGGACAGATGAGCAAAGTACTTGTGATCTCCACAAGCCTGCGGGCCGGGAGCAACTCGGACATCCTGACGGAGAGCCTGATCAAAGGCGCACGGGACGCGGGACATGAGGTCGAGCATATCAGCCTGAAGGGCAAGGACCTGAGATTCTGCATCGGATGCCTGGTCTGTCAGAAAACCCAGACATGCGTGCTGAAGGACGATGCGGTCTGGATCGCCGAAAAGGTCAAAAACGCGGATACCCTCGTGTTTGCCACACCGATCTACTACTACGAAATGAGCGGCCAGATGAAGACACTGCTGGATCGTATGAATCCCCTGTATCCTTCGGATTACCGGTTCCGCAAGATCTACCTGCTGATGACGGCCGCGGAAGACGAAGACGATGTGCCGGAGAAAGCGGTGAGCGGCCTGCAGGGATGGGTCGATTGCTTTGAAAAGGCAGAGCTGGCGGGGACCCTCTTCTGCGGCGGCATTTCCGATCCCGGTCAGGCCTCCGGAAAAAGTGAGGAGCAGGGGGAAGCATATGAATTCGGAAAATCGCTGGAGTAAAAGAGCCCGTATCTTTGCCCTTGTGCCGGTCCTGCTGCTTCTTCTCACAGGCTGCGGCAGCACCCGGCCCGGGGAGCCGGGGGCAACGGAAGGACCCGGCACCACGGAAGAAACCGGTCTTCCGGCAACGGCAGAGCCGGTGCCGGAGCAGGATGCTTCAGGACCCGTCGGAGAGGAACCGGCGGCGCAGGAGGGAGCGAACAGAATGTTTTATGCGAATGTGAACGGCAGCGTCCTGTCGATCATCGCGGCAGAGAATTCTTCCGCGGACGCATTCCTTGATCTTTTAAAGACCGGAGACGTAACGGTCGAAATGCGCGATTACGGCAGCTTTGAAAAGGTAGGTCCTCTGGGAACCACGCTTCCCCGAAACGATGAGCAGATCACCACGGAGCCGGGGGATGTGATCCTCTATCAGGGCGATCAGATCACGATCTATTATGACGTGAACAGCTGGAACTTCACCCGTCTCGGGAAAGTACAGGACTTGTCTCCGGCGGAGCTGAAAGCGATCCTGGGCGCCGGAAATGCCGCGGTCACGTTTTCCCTGAATCAGGAGACAGACGCAGGCGGAACCGTCTGAAAGGACGTTTTTCAGCGCCGTTGACGAGGTGTCCCGGGAGCCGAGTACCGGATTCTTGTCAAAAATACCTATTGGAAGCCGGGGGAAAGTGTGATATAATCCGCTTTAACGTATCATTTTCGGAAAAAGCGAGGTATACGATATGAATTTTGTTTTTATTTCCCCCAACTTCCCCCGCACCTACTGGCATTTCTGCGCGGAGCTGAAGAACAACGGCGCCAATGTGCTGGGTGTGGGCGACTGCCCCTATGACCAGCTGGAGCAGGAGCTGCGCGGCAGTCTGACGGAGTATTATAAGGTCGATTCTCTGGAGGACTACGGCTCCGTGTTCCGCGCGGTGGCCTTTTTCTCCTTCAAGTACGGCAAGATCGACTGGCTGGAATCCAACAACGAGTACTGGCTGGAGACCGACGCCCGGCTGCGCTCCGACTTTAACATCACCACCGGCGTAAAGGCGGAGGAGATCGGCGGCTGGAAGCGCAAGTCCGAGATGAAGAAATACTACGCCCTGGGCAATATCCCCACCGCCCGCTGCCACCGGGTGAAGGACGAGGCGGATACCCGCCGCTTCATCCGCCAGGTGGGCTATCCGGTGATCGTCAAGCCGGACGTGGGCGTGGGCGCCGCGGATACATACAAGCTGGAGAGCGATGAGGATCTGCGGAAGTTCTTCGCCGAAAAGCCGGAGGTGCCCTATGTGTGCGAGGAGTTCATCGAGGGCGACATTTACTCCTACGACGCCATCGCCGACGGCGAGGGCCGCCCCCTCTTTGAATCCAGCAGCGTTTTCCCGCCCTCCATCATGGACATCGTGCTGACCAACGGGGAGCTGAGCTATTACACCCTCAAGAAGGTCCCCGCCCAACTCAAGGCCCTGGGCCGCCGGGCGCTGAAGTCCTTCGGCGTAAAGTGCCGTTTTGTCCACATGGAGTTCTTCCGCCTCACCAAGGCCAGAAAGGGCCTGGGAGAGGTGGGCGACTTCGTGGGCCTGGAGGTCAACATGCGCCCCGCCGGCGGCTACACCCCGGACATGATGAATTTTGCCCACTACACCGACGTGTATAAGATCTGGGCGGACATGGTGTGCTTCGGCGAGCGCCGTCTGCCGGAGAGCGGGGAGGATTGCTTCTGCATCTACTCCTCCCGCCGGGACTGCTGGACCTACGTCCACAGCCATGAAGAAGTGATGAAGAAATACGCCGGCGCCATCGTCATGGCCGAGCGGATGCCGGATGCCCTGGCCAGCGATATGGGCAACCAGATGTACACCGCCCGCTTCAACACCATGCAGGAGGTCCACGCCTTCGTTCGCTTCATCACGGAGCGAGCCGCCCAATGACGGATTATCCCGCGCTCTGCCGCCAGTTGGAGGCGCTGATCGACGGCGTGCCCTATCCCATCGCCAATCTGGCCAACGCGGCCGCGCTTTTATGGCAGACGCTGCCGGATATCAACTGGGCGGGCTTTTATCTCACCCAGGGGGACACCCTGGTGCTGGGCCCCTTCCAGGGCAAGCCCGCCTGCATCCGGATCCCCTGGGGCAAGGGCGTGTGCGGCACGGCGGCGGCCAATGACCGGACGGAGCGGGTGGAGGATGTCCACGCCTTTCCCGGCCACATCGCCTGCGACAGCGCCTCCCGATCGGAGCTGGTGGTGCCTCTGCGCCGCCATGGCCGGGTCTGGGGCGTGCTGGATATAGACAGCCCCTTGGCCGGGCGCTTCTCTCCGGAGGACCAGACCGGGCTGGAGGCCTTTGCCGCCGTGCTGGAACGATGCCCGGAGCTCTGACGATTCCCGATACACGCGGCAGGCGCTGATCCGATCCGTAAAAAGCGGAAAAGAACAAAAAAGCAAAGAGCGGGTGATTTCACGGCGGCTGTGTGTGCCGCGGAGAAACCCCGCTCTTTTTTGTACTTTTTTGAATATATCTGGACAAACGGAAACACATCTGCTATAATTTTTTAGCTTTTAGCGAATCAAACCGGAAAAAAGAGGGATGTCCCATTGAAAAAGCCTGTGGTCATTACAGCGGACAGCACGGTGGATCTTTCCCCGGAGCTGCTTGAACGCTATCAGATCCGCACGCTCCCCCTGACCATCATCCTGGGGGAAGAGGAGTATCAGGACGGCGTGAACTTCAGCCCTGCGGATATGTATGCCCGCTATCATAAAGACGGGCTCCTGCCCAAGACCGCCGCCCCCAGCGTCCAGGATTTTGATAATTTCTTCCGGCCTCTGGTGGAGGCGGGCTATGAGGTCCTGCATCTGGACATCAGCTCGGATCTTTCCAATACCTACAATGCCGCCCGACTGGCCGCCCAGGAGCTGGAGGGCGTGTATACGGTGGACAGCCGCATGCTCTCCACCGGCATCGGCCTGCTGGCCATTGAGAGCGCGGAGTGCGCCGCCCGGGGCATGAGCGCCCGGGAGATCGCGGCCCACCTGTACGAGCTGCGGGAGAAGGTATCCACCAGCTTTGTGCTGGACACCCTGGAGTTCATGTGGAAGGGCGGCCGCTGCACCGGCGTGGAGGCCCTGGGCGCGAATCTCCTGAAGCTCAAGCCCGCCCTGGAGATGAAGGACGGCAAGCTGGGCGTCTACAAAAAATACCGGGGCAATATGGCCCAGGTCTACCGCAAATACATCACCGAGCGTCTGTCGGGGAAAAAGATCCGCCCGGGCCATATCTTCCTCACCGAATCCGGCGAGATCGAGCCGGAGGTGGTGGAGGAGCTGACCGCCCTTGTCAAGGAGCTGTCCGGCTGCCGGGAGGTCCACCACACCGTGGCCGGCTGCACCGTGTCCAGCCACTGCGGTCCCCGGACTCTGGGCGTACTGTTCATCGAAGAATAACAGAAAGAGGAGAATAAGACAATGTATATCACCTGCTTGGATCTGGAGGGCGTGCTTGTCCCGGAGATCTGGATCGCTTTTTCGGAGGCTGCCGGTATTCCGGAGCTGCGCCGCACCACCCGGGATGAGCCGGACTACGATAAGCTGATGCGCTATCGCCTGGACATCCTGCACCGGAACGGTCTCGGCCTGAAGGAGATCCAGGAGGTCATCGCCACCGTAGACCCCATGCCCGGGGCCCGGGAGTTCCTGGATCAGCTCCGTTCCGAGACCCAGGCGGTCATCCTCAGTGACACCTTCTCCCAGTTCGCCAAGCCCTTGATGAAAAAGCTGGGCTGGCCCACCATCTTCTGCAACGAGCTGGTGGTGGGGGAGGACGGCAGCATCACCGGCTACCGCCTGCGCTGCCCCCAGACCAAGCTGACCACCGTGAAGGCTCTCCAGTCCTGCGGCTTTGAGACCATTGCCAGCGGCGACAGCTTCAACGACCTGGGCATGATCCGCCAGAGCAAGGCGGGCTTCCTGTTCCGCTCTACCGAGGCCATCCGCCGGGACAACCCGGATATTCCCGCCTGCGAGACTTATGACGAGCTGCTCGCGCTGATCCGCGGCGCTATGAAGGACTGAACAGGCGATTAAAAAAGAAGCATTCCCCCTCTGCGGGCATCCGGCCGGCAGAGGGGGAATCTCTTTATCCCGTATCCGGCCGGGAACAGGGCCCGACCGCACTTTTTGCTGATTATGAAAAACAGAACATCGCGGGATCGGCCGCCCCGCCCTTCACTTCCCGGCGGCAAAGGCATAGGCCTCGTCCACCCAGTGAAGCAGCTCCTCGTCCACCTCCTCCGGAGCGCCCAGGACGATATGCGTCGTCCAGCGGCCCGGATAGGGCTCGGTACAGATCGCCGCCCGCGGGGAGTCCAGCCGGCAGGGAAGTCCCAGCGTGACGGTGAGCCAGGGCTTCGGCAGCTCCGCCTTTCGTCTGGCGCGGAGCAGGGAGGCGCAGGCAAACACCCGGGGGTTATAAAACGTGATCTGCGTTTTCTGCACCCGGATCTGCGTATCCGGATGGGCCGCCAGTACGGCGTCCCGGAAGGCAAGGTAGATGGGATAAGCGCCGGGGAGATCGTTGAAAAACAAGGCTGCGTCCAGCTCCGTCTCCGGCATCATATCTGCGATCCCCCCTCTGCCGCGTCCGCGGGCGTTTCATCCGGGGGCTGCCCGTCGTGGGCTTTCCACGCGCATTCCGTAAGGCGCATATCCGTGAACACCGCCGTAAAGCTGGAATCCTCCGGGCTGCAGGCGTAGACGCCGAAGCGGATCTTTCCGGCGCCCTCCCACATGTGGCAGATGCGCATCTGGCGGAAATCCCTTCCGTCCCGGGAGCACTCGATGCGGTAATCGTCCTCCCGGCGGCTGAAGCGGTACCACATCGTCTTCACATCGGCCGGGATCGCCGTGGTCGCCCAGTCGGAGTAGCCGCGGTTGGTTACCACGGAGCCCAGATGCCGGAACCGCTCGTTCTCGTACTCCACAGAGGCCTTGAGCCAGTTCTCGCTGTCCAGGTACATGACGATGCCGCACTGGTCGAAGCGGCGGCGGCTTTCGGAGAAATCCGTTTTTACCAGGAAGGAGAAATATTTCTCCCCGGTCTCCATCTGCAGCACCGGCGCGTTGTCGTTGCGGAAGCGGTAATAGGTACGCTGCCACAGGTCGGTGCGGGGCTCGGTGGTGATGATGATCTTCTCCCCGGAGATGCTGTATACTCTCGGCTCTCTTGTCCATCGAAACCGGTCCGGATCGATATGCATGGGGATCCCTCCTTCGGGTGTTTTTCCTGGCGCCGCTCATGTTTTCATTATAGCCACATGGACGCCCAAAGTCAAAAATTCATGGGATCAGGGTACGCTTTTCCATCATCTGCATCCCGGCCCCGGTTCCGGCCGGACACATAAATCCCCTCTCACGGACATACAGTGTCCGCGAGGGGGGATGTTTCCATGATTTCCGAAAGCTGGATCCGTTGGGCGCGGCGGCACCGGGGGATCTTCTCCGCCGCCGGGGTCACGCTGGCGGCGGCGCTGATATTTTCCGTGATCTTTTCGCCCCGGATCGTGGGGGCGGCGGCCACCCGGCGGGAGCTGCCGGTGTACTGCGTGGATCGGGAGGAGAAGCTGGTCAGCCTGACCTTTGACGCCGCCTGGGGCAACGAGGACACCCAGGATCTGATCGACATTCTGGGGCGATACGGTGTGAAGGCCACTTTTTTCCTGGTGGGCCAGTGGGTGGACCGGTACCCGGAGAGCGTAAAAGCCCTTTCGGACGCCGGCCATGAGGTGATGAACCACTCCGACACCCACCCGCATCTGAGCAAGCTCTCCCCTCGGGAGGTCTGCGCGGAGGTGAACCGCTGCTCGGATAAGATCGAGGCCATCACCGGCCTGCGGCCCACGCTCTTCCGCTGCCCCTACGGAGAGTATGACGACAACGTGATCTCCGCCATCCGGAGCCTTGGCGTCACCGCCATTCAATGGAACGTGGACAGTCTGGACTGGAAGGAGCTGCCGGCTGCGGAGATCACGGCGCGGGTGACCGACAAAGTCGTCCCGGGGAGCATCGTATTGTTCCACAACGCGGGGCTCCACACCCCGGAGGCCCTGCCGGGGATCATTGAGTATCTCCAGCGGGAGGGCTATACCATCGTCCCGGTGGGGGAGCTGCTTCTTCAGGGCGACACCGCCATCGACCACACCGGCAAACAGTACGCCGCCCGGTGACTCCGGCCCTGCCCGGGGAAAAACGGACTATTTTAAAATACTTGGAAGGCACGAACTGGGGGAATCCCTCCCGTCCGTGCCTTCCATGCGTTATCTGCGATCTTACGGTTCAGTCCACCTTGGGCAGCTTGGCAAAATAGGCCTGCAGCTCCTCATCACTGGGAACATAGTCGTCCATCTTCCCGTCGTGGAACTTCTCGTAGGCCACCATGTCGAAATAGCCGGTGCCGGTCAGGCCGAAGACGATGGTCTTCTCCTCGCCGGTCTCCTTGCATTTCATGGCCTCGTCGATGGCCACGCGGATGGCGTGAGAGCTCTCCGGCGCGGGGAGGATGCCCTCTACTCGGGCGAACTGCTCCGCCGCCTCAAACACCCGGGTCTGGGGCACGGACACCGCCTCCATGAAGCCGTCGGCGTAAAGCTGGCTCAGCACGGGACTCATGCCGTGGTAGCGCAGGCCCCCCGCGTGGTTGGGGGCGGGGATGAAGCCGCTGCCCAGGGTGTACATTTTCGCCAGGGGGCAGACCATGCCCGTGTCGCAGAAGTCATAGGCGTACACGCCCCGGGTGA
Organism: Oscillospiraceae bacterium; assembly: GCA_017540645.1. GTDB lineage: Bacteria > Bacillota > Clostridia > Oscillospirales > Oscillospiraceae > Apopatocola. Next base: position 35,109 of record JAFYAQ010000006.1, read on the forward strand.
AGCTGGGGCAGGAGGCCGGCTCCACGGCGATGATGCGGTAGTCCGCCTCGCCCCGGAGCTTCTCGCCCATGAAGGGGGAGATCAGGCCGCCCAGATTGGAGCCGCCGCCGGCGCAGCCGATGATCATGTCCGGCTTGATGCCATACTTATCCAGGGCGATCTTGGTCTCCATGCCGATGATGCTCTGGTGCAGCAGAACCTGGTTGAGCACGCTGCCCAGCACATAGCGGTAACCGGGATGGCCCACGGCCACCTCCACGGCCTCGGAAATGGCGCAGCCCAGGGAGCCGGTGGTGCCGGGGTGCTCGGCGAGGATCTTACGGCCTACCTCCGTTGTCATGGAGGGGGAGGGGGTGACTTGGGCGCCGTAGGTGCGCATGACCTCCCGGCGAAAGGGCTTCTGCTCATAGCTCACCTTTACCATGAACACCTTGCAGTCCAGCCCCAGATAGGAGCAGGCCATGGACAGGGCGGTGCCCCACTGACCGGCGCCGGTCTCGGTGGTGACGCCCTTCAGGCCCTGCTTTTTGGCATAATAGGCCTGGGCAATGGCGCTGTTGAGCTTGTGGCTGCCGGAGGTGTTGTTGCCCTCAAACTTGTAGTAGATCTTTGCCGGGGTCTGGAGCTTTTCCTCCAGACAGTAGGCACGGACCAGGGGAGAGGGGCGGTACATCTTGTAGAAATCCCGGATCTCCTGGGGGATCTGGATGAAGGGCGAGTCGTTGTCAAGCTCCTGCTGCACCAGCTCGTCGCAGAAGACGGCTCCCAGCTCCTGGGCCGTCATGGGCTGATGGGTGGAGGGGTTGAGCAGAGGGGCGGGCTTGTTCTTCATGTCGGCGCGGACGTTATACCATGCCGTCGGCATCTCGGATTCTTCCAGATAGATTTTGTAGGGGATGTTCTTTGCCATGGGGATCGCTCCTTTCTCATTGTCGGGACAGAAAAAATCCTGTCCCAGTAAATCATGCTGGGACAGGATCGAATAATCCTGCGGTGCCACCCGGCTTGACGCTTTTCGCGCCCACTTTTTGCGTACGGTCATACGCGGACGATTGATCACGGAGCGCCTCCTCCGTCTTGCATACTCTGGCACGGGCCATTTCCGCTCGCCCTCAGAAGTCCATTCGGTCCCGCTTTTTTCACCGCCTTTCCAGCGCCGGCGGCTCTCTGTGGAAATACGGCGGAACTTACTCACTCTTCTTCAACGGTTTAAATCAAAATAGCACGGATGAGAGCGCTTGTCAACAGTTTTTTCGGGAGAGCGCCTCGCCTTACAGGACGTGGACGGAGGCAGGATCGAACAGCAGCGAGCAGGTGTCTCCCACCTGATAGATTTTTTTGTTCTTGGGGTTGTGTTCCTCCAGCTTCACCAGCGTGTTCCCCGCCATCACATGATAGTTTTGATACGAGCCCATGAAGCAGGAGAGAACCACGCGGCAGGGGAGACCGCCCTGATCGCCCAGAGACGCCGCCTCGGGGCGCAGAACGACGGTATACTCCTCGCCGGCCGCCATGCCCTCCCGGAACGGCACCTTCAGAGGGATGCCGTCCATGGACAATTCTGCCAGTTCCCCGTCTTTCTTCTGCATGGTCCCCCGGAGGAAATTGGCCTCACCGATGAAATCGGCCACGAATTCACTGACCGGGTGATAGTAGATCTCCTGGGGAGTGCCCATCTGGGCCACCACGCCCTTGTTCATGATGATGATGTTGTCGGAAAGGGCCATGGCCTCCGATTGGTCATGGGTGACGTAGATGGCGGTGATGCCGACCTCCTGCTGGATGCGGCGGATCTCGGTGCGCATGGAGACCCGGAGCTTCGCGTCCAGGTTGGAGAGAGGTTCGTCAAAAAGCAGCACCGACGGCTCGATCACCAGCGCCCGCGCCAGCGCCACCCGCTGCTGCTGACCGCCGGAGAGCTGGTTGGTCATGCGGCCCTCCATGCCGGTGAGCTCCACAAGATCCAGAATGCGCATGACCCGCTGCTTGATCTCCTCCCGGGGCACCTTCCGCAGCTTGAGGCCGTAGGCCACGTTGTCGAACACGTTGTAGTGGGGCAGCAGGGCGTAGCTCTGGAACACCATGGCGGTGTCCCGCTTGTTGGGGGTCAGCTCGTTGATGGGCTCGTCTCCCAGATAGATCTCGCCCTCGTCCGGGCTCTCAAACCCGGCGATCATCCGCAGCGTGGTGGTCTTGCCGCAGCCGGAGGGACCCAGCAGAGTGACGAAAGAGCCGGGCTCTATGGTCAGAGAGGTGTCCTTCACCGCGTAAAAGTCCTTGCCCGTTTTGGGGTCCTGGTAGATCTTGGAGATGTGCTCCAAGCGGACGCCTTTTTTCACTTTCTCCATGGGTCAATCCTCCTTCAAGTTTTTGCTGGTGCCGAAGTGTTTGATGACCAGATTCATCAGCAGCACGGCGCCGTACGTGATAACGATCAGGATGCTGGCAAAGGCGCAGGCCAGGGAGAAGGCGCCTTTTTCCGCGAACTCGTTGATCTGGACGGTGATGAGCAGATAGCTGGGCGTGACGAGCAGGATGATGGCGGAGATGGCCGTGATGCTGCGCACAAAGGCGGTCACCAGGCCGGAGAGGAAGGAATCCTTGATCAGGGGCAAAGTCACGGTCATGAACACCTTGAAGCTGTCCGCGCCCATATCGTAAGCGGATTCCTCGATGGATTTGTCGATCTGGCGCAGGGCAGAGATGCCGCTTCTCGTGCCGGTGGGCAGGGAGCGGACCACGAATACGATGATCAGGATCAGGCCGGTGCCGTAGATGCCCTGGAGGAAGCCGGTGTGGAACATGCCCCCGGAGAAGCCCCGGATATATCCCACGCCCAGCACCGTGCCGGGCACCGCCATGGCCAGCATGGACACCGCCTCGATAAAGCCCTTGGCCTTGAATTTCCGCTTGACCACCAGATAGGAGATGATCATGCTCAGCAGCGCAGTGATGGGCGAGGCGATCAGAGACAGGATAAAGGAGTCCTTGAAGGCCTTGAAGCCGTGGTACTTGCTGAACACCTGCCCGAACCACTTGCCGGTCAGGGGGAAGAATTTGTAGCCCCAGGTGGGGAAGCAGGCGCCGATGGGCACGCAGATGTACATCATGATGACGAACATGGCTCCCAGGGAGCACAGCACCGTCAGGGGGATCTTCACGCTCTTGTCCTCAATGAGCATCCTGGCCCGGCTGGCCTTGCCGGTAAGGGTGGCGGCGGTCTTGGCCTCCAGATAGAATTTCTGCACGGCGAACATGGTGAGCGTGATGCAGAGCAGCACCACGGCCATGGCGGCGGCGCCGGCCTTGTCGTAGGCACCGGTGATCTGCAGGTAAATGGTGGTGGCCAGCGTGTCGTAGGAGCCGCCGATGATCATGGGGTTGGCAAAGTCGGCAATGGACTCAATAAAGGTCACCAGAAAGGCGTTGCCCAGGCCCGGTAGCAGCAGGGGCAGGGTGACGCTGGTGAACACCTTCCAGCGGCCGGCGCCCATGTCCCGGGCGGCCTCCTCCAGAGAGGGGTCGATGTTCTTCAAAAGGCCTTTGAGCATCATGTAACAGACCGGGAAGAAAGTCAGGGTCTGGACGATGACGATGCCCCAGTAGCCGTAAACGCTGTTGTCATAGATGCCCAGAAGGAAACGCGTGATCAAGCCCGCCTTGCCGAAGAGCATGATCATGCTCAGGCTCAGCACGAAGGGCGGAGAAACCACCGGCAGCATGGACACGACTTTGAACAGACCACCGGCAAAGCGGTTCATGCGCACGTATACCTCCACATACGCGAAAAGCAGGCCCACCATGGTGGACAGGATGCCCACCACGAAGCCCACACGGAGGGTGTTTTTGATGGCTCTGACAAAGGAAGGCATGGCGAAGATCCGCCGGAAGATCGAAAGGCCAAAGCTGCCGTCCCCGACGAAGCTGTCCACCAGCAGGATCGCCAGCGGGTAGAGGATGAAAAGTGTTAAAAAGGTGATCAGAACGACGATGGTCGTGACCATGATAGGGTCGGCCATCAGTTTTTTACGATCCAGCGCCGCACCTTGACCTCTTGCCATAGGATTCGCCCCTTTCATTCAGCAGGTTGAAAGCGATATGAAAAAAGGATGGCGGGAGACCCGCCATCCTTGGGGAGACCGAAAATCAGCTGGTCTGGAAACGACCCTCGCCCACGTCGGCGCCGGCTTTGGAGATAGCGGTCATGACCTCTTCGATATAGGTCTTGATATTGTTCTTCGCGTCCTCAAAGTCATAGTCCATGACGTTGTTGGGGTCCAGACCGAACTCGGCGGCCTGCTCAGGCTGCTCGGCGTTATCGATGACCAGGAACTGGTAGGAGCCGTTGTCCTTGGCCAGGTTCACGCAGTCGGGGGACAGGGCGTACTCGATCCACAGCTTGGCGGCATTGGAGTGCGCGGCGCCCTTGAAGATGGCGGTGGCGCCGATCTCAAAGGAGGTGCCGGAGGACGGGATGACCAGGCCGATGTTGCCGTAGCCGTTGTCCACGATCTGGTGGATGCCGTCATGCAGGAAGCCGATGCCGATCACGCACTCGCCGGTGCCCACGTTCTTGGAGGGGCCGGAGCCGGACTTGGTGTAAACCTCGATGTTCTTGTCCAGATCTACCAGATACTGGATGCCCTCGTCATGGCCGTATTTCTGGATCATGGTGTTGATGACCAGCTTGGCCGTGCCGGCGGTGTTGTAGTTGGACAGCCAGATCTTGCCCTGATATTCGGGCTTGAGCAGATCGGCCCAGTCCTGGGGGATCTCCAGGCCGAGACGTTCCATCTCGTCCGTGTTGACCATGAAGCCCAGGATGCCCTTATAGATGCCGTACCAGCAGCCGTCGGCGTCCCGGTACATGTCGCCCATCAGGTGGGAGGCGTTGATGGCCTCATAGGGCTCCAGCAGGCCCTCGGCAGCCACAACGTTGTAGGGGTCGGTGGTGCCGCCGAACCAGACGTCGGCGGAGGGATTGCCGTTTTCTTCCTCAATCTTCGCCTGCACCTCACCGGTGGACAGACGCTGATATGTCGTTTTGATACCGTAGATCTTCTGGAAGTTCTCGCAGGCGGCGGCCAGGTACTCCTCTTCGCAGGAGCCGTAGACCACCAGCTCGCCCTCCGCCTTGGCGGCGGCGATCAGCTCTTCCATGGGGTCGGCCTGGGCGGGCTCCGCAGCAGGGGCCTCGGCAGGAGCCGCCTCCGCGGGCTTGGTCTCCGCGGGCTTCGTTTCTGCGGCAGGCGCGGCGGTCTGGCCACAGGCAGCCAGCGAAACGACCATGACCAGTGCCAGCAGCACTGCAAACAGTTTCTTCATGTCCATTTCCTCCTATTTTTTTGAATCGTGAAACGCCGTTTTGGCTATTTCAACTAAATACATTTATACAACGCCGTGTTGAAAATGTCAATCTTTACTTGATGATTTGCGCGGCATCCCGCCCGGACACGAGGAAAGCGTATAGGAAAACTGAGCATGCTCGACGGTAGTTTTCCCTTTAGACAAGATGCCGGACAGCTGTGGAAGTCCGGATTATAGGACAATAAACAGGCTAAACTTTTTACAAAAAATAGCAAAGATTAGAAAAAATAAGGTAGTGCCATCCTAATAATCTGGTATAATTTATGATGTTATAGGTGCGGTTCTTTTGCGAAGAGGTGAATTCACATGAAAAACTATCTGGCGCACAGCCCAACGACAGCGCATCCCGAGGGGCAGGCACTCAAAGACCATCTTGAGGGCGTGTCGGAGTTGTGCGCTGCATTCGGCCAGATGTTCGGAGCCGAAGCCGATGGAAGGCAGAGCGGTCTATACCATGATATCGGAAAATACAGCGACGCTTTTCAGAGACGGATCGGCGGAAGTAAAGAACAGGTGGATCATTCCTCCGCGGGGGCAATGCTGTTGTTTGAAAAGCGGAATCTACCGGCGGCCATGTGTATTGCCGGTCATCATGCGGGGCTTTCAGACATCGGAACAAAAAACGATCTTGCTGACTCCTTCATGGCCCGGATCAATCATGCTCGCGCGGGCGGGATCGAGAACTGTGAGGCCTGGCGCCGTGAGCTTCCGGAAGGGATTCCCGTCGGAGGGAAAAACTCCCTCGGCCTGGATACGTATTTTTACACGAAGATGCTTTTTTCGGCGCTGACGGACGCAGACTGGCTGGATACGGAAGCATACTTCGAAAACCGCCCGTATGCCGAGAGAACCGTTGGCATGGACAAGCTCACGAAGATACTGGACGATTACATATCCCGGTGGAAGAACCCGGAGGGAGAGATAAACCGCCGCCGATGCCGAATCCTGAAATCGGCGGTTGACCGTTCCACAGACGCTCCCGGCCTGTTCAGCATGACAGTGCCCACCGGCGGTGGGAAAACAATTTCTTCCATGGCTTTTGCGCTCCACCATGCCTCTCAGCACGGAAAGCGCCGGATTATTTACGTGATTCCTTATTGCTCCATTTTGGAGCAGACCCAGGGCGTTTTTGATGATATTTTCGGGAAAGGGGTCATCACGGCTCACTATTCCGGCGCGGAGTATTCTGCCGCGGAAAACGAAGAAGACAGACGAGTCTTTTCTGCGGAAAACTGGGAGGCGCCGATCATTCTGACCACAGCCGTTCAGTTCTTTGAATCACTATATTCGAATAAGCCGGGGAAAAATCGGAAGCTTCACAACGTGGCTCAGAGTGTCATTGTATTCGATGAAGCCCAGATGCTTCCGGTACCATTTCTTCGTCCCTGTCTCGGAGCGATCTGCCAGTTGGTACAGCATTACGGCTGCTCAGCGGTCCTGTGTACGGCTACCCAGCCTGCCCTCGGCCCTTTGCTGGACAAGCTCCTTCCCGGCGTCTCTGTACGGGAGCTTTGCCCGGATCCGGAGAATATGTATCAGGCTTTTCGCCGGGTACGGTATGTGGACGATGGAACGCTGACGGATGAAGAGCTTGTTTCCTGGCTGCAGAGGCGAAGGCAGGCGTTGTGCGTCGTAAACAGCCGCCGCCAGGCCCAGGAGCTATACAACGCCCTTGGGACAAAAGAAGGCAGCTACCATCTGTCCACCTTGATGACACCCGATCACCGCAGAAATGTCCTTCAGGAGATCCGGGAACGACTGCGGAGCGGACAGGACTGCCGGGTGATCTCCACCAGCCTGATCGAGGCCGGGGTGGATGTGGATTTTCCCGAGGTGTTCCGCGCACTGGCCGGACTGGACTCCATCATTCAATCCGGGGGACGCTGTAACCGGGAGGGAAAGCGACCGGCAGGGGAGAGTCTGGTCCATGTTTTCCGCACGGCTTCCAAACCGCCCCGCACCATAGAGCAGAACATTAGTGCGGCGGAACATACGCTCCGGCGCTTTTCACAGCCGGACGCACCGGAAGCGATCTATGAGTATTTTCGCTTTCTTCTATACACTTTGAAACCGGAACAGCAGCTGGATAGAGAGCAGATCCTGGAAAACGCCGGGAAGCTGCGTTTCCAAACCGTGTCGGATGCCTTTCGGCTGATCGACGGGGCAGATCACACGGTTTATATCCCCATCGGAGAGGGAGAACGGCTGATAGAGGATCTCCGGCAGTATGGGCCGGACCGTCGCCTGCTGCGGCAGCTGGGTCCATACGGAGTCACCGTATATCGCCCGCATTTCGTACGGCTTCGGGAGATGGGGGCTTTGGAGCTCGTATCGGAGAACGCGGGGATCCTTCTGGATCTGAAGCTCTATTCCCCGGACACGGGGCTTTCATTGGAAATCGAAAAGCAAAACCAAGGGATTTTTATATAAACAGGAAAGGAAGTGAAAGAATTTGTCTTTTAGCGTTGAGGTGTGGGGAGACTATGCTCTCTTTACACGACCGGAGATGAAGGTAGAACGTGTCAGCTACGATGTCATGACGCCGTCCGCCGCCAGGGGCCTTTTGGAAGCGATCTATTGGCACCCCGGTATGCGCTGGATCATTGACCGGATCTATGTCCTGCAGCCGATCCGCTTTACCAACATCCGCCGGAACGAAGTCTCGGCTACTCTGTCGGCTGCGAAGGCCAGAGCAGCCATGACCGGCGGAGAAACAGACCTTTATATCAACACGAAAGACACGATCCAGCAGCGCGCCGCCATGGTACTGCAGGACGTCCGCTATGTGATCGAGGCGCATTTTGTCCTGACCGACAAGGCGTCGCCAGGGGACAACCCGGGGAAATTCTGCGATATCATACGGCGTCGGCTGGAAAAGGGCCAGTGTTATCATCAGCCCTGCTTTGGGACCCGGGAATTCCCCGCTCATTTCCGGGCCTGGCAGGGAGACGAGCCCCGGACGGCTTATCCCGGGGAGGATCGGGAACTGGGCTTCATGCTCTATGACATGGACTACTCCGATCCGGAGAACATCCGCCCCCAGTTCTTCCGGGCGGCATTGCATAACGGCATCCTGGATGTGCGGGATTGTGAGGTGTTCCGATGATACTGCAGGCTCTGGTGGATCATTATGAGGAACTGGCCGCCCAGGACAAGATCGCCCGTCCGGGCTGGGCCAAGGTAAAAGTGTCCTGGGCCCTGGAGATCGACGAGAAGGGACAGCTTCTGGACGTGCTGCCGCTCCGGGAACCGAGCAAAGACGGAAAGAAAATGCTGCCGCGGGAAATGGAACTGCCGGCCCCGGTGAAGCGGTCGTCCGGCATTCAGCCTAATTTCGTCTGGGATAATGCAAGCTACATTCTGGGGCTGGACAACAAGGGAAAGGAAAAGCGGGCGCTGGAGTGCTTTGAAGCTTCCAGGACGCTGCATCTAAACCTGCTGGCTGCGGCGGACAGCCCGACGGCCCGAGCGGTGAAAGCTTTTTTTGCCGCCTGGGAGCCGGGGAAAGCCAATCAGATAGCGGCTTTCGCAGCCCACAGGGACGACCTTCTTGCGGGAGAAAACCTTTGCTTTCTCTATTCCGGTACATACGCGGCGGAAGACGATGAGATCCGCGCGGCATGGCAGAATGCCTACGAGGACATTGCGGAGGGAGACACTTCCCGCTGCCTCATTACCGGGAAGGAAACCGTCCCGGAGCTTGTCCATCCTGCCATCAAAAATGTTCGGGACGCCCAGTCCTCCGGTGCTGCTTTGGTGTCTTTCAATGCGCCGGCATTCTGTTCCTTTGGTAAAGAACAGAACGCCAACGCTCCCGTCAGCAAATATGCCGCTTTCGCCTATACCAGCGCTCTGAACCATCTGCTGGCGGATCGGGATCATGTAAAGCTCATCGGCAACACCACGGTCGTGTATTGGGCAAAGGGCGCCGGAGAGCAGTACCAGGACGCCTTTGCCGATCTGCTGGATGGCGACAGCGTGAGCAATGAGGATCTGAACGCGCTGATGAAAAGCGTGGCGGAGGGAAAGCCTTATGTGTATGACGGCCTGCCGATCCGTCCGGAAAACGATTTTTATATCCTCGGCCTGTCCCCCAACGCGGCCCGCCTCTCCGTGCGTTTCTTTTACCGGCGCAGCTTCGGAAAGATCGTGAGCAATCTGCGGCGGCATTATGAGGATATCCGGATCGTTTCCGACGGCCGCAGCAAGGTTGACACGATCCCGCTTTGGGCGCTGCTGCGGGAAACCGTCAACACCAAAGCCAGCGATAAGAGCCCGCTGCCCCAGCTTGCGGGCGATGTGATGAAAAGCATGCTCGGCGGCGGACGATACCCGGAAACGCTGCTGAACCAGACCATGCTCCGTATCCGCGCGGAACACGACATCAGCCGCGGCAAGGCCGGCATCATCAAGGCATATCTGATCCGCAATACCGAAAACCATCCCGACAGGGAATCCATCATGGAGGTGACCAAAGTGTCCTTAAATGCAGAAAGCGCCTATACCCCCTATATTCTCGGCCGTTTGTTTGCGGTGCTGGAAGGACTGCAGCAGGCGGCAAATCCCGGCATCAACGCTACGATCAAGGACCGCTTTTTCAATTCCGCCTGCGCCACTCCGGCCGCGGTCTTCCCGCTTTTGCTGCGGCTTTCCAACAGCCATTTGAAGAAGCTGGATACGGGCAAAGCGGTCTACTGGTCAAAGCAGATCGGAGAACTGAGCCAGAAGCTGGGCATGGAATTCCCGGCCCACCAGACGCTCCAGGAGCAGGGCTCCTTTATCCTCGGCTATTATCATCAGACCCAGAAACGATTTGAAAAGAAAACAATTACCGATAAGGAGGAACAGTAATCATGTCCGAAGCGATCAAAAACAGATACGAATTTGTGCTGCTCTTTGATGTGGAGAACGGCAATCCCAACGGCGACCCCGATGCGGGCAACATGCCGCGCATTGATCCGGAGACCGGCTTTGGCATCGTGACCGATGTCTGCCTCAAGCGGAAGATCCGCAATTATGTGGAAACGGTGAAAGAGGATACGCCCGGCTTTGGCATCTATATCAAAGAGGGTGTTCCCCTGAATACCAGCGACAAAAAGGCCCTGGCTTTCCTCGGCCTGGAAGACAACAAGGATAAGGTCAAGGCCAAGAAAAAGGAAGACCCGGATCTCGATGCGAAGGTGCGGGACTTTATGTGCCGGAACTTCTTTGATATCCGGACCTTCGGCGCGGTGATGACCACCTTCACCAAAAACGCGCTGAACTGCGGTCAGGTACGGGGCCCGGTACAGCTCTCCTTTGCCCGCAGTGTGGATCCCATCGTTCCCCAGGAACTGACCATCACCCGCACGGCCATCACCACGGAAGCGGACGCCGAGAACAAAAAGACGGAAATGGGTCGGAAATACATCGTCCCCTACGGTCTCTACCGGGCCGAGGGCTATATCTCCGCCAATCTGGCCCGCAAGGTCACCGGCTTTTCCCAGGAGGATCTGGAACTCCTCTGGCAGGCGATCCTGAATATGTTTGAGATCGACCACGCCGCAGGCCGGGGCAAGATGGCCGTGCGGAAGCTCATCATCTTCCGGCATGACTCCGAGCTTGGCAACGCTCCGGCCCACAAGCTCTTTGACGCGGTGCGTGTCCGGCGCCTGGACGAGAGCAGCCCCGCCCGCTGCTTTGATGATTATGCCGTCACGGTGGACGAGGGAGCCGTTCCGGCGGGTGTGTCGGTAGAGTGCCGGGAGTGAGTGTTCGTCTTGAAACGTCTCGCCCCCCGCGGGGCGAGTGGGTTGAAATTTGTCCGTCTCCGGCACCGTCACCTGGCTGAGGCCGGTCTCGCCCCCCGCGGGGCGAGTGGGTTGAAATTGGGCACTCGGGAGACAACTGCTAAAATAATCATGGTCTCGCCCCCCGCGGGGCGAGTGGGTTGAAATACGGCGATTGCGGAGGCCGGTTATCAGCTATGGCGGTCTCGCCCCACGCGGGGCGAGTGGGTTGAAATGGCGGCGGCATGATGTGGCCCATGATGATGGGCGGCGTCTCGCCCCCCGCGGGGCGAGGGGATTGAAATGATAATGGGCGTATTGTTTGCGCTCAATATTTGGGTCTCGCCCCATGCGGGGCGAGTGGATTGAAATCTGAGCAAACGACCGCATTGAGGGGGCTTCCAGGGGCTCGCCCCCCGCGGGGCGAGTGGGGTGA
>JAFYAQ010000007.1 GCA_017540645.1 Oscillospiraceae bacterium
CCTGACGCTGGCTCCGGTGGACCTGAAGAAGCAGGACAGGGAAACCGCGAAGCAGAAGGCCCTGGAGATGCTGGGGCGGGTGGGCCTGAGCGACAAGGCGGACGCCTATCCCCGCCAGCTGTCCGGCGGCCAGAAGCAGCGGATCGCCATCGTCCGGGCCCTGGCGATGGAACCGGAGGTCATGCTCTTTGACGAGCCCACCTCCGCCCTGGACCCCGAGATGGTGGGCGAGGTGCTGGACGTCATGAAGGAGCTGGCCCGGGTCGGCATGACCATGGTGGTGGTCACCCACGAGATGGGCTTCGCCCGGGAGGTGGGAGACCGGGTCATCTTCATGGACAGCGGCAGGATCGTGGAGGTCAACACCCCCAATGAGCTGTTCGATCATCCCCGGAACGAGCGGACAAAGCTCTTCCTGTCCAAAGTTCTGTAAAAAAACAGGCAGCAAAAAACCTGTATTTGCCAACATCGGCAAATACAGGTTTTTTGTTTTCTCTCTTTTTTACTGGCCCAGCAGGTCCACGTCCTCCACGTCCCGCAGGGTGACCCCCGCCTTGCCCTCGGGTTCCACGGCAGAAACGGCCTTGATCTGGCTGCGGACGGAGCGCACGCTCTCCAGCGCCGCGGCCACCGCGGTCTCCGTCTGGTGCAGGGCGTCGTCCAGGTAGGAGCTGGCCGCCCGGCGGATCTCCCGGGATTTTTTCTCCGCGTCGTCCACGATGGTCGTGGCCCGTTTCTGGGCCTCCAGAAGCACGTTCTCCTTGTTGATCAGGGATTCCGCGTCGTCGTTGGCGCTGCGGCGGATGTTTTCCGCCTCCTGCTTGGCGTGGCCGATAAACTCGTTCCGGGCGTTCACCAGCCGGCGGGCCTCGCTGAGCTCCTGGGGCAGGACGGCTTTCAGATCGTCCAGGAGGCCCAGGGCCTTGTCCCGCTCCACGATGCACTTGTCGTTGCCCAGAGGAACGCCCCAGGCCTCCGCGATCATGGCGTACAGCATATCAATGATATCCAGCGCCTGGTTTTCCATTCAATCGTTCCTCCCTTTCGCTTTTTTCCTCATGGCCTCGTTCACCGTGGGCGGAATGAAGCGGGACACATCGCCGCCGTAAGTGAACACTTCCTTCACCGTGCTGGAACTGAGATACATGTATTTCTCGTTGGAGGCGAGAAATACCATTTCCATGTTGGGGTTGAGCTTATTATTGGTCAGGGCCATCATGAACTCATACTCAAAGTCCGTCACCGCCCGCAGGCCCCGGACCACCACCGGGTTTTCGTAGCGGGTGGCATAGTCCACCAGCAGGCCGTCCCAGGTGTCCACCGTTACATTGGGCAGGTCCCGGGTGGCCTCCCGGGCCATTTCCGCCCGCTCGGCCAGGGTAAACATGCACTTTTTGTTGACATTCGCCACCACGAGGACCACCACATGCTCAAACATGCCGGCCGCGCGGCTTATCACATCCAGGTGTCCCAGGGTCAGGGGGTCAAAGCTGCCGGGGCAGATCGCCGTCTGCATCAATCTCCACTCCTTGTCACCACGGTCAATTTGATTTTTCCATAACGGTAGGTGCGTACCGTGCCGTACGACGGACTCAGTTCCGGAAGGTCCGTGTCGGCGCGGGTCTCGCAAATCATTATACCACCCTTTGAAAGGATGTCAAATTCTTTCAAGCTCTCCATGGCCTTGCCGTCCAGCCCGCTGCCGTAGGGCGGATCCAGAAAAACCAGGTCGAATTTCTCCCCGGTCTTCAAAAAGCTGAGAGCATCGCAGCACAGTACCCGACCGGTCAGTCCGCAGCGGCGGAGGTTTTCCTCCACCAGATGCACGGAGTCCCGGGCCGCGTCCACAAAGGTGCAGCTCTCTGCGCCCCGGCTCAGGGCCTCGATGCCCAGCTGGCCGGTGCCGGCGAACAGGTCCAGGACCCGGGCCCCCTCCACCTGGAACTGAATGATGTTGAACATGGCCTCCTTCACCTGATCGGTGGTGGGACGCACATCCCGTCCCGCCGGCTCCAGCAGCCGGCGGCCCCGGCATTTCCCGGTGATCACTCTCATGGTGTTTCCTCTCTTTCCTCTTCCGTGGTTTCCTCCGGGCTCCCCCCGTTTTCCGGGTGGAAATAGCTGTATACCGCCCGGGCGGTGTTTCTCGGCACCGCCGCGGCCAGTTCCTCCTCCGAGGCGGCGCGGATGGCCTTGACGGTCCCGAAGTGTCGTAAAAGCTCGTTCCGCCGCTTCTCCCCTACCCCGGGGATCTTGTTCAGGGTGGAGCCGGGCACGCTGTCCCGGAGGGAGCGGTGGTACTCGATGGCAAAGCGGTGGGTCTCCTCCTGGATACGGCCCACCAGGGCGAAGGCCGCCGGGTTGGCCTGGATGCCGATCTCCCGGCCCTCGGAGGTCACCAGGGCCCGGGTCCGGTGCCGGTCGTCCTTCACCATGCCGAACACCGGGAGGGACAATCCCAGCTCCGAGAGCGCCGACTCCGCCGCCGCGGCGTGGACCGGACCCCCGTCGATAAACAGCACGTCCGGCTTTTCCCCGAACTTCTCGTCCCCCTCCAGATACCGGCGGAAGCGGCGGGTGATGGTCTCGCGCATGGAGCCGTAGTCGTCCTGGCTTTCAATATCCTTCATATGGAACTTTCGGTAGTCCCGCTTTAGGGGTTTGCCGTCCACATGGACCGTCATGGAGGAGACGATGCCCACATTGCCGGTGTTGGAGATGTCGTAGGCCTCGATCCGGTGGGGAAAATCGGTCAACTGCAGCGCCTCCTGAAGCCAGGAGAGGGTCTTGCTCCGGCGCTGCTCCGCCGTGGTGGAACGCAGGATCTCCTCCCGGGCGTTCACCGCGGCCTTTTCCACGAAACGGACCCGGTCCCCCCGCTGGGGCACCTCCAGATAGACCCGGTGGTCCGCCATCTGACTGAAATACTCCTCCAGCTCGGCCTGATCGTCCAGGGGGAAGGGCAGCAGAACGGTCCGGGGATAGGCGGTCCTGTTGCTGTAATACTGCCGCAGCAGGGCGGAGAGGGCCTCTCCGTCCTCCTCGGTGGGGTCCTCCAGCAGATTGAAGTCCTTGCCGGACAGATCCCCGTCGGTGTAGTGCAGCACGCTGAAGCAGCTCTTGGCCCCCCGCTGGAAGCCGATGGCGTCCGTGTCGGAGCGGGCAGCCGCGATCACCCGCTGCCGGTTGCCCAGGGTCTCAATGGCCCGGATCCGGTCCCGAAGGCGGGCGGCCTCCTCAAAGCGCAGCTCCTCCGCCGCCTTCTCCATCTCCTGCTGAAGCTGGGCCCGGAGCTGGGCGCTCTTTCCCTCCAGGACCAGGATCGCCCGCTCCATCGCGGCGCGGTATTCCGCTTCTCCGGGCTCCCCCCGACACCAGCCCCGGCACTGTCCCAGCTGGAACTGCAGACAGGGTCTGTCCTTCCCGATGTCCCGGGGAAATTTCCGGCCGCAGGTGGGCAGACCCAGGGCCTTGGAGAGGGTGTCCACCACCGCGTTGGTCTGACCCCGGCCGCCGTAGGGGCCGAAGTACCGGGCCCCGTCCTGGGCAAAACGGTTGACCAGGGTAAGGCGCGCATAGGACTCCCGGGGGTCCAGACGCAGGAAGGGGTAGCCTTTGTCGTCCTTCAGGAGGATGTTGTAATGGGGCTTGTGGCGCTTGATGAGGGAGTTTTCCAGCACCAGGGCTTCAAACTCCGTCTCGGCAATGATGACGTTGAAGTCGTCCACCTTGGCCACCATGGCGGCCACCTTGGGCAGATGCTCCCCGCGAAAATAGCTGGTGACCCGGTTTTTCAGCCGCTTGGCCTTGCCCACATAGATCACCTGGGAGGAAGCGTCCAGCATGATATAGACCCCCGGCAGCAGAGGCAGCCGGTTGGCCTTTTCCCGCAGCTCTTCCAGTTTGGTCATGGGAGTTCCTTTCCCGGACAGGAAAAGAGCGCGCTTCCCAGGAGGAAGCACGCTCTTCGTCCGCAGTACTGCGCAGGGATCACTCCGCGAAATCGGAGGCGATCAGATCGCCCAGGGCGGCAACAGCCTCTTCCTCGTCCGCGCCATCCGCAATGATGGTGATAGGAGTTCCCTTTACGATGCCCAGCGAGAGGACACCCAGCAGAGACTTGGCGTTCACGCGCCGCTCGTCCTTCTCCACCCAGATGCTGCACTTGTACTCATTGGCCTTCTGAATGAAGAAAGTCGCCGGTCTGGCATGCAGGCCAACCTGATTGCTGATGACAACTTCTTTACTAACCATTTTCGCCTCTCCCTATATCCGTTTTTTGATTTGAAGGTGGTTGCTTCTGCGTACAACTTTACTGTGCTTATTTTAGCAAAATTCCGTTGATACGTCAACTGTTTTTCAAGCTTTTGGGGCTTTGCACAGAAAAAACAGGCGCCCGGGGCCCATTATTCATTATTTCAATTCCACGATGGTGACGCCGGTCTCCCCCTCCCCGTAACGGCCGAGGCGGAAGGATTTTACCTGCTTGTTTTTCCGGAGGGACTGCTGTACGGCGGCGCGGAGCGCGCCGGTGCCCTTTCCGTGGATGATGGTGACGGTCTCCATCCGGCCCTGGGAGGCGGAATCGATATACCGCTCCACCACGGGAATGGCCTCCAGTGAGTCCATGCCCCGGATATCCAGCTCCGAGGGAACGGAGGCGGAGCGGAGGGAAACACCCCGGCTCTCCCGATGCTCGCTCTTCCGGGGCTTCTCCCCCTGGAGCAGCAGCACCTCGTCCTCCCGGGCGCTCAGCTGCAGGATGCCGGCCTGGAGGCTCAGGACCCGGTCGGCGTCGATGGCCGTGACCGTGGCCTTCACCCCCATGGAGCGCACCTGCACCACGTCCCCCACCCGGATGGGGCGGGCGGACTTCTCCTCCGGCTGGGGGATCTCCGGGCCCCGCAGGACCTCCTCCGCCTCGTTCAGGCGGCGGCGCAGCTCCGCCCGGGCCTCGTTCACCCGCTGGTGATCCTGGGCCTCGTTGATCTCACTGCGCATCTGGTCCAGTTCCCGGAAGGTGGCGTCAGCCACGCCCCGGGCGTCGGCCAGGATCCGCTTGGCCTCCCGGCGAGCCCGGTCCTCCGCCTTGTCCAGCTGCTCCTGAAGCTGGAGACGGAGCTTCTCCGCCTGCTCCCGCTCCTCCCGGGCCTTTCGGGCCTGGACGGCGGCCTCCTGCCGATCCCGGTCCAGGATGCGCCGGGCCTCCTCCAGCTTTTCGATGGTCTCCTCAAATCTCGCCCCGGAGGCGCCCACCCGCTCCCGGGCGTCGGCGATGATCTCCTCCGGCAGACCCAGGCGCTGGGAGATGGCAAAGGCGTTGGATTTGCCCGGAATGCCCAGCAGCAGCCGGTAGGTGGGCCGCAGGGTGTCCACGTCAAACTCGCAGGAGGCGTTCATGACGCCGGGGGTGTTGGTGGCGTACACCTTCAGCTCCGAATAATGGGTGGTGGCGGCGATGACCGCTCCGCGCCGCCGGGCATCCTCCAGGATGGCCACGGCCAGCGCCGCGCCCTCCGTGGGGTCCGTGCCCGCGCCCAGCTCGTCAAAGAGGAGCAGGGTTCTCTCTCCGCACTCTTTCAGCAGCCCCACGATGTTCACCATATGAGAGGAAAAGGTGGACAGGCTCTGTTCGATGCTCTGCTCGTCGCCGATATCCGCCAGGACCCGCTCGAAAACCGGGACCCGGCTGCCGTCGGAGGCGGGGATGTGCAGGCCGCACTGGGTCATCAGACACAGCAAGCCGATGGTCTTCAGCGTGACCGTCTTGCCGCCGGTATTGGGGCCGGTGATCACCAGGGTGTCGTAGTCCTCCCCCAGCTCCACGTCGATGGGCACCGCCTTGTCCTTGTCCAGCAGCGGATGCCGGGCACGAAGCAGCCGGATGCCCTTTTCGCTCAGCTCCGCGGGGCCGGCGTTGAGCTTGAAGCTCAGCTTAGCCCGGGCGAAGATGCTGTCCAGATTCACCAGCACCGCGTAATCGGCGTCGATGCTCTCCCGGTGCTCGGCGCAGTCGGCGGAGAGCTCGGCCAGGATCCGCTCCTCCTCCGCCTTTTCCCGGGCCTTCAGCTCCCGGATCTCGTTGTTGGCCTTCACCGCCGCCATGGGCTCCACGAACACCGTGGCGCCGGAGGCGGACACGTCGTGGACAAGGCCCGGAACGGAGCCCTTGCACTCCGCCTTCACCGGCACCACAAAGCGGTCGGAACGGGTGGTGATGATGGGATCCTGCAAAAACTTCGCCATGGAGGGAGCGGAAATGATCTTCTGCAGGCTGTCCCGCACCCGGGCGGCGGCGGCCCGCATTTTCCGGCGGATATCGGCCAGTTCCGAGCTGGCGGCGTCGGCGATCTCGTCCTCCGCGGGGATGGAGGTGACGATCTTGTCCTCCAGGAATTTGTTGGCCTGGAGCGTGGAGAAAAGGGAATCCAGGCAGGAGGACTTCTCCGCCCCCATGCCGTAGGAGCGCACGCTCCGGGCGGCGGTCAGCACCCCGGCGATCTGCAGCAGCTCCCGGGTGTTCAGCACGCCACCCATGTCCGCTCTGGCCAGGGCGCCGCGGACGTCCCGCACGCCGGAAAAGGCCGGGCTGCCCCGGGTGACCATCATATCCTTGGCCGCGGTGGTCTCCCCCAGGCGGCGGCGGATCTCCTCCGGATAAAGGGAGGGCATAAGGGCCCGCACCAGCTCCTTGGCAGGCTCCGATACCGCCTCCGCGGCCAGCAGCTCCAGCACCGCCGGCAGCTCCAGGGTCTGTTGAGATTTTTCAAAAAGGTCCATCACAGGCTCCTTTGTATGTTTACATAATAAAATTATTGTTATCTATTCTTCCGGCTGCAGCTTCTGCCAGAAGTCCAGAGTGCGAAACTCCCGGTCCAGCTGCACGGCGGCGAACTCCTGGCAGGCCTTGGAAAAGCGCCGGGATGACGGACCGTCCAGGGTGAAGGAGAAGATCCTCTTGGGGGAGGCGTGGCACACATGGCGCATGGCGGCCAGAGAGGCCTGGCACAGGGGCAGGCTCCGGCCCTCCTCCTGCCGGGGACAGCGGCCGCAGCGGATGGTGCCGCCCCGGAGGCTGAACCAGGGGGCTTCGGGATTGGGCTCGCCGCAGACGCTGCAGCGGTCCAGGGCCGGGGCAAAGCCGCTGAGACTCATGAGCCGCAGCTCAAATACCGCCTTGATATGTTCGGGGGGATACAGCTTTCGGCTCAGGGCGAACAGGGCGTTCAAGCCCAAGTGGAGCAGGGCCGGGTCCGCCGTGCCCTCCACCGCCGTGGTCTCCAGAAGCTCCGCAAAATAATAAGCCAGCGATAAGTCGGAGAAATCGGCGCGCAGCGCGGCAAAGTCCTCCAGCACGCTCCCCTCCGTCAGGGTATGGCGGCCTTTATACTCGGAGAAGGTCAGCTCCGACCAGACCGGCACCTGGGCGCTGGCGGCGCACTTGGAGCCTTTTCGCAATACCCCCTTCGCCTCGGCGGTGATCTTTCCCTCCTCCTCGGTGAGGATAGTCAGGATCTTGCTGGATTCCTTGTATTTTACCTCCCGCAGCACCAGGCCATGGAGTGTTTTGTACATTATGTAAACCTCATGACAAGGGGGAAGAGGGTCTCCTCTCCCCTTCGGATGTCTGAATCGGGGGATCTCCCTCCGTTTTGCGGCGGCGGGTCAGCAGCCAGCAGAGGGGGTCGCCGGTACGGCGGAACACTTCCCAGAAAAAATCTTTTTCCATACCCATAGTCTCTCCCCGGAGAGAAAAACTATGGCTGGTATTATTTATCGCTGAAGCCGAAATTATGCAGCAGGTACTGGCTGTCCCGCCAGTTCTCCTTGACCTTTACCCAGGTCTGGAGATAGACCTTGGTGCCCATGAAGGTCTCGATCTCCTTCCGGGCCTCCTCGCCGATCTTCTTGAGCATGGCGCCGTTTTTGCCGATGATGATCCCCTTGTGGCTGGCCTTCTCGCAGTAGATGGTGGCCTCCAGGTCGATGATGCCGCTGTCCCGCTCGGAAAAGCGGGTGATCTCCACGGCGGTGCCGTGGGGCACCTCCCGGTCCAGCTCCTGCAGCAGCTTTTCCCGGATCAGCTCGGCGCAGACCTGCTTCTCCGGCTGGTCGGTGGTGACGCCCTCCGGGAAGAGGGCCGGGGACTCCACCGCAAAGGCGGCCAGCTCCTTCAGCAGTTCCTCCACCCCGTCCCCGGTCTGGGCAGAAATGGGAATGATGGCCTTGAAATCAAAGGCCTGGGCGTAGGCGGCGATCACCGGCAGGATGGTGCCGGGCTCTACGGTGTCGATCTTGTTGATGCACAGGACGGCCGGCGCGCCGGAGGCGCGGATGCTCTCGATGAGCTCCTTTTCCTGAGGACCCAGACCGGCCACGGGCTCCACCACCAGCACTACCGCGTCCACCTCCGCCACGCTCTGGCGCACCACTTCCACCATGTAGTCCCCCAGACGGGTCCGGGGCTTGTGGAAGCCGGGGGTGTCCATAAAGACGAACTGGATATCGCCCCGCTGGCATACGCCGGTGATCCGGTTCCGGGTGGTCTGGGGCTTGGGGGAAACGATGGCGATCTTCTCCCCGGCCAGGGCGTTGGTCAGGGTGGACTTGCCCACATTGGGCCGCCCGCAGATGGTGATCATGGCGGTTTTAGAGATCATCGTATCCCAGCTCCTTCATCACGGTTTTTTCATGCTGACGCATTTTGGCCTTCTCGGGGCCCTCGTCCAGGTGGTCATAGCCCAGCAAGTGCAGCACCGAATGGACGGTCAGATACTGGCATTCGTGGGCGTAGCCCCCGCCGTATTCCTCGGCCTGGGCCTCCACATGCTCCAGGGAGAGGACCATGTCCCCCAGAAACCAGCAGCCGGTATCGTAGTCCATCTCCCCTAGGGGGAAGGACAGCACGTCCGTGGGGGCGTCCACCCCCCGGTGCTCCCGATTCACCGCATGGATGCCCTGATCGTCGGTCAGCGTGACGCTGATCTCGGAGGGTTTGTCCACTCCCTCGCAGCGAAGAGCGGCCAGCGCCGCCTTTTTCACCAGCGCGGCGGTCTCCGGATGGCCCAGAGAGCGCTTTTCGCGCCGTACATAGATCGTATGTTTCATCGTTTGTTCCCCTTCCGGGCGGAGGCGGGCCGCGCCTCCGGGACGCTGCGCCTGTCCCCTTCCCGGTTCTTCTCGTATTTTTCGTAGGCGGTGATGATCCGCTGCACCAGAGCGTGGCGCACCACGTCCGCCCCGGTGAAGCGGCAGACGGCGATGTCCTCCACCCCGTCCAGGACCCGCATAGCCTCCTTCAGGCCGGAGACCTTATCCGCGGGCAGGTCGATCTGGGTCACGTCCCCGGTGATGACCATTTTGCTATTGAAGCCCAAGCGGGTCAAAAACATTTTCATCTGTTCCCGGGAGGTGTTCTGGGCCTCGTCCAGGATAATGAAGCTGTCGTCCAGGGTCCGGCCCCGCATATAGGCCAGGGGGGCGACCTCGATATTGCCCTTTTCCAGGTACATGTTATAGGTCTCCGGGCCCAGCATATCGAAGAGCGCGTCGTACAGGGGGCGGAGATAGGGGTCCACCTTGCTCTGCAGATCCCCGGGGAGAAAGCCCAGCCGCTCCCCCGCCTCCACCGCCGGACGGGTAAGGATGATGCGGTTCACGCTCTTTTCCCGGAAGGCGGCCACCGCCGCCGCCACCGCAAGATAAGTCTTGCCGGTACCGGCGGGCCCGATGCCCAGAGTGACGGTGTGCTCCCGGATGGCCTTCACATAGGCGCTCTGGCCCAGGGTCTTGGGCTTGACGGGCCGGCCTTTGGCGGTAATGCAAACCACGCCGCTGCCCAGGTCCGGGATCTTGTCCTCCCGGCCGGAGCGCACCATCTCGATGATATAGCGGACCTTCTGTTCATCGATGATCTCGCCCCGGGCCGCCAGCCGCAGCAGCCCCTGCACCGCCTTTTCCGCTCCTACCAGGTTCTCCGGCTCTCCCGTGATATGGAGTTCCGCGTCCCGGTCGGTGACGGTGACGGAATATTCCTTCTCCAAAATATGAAGGTTCTGGTCAAAGGAGCCGAAGACATTCAGGATGTCCTCCACCCGGTCCACGGCTACAGTTCTCTCCATTTTCTCTATCCCTCCTAAGGGTTTGTCTCTCGCAGTACCTCCCGGTCGATGCGCTGACTGCACTCGGCCCGGAGCGTCAGGGTATAAAGTCCCGGGTCTCTCCGCTCGGTGAAGAAGGCGGAGATGATCTCTCCCTCCTCCCCGATCTCCTGCCGGAGCCGCTCATACAGCTCCGTCTCCAGATCCGGGCGCAGCTCCGCCGCGTCCCGTTCCTGCGGCTTTGCTTCATAGGGCCGCAGGGACTCCCGCACCACGGCCACAGGAAGGGAAAAAAGCCCCTCGATGCCCAAATGCCTTATTTTTAGTATTTTATCACAGGCAGGAGGGGAAATTCCACTGCTTCGTGAAAAAAAGTACAGCTTATCCCCCCAGAGAAGGCCGAAGCGATCCCTTCCCCGGCCGGTCGGGGTTTTTTCCGCGGTCTCCAGGGGAACCGAGAGGCTCAGCTCATGAAACGTGCGGGCCAGGACCTCTCCCGCGGCGTGGACCCGGCGGGCATGGCCGGCGGCGCCCGCGGGCCGGTCCGCGGAAATCAGCACCTGGCCCGGCTCCACCGCGTCGCCGCGGCGGACCAGGGGCGTGCCCTCCAGCACCGTCAGGCCGGTGATCACCCCCGCCCGGGTGGCCACCACGTCCGCCTCCGCCCGTGGGTCCCGAATCGGGGCAGCGGCGACACGACCCCGGGTCTGGACGAGGCCCCTTGTACCGCGGAGATTCACCGCGATCCAGCTCAGCTCCGGCAGGGCGGCGAGGGCCCGGGAGCGGATCAGGTCCGGCCGGAACCCGGGCCAGAAGCTGCCGACCCCCACCCCCTGTTCCGACAGGACCCGCAATATCTCCCCGTCCGGGACGCCGCTCCGGTTGTCCGTCACCCGGATCTCCCAGACAAAGAGAGACGACGCCATAAGGCCCAAAAACACCAGCACGGCCCCCAGGGTCAGAAAGAGCCGTGCTCTGGCGGCCCGGGCTGCCAGGGGGAGGCCGGCCTTTCGGATCAGGGTCAGGGTGCAGCCGCAGCGCTCGGCAAGGATTCCGGCCTTCTCCCAGTCCCGGAGGGGCAGGGTCAGCCGGCAGGTGAAGGGCTCCTCCCAGATCACATTCTCCAGGAGCAGGCCCTCCTCCGCGCAGCGGCGGAGAAAGCGGGCCGTGTCCGCCCCGGTAAGGCGCCCTTCCGCCCCGCCCCGGAGAAAACGCGCCGCCCTACGCATATTCCACCCCGGAGATGTGCCCCGTGACGATCAGCGTATCCCGGTCCATGGCCCGCAGCACCAGTTCCCGGCCCAGGATCCGCACCCGGCCCCGGCCGGAGCGCAGCTCCACACACTCGTCCTCATAGCCCAGCAGCCCGCCGTGCTGCTCCGCCACCGCCTGATGCCGGGTCAGGCGGATGCTGGCCTCCCGGGAAAGGGTCTCCTCCGGCAGTTCCCAGGCCGCCGCCAGGTCCGCCACTGTATCGCGCATTCCCACGCCATCGCCTCCTTCCCCCAGTGTATGTTCCGGTCCGGGAGGGCATGACCGCATAGGACGGAGCAGGCGCGCATAGGCTGGAAGCATGAAAAAGCAATGGGTTTTGTTGCTCCCGGCCCTGGGGCTTTTCGGACTGCTGACCATGTGTTCCGCCCAGGCCCGGGCCGGGGCCATGGCGGGGCTGACACTGTGGGGGACGCTGCTGGTGCCCTCCCTGCTGCCCTTTTTCACCGCCGCGGGACTGCTGACCCGCCTGGGGCTGCCGGAGCTGCTGGGGGCGTTCCTCTCCCCACTGCTGGGCAGAGCGCTGCACATCAGCGGCACGGGCTGCTCCCTGTTTCTGCTGGGGCTCAGCGGCGGGTACCCGCTGGGGGCGGTCTCCGCCGGTGAGCTGGTGCGGGAGGGGCGTCTCAGCCGGGAGGAGGGAGAACACCTGCTGTGCTTTTGCGATAACAGCGGGCCCGCTTTTGCCGTGGGGGCCATGGGGGTGGGGGTGTTCGGATCCGCCGCCTGGGGACTGCTGCTCTGGGGCGTCCACGCCCTGAGCGCGCTGCTGATCGGACTTCTTCTCCGGCCGCCCGGAGCGCCGCCGCCGTCCTGTCGCCGCGTTCTGCCTGTTCCCTCCCCGGGGGCAGCGCTGACCGGGGCGGTCGCCGCTTCGGTCAGCGCCCTGCTGAACATGGGCGGGTATGTGGTGTTTTTCTCTGCGCTGCTGGCTCTTTGCGGGGAGTTCGGCTTTCCCTCCCGGGCGGCGGAGGCCCTGGCCGCGCTGCTGGGCACGGACGCGGCCCCGCTCCGGGCGCTGCTTTCCGGGGCGCTGGAGCTGTCCAGCGGGCTGGGTGCCATGGCGAGCCTGTCTCCTACCCCCGCCGCTCTGGCGCTCGCCGCCGGACTGCTGGGCTGGGGCGGACTGTGCGTCCATTGGCAGAGCGCCGCCGCGATCCAGGAGGCCGGACTGCGTATAAAAGGACGCCTGTGGGGAAAGCTCCTCCACGGCGTCCTGTCGGCCGGATTGATGTATGCGGCGGCATCCCTTCTGCTGCGTTACGCGCCGTCCATGTGAAAGACGATCCCGGCCACGGCGGCCAGGGCGAGGAAAACCACCGGGTGCAGCTTCTTCAACGGCTTTACCAGGTTGGTCAATACCCAGAGCAGGATGAAGAGGCCCACGCTTCCCCAGCGAAACAGCCGCAGGAGCTCGCCGCTCTCCCGGAAGGCCTGCACATTGGTCAGCACCAGGATAAACACGCTCCAGCCCGCCGCGGCGATCAGGCCGGTGGAGGCGGGGCGCAGCGTGGAGAAGGCGGCATCCACATATTTATTGTTCCGAAAGCTGTGCAGCGCGGCGGCGATCGCCAGGATGATCAGAAAACAGGGTGTCACCAGTCCCAGGGTGGCGACGAGAGCGCCAGGAAGGCCCATCTGCCCAAAGCCCACATAGGTGGCCATATTCACCCCGATGGGGCCGGGGGTGGACTCGGACACGGCCAGCATGTCGGCCACGTCCGCGGTGCCGAACCAGCCGGTGGTCTCCCCCATGGAGTAGAGGAAGGGCAGCGTGGCCAGGCCCCCGCCCACGGCGAAGAGTCCGACCTTGAAGAACTCCCAGTAGAGGCGCAGCAGGATCATTTCCCCGCCCCCTTTCCGGCAAACCACACCCGTACCGCGATTCCGAGCACGGCTGCAGCCAGTACGAACACGATGGGGCTCTCCCCGGTGAGAACAATGGACAAAACGGCCACGATGAGAAAAACGCCCAGGGTCAGTCCGTCCTTTACGGAGGAGCGAAAGAGCTTCACCACGGAGTTCAGGATCAGAACGCACACCGCCACACGGATGCCGGCAAAGGCGTTGATCACCGCGGGGATCCGGGCGAAGTTGGAGAGCAGGGCCGCGATGAGGGAGATGATGATCACCGAAGGCGCGACCACCCCCAGCGTAGCGCTGAGGCCGCCCCAGAAGCCCTTTTCCTTGCAGCCTACAAAGGTGGCCGTGTTCACGGCGATGATGCCGGGGGTACACTGGCCGATGGCAAAGTAGTCCAGCAGTTCCTCCCGGGAGGTCCATTTTTTCTTTTCCACGCACTCCCGCTCCAGCAGGGGCAGCATGGCGTAACCGCCGCCGAAGGTGAAGATCCCGATGCGGAAAAAGGCGGCAAACAGCTCCAGGCAGATCGACAAGGCGATCCCTCCCTTCCTATGGCACAGAATTATACCCGAAGCGCCTTTTCTTGGCAAGAGGGACGAAAAAAAGAAAAGTTTAGATTGACAAGCCTTTTTTAGCGTGGTATAGTATCAAGGCCGCATTGAAGGGGTCTGCAAGCGGGAACGCCTTGGCGAGCCCCGCCCCGGAGAGCGAGTCTGCAAAGAAAGGCAGGAACAATTCATGAAACACGCTGTGATCGAGACCGGCGGAAAGCAGTACCGCGTCGCTGAGGGCGACGAGATCTACGTGGAAAAGCTGTCTGTCGCCGATGGCGAGACCGTCACCTTTGACAAGGTCCTGGCCGTCGTTGACGAGGGCAAGAACGTGTTCGGCACCCCCGTTGTGGACGGCGCCACCGTCACCGCCACCGTGGTCAAAACCGGTAAGGGCAAGAAGATCCGTGTCTACAAGATGAAGCCCAAGAAGAATTACCGGCGCACCCAGGGCCATCGTCAGCCCTACACCAAGTTGGTCATCAACACCATCAACGCGTAATTTGTCCGTACTATTTGACATTGGGAGGTGTAATGAAGTATGGCACATAAGAAAGGCATGGGCAGCACCCGGAACGGCCGCGACAGTCAGTCCAAGCGTCTGGGAGCCAAGCGGGCCGACGGTCAGTTCGTCCTGGCCGGCAACATCCTTGTCAGACAGCGCGGCACAAAGATCCATCCCGGCACCAATGTGGGTATCGGCGGAGACGACACGCTTTACGCCCTGGTGGACGGAACCGTGAAGTTTGAGCGCATGGGCAAGGACCGCAAAAAGGTCTCTGTTTACGAGGAAATCGCGCAGTAAGTTTTGAGAGACCCGACGAATCGTCGGGTCTCTTTTTTCGGGCCGTCGAGACGCCGGCCCCTACACGGCTATAAAAGGAGTCAGTATGAGTTCTGGTTTTGTGGATAAGGTCTCCATCTCCGTCCGGGCGGGAAAGGGCGGCGACGGGGCCGTCACCTTTCACCGGGAAAAGTATATCGCTGCCGGCGGGCCCGACGGCGGCGACGGCGGCCGCGGCGGCGACGTGATCCTGAAGGTGGACGAGCACATGTCCACGCTGATGGATTTTCGCTACAAGCGGAAGTTTGCCGCCCAGGACGGCCAAAACGGCAGCGGAAAGCGCTGCTCCGGCCGGGACGGGGAGAGCGTCGTCATCAAGGTACCCCGGGGCACTCTGGTCCGAGACCGAGACAGCGGGGCCATCATGGCGGACCTCTCCGACAACCAGCCCTTTGTGGTCTGTCGGGGCGGCCGGGGCGGCTGGGGCAACTCCCATTTCGCCACCTCCACCCGCCAGGTCCCCCATTTTGCCAAGCCCGGTATGCCCGGAGAGCGCCATGATCTGATCCTGGAGCTGAAGCTGCTGGCGGACGTGGGCCTGGTGGGCTTTCCCAACGCGGGCAAGTCCACCCTGCTGGCCAGCGTCTCCCGGGCCCGGCCCAAGATCGCCGATTATCACTTTACCACCCTGTCCCCCAACCTGGGCGTGGTGTATGTGGGCGAGGGCTCTTCCTTTGTGC
Organism: Oscillospiraceae bacterium; assembly: GCA_017540645.1. GTDB lineage: Bacteria > Bacillota > Clostridia > Oscillospirales > Oscillospiraceae > Apopatocola. The sequence goes on from JAFYAQ010000007.1 coordinate 15,311, forward strand.
TGGCGGATATCCCCGGCATCATCGAGGGGGCCAGCGAGGGCGCCGGTCTGGGCCACGACTTTCTGCGGCACATCGACCGCTGCCGGCTGCTGATCCACGTGGTGGATGTGTCCGGCTGCGAGGGCCGGGACCCGGTGGAGGACTTTGACGCCATCGAAAAGGAGCTGGCGGAGTACTCCCCCGAGCTGGCCGCCCGTCCCCGAATCGTGGCCGCCAACAAGTGCGACATCCTCCCCGAGGGCTCGGACAATCTGGAGCGGCTGCAGCAGCGCGTCCGGGAAAAAGGCTGGGAGCTTCTGCCCATCTCCGCGGCCACCACCGCCGGGACAAAGGAGCTGATGAACCGCTGCGCCACTGAGCTCCGCACCCTGCCCCCCATCACGGTCTATGAGCCGGATTACGTGCCGCCGGAGCCCGCTCTGACCGGACGGCCCGAGGACGTGGAGATCTGGGAGGAGGACGGCGTTTGGTATGCCGACGGGCCCTGGCTGGACCATCTGGTGGCCAGCGTCAACTTCTCCGACTATGAGAGCCGGATGTATTTTGACAAAATGCTGCGCCAGAGCGGCATCTTCCAGCGGATGGAGGAGATAGGCATCCGGGAAAAGGATACCGTCTCCATCCAGGGCATGACCTTTGAGTTCACCTATTGAACAGGGAATCCTGCGGCTTTCCCGCCTCCGGGCGGGGAAGCCGCATTCATGGTTTTTTCATATTTTTTACTGTAAATGCGTAAAGCGGGTTGACAAAAGGCCGGCCGCGGTGCTATTATACGCCTAACTTCTCAAAGAAACGGAGAACGCACATGGGTTCCAGCCGCATTCGCATGATGATGCCCGAGATGTACATGGACGGTATGTTCATGTGCATGATGCGCTGCGCTCGTGATCCCCAGGTGCGGACTGCTTTTCAGAGATAATTCCGTGACCGGCTGCGAGTCGGTCACAGAATAAGAGAAGAGCGGGATGCCGGGGGCAGCCTGCTTTTTTTACGTTTAAGGAGTGGGAGAACTTGATAGAACTCAGACACCTGTCCAAGCACTTCGGCGCCGGTGATGATGCCGTCCGGGCGCTGGAGGATGTGTCTCTGACGGTGGAAGACGGCGATATCTTCGGGATCATCGGCCTGTCCGGCGCGGGGAAATCCACCCTGGTGCGCTGTATCAACCTTCTGGAGCGTCCCACCTCCGGCCAGGTTTTTGTCAACGGCCGGGAACTGACGGCCCTCTCCCCCAGGGAGCTGCGGCAGGAGCGCGCCTCCATCAGCATGATCTTCCAGGGCTTCAATCTGCTGATGCAGCGCAGCGTTTTGGACAACATCTGCTTTCCCATGGAACTGGCCGGCGTGAAGCGGGACGCGGCCCGCGCCAAAGCGCTGGAGCTGCTGGACGTGGTGGATCTGCCGGACAAAGCCAAGGCCTACCCGGCCCAGCTCTCCGGCGGACAAAAGCAGCGGGTAGCCATCGCCCGCGCCCTGGCCAGCAACCCCAAGGTGCTTTTGTGCGACGAGGCCACCTCCGCCCTGGACCCCAAGACCACCCAGTCCATCCTCTCCCTGCTGCAGAAGCTGAATCGGGAGCTGGGCGTCACGGTGGTGGTCATCACCCACGAGATGCGGGTGGTGGAGCAGATCTGCTCCAAGGTGGCCATTCTGGACCACGGCGTGATCCAGGAGACCGGCCTGGTCAGCGAGGTGTTCGCCAATCCCAAATCCGAGGCCGGACGCCGGCTGGTGCTGCCGGAAAAGAAGAAGATCCACGTGATGCCCGAAAACCGGCTGGTACGGCTGGTGTTCAACGGGGCCTCCGCCATGGAGCCCATCATTGCCCTCCTGGCCAAGGAGCAGGGCATCGTACTCAACATCGTCAGCGCCGACACCCGGACCATCGGAGACAAGGTCTACGGCAATATGATCCTGGGCCTGCCCTACGATGAGACCGAGGCGGCCAGAGCGCTGATCTACGTTCGGGAGATCGATGGCATTACCGCCGAGGAGGTGACGGAATATGTTCAGTGAGGCCAATGTGGCCCTGCTGGCGCAGATCGTGCGTCAGGACCTGCTGAAGGCCATCGGCGAGACCATGTTCATGACCTTCGTTCCCACCATCTGCGCCTTCGCCATCGGCCTGGTGCTGGGTGTGATCCTGGTGATCGGCGAGGAGGGGGGCATCCTTCCCCTGCCCAAGTGGCTGATGCGAGTGCTGAACACGGTAATCAACCTGCTGCGGAGCGTCCCGTTCCTGATTTTGCTGGTAGTGGTCCTGCCTCTGTCCCGGCTGATCGTGGGCACCACCGTGGGCACCAAAGCCTTTATCGTCCCCCTGACCATCGCCGCCTTCCCCTTTGTGGCGCGGCTGGTGGAGACCTCCATCCGGGAGGTGGACCAGGGTGTGGTGGAGGCGGCCCAGGCCATGGGGGCCAGTCCCGTCCAGATCGTGCGGAAGGTGATGATCCCGGAGGCAAAACCCGCGCTGATCGCCAATTTCATGGTGGCTTTGATCACCATCTTCGGCTATGGGGCCATGGGCGGTATCCTGGGTGCCGGCGGTCTGGGTATGCTGGCCATCAACTACGGCTACTACCGCCGGAGGGAGCTGGTCATGTACACCACCGTCGCCCTGATGATCCTGCTGGTGATCCTGTTCCAGTCGGTGGGCGATATGATCGTGAAGAAAACGGACAAACGAATCCGCTGAATAATTTTAAAAAAACATAAACACAAGGAGGAACACACAATGAAAAAGAAACTGGCTATCGTTCTGGCTTTGGCTCTGGTGATAGCTCTGCTGGCCGGCTGCGGCTCCAAGGCGGAGGACAAGAAGATCACCGTGGCCGCCACCCCCGTGCCCCACGCCGAGATCCTGCAGATCGCCAAGGAGCTCCTGGCGAAGGACGGCTACACCCTGGAGATCGTGGAGTACACCGATTACGTGCAACCCAACATGGTGGTCAACAGCGGTGAACTGGATGCCAACTACTTCCAGCACACTCCCTACATGGATTCCTTCAACGCGGAAAACGGTACCAAGATCGTCTCCGCCGGTCTGATCCACTATGAGCCCTTCGGCCTGTTCGCCGGCAAGACCGCGTCCATCGACGCTCTGCCCGACGCCGCCAAGATCAGCATCCCCAACGACGCCACCAACGGCGCCCGAGCCCTGCTCCTTCTCCAGCAGGAGGGCATCATCACCCTGAAGGAGGGTGTGGGCATCGAGGCCACCAAGTACGACATCGTGGACAACCCCAAGAACATTGAGCTGGTGGAGATGGAGGCGGCGCAGCTGCCCCTGTCCCTGGGCGATGTGGACCTGGCTGTCATCAACGGCAACTACGCCCTGCAGGCCGGTCTGGACGTGCACGACGCCCTGGCCATCGAGGACGCCTCCGGCGACGCCGCCCAGACCTTCGCCAACCTGGTCGGTGTGAAAGAGGGCAACGAAAACAGCGCCAAGATCCAGGCCCTGGTGAAGGCCCTCCAGTCCCAGGAGGTCAAGGACTTCATCAACAGCACCTACGGCGGCGCCGTGGTCGCCATTTTCTGATCATCCCCCATGCATCGTTCAGGCCCCCGCCGGGAATCCCGGCGGGGGCCTTTGTTTGTTTCTTGCGAAGACAGGACTCTCCTGCTATAATGGAGTCGGGCGTTCTGTGTCTGTCAATCCTGCAGCTCGAATTTGTAGCCCACGCCCCAGACCGTCTTCAGCGACCATTTTTCGCTGACGCCCTCCAGCTTCTCCCGCAGACGCTTGATATGTACGTCCACCGTCCGGGAGTCGCCGAAGTAATCAAAGCCCCAAACCTCGTCCAGCAGCTGGTTGCGGGTGAATACCCGGTTGGGCGAGGAGGCCAGGTGGTAGAGAAGCTCCATCTCCTTGGGGGGCGCCTCCACCCGCTTGCCGTCCACCACCAGCTCGTAGGAGTCCAGGTCGATGGTCAGCTTGTCAAAGCTCAGACGCTTTTCGTTCTGGCGGGGGGCCTCCCCATCGCTGCGGCGCATGACCGCGTGGATGCGGGCCATCAGCTCCTTGACCTCAAAGGGCTTGGTCACATAGTCGTCCGCACCCATCTCCAGGCCGTTGATCTTGTCAAAGGTCTCGCCTTTGGCCGTTAACATGATAATGGGTACCTGGGAGCTTTTCCGCACCTCGGAACAGACCACCCAGCCGTCCACCACCGGGAGCATAATGTCCAGCAAAATGAGATCCGGCTCGTTCTCCCGGGCCATACGGATGCCCTCTCCGCCGTCGGCGGCATGGAGGACCTCAAAGCCGTCCTTTTCCAGATACAGGCGCAAAAGCTCTGCGATGTTGCTGTCGTCTTCCACGACCAACGCTCTTTTTTTCATGGGGAACTACCTCCTTTTTCGCTGGGGAATCATCCATTGTTAACAGTATACACCTTATTGCGTCCGGATGGAACAGGAGAAAAAGAAAAAGTGCCCTTTTATCTCCAAAGGGGCAGACAGATATTGGGAGGAAAGCATGAACGCGATCATCACCCAGACAGCCCGGGCCAAGCTGAATTACGCGCTGGACGTCCTCGCCCCCCGGGAGGACGGCTACCACGACCTTTGCATGGTCATGGGCAGCGTGGAGCTGGGGGACACGGTGACGGTCTCTCTCCGCACCGACGGCGCTATCCTTGCCGAGAGCAACTTTCCCTGGGTGCCGAAGGATGAGCGAAACCTGGGAGTCAAGGCGGCCAAAGCCTTTTTTGCCGCCCTGGGAGATACAAAGACCGGGGCGGAGATCCATCTCCACAAGATCGTCCCCGTGGGGGCCGGCATGGCCGGCGGGAGCGCGGACGCCGCCGCGGTCCTCCGGGCTCTGAACACCCTGACCGGGGCCGGTCTGGGGTCGGAGGAGCTGCGGCGGATCGGCCTGGCCGTGGGCTCGGACGTGCCCTACTGCATCACCGGGGGCATGGCCCTGGCGGAGGGCCGGGGCGAGCGGCTCACTTCCCTCCCCGATCTGCCGCCGTGCTGGATCGTGATCGCAAAGCCGGGTTTTTCCATCTCCACCGGGGAACTTTTCCGCCAGATCGACAGCCGCATTATCCGCACCCGGCCGGACACCGCCGGAATGCTTTCCGCCATCCGGCAGGGCGATCTGGGCGGCGTGGCCCGGCGGATGTACAACGTGTTTGAGGACGCCCTGCCCCGCCGCAGCCGGGAGATCTTCTCCATCCGCGGGGAGCTTCTGTCCCACGGAGCTCTGGGCGCGGTGATGACCGGCACCGGCAGCGCCGTGTTCGGCGTATTTGACGAGGAAAACGCCGCCCGAAAGGCCAGGGAGGCCCTCTCCGGACAGTACAGGGCCTGCTTTCTCACCCGTCCCGCCCCCGGCGGCGCGGAATGACCCCTCTTATAAAAAGCACCCGGGACCCGATTGCCGTCGGGTCCCGGGTGTTTTTCCGTTATTTTACGCCCGTTTCCACTTCATGCCCTGGGGGGTGTCCTCCACGAGGATCCCCTGGGCCTTCAGCTCGTCCCGGATGCGGTCGGACTCCGCCCAGTTTTTCTCCTTGCGGGCAGCCTTGCGGGCCTCAAAGAGGGCCAGCTGCTCTTCGGTCAGTTCGTCTTTCTTTTCAATGAAGGGGATGCCCAGCACCTCGCTCAGCTCCAGATACAGCCCCCGGCAGGCCTCAGCCAGCGCCTTGGTGGGATGTGCGTTGGGATTTACGGCGGCGTTGATCTCCCGCACCAGCTCAAAGATGGCGCTGATGGCGTCGGCGGTGTTCAGATCGTCGTCCATGGCGGCGTCGAATTTCTCCCGGTAGACCCCCATCTTTTCAAAGGCTGCAGCCTCGGCAGCCTGCATGGGGCCGTCCGCGCCGTTCTGGACGAAGAAGTCCAGATTGTCCTTGGCGGTGCTCAGCCGCTCCAGCGCGGCCTTGGCCTGCATCAGGATCTCGCCGGAGTAGTTCAGGGGAGAACGGTAGTGGCTCATGAGCATGAACATGCGGATGCAGTCATAGCCGTAGGCCGCGGCAGCATCCCGGACGGTGAAGAAGTTGCCCAGGGACTTGGACATCTTCTTGTTGTCCACGTTGATGAAGCCGTTGTGGACCCAGTAGTTGACGAACTTGGCGTCGTTGGCGGCCTCGGACTGGGCGATCTCGTTCTCGTGGTGGGGGAAGATCAGATCGCTGCCGCCGCAGTGGATATCGATGGTTTTGCCCAGAAGCTTGTTGGACATGGCGGAGCACTCGATATGCCAGCCGGGGCGGCCCGGTCCCCAGGGGGAATTCCAGCTGGGCTCTCCGGGCTTGGCCGCCTTCCACAGGGCGAAGTCCAGGGGGTCCTCCTTCACGTCGTTCACGTCGATCCGCGCCCCGGACTGGAGATCGTCGATGGGCTGGTGGGACAGGGCGCCGTAATTTTTGAATTTCAGCGTCCGATAATATACGTCCCCGTTTACCTCATAGGCGTAGCCCTTGTCGATCAGGGTCTTTACCAGCTTGATGATAGGCCCGATGGTCTCCGTGGCCTTGGGGTGGAAGGTGGCGGGCCGGACGCCCAGGGCGGTCACATCCTGCCAGTACTCCTTGATGTATTTTTCGGCCACTTCCTTGGAGCTGATGCCCTCCTCGTTGGCCCGCTTGATGATCTTGTCGTCCACGTCGGTGAAGTTCTGCACATAGGTCACTTCGTATCCCCGGTACTCCAGATAACGGCGCAGCACGTCGAACATGATGATGGGGCGGGCGTTGCCCACATGGATGTAGTTATACACCGTGGGGCCGCAGCAGTACATCTTCACCTTGCCGGGCTCGATGGGCACAAACTCCTCCAGCTGCATATCCATGTCGTTGAAAAGCTTCATTTTCTATTCCTTCCTTCTGCCGGGTCATTCCCCGACCTGTTCACCGATCAGTTCTCCCTCATCGGCGGCGGTGATCAAAACCTCTGTCAGCTCTCCGGGAGCCGCGCTCCCCGAGAACACCACCCGGCTGTCGATATCCGGGGAATCGTAGGGGCTGCGGCCCCAGGGGGAGCCGTCCTCCGTCCGCCCCATGCACAGCACCGGGAGGGTCCGGCCCACGAGACTTTCGTCAAACTCGTCCATGATCTCTCCCTGGAGCTCCATGCACAGCTGAGCGCGGCGCTCGGCCTCTTCCCGGGTACATCGGTCCGGCATCTCTGCGGCAGGGGTACCCTCCTCCGGGGAGTAGGGGAAAAAGCCCGCCCGCTCCAGACGCGCCTGGCGGAGAAATGTGCACAGCTCCTCAAATTCCGCCTCTCCCTCCCCGGGGAGGCCGGTGATGATGCTGGTGCGCAGCACAAGTCCGGGAATGCGCTCCCGGAGCTTTTGAAAGAGAACCCGGATCTCGCCGCCGGTGCTGCGGCGGTTCATGCGCTTCAAAATGCCGTCGTTGATATGCTGGATGGGGATATCCAGGTACTTGACCACCTTGGGCTCGGCGGCGATCACGTCGATCAGTTCGTCGTTGACCAGCTCCGGATACAGGTAATGCAGCCGGATCCATGACACATCAAGTTTACATAATTCCTTCACCAGCTCCGCCAGACAGGGTTTTCCATACAGGTCCATCCCGTAGCGGGTGATATCCTGGGCCACCAGGATCAGTTCCTTGCAGCCGGCGGCGACCAGCTCCCGGGCCTCGGCGAGGACGTCCTCCTTTTTCCGGCTGCGGAACCGGCCCCGGAGAGAGGGGATCACGCAGTAGGCGCAGCGGTTGTCGCAGCCCTCCGCGATGCGAAGATAGGCCCAGGCCGGTCCGGTGGACACGATCCGGGGAAGCTCCCGCAGCGGGGCGCTGACACTGCCCCGGCAGGTGGGGCGTTCGCCCCGGAGCACTCCGTCCAGCACGGTGACGATCTCGCTGTAGCTGCCGGTGCCCAGGATGCCGTCCACCTCGGGCAGCTCCTCCCGGATCTCCCGAGGATAGCGCTGGGCCAGACAGCCGGTGACGATGATCTTTACATCGGGGTTTTCCTCCCGCATGGCGGCGGTCTCCAGGATCTTTTCGATGGCCTCGCTCTTGGCGCTCTCGATGAAGGCGCAGGTATTGATGATAACCGCGTCCGCGCTTTGGACCCGGTCGGTAAAGACATAGCCCGCGTCGGACAGCAGGGCCAGCATCTCCTCGCTGTTCACCAGATTTTTGGGGCAGCCCAGACTGATCAGGGCCACCGTTTTGGTCTCATTCATCCCTTGTATCATCCTCATTTTGCGCCCGGTAATGGTCCAGCGCGGCGCGGATCTCCTCCCAGGAGTAACCCCGCCGCAGCAAAAATCCCTGGGCCCGCTGTATGTCCGGAGGCAGGGCCCGGGTGCCCCGGAGCTTTTGGCACAGGAGAGCATACACCGTGTCGTCGGCCGCCGGCAGCTCCTCCATGGCCTGATCCCAGAGGGGACGGCCGATCCCCCGCCGGTATAGCTCCTGCTCGATCCGGCGGCGGCCGTAGCCCCGGGCGGCGTAGTGGCGCACGACCATGCCGGCATAGCGCCGGTCGTCCACCACGCCCAGACCGCACAGCCAGTCGGCCACCTCCTGAGCCTCCGCCTCGGCGATCCCCTTCTCCGTCAGCTTATCCAGCAGCATCTGCCGGGAGAGGTCCCGCTTTTCCAGCAGCTTCAGGGCCCGGGTCTTGGCTTCCTCCGTCATCCTTCAAAATCGTCCGCGGAGATATCGATGGCGCGTCCGGCGGCGATGGCGGCCTTCCGGGCCTGGGGAGTCATCAGTTTGTGGGCGTTGGCCCGGATATCCGCCTCCAGCTTGTCGGCATAGTCCGGATTGGATTCCAGATAGGCCTTCACGGCCTCTTTGCCCTGGAGACGCTCGCCGTTCACCGTGAACCAGGCGCCCGCCTTGTCGATCAGCTCCAGCTTGGTGCCCAGGTCGATCAGCTCGCTGACTTTGGAAATGCCCTCGCCGTAGATGATGTCGAACTCCGCCTCCTTGAAAGGAGGGGCCACTTTGTTCTTGATGACCTTGGCCCGGGTCCGGTTGCCGATCATCTCGGAGCCGTTTTTCAGCGTCTCGATCCGGCGCATGTCGATGCGCACGCTGGAGAAGTACTTCAGGGCGCGGCCGCCGGGAGTGGTCTCCGGGTTGCCGTACATCACGCCGATCTTCTCCCGGAGCTGGTTGATGAACACCACCACGGTGTTGGTCTTGGAGATGGCGCCGGCCAGCTTCCGCAGGGCCTGGCTCATCAGGCGGGCCACCACGCCCACGCTGCTCTCGCCCATCTCCCCTTCCAGCTCGCTGCGGGGCAGCAGGGCGGCCACGGAGTCCACCACCACTACATCCACGCCGCCGGAGCGGACCAGGGCCTCGGTGATATCCAGGGCCTGCTCACCGGTGTCCGGCTGGGAGATCAGCAGGTTTTCAATGTCCACGCCCAGAGCCCTGGCGTAGGCCGGCTCCAGCGCGTGCTCCACGTCGATATAAGCGGCTTCGCCCCCCGCCTTCTGGGCGCTGGCCACGATGTGCAGAGCCAGGGTGGTCTTGCCGCAGCTCTCCGGCCCGTAGATCTCCACGATCCGGCCCCGGGGCACACCGCCGATGCCCAGCGCCAGGTCCAGAGAGAGGGACCCGGTGGGGATGGCCTCCACGTTCACCGCGATATCATCGCCCAGGCGCATGATGGCGCCCTTGCCGTAGTTCTTCTCGATCTGGGCCAGAGCGGTCTCCAGCGCCTTTTTCTTGTCCCCGGCATCCCCGGCCAGGGCGGGGGAATTCTTTCTCTTGTCAGCCATGGAGCTTTCCTCGCTTCCTGTTATTCATTTAGTCGCTTGCGAAACACGTTTCGCCGTCGGTCTTATGATTCGTTTTGTTGTTTCTTTCGGCCGTACACCACCCGCTCCACGCCGATGGTGTCCAAAGCCGTGCCTGTATCGCTGAAGCCGTTGGCATCGAGCAGGGAGAGCACCGTGGCCGCCTGCCCCTCACCGACTTCAAAGATAGCAATTCCGTTGTCCGTTAATACGGACTTCCAATTCCGCAGGACGCTGCGGTAAAACTCCAGTCCGTCCGCCCCGCCGTCCAGGGCCAGCCGGGGCTCCCAATCCTTCACGGAGGCGTCCAGCCCCTCGATCTCAGCGGTGCGGATATAAGGGGGATTGCAGACCAGCATATCAAAGTTTTCCATGCGCAGCGGCGGCGCGGCCAGGGCGTCCGCCCGCAGCACCACGCTGCGGGTGCCCAGCCGATGGAGGGCCACGTTTTTCCGCGCCACGGAGAGAGCCTCGGGGCTGATATCGGCGAAGATGATCCGGGCATTGGGCCGGCGGGACGCCAGGGCCACGCCGATGCATCCGCTGCCGCAGCAAAGGTCCAGGATCCGGGGCTCGGAGGAATGCTTTAACAGCTCCAGAGCCTTGTCCACCAGCACCTCCGTATCCATCCGGGGGATCAGCACGCTGGGGTTGACCAGGATCTTCTCCCCGTAAAACTCCCACTCCCCGGCGATGTAGGCCAGGGGTTCGGAGCGCAGCCGCCGGGAGGTCAGCTCCCGGGACGCCCTCTCACAGCGGTCCGGAGCATAGAGGAAGAAACGGGAGATCAGCTCCGTATCCGAGCATTCCGCCGCCATAGCCAACAGACGCCGCGCCTCCAGGGACGGGTCCTCGATCCCGCCCTCCCGAAGCCGACGGCGCATGTCCAGATACAGTTCATTATAGGTTTTGGCCATGAAAAGGCCTCCCTTACTCCATTACCAGATGTCGCTTCCCTTTTCCTCGGGGATGACCAGCTTCAGCGCCTCGATGGCCACCTCCAGCATGGAATCGTCCGGCTCCGCGGTGGTGAGGCGCTGGATGGCCTTCCCCGGAGCGGACACCAGACGGGAGAGCGTGTTGTCCGTGCGGCCGGCCCATTTGAGCAGCTCATAGCTCAGGGACATGACCACCGGCAGCAGCAGCAGATGGAGGAGAAAACGGACCAACGTGTTCTCCGCGCGGACCAGAGAGAAGATCAGGATGCTGATAAAAATCACCAGGAAGAGAAAGCTGGTGCCGCAGCGGGGATGGAAGCGGGACTGCTTCCGGGCGTTTTCCGCCGTCAGGGGCAGCCCGGCCTCATAGCAGAAGATGGTCTTGTGTTCGGCCCCGTGGTACATCCACACCCGCCGCATATCCGGGAGCTTGTTGACCAGAATCAGATAGCCGAGAAAGATGAGCAGCCGGAATATCCCCTCAAAAAAGCCCCGCCAGGCCCCCAGGGGCAGCAGGCGGTTCAGCAGCCCGGCCAGCAGGGTGGGCAGCAGAACAAAAAGCCCCACGGCCAGCAGAATACCCAGCACCACGGCGACAGAGATCAGGATCTTATCTGCCTTCTCTCCGGGGAAATGCTTCTGTACCCAGAGATCAAATTTGCCGGGCTCCTGCTGCTCGTCCTCGGGCAGCTGCTCCGCCGACCAGGTCAGGGCCTTCACGCCCCGGATCATGGAGTCCAGGAAGTTCACCACGCCCCGGACGAAGGGCCAGCCCAGCCAGGGGTATTTTTCTTTGATGAATTTCAGCTCCTCTACCTTGGTGACAAGGCTCCCGTCCGCCTTGCGGCAGACGATGGCCTGTCGGGTCACGCCCCGCATCAGGATGCCCTCCATCAGGGCCTGCCCGCCGATGCTGGTGCGGAAGGCGCAGGAGCCGTTTGCCGATCCGCGTTTTTTCAGATGCTTTGCCATGGGATACTCCTTATGTTCGCTCTCTTATTTCTTTGGCAGCGTGATGGTGACGCGCACACCGCCGCCCTCCGCGTTGCGGATATCCAGACGGCCGTTGTGCCGGGCCACGATCTCGTCGCACACGGCCAGGCCGATGCCGCTGCCCCGCTCCTTGGAAGAGCCCTTGAAGAATTTTTTCTTCACCATGGGCAGCTCCGCCGGAGGGATACCGGGGCCGTAGTCCCGGATGGAGATGTATACATTTTCCTCATCGGCGCGCAGATCCACGTCGATGCGCTTGCCGTTCTTGCCGTATTTGCAGGCGTTGTCCAGCACGTTGAGCACCACCTGGCTCAGCCGCTCCGGATCGCCGGGGATGGGCGGGATATCCTCCTCCGGCGGCATGTAGGCCACCTTCAGTCCCTGGTGGCGGAACAGCTCGCTGTAGGTGAACATGCAGTCCTCCACCATGCCGCCCACGTCCACGGTGGACACATGGAGGGTAAAACGGCCGTCCTGGATGCGGGTGAATTCCAGCAGCTCCTCCACCATTTTGGTCAGCCGTCCCGCCTCCCGGGTGATGATCTCCAGGCCCCGGCGGGAATCTCCCTGGATGGCAGGGTCGTAGGCGATGGTCTCGCTCCAGCCGGTGATGGCGGTCAGAGGGGTGCGCAGCTCATGGCTGACGGAGGAGATGAACTCCGTCTGGACCCGCTCGGCCACGCTCAGCTTCTGGGACATATCGTTGATGGTGTCGGTCAGCTCGCCGATCTCGTCGTCATGGACCTTTTCCACATGGGTCCCGTAGCTGCCCTCGGCAATGCGCCGGGCCATGGCGGTCAGCGAGGCGATGGGCTCGGTGATGGTGCGCAGGAAGTAAAGGTTGGAGATGATCACCACCGCCAGCACAGCCAGGCCCATGGCCACCGCCGTAAGGACGCTGCGGTTGATGACCCGGTCGATGAGCGTCAGACTGGTGATATAGCGCATGACGCCGATGATGGTGCCGTCCGCGGAGCTGAGCGGGGCCGACACGGCCATCAGCCGCTCCCCGGTAGCGGAGCTGCGCCCCTGCCAGAAGCTGATCTTCCCGGATTGGAGCGCCGTTCGCACATCATAAGAGCTGGGCACCGTTCCGGCGGAGATGCCGCTGGACGAGATCTGCACCACGCCCATGGGATTGAGAAACTGCAGCTCCAGACTGTCCTTGGCTTCAAAGTTCTCCGCGTAGCTGTAGGCGCTCTGGAAATACTCCGCATAAGTCCGGTTGATATAGCCGGAAAAGAAGACCGAGGCGGTTTCCGCCTTGGCCTGGAGAGAGGCCCGGGCGGCGGAGAGCGTGGAGGCACGCAGGGAGAGAGAGTAGGCGGCCAGGGCCAGCACCACCGCCAAAAACATCATGCCGGTGCCCACCACCATGCCGCGGGTGCGGATGGAGTGGAAGCGCAGGAACCGCGGGCCCTTGGACCCCGCTTTTTTCTCCCGGGCCCTCCCCTCCCCGGCGGCGGGGACGGCGGCCCCGGAAGCTGGGGCGTTCTGTTCGTTACTCATTTTCTGAACTCTGTTTTCGGCCGGGGATCAAAAGCCCCATTTGTAGCCGTAGCCCCAGACAGTGGTGATATAGGCGGGCATAGTGGGATCGTCCTCGATCTTGATGCGCAGCCGCCGGATGTTCACGTCCACGATCTTCAGCTCGCCGAAGAAGTCCCGTCCCCACACCTCGTTGAGAATGTCCTCCCGGGAGAGGGCCTTGCCGGGGTTGTCCATAAAGTATTTGATGATGGAATACTCGATCTGGGTCAGACGCACCCGCTCCCCGTTCTTCTCCAGGGTGCGGTTGCGGGTGTTCAGACGGAAGGGGCCCTGACGGATCTCGCCGCTCTCCTCCGCCTCCGCCTCACCGCCGGTGCGGCGCATCAGGGCGTCGATCCGGGCGGTCAGCTCGGTGGGAGAAAAGGGCTTGGTCACATAGTCGTCCGCACCGGTCATCAGGCCGGTGACCTTGTCCATCTCCTGGCTCCGGGCGGTGAGCATGATGATGCCGATGCGGGAGTTGGACGCCCGGATGCGGCGGCAGACCTCAAAGCCGTCGATATCCGGCAGCATCACATCCAGCAGGGCGACCCGGATATCCGGGTGACGGCGCAGCTGCTCCAGGGCCATCTCGCCGCAATCCGCCTCGATGGGCTCATAGCCGCTGCGGCGCAGATTGATCACCACAAAGCTGCGGATGTTGGCCTCATCCTCCAATACAAGGATCTTTCTCATTGTGATTCCTCCCTTACACCGATCCGGTGGTCCACTCGTTATATATGATATGGAAACGGCTGGCTACGCCGTCGCGTTCAATGCTGTTGCCGAGGATTTCTGCGGCGAAAACGGTGGAGGCGCTCTCCTCCAGCACAAAGCGGTTGTCGAGCCGCGCCCGCTCGCCCCGGTTTTCACCGGTAATGGCATACACCCTCAGAAGGTCCTGAATCATGCCGTCCGCCCTGAGTCGGGAGAGGGTCACTGCCCGCTCCCCGGGGATGCTCTCATCCCGCCGGACCGTCAGGCCCACGTCCCAGCCGGCGGGCAGCTCCCAGTACCAGCCGTCCAAGGCACAGTGGTAGGTGGTCTTCGCCAGCATCGCCCGACCGGACAGATCATAACGGTACCAGGCGATGGACCACTGGGTCTCTCCCCCCTGGTTGTAGAGCTGCTGGGGATAGGGCACCTCCGTGGCGCCGTCGCCGTCGATGTCCTGGGAATAGATCTGGTCATAGCTGCGTCTGGCCTCAGACACGGCGGTGCTCCGGTTCAGCGTCAGATTCACCAGCGCGCCCTCCCGGTAGACCACCAGGTCCGTGACCAGATCCCCGCCGGTCATGGCCGACTCCACCAGCAGCGCGGGCTGATCGCCGCCGATCCTGACCACTCCGGCCCGGCGAAGTTCGCTGATCCCGCCGGAGAGAGCCGCGGTGGAGGCCCGGGGCTCCCGGTTGCCGTCCAGGGTGTACATATCCGCCATATACGAATCCGGTCCCACATCCCGCAGCACCAGCAGCTCGTCCCAGCCGTCCCTGTCCAGATCGCCGGAGACGAATTCGGTGCAGTCGGTGCTCATCAAAAGCTCTCCGCTCCAGTTCTGGAGAGAGTAGACCGAGAGGATCCCCAAACCCGTGGAGATCTGGCAGGTGATCACCAGGTCCCGACGGCCGTCCCGATCCATGTCCACAAAGTCCACCCGGCCGATGGAGCGTCCCTTCTCCGTCAGGGAGAGGACCTGGCGGTACTCGCTGCCGGAGAGGGCGTACACATTGATCTTCAGCAGAGAGTCCGCGCCCCGCAGAAAGGCCAGGGCTTCGGCCGTCCCGTCATCATCCAGATCCATGAGCTGCACGCTCTGACGATAGCTCCCCCGGGTGGGGGCGGCATAACCGCTGCCGCCGGCGATCTCCCGGTCGATCAGCTGCTGCAGCTGCTGATATTCCTCCGAGGGCTTGGGCAGAGAGAAGTATTGATCTATATTGCCGGAGTAGCAGCCGCTGAGTGTGAGCAGGGCGGCCAGCACCAGGACCAGCGCAGATAGTTTTGAGATACGATGCATGGCAATACTCCCGTAGGCGCATAAATAGGCTAAAATATAGTAACATATCTCCCTCAGATATGCAACACAAGTTAATTAATTTTCTTATTTTCCCCTGTCCTGCCAGTGAATCATCACGGTATGTGATCAAAATGAAACTCTCTGTAATGCATGCCTGATCTTTCTCCCATTCCATTTCTTTTCTTGATGCTTTTCGGAAAATATGGTATTCTTTAGCCGAAAACGTTCATCGGAGGAGCCATGACAAAAGAGGCGATCATCGTTCTGAGCATAACGGCCGTGTATCTGCTGTACCTGCTGATCCGGGTCCTTCGGGGCCGAAGCGTGAAGCGGCGGGTGCGCGCCCTGGCGCGGAATGCGGTGGAGATGTCGCCGGAGGCGTTTTTTCGTCTCCGGAACAAGACCCAGGGAAACAGCCGGGAGCACATCTCCAAGAAATATGACTACGAGGGTGTGTACATCCTCTATAACAAGACCCGGCACATGTACTATGTGGGGCAGGCCCTGAATGTCCTGAGCCGGATCAACCAGCACCTGACCGGCCACGGCAACGGAGACGTGTACGCGGACTTTAAGTACGGCGACCGTTTTTCCATCACCTCCATCCGGCTTCGGGGCAGCGGCCACGCCACGCTCAATGAGCTGGAGAGGCATTGCATCGCCCAGTACAAGGCCGATTCCACCGGCTACAACAAGACCAGAGGGAATAAAGACTAAAAAGTCAGGAAGCACACAGCGCTCCAACCGCCGCGTGCTTCCCGCTTTTTTTAATCGTCCCAGCCCGTCCAGGCGGGGATGCCGGTATAGGTCTTTGCCTCCTCCTCGCCCCGGAGGACCCGGAGCGCGCCGGCGGCCATGGCCTCATGCTCCACCTCCCCGGGATAGGTGTAGATGGGCCCGATCCAGCCGCAGTGGGCGCGGATGTACTCTTCCACGTCCGGGAAGCGCAGCAGTCCGCCGGTGAGCAAAATGGCGTCTACCCGGCCGCACAGGACCGCCGCCATGGCCCCGACGGTCTTGCAGATCTGGTAGAGCATCCCGTTCCAGACCCGGGCAGCCTGCTTGTCCCCTCTGTCCATCATGGCGTGGACCGTGTCGGAGGAAGAGGTGCCGAAATGGCTGACGAAGCCGCCGGTACGGATGGCCAGCTTGCGCACTTCGTCCAGGTCCTTCCCCTTGCAGTAGTCGATCAGATCCGCGGCCGACACCGTGCCGATGCGGGTGGGAGAATAGGGTCCCTCTCCCCCGCCGGAGTTGTTGCAGTCGATGATATGTCCGTCCTCATGGGCGGAGATGGAAATGCCCCCGTCAATGTGGCAGACAATGAAGCGGCAGTCCGGATAGGGCCGCTTCTCCACGGTTTTGGCGTGGTGCATGGCAACGCCCCGCATGTTCAGGGTGTGCATGTTCACATGGCGGTCCACCCCTTTGATGCCGGTCATGCGGGCCATGTCGCACAGCTCATCCACGCAGCAGGGGTCCACCATAAAGGCCCGGCCGCCGTACTCCTTCTGCATCTCCCGGGCCAGCTGTACCCCCAGGTTGGAGGGATGCTCCATTCCGCCCTTGAAGGCGGCGGTGTCCGCGATCAGCAGATCGTTTACCTCATACACCCCGCTCCTGACCGGCAGGCAGCTGCCGCCCCGGCCAACGATGGCGTCCACGTCCGTCAGATCGATGTTGTCCTCCTTCAGGAAGTCCATGATGACCCTGTGCCGATACGGGAGCTGGGCGTTTACGCTCTCGTAGCGCAGCAGCTCCCCGGCATCGTGGAACACATTGGTCTCATAGAGCTTTTTCTCATTGGAAAAGAGGGCCAGCTTGGTGGAGGTGGAGCCGGGGTTGATGACAAAGATCTTATAGCTCTCTTTCATCCGTCAGCAGTATCTCCATAATCTTATTGTAATACAGCTCCGCCGAGGCGCGAAAATTCTCCTCCAGCTTGATCGCCTGATTCTCGCCGCCGCACAGCAGCCGCAGGGAGGCGATCTCCCCCAGGCCGTCGGACAGCCGGAGCTTCACCCGATACCCGCCGTCCTTGTCCTGCTCATGACTCGTCTCGATCATGGCCCGGCGGCGCATGCTCGCCGCCAGGGGGCTGAGCTTTTTCTCCAGGCGGGAGCGGATGGTATAGGGCAGGCTGCTCTCCACGATCTCGCAGTTCCGGTCTCCCTTTTCCGTGATCTCATAGCCCGCCCGGGTCTGGGTCACATGCCCGCTGTCCACCAGCTCCGCCAGACACTCGGCATACTCAAAATAGCCCACATGATCGCCGCCCAGGGCCAGATCACAGAGCGTTTCCGGCTCCACGGTGCCGGGCAGACGCCGGAGGATGAAGAGGATCAGGATCTTGATATCCAGCTTCTCCTGGATACGCTGATAGCCTTCCATTGGATCACCTCGTTTGCAATCGTCTTCATTGAAATAATATTATAGGTCTTTTTTCCCTCTCCGTCAATGCGGAAACGCTTCACATCGGGCCCGGGTACGCATAGACTATAGTGAACATTGCGTAAGGAGGCATCAAATATGGCAGACAGGGTCGTGCCCGGCCCGGTGGACAGCTCCGCCTGCATCCGGGAAGCGGTATGTGTACATACGAAAAAGATCTATTCCAGCTGCCGGGACAAGGACTGCGTGGAGGACCTGCGGGTCTACCCCACCGTCTCCTCCCAGAATGTGCTGGATGGGGCGCTCTCCGTCCGTCCCAAGGCGGCGGAGCTGCTGAGTGCGGCGGTGAATGTGGAGGAGATCTCCTTCAACCGCGGTTACTACACCGTGGATATCGCCTACTTTTACCGATGCACCGGGGAGTGCGTCCCCGGCGGGCAGGCCGTCACCGGCCTTGCGATCTTCAATAAACGGGTCATCCTCTTCGGCAGTGAGGGCAGCGTAAAGGTCTATTCCTCCGATGGGGAATCCACCACCCAAGCCGATCAGCCGGTAGGCGTGGTGGAGGCGGTGGACCCCATCGCGTTGAATATGCAGATCACCGAGTCGGGCGGCGCCCGCTCCGACGAGCGGGCGCCGGAGGTTCCGGCCAACATTCTGGCCGCCTTCGGGGAGGCGCTGGTGTTCAACGGCGCGGCCCATTACTGGTACTGCACCCTGGGCCAGTTCTCCCTGGTGCGGCTGGAACGGGACAGCCAGCTGGTGATCCCCGTGTACAATTACTCCCTGCCGGAAAACGAGTGCGTGGGCTCTTCCGACGACGATCCCTGCACCCTCTTCGGCCGGATCCGCTTCCCTGTGGAGGAATTCTATCCCCCGGATCGGCTGGATCAGAACGAGAGCTATCGAGCCCTGGTACAGTAAGCTTTTTCAACGGCGGCCGCTTTCGGGCGGCCGCCGTCTTTCTTTCCGGTGATGCAAAAAAGCTCCATGTCATTGGAGCTTTTTTAAGTACCTGTATATGGTGGGAACGGAAACGCCCATCTGCTCGGCCAGCTCAGCGATAGCTCCCTTCATGGTCAGCACGCCGCTGTCCCGCAGGGTGCCGATCACCTTCAGCCGTTCCTCCATACTCATACGGGCCGGCGAAATCCCGGTCTGTTCGATGACCTTAGCGATCCGTTCACGCATCACATCGTCAACCTGTTCCTCCAGAGTCTCAAGATAGGCGCTGTCTTCCGGCAAGCAAAGATTATATGCCCGAAGGAGAGCGGTCACGGAGCTGTGGATCCCACGAACTCCGTCCATATCTTTGTTGATGCATAGAAATCCAATGATCCGCCCCTTGTTTTTGATGAAATAGGTGGAATCCAGAAACTCCTTATTTTTCACCTGGCCGATATAGTTGGTCAAATAGCTCTGATCCGAATCTTTGTAGCTTTCCAGTATGTTCCTGGCCAGCTCCGTCATCGGTCCGCCGACACTGCGCCCGGAGATGCTGTTTTCAATGTGGATCAGGGAGTGATCATAGTCTCTGGCATCATGGATCACCACCTCGCATCCGGGACCCAGCACCTGGGAAAGAAACGGCGCCAGCTCCACAAAGAGCTGGATTTTTTCTTTATCGGTCACGATAACACCTCCTTGGATAAACGAGTAGGTATCTTCGAAATGATAATAATGATAATACAAAATTTCTCATTTCTTCGCAACTGTCACTTTTGCCAGTTTTTCATTCAAAACTTTGTCGCACATAACGATAAGAAAATTATTTACATGATACAAATTTTATTATATACTCTCCTTGTAAATGGTTTTCTTATCTCGCTAAAATTTTTATTATATGAAGGAGGGACAATTCTTGATTCAGCAAATCAGCACATCCAGCGCTCCGGCAGCCATCGGTCCATATTCCCAGGCCATACGAGCCGGAAGCACCGTATATGTTTCCGGGCAGCTTCCCGTAAACCCCGCCACCGCCTCCCTTGCGGCGGATGACGTGGAGGCACAGACCGAGCAATCTCTTCGGAATGTCGAGGCGATCCTCCTTGCCGCCGGCTTTTCCATGGCCGATGTCGTAAAAACAACGGTCCTTTTGGCCAGTATGGAGGATTTCGCGGCCATGAACGCCGTGTATGCCCGCCATTTTGCCGCGCCCTATCCCGCTCGCGCCGCGTTCCAGGTGGCGAAGCTGCCCCTTGGAGCGCGCGTGGAGATCGAGGCCGTTGCCGTGAAAACGGAGGAGGAATAATGACCTACGATTTTGAGACCCTCATTGACCGCAGCCATGCGGGATCGTTCAAATACACGGAGATGCAGATGAACTATCCCGACGTCCCGGCGGGCGTGGTCCCCTTTTCCATGGCGGATATGGAGTTCGCCAATGCCCCGGAGATCCTCCGGACCCTGAAGCAGTATCTGGACACCTATACGCTGGGCTACTGCTGGCAGACGGAGGAATATCTGAACGCCGTATGCTCCTGGCAGAAAAAGCGGCACGGCTGGGAGCCTCGAGGGGAGTGGATCCTGCCGATCACCGGGGCGCTGCCCGGGCTGTTCGGCGCGATCCAGGAGTTTTCAAAGCCCGGGGAAGGTGTGATCTACTTCTCCCCCGTTTTCGGCTGGTTCAAGGGCGGCGCGGAACTCAACGGACGCAAGGCGGTCCCCTGCTCTCTGCGTCGGGACGGGGACACTTTCGCCATCGACTTTGAGCGGCTGGAAGAACTGGCGGCCGATAAAAACAACCGCATTGTTCTCTTATGCAACCCCCACAATCCTACCGGACATATTTGGAGTCGGGAGGACCTGGCTCGGGTGGCGGACATCTGTATGAAGCACGATCTGCTCCTTATTTCCGATGAGGTCCACGCAGATCTTGTGATGCCCGGCTATGAACTGACTTCCATGGGCGCTATGGGGGATCCATACAGAGACAACCTGATCGTATGCATCGCTCCCAGCAAAACCTTCAACACCGCGGGAATGCAGGCGGCCAATCTGGTGATCTTCCGCCCCGACTGGAAGGAACGCATGACCCGCCGGCTGCAGTCCAACGGCATGTTCAATCTCACTGCCCTTGGGTATGTGACGGTCCGGGCCGCCTATGAATACGGCGGCGAGTGGCTGGATCAATGTATACAGTATGTCTGGGAGAACCACCGGGCGCTCAAGGCTTTCGCCGCGGAGCATCTCCCCGGAGTGAAGGTGTTCGATCTGCAGGCAACCTATCTACAGTGGATGGACTTCAGCGCCGTTGTGAAAGACCATGAGGAACTCAAGGAGAAACTGCACAAAGCCTGGGTCATCATGGATCAAGGTCCTGATTTCGGTCCCGAGGGGAACTGCTTTGAACGTATGAACCTGGCCTGTCCCCGGCGGGTACTCATGGCGGCGCTGGAGCGCCTGGCCGAAGTATTGTATGAATAAACGACAGCTCAAGAAAAAAGGAGAATAACTATGAAAAAGCATTCGTTAAAAGACGCATTTGTGTACGGCTTTGCCGCGTTTGCCATGTTCTTCGGAGCCGGAAACCTGATCTTCCCCGCGGGGATCGGCGCGGCGGCGGGCACTCGCTGGCCCATCGCTCTGCTGGCGGTGACCCTGGGAGAAATCGTCATCCCCCTGATCGCTCTGGTGGTCAGCGGCCGCACCGGAGAGGGCTTCATGGGCGTCTGTCGGCCCATCGGCAAGTGGTTTTATAACTTCGTTTTCCTGTTCATGTGTCTGTTCGTCGTGATCCTGGCCAACCTGCCCCGGACGGCGGCAGTGACCCACGAAATCAGCATCGCCCCCTTCTTCCCCCGCTTCCCCATCTGGGTCACCGTGACGCTCTACTTTGCCGTGGTCCTCTTCCTAGCGCTGGACAAGAACAATCTGGTGGACCGCATCGGCAAGTACATGACGCCGATCCTGCTCGTGCTCATGCTTATCATCATTGTCAAGGGCTTTATCACCCCCATCGGCGTCGCCCAGCCCACCGAAACGGAGAACGTGTTCGGCAGTTCCTTCATTGAAATGTACTATACGGGAGATATCTACAGCGGGCTGATGTTCTCCGGTCTGATCATTGCCGCCGCCATGTCCAAGGGCTATTCTACGGAAAAGGAGCGCTCCGGGATCATGCTCAAGGCCGCCCTGGTGGCAGGTGTAGCGTTCTTCGTGGTCTACGGCGGGCTGCTGGTCATCGGAGCCAACGCCAACGGCGTTCTCGGCACCGACATGGACCGTACCGCGCTGCTGGTCGGCATTACCGAGCATCTTCTCGGAACCGCCGGCAAGCTGTTCCTGGCTGTGGCCGTGGCCTTTGCCTGCGTGTCCACCGCCGTGTCCCTGGTGAGCATGTGCGGAGACTTCTTCGTGAGTCTTTTCCGGGAGAAGGTCTCCTATAAGCTGGTCGTGATCGTGATCTGCGCTGTCGGTATCGTGATCGGATCCTTCGGAGTGGAAAACATCATCAACTTTGCCGCTCCCGCTTTTCTCACCGTGTTCCCCGCAGGCATCGTGCTGACCATTGTGTCTCTCCTCGGCAAGCTCTGCCCCAATAAAGGCGCCTATAAATACAGCGTGCTGGCCGCGCTGGTATGCGGTGTGGTGGACGGACTGAGCGCGCTGGGCGTACCCGGCGTGTCGGCCCTCACCTCCTGGCTGCCGCTGGCCAGTGCCGGCTTTGCCTGGGTGGTCCCCTCCGTGGTGTTCTTCTGTGTAGGTTGGCTGAAATACAAATTCTTCCCCGCGAAGGGATAATTCTTCCGCCGTTCAAAAGGGGCCGGTGCTGTCCTGCACCGGCCCCTTTCCTCGTGCTATGAGAGATCGACCGAGGCTGGGGGAACCGTCAAAGGGGGCTTCCTGTTTCTGCTTGACATTGGGGGCCGCACATGGGAAAATAAAGGTAATCCAACAAAAGGAGGTTATGCAATGAATACATTCACCTATGATATCCCCACCCGCGTGATTTTCGGGCCGGACCAGCTCTCCCGTCTGGGCGAGGAGCTGGGCAACTTCGGCAACAAGGTGCTGCTGGTGTACGGCGGCGGCTCCATCAAAAAGACCGGCCTTTATGACCGGATCCTGGAGGCTCTTCACTCCGGAGGCATCGAGGTCACAGAGCTGTCCGGCGTGGAGCCCAATCCCCGCATCGCCACCGTCCGGGAGGGCATTCGCCGGGGCCGGGAAGCCGGGGTCAATGCCGTGCTGGCCGTGGGCGGCGGCTCCTCCCTGGACTGCGGCAAATTCATCGCCGCGGCCATGAATTATCCCGGCGACCCCTGGGAGCTGATCGCGGGGCGCATCGCCGTGGACAACTGCCTGCCCATCGTGACCATCACCACCATGGCGGCCACCGGCTCGGAGATGGATCCCTGGGTGGTCATCTCCGACCCGGAGAAAAAGGCCAAGCAGGGCTACACCACTTACGGTATGTATCCCACCGTCAGCTTTCTGGACCCCACGCTGACCTATTCCGTGGGGAAATATCAGACCGCCTGCGGCTGCGCAGACATCTTCAGCCACGCCTGCGAGACCTATTTCAGCCCCTCCGGCATGGAGATGACCGACCGCTTGTTGGAGGGCGTGATGAACACGGTGGTCCGCTTTGCCCCCGTGGCGCTCCGGGAGCCGGACAACTACGAGGCCCGGGCCAACATCCTCTGGTCCGCCAGCTGGGCCATCAACGGCATGGTGCGCAACACCCAGCGCTGCAACTGGAGCTGCCACCCCCTGGAACATCAGCTCTCCGCCTGGTACGATATCACTCACGGGCTGGGTCTGGCCATCGTGACGCCCCGGTGGATGGAGGCCATTCTGAGCCCCGAAACCGCGCCCCGGCTGCACCGGCTGGGCACGGCGGTGTTCGGCGTGGACGCCGATCTGGAGCCGCTGGAAGGCGCAAAGGCCACCATCGCGGCGCTGAAGCACTGGCTGTTTGATGAGTTGGGTCTTGCCTCCACGCTCCATGAGATCGGCATCGGGGACGAGCATTTTGCGGATATGGCCCGGGGCGCCGTGGCAAACGGTCTGCCTCGCGGCTACGTGCCCATGGACGAGGCCGCGGCTGTGGCCCTGTACCAAGCCTGCCTGTAAAATTATGTAAACCTGTTGTGGGCATCAATGGGCCCCGCTTTTCGGAAACGAAACGCGGGGCCCATTTTCAGTTCGCGATGCCGTGGTGGGCGGTGGGGCTGTGTTCATCCAGGGGCAAGAAAATATAGCCGTTGTTCAGTCCCCACTCGATGATGGCGGGCACGGCCTCCACGCTCAGGCCGATGGTGTCGTGCTGCAGCACTACGGACGCGGAATTGCCGGATATCCCGCCGATGATCTTGTCCCGGACAGCGGCTGTGTTTTTGGCTACGGTGTCTGAGGAGCTGACGTTCCAGTCAAAATACACATAGCCCATATCGTTCAGGCATTGGGCCAGCCGGGTCATAATGCCGGGGTTGAAGCGGCTGACGGTGTTGGAACTGCCGCCGGGAAAGCGCAGCATGGTGGGGCGCGTCCCGGTCAGCTGGTGGATCGTATCCTGCACCTCCAGAAGGTCGGTGAAGAAGGCCTCCTCGCTGGCGTAGATGCGCTGATAATCATGGCTGGCCGAGTGGATCGCCACGGTATGACCCCGGTTGGCGATCTCGGCGATCAGCTCGGTACTCTCCGGGTGGGTAAGGGTGACAAACCAGGTGGCCTGCACCCCGTATTGGTCCAGAATATCCAGCAGCCGGGGCGTATTGACAGAGGGGCCGTCGTCAAAGGTCAGGTAGACCACGGGCTGCGCGGGCTCTTCGACGGCGGGGACAGGCGCGGCCTCCACGATCACGCGGCGGACGGCAGAGGCGCTCAGCCCCTCGCTGTCGGTGACGGTGTAGGAAACGCTCCCCTCCCCGGCCCGGTAAGGATCCACCTCCACGC
This sequence comes from Oscillospiraceae bacterium, assembly GCA_017540645.1. Lineage (GTDB taxonomy): Bacteria > Bacillota > Clostridia > Oscillospirales > Oscillospiraceae > Apopatocola. The sequence continues at coordinate 39,825 of JAFYAQ010000007.1, forward strand.
TGACCTCCACCCGATCGGAGAGATCCCCGTCCAGACTGTCCCAGGCCTCGCAGCCCGGGTCCGCGTAGGGCTCCGGGGCGGCGGTCAGGATCAGCGGGTCCTCCCCCCGCACTCGCAGCTCCGGCGCTTCGGGCGCATAAGGCGTGGCGGTGGGCGTCGGTGAGGGCGACGCCGTGGCTGTCGGAACGGTCTCGGCCGCCGAGGTCTGTACCGCGGCGGGACTTTGCAGCCTTGCCATAGCCAGAAGACATATAAGAGCGGTGAAGGAGATGGCAATCAGGGCAATATTACGTTTTTTCTCTCGCATTCTCTTCCTCCGACGCCCGGATCGCGTCCCGCAGCCGGGTATCCCGGGGATGCCGGTTCACATCCCGGAGCAGGACGGCCAGCTCCCGGTCCATCTGCTCCACCTCCAAACGGAAGGCGGAGGCCGACAGGCGCAAGGCCCCCTGGCCCAGCACGATCAGCTGCTCCAGGCCGTCGGAGGTGACCACCCGGACCGGGTGTTCTCTGGCGATCTCGTGGGTGGTCTTTTCGATGTAGGCGTCGGCAGTCTCCGCCTCCCGGGTGTACACCACAAAGATGTTGTTGTACTGGATGACCTCTTCCCGGTGATACGGCAGCCGGTAGGCGTCGAACACCAGGATCACACGGCACTGGCGCAGGGCCTGATAGTTGCACAGCAGGTCCATCAGCAGTTGCCGGGCGGCGTCCAGATGGTCCTCCGCTACCGCCTTTAGTTCTTCCCAGGCGAAGATGATATTATACCCGTCCAGGAGCACATATTCCGGGCCGGCCAGCGGCGGAGCCGCTTTGGGCTGTCTGGGAGACTGCCGCAGCTCCCGGGTGGGGACGAAGGCCCGGTCCTTTATTTTGCCGTAGGTCCGCTCGTAAATGGCCTGCAGCTCCTTGTCCAGGGCCGCGCCGGTAGACACGCTGCGGGCCGGGCGAGAGGGTTCGGCCGCCGCGGCGCTCTCCCGGGGAAGCGTGGCCTCCAGATGCATGTGGGCCGCTACCTCCCGCCAGGGCACCACGATCCCCGCCCCATGGGAGCAGAAAACGGAGTCCGCTGGGTTGTCCGTGTCCCGTTCCGGGTCGTAGGCGCTGCGGGCGATCAATCCCGCCCGGTCCCGGCAGGGGGCGTAGCCCCCGGGGGTGCAGAACAGACGCCCCTCTCCCCGGCTGTAGGCGGCCACCTCCCGGTAATACTGGCCCATCTCCGCCACCGGGGCCCGGCCGGTCAGCACCGCCTCCCGGCCCATGGTCTCCGGTGGCGCAAAGCTGCCGCCCATGCGCTCCAGATCCGCCATGGCCCGCCCGACACAGCCCTGGGGCAGCTCCAGCCGGACCCGGTACCAGGGCTCCAGGATCTCACTCTCGGCCTGCATCAGACCCTGGCGCAGAGCCCGGAAGGTGGCCTCCCGGAAGTCGCCGCCCTCGGTGTGCTTGGGGTGGGCACGCCCCGCCGTCAGGGTGATGCGCATATCGGTGATGGGCGCGCCGATCAGCACGCCCCGGTGCTCCCGCTCCCGCAGGTGGCTGAGGATCAGCCGCTGCCAGTTCAGATCCAGGTCGTCCGTGGAGCAGGCGGAAGCCAGCTGCAGCCCGCTCCCGGGCGGCAGGGGCTCCAGCAGCAGGTGGACCTCGGCGTAATGGCGCAGGGGCTCGTAATGCCCCACGCCCTCCACCTTGTTTTTGATGGTCTCCTTGTAGAGGATGCTCCCCTCGTCAAAGCGCAGCTCCATGTCGAAGCGCTCGGCGCAGAGCCGCTCCAGAATCTCCTGCTGCACGGCGCCCATCAACTGTACGCGGATCTCCCCCAGGCTCTCCAGGTACAGTACCCGGAGCAGCGGGTCCTCCTCCTCCAGCTGCCGGAGGTTCTGCAGCACCGTATGGGGATCCAGGCCGGGACAGTCCACCCGATAGGAGAACACCGGCTCCAGCACCGGCTCCCGGCGTTCCTTTTCCGCCCCCAGGCCGTCTCCGGGTCGGGGATGGCTCAGCCCCGTGACGGCACAGACCGTCCCCGCGCCGGCCGTTTCCGCCAGGCTGTACTTCTCCCCGGAATAGAGCCGGATCTGATGGAGCTTCTCCTCCCAGGGACTGCCGTCCGGCAGGGTGCCGGCTATGGGCTCACGGACACGCAGCTCTCCGCCCGTGACCTTCAGCCAGGTAAGGCGCGCCCCCTGGGGGTCCCGGCTGACTTTGAAGACCCGGGCCGCCGTCTCCCGGGGATATTCCCCCGAGGGTCCGTAGACGGCAAGGCCGGAGAGCAGGGCCTCCACTCCCTCGCCCCGGAGCGCCGCGCCGAACCAGCAGGGAAAGAGCTTCCGTGCCTTTACGATGCGCCGTACCTCCCCGGGCTGGATGGTCCCCGCGTTGAGATAGCTCTCCATGGCCGCCTCGCTCTCCCCGGCGGCCTGCTCCATCCATTCGTCGGCGCTGAAGTCCGCCACATCTGCCGAGAGGCTCTCCCGCAGTTCTGAAAGCCGAGCCTCCCGCTCCGCCCCCGGCAGGTCCATTTTGTTGACGAACAGAAAAGTGGGCACCCGGTAGCGCTCCAGAAGGTTCCAGAGCGTCCGGGTATGGGCCTGGACCCCGTCCGTGCCGCTGATGATCAGCACCGCCGCGTCCAGCACCGTCAGCGTCCGCTCCGCCTCGGCGGCAAAGTCCACATGGCCGGGGGTGTCCAGCAGCACCATCTCCCGGTCCTGCCAGCGCAGGCGGGCCGTTTTGGAAAAGATGGTGATGCCCCGCTGCCGTTCCTGCTTGTCCGTATCCAAAAAGGCGTCGGCGTGGTCCACCCGGCCCAGCCGCCGGATGGCCCCGGCGGCGAAGAGCATGGCCTCGCTGAGGGTGGTCTTCCCCGCGTCCACGTGGGCCAGGACGCCGATGGTGAGAGTGTCGTTTTGATTCGCTGCCATGGGAGCGTTTACTCCTTTTTTCTGGTCTTTCCCTGTTATTCTACCTGTCAGAGACAAATTGTCAAGGCGGACGAACGGATCCGTTCCTCTTCCGGGGCATGGCCGGCGGCCCGCTTTGCGTATGCCGATCTGCTCGTTTTTATGGCGGAAGGCCCGATCCCCGGTATTTTTGCCGCGAACTTTTCTGTTGCGCTTTCATGAAGTAACGTGCTACAATATGGAAAAACATTGAAACGGAGGGATCGCCATGCCGCCTCCCGGAGGACGGGGTCTCGGCCCCAGAGGTTTTCTTACCGAAGAGGAAAAGGCCCAGAAGCCCCATGTGACGGGCGAACTGCTGCTGCGTATTCTGTCCTACCTGAAGCCCTACTGGTTCCAGTTTTTGCTGGTGTTTTTCGCCATTTTGCTCTCGGCGGTGGTGGGGCTGTTCCCGTCCATCATCACCGGACGGATCGTGGACCAGGCGCTGGTGGGCAAAAATATGCGGCTGCTGATCCGGCTGCTGCTGGCCGCCTTTGCCACGCTGGCGGTGTCTCAGGTGGTGGGGGTGCTGGAGAGCTATATCAACGCCTGGATCTCCCAGCGGATCATCTTTGACATGAAAAACCAGATGTACGATCATCTGCAGCACATGCCCCACTCCTTCTTCACCTCGGAGAAACAGGGGGACATCATCACCCGGATGAATACGGACATCAGCGGCGTCAGCACCGTGATCTCCGGCACTCTCTCCAGTTTGGTGAGCAACGCGGCGGTGGTGATCACCACCCTGGTGGCTCTGTTCTCCATGAGCTGGAAGCTGGCCATCGTGGGCATCGTGGTGATCCCGCTGCTGATCCTGCCCACCCGCAGCGTGGGCCGCACCCGCTGGCAGCTTTTGACCGAAAGCCAGGCCAAGAACGACGAGATGAACGAGCTGATCAACGAGACCCTCTCGGTCAGCGGCTCGCTACTGGTGAAGCTCTTCACCCGGGAAAAGGCGGAGTATCAGCGCTTTGTGGCCGTGAACGAAGAGGTCACCCAGCTGGCGCTGAAGGAGCAGCGCAGCGGCAAGTGGTTCCGGGTGGTCATGGGGATGTTCACCCAGCTGGGTCCCCTGCTGATCTACTTTGCTGGCGGATATATGATCATCGCCCGCTCCGATCCCAATTTGACCGTTGGCGTCATCACCGCCACCGTAGCCCTGATCAACCGGCTGTACCGGCCGGTGGAGTCGCTGCTGAACGTGCAGGTGGATTTCACCCGTTCCCTGGCCCTGTTCACCCGTATTTTCGATTACTTTGACATGAACATCCCCATCGTCTCCCCCAAAAAAGGCAGGACGCCCCAGCTGAGGAATCCCTTTATCCGCTACGACCATGTGAGCTTCTCCTACGACAAGGACAAGCCCCTGCTGACGGATATCAACTTTTCGGTGCCTGCCGGGAAAATGTATGCCATCGTGGGGCCCTCC
>JAFYAQ010000008.1 GCA_017540645.1 Oscillospiraceae bacterium
ACCCTGCTCCGATGCGCCACGCTCCTGGAAAAGCCGGACGGCGGCAATGTGATCTATGAGGGAAAGTACGCGGTGCGAAACGGCGTCCTTGCCCCCAAAAGCGAGCTGCGGCAGATCCGGCAGTGCTTCGGTCTGGTGTTCCAGAACTTCAACCTGTTCCCCCATTATAACCTTTTGAAAAACGTGACCGACGCCCCCATCCATGTCCAGGGCCGGAAGCCGGAGGAGGCCGAGGCCGCGGGCATGGAGCTGCTGGAAAAGATGGGACTGCGGGACAAGGCCAAGGCCTACCCTTGCCAGCTCTCCGGCGGGCAGCAGCAGCGGGCGGCCATCGCCCGTGCCCTGGCCATGAAGCCGGATATCCTCTTCTTTGACGAGCCCACCAGCGCTCTGGACCCGGAGCTGACCGGAGAGGTGCTGCGGGTGATCCGGGGTCTGGCCGAGGAAAAGATGACCATGGTGATCGTCACCCATGAGATGCCCTTTGCCCGGGCGGTGGCGGACCACATCATTTTCATGGACGGCGGCGTGATCGTGGAGCAGGGCGAGCCGGAGCAGGTGATCGGCGATCCCCGGGAGGAGCGGACCCGCGCCTTCCTGCGGCGTCTGGACCAATGAGACTCGTTTTTTCAAATCGCTGAAAGCGATTTGAATAAGCCGAAGGGGATGCGCTGCGCGATCGCGCCCCGCGGGAGAGGGCACAGTCGCTCCGCGAGAAGTATTTTGCCGAAAATGCAATTTCCGGCAAAAATGATCCGATTTTTTTGCGCTTGCGAGCGCAAACTCTGCGAGGCAGCCTGTGCATTCTTTTCCAAGGTAATGGGTCTTGATTTTTCGACCGGCATACAGTATCATAAAATCCGCCCGGATTCGGGCGGATTTTTGTCGTTGACAAAGGCCTTGCCTTTGTCAACGACCAAATGACCCTATGTTTTTTTTGCGCCGGCAGGCGCAGACTGCTGTGTATAAGTTCTCTGGAACGGAGGTCGATTCTCTATGAGCCGCTGCAAACGGATAATGGCCCTGCTGCTGTCCGTGCTTACGCTCGTTCTTCTCTGCGCCTGCGGCGGCAGAAACGCCCCGGTTACCTTCCGGGTGGTGGCGGAGCTGGACAGCGAGGAATTCCGGGTGGCTTTCCGGAAGGACGACCCTCTGTGCGACATCGTCACCGCCGCCATGCGGGAGCTGGCCGCGGACGGGCAGATCTCCCGGCTCTCGTCCCAGTACCTGGGAGCGGATTACTCCACGCTCAAGGGCGTGCCGGAGGCTCTGCGGATCCTGGACACCAGCGTTTCGGTGAACCGGACCTTGCGCATCGGCATCCAGGAGGGCGTGGCGCCCCTGTCCTCCTCCCGGGGAGACGGCAGCTTTTACGGACTGATCCCGGATCTGTGCAAGCTGGTGGGGGAAAAGCTGGGCGTGAATTTTGAATACATGGTGATCAACAGCGACAATGTGGCCGCGGAGCTGGGCAGCGGCAATATCGACTGCGCCTGGATGGCGGCGTCCTTTGCCGGCAGCGAGGAGACCTGTTCCCTCTCCCCCGGCTGGCTGCGAAACAGCCACGAGCTGGTGGTGCTGACCAGCAGCGGCCTTCGGCGCAAAAACTCCCTGCGGGGCAAGGTGATCGGCATCACGGATGTGACCAGTCTGGAGGCCCTGAAGACTTCCGGTCTGGCGGACAAGGCCGCGGCCATCTGGACCTATGGGGATCTGATCTCCTGCTATAACGCTCTGGTCTCCGGCGACTGCGACGCCCTGGTGATCGACAGCATCGTGGCCGGATATTACATGTAAAAAAACACCCTGGGCTGCTTTTATGAACTGCACCCCATTTGTTAGACAGTATGGTATACTACTAACAAGTGGGGTGTTGTTATATGCCAAAAGGGATACCGAATAAGAGATACACGGGCGAATTCAAGCAAAAAGTAGTAGAAACCATGATGCGTGAAAAGCTAAGTTATACAGAAGCAGCACGGCAGTTCGAGGTAAGCGATCACCATCGGGTCGCGTCATGGGAGAGAATCTATCTTGAGGAAGGCCCAGAGGGGCTGTACATAGAGCGTCGAGGCGGAGGCAGTAAAGGGCGTCTGCCGAAGAAGCTAAAGCCAGAGGTGGAAGAAGACCTACTGGCAGAAGTACAGAGGCTGAGGGCGGAGAACGCATACCTAAAAAAATTGAATGCCTTGGTTGCCGAGAGGGTACGGCAAGAGAGAAAGCAAAAGTAATATGGGAACTGAGGCATGAACACAAGCTGTCGCTGTTACTGGATGTTGCCGGTCTCCCTCGCAGCACATATTATTACTACACCAAGAAACAGAAAGAGCCAGACAAATACGCAGAGCTCAAAGAAGAGATTTGCTCCATTGTGGCGGAGAATAAAGGCAGATACGGTTACCGCAGAGTGACACAGGCGCTGCGAAACCGAGGCGTTCACCACAACCACAAGCTCGTTATGAAGCTCATGAAGGAGATGGGGTTAAGCAGCAAAGTGCGGATGAAGAAGTACCGTTCCTACAAAGGTGAGGTTGGGAGGATCGCCCCAAATCTTTTGGAAAGAGACTTCCATGCCGAGAAGCCAAACCAGAAGTGGGTTACCGACGTGACTGAGTTCTCCTTGTTCGGGGAAAAGCTGTATCTGTCTCCGATCCTCGATCTGTGCAGTGAGGACTTGGTCAGCTATACCATCTCTGAACGGCCAGTACTGGATATGGTCACAACTATGTTAGAGAAAGCTTTTGACACGATTCCGGCCGGCACAGGACTGATCCTTCACTCTGATCAGGGATGGCAATACCAGCACAAGCACTACCAGGGAATGCTGGAGGCCAAAGGTATCTGGCAGAGCATGAGCCGAAAAGGCAATTGCCTGGACAATGCGGTGATGGAGAATTTCTTTGGTCTACTCAAAACAGAGCTCCTTTACTTACAGGAATTTGATTCTGTCGCGCACTTCAAAGAAGAACTCATCGACTACCTAGATTACTACAACAACCGCAGAATCAAGCTAAAACTAAAGGGCCTGACACCTGCTCAACACAGATACCAGACCCTTCAGGTCGCTTAACTAAATAATTTTGTCTAACTTTTGGGGTTCACTTCATTAGGCATCCCAGGGTGTTTTGCGTTTTTTCAGATGTACTGGTCCACGATCTTTTTGGCGGCGGCGCTGTCCGAGCAGATGACCATGAGCACCGTTGTGCCGCTCTTGGCCGTGACGGCGTTCTGCAGGGACATGGAGGCGGCGGGTCCGTAGCTCTTATAGACCTCCAGCTGGTCGTTCACCCGCTTCTGTACCGCCTGGAGCAGGCGGGAGGCGGCCGCCTCGTCCGCGGCCTGGAAAATGGCGATCTCCTCGGCGGTGGCGGCGGTACCGGCGTATACCAGAGCGTCTGTGTAGTCCGCCGTGTCGATCCCGTAGAGCAGAGGGATCACGGCCGCGTCCAGCTTATCCAGCTTGTCGGTGAAGTTGGCGTTGTGCATAAGCTCGTCCGCCAGGTTCTGGGGTATCAGCTCCTTTTTGCCGCCGCAGCCGCTGAGCACGGTCAGCAGGCACAGCAGCGCCAGGAGCAGAGAGAGGGTCTTCTTATTCATTGGTTCTCCTTTTTTTATTCTATGATCAGCGCTTCGTCCACATAGTGGGTCTTCATGTAATTGGCCCAGGCCACATAGCCGGACTTTTCAAAGTGCTTGCCGTCGCCGGCGTAGGCGTACTCATCCGACAGGTATCCCTCGTCGTCCAGCAGCATGGAATAGATGTCCAGATACCAGCACTCGTTCTTTGTGCAGAAATCCAGCAGGGCGGCGTTGAAGTTGTTGATGCGCTCCATGGTCTGGACCTCCTGGGGATCCTCGTCCACCGCCTTCGTCACCGGGGTGACGGAGATCACATAGATGTTGGCCGTGGGCTGATATCGGCGGATGTACTCCACCAGCTTGGTGTAGCCGCTGATGAAGCTGTCCACGCTCTCCCCGATCTCGTTCAGGCCGAACAGCAGGTAGATGTCCGTGTAATAGCCGGGGACGTTCAGGGTGATGGGCGCCAGGTCCATCACGCCGATCACGTTGTTCACCACCGCGCCGGTGTTGAAAATATAACGGATGTTGGTCAGGCCGGACCACATGAAAAAGCCCTCCACCATGGAGTTGCCGATCATGCAGGTCTTGTCAAAGTGGCTGTCAAACACCGCGTTGACCCGCTGGGGCACCACCGGGCCCCAGTCCGCCGGGACCACCCGGTTTTCCACTTCTCTGGCCTTGGGCCCGGAGGGCGTGGGCGAGGGCTCGGGCGTCGGAGAGGGGGCGGCGGTGGGTGTGACCTCCGGTTCCCCCTCCTTCGGTGTGGGGGACGGGGTGGGAGTGGCCGGGGCAGGGGTCACCGCCGAACCGGGGACATACATCACCGGCGTGGGCTGAGGCACCCTGGTCCCCGTGCTTCTGGCCAGACGGGTGATGCCCACAATCAGCAGGACCACCAGCGCCACGCCCAGGATATAAAAGATCGGGTGCAGTCCCCTCCTCCGTACCGGGGGACGTTTCCTCGGTCCGGCGGGCGGAGGCACAGCGCCGCTTCGGCTGCGGGGCGTATAGCTTCGGGCGCCGGAAGCCCTTGTCCCCCGGTGGGCGGGGGCGCGGCCCCGGGAGGCCTCATAGCTGCCGGTGCGGGTCCGCTCCGCCGGGCGGGCATAGCGGGCATACTCCGGTTCCGGCGGGGCAAAGAGATCGCTCTCTCCCGTCCGGTCAAAGGGCTCCTGCACCGGAGCATCGGCGGCGATCCCGCCGGGATCAAAGCTCTGCTCCTCCCGGACGGGGGGAGCGGCGGTCCGGCCCTGGAACACATCCTCCCAGGATATCTCCGTGTAGGTGGCGTTTTCCCGCGCCGGGGGGCTCTGGACGCTGCGGGCGCGGGAGGGCGCCTGGTAAGAGGGCGCGGTCTGCCGGGACGTGCCGCGGGCGGCGCCGCCGGTCGTTGGCCGGCGGGAGGCATTCTGCTCGGCGGCAGGCCGATATGTACGATAGTCCGGCCGGCCGGAGGGGGCCGTGCGCCGGGCCGTGTTCAGCGGAATTTCCTGATAAAGGGGGGTCTCTCCCCTGTCGGCGCTCTCCGGAGGCCGGGACGCGCTCCGGGGACGGCGATCATATTCTCCCTGGTCCATGGCTTACCTCCGCATAGTAATACGGGTACATTATAGTTTTTCCGCGTATGGAATGCAAGAGGATTTTCCGCCTGGTAGTTTACATAATTTTCTTTCCCGGGATAAAAAAGTCTCCCTGCCGCCTTGCAGTACGGAAGAAACTATGGTATATTAATTTAGTTATATTGGTGAATCATGCGCAGGAGGTCTCCCCTATGTGGTTATCCGGGGATTGGAAAGATTATGAACTGATCGACGCGTCCAACGGCGAGCGTCTGGAGCGCTGGGGGGAGTATATCCTGGTGCGGCCGGATCCCCAGGCCATCTGGAAAACGGCCCGGCGCGCCCCCGGCTGGAAGGCGCCGAACGGCCGCTATTCCCGGAGCCATACCGGCGGCGGGAGCTGGGACAGGAACACACTGCCCGCCTCCTGGGACATCCGCTATAAGGACCTCTGCTTTCGCGTAAAGCCCATGAGCTTCAAGCACACGGGGCTCTTTCCCGAGCAGGCGGCCAACTGGGACTGGATGCGCCGGAAGATCACGGAGGCCCGGCGGCCCATCCGGGTGCTGAATCTCTTTGCCTATACGGGGGCCGCCACGGTAGCCTGTCTTGCCGCGGGGGCCGAGGTGTGCCATGTGGACGCGGCAAAGGGGATGGTGGCCTGGGCCAAGGAGAATGCCGCGGCCTCTCATGTGGAGGACCGGAGCGTACGCTGGATCGTGGACGACTGCGCCAAATTCGTGGAGCGGGAGATCCGCCGGGGCCGGCGCTATGACGCCATCATCATGGACCCGCCCTCCTACGGGCGGGGGCCCGGCGGCGAGGTGTGGAAGCTGGAGGACAATCTGTGGGATTTTGTCTCCCTCTGCACCGGCGTTTTGTCCGAGGATCCCCTTTTTGTGCTGATCAACTCCTATACCACGGGCCTGGCCCCGTCGGTGCTGACCTATATCACGGACAGTCTGCTCACCGCCAAGAGAGGCGGCTCCTCCCGGGCGGAGGAGCTGGGCCTGCCCGTAACTGCAAGCGGTCTGGCGCTCCCCTGCGGGGCAAGCTGCCGCTGGGAGGCGTAAATGGAAGCCATCATTCGACTGGAAAAAGTGCGTTACCGCTACCCCGGAGACGACGGGGACACCCTGTGCGGGGTGGACCTGGAGATCGAGAAGGGCAGCTTCACCGCCGTGCTGGGCCACAACGGCTCCGGCAAGTCCACCATGGCAAAGATGTGCAACGCAGTCTTCCTGCCCACGGAGGGAAGGGTGCTGGTCAAGGGCATGGACACCCGGGACGAGGAAATGCTCCTGCCCATCCGCCGGACGGTGGGCTTGGTGTTCCAGAACCCGGACAACCAGATCGTGGCCAGCGTGGTGGAGGACGACGTGGCCTTCGCCCCGGAAAACCTGGGGGTGGAGCCCTCCGAGATCCGCCGCCGGGTGGACGAGGCTCTGAAGCGGGTGGGCATGTACGAGTTCCGGCTCCACGCCCCC
>JAFYAQ010000009.1 GCA_017540645.1 Oscillospiraceae bacterium
CCTGAACAAGAGAATCTGGGCCATCATATGTCTGTGAAGGAATTCCGCCCTTATTCTGAAACACATCTATAAGTCGAGGTACGGCAATCCCAACCGCTAAACATAAGCACGCGGCAACAGCGACCCATCTAACCCAAACGGGTTTCTTTGTTTTTGACATATAATTCACCTTATCCTTTCCTTTGTGAATCGAACGGTTCCGCTCCAATATTGCGGAGAGCATGCGCTCATTTGCAGGATCGCTCGGTTCGATTTTGTTCCATGAAGCAAAGATTCTATCGTTCTTCATTGAAATCATCACCTAACCTTTCCTTAAGGATGGCACGAGCGTCGTGCAAATAATAGCGGACTGTCGATGGCGGCTTTTTCAGGATTCCGGCGATTTCCACACTGGTATATCCTTCGTAATAATACAGATAAACCACAGCTTTATACTTGTCAGGAAGATCCATGACCGCCTGGAATACGTCATCTGTTTCAATTTCTTCCGGGCTCTGGAGATCATGGAAATCCTCTATATTTTCCCGTCTGCGCCACCAGTGCCGCAGAACATCTTTACAAATGTTCGAAGCAGTTCTGATAAGCCATGCCTTTTCATGCTCTTCGCTCTCAAAAGCTGGTCCACTCTTGATAAGCTGAAAGAATGTATCCTGTACTGCATCTTCGGTATCAGCAGGATTTTTCATGTAAGCAAAGCAGACGCGATATACAGTTTTACTGTGGCGTGTGTAGATTTCCGCAATCTCTTTGTCCGTACGCAACAAAGAGTTTGACATCTCGCCTTGCCTCCTTTCACTACTAATACGATTGAGGATGCCAAATCGTTGGGAAAAGAGAGAATAATTTATACCAATGTGAGTACATTATAGCATATGGCGCAATACCTCTCTAACAGCAACGGCGGGGATCGCTCCCCGCCGCCCGATACCTTATGAGTAGATCAGATCGTGATTCACGATCTCCATTGCCCTGTCTCGGATATTGTTCATCCGTTTTACCCACAGCATTTGATCCTGCGCCTTGAGCTGTTCAGTGACACCCTCACGCTCGGCCATTTGCCTTGTCAGCAGGAGCATTTGCTCCGTCGCCTGTTCGTTTATGTCTGCCAGATAGGTATTCAGCCTGCCGCTGGTCAAAAGCTCCGTGTACAGGGGTTTGCGCTCCTGCTTGATATACTGTAAGTGCCGTTGGCCCCAAATACCGATAGGCCTTTCCTCTTGAGCCGGTACTGTCAGGCAGGGAATGTAATAGTCGCCCCGTAGTTCGTACCACAATCCATTGTTTTCGTCATAAATGGTCTTTTCCATTGTGAAATCCTCCTGTATAATAGCTCCGTTGATGTATTCGCACATATGTCACGTATCTCCCGATTGCCACACCTTGTTATATCCTGTTATGGGTTAATCTTGCCCTTGCTTTTGCCCTTATGAGCGGCGCGGGCGTTAAAGAAACGGTGTAACAATTAATAAAGGGATTCGGTGAGCAGATTGCGGAAAACCCTTTGTTTTCAACGGTTTCAGAGGATTTCATTAAAGCCCTATAATCACTGGTGGATGCCTATGATTTCGGGGATTTCAAATTCCGGTTTATCGTGATGAATCATCGAGCATCTCCCAATTACGGAGATGCTCTTTTGACGGGCAGAACAGAATGGAAACATTGGTTTTGCCCCTCCGGGGAGAAAACACAAGATTGCGGCAGAAAACGGCATGACCCGAAGGTCATGCCGTCCCTGCAAAACACGATATTCTTTTACGGCGCCCGCCCCTCAGAGCGGGCTCTTTTTAATCGCGGCAAAGCGCCGGGGATAGCTCCGGGGGCTGGGCCGCTCTTTTTTTACGATCACCAGGGAGTGGACCGCGTCCGTGCCGGGCACGGTGTATTTCTCGATCCGCGCCGGACCGCCGCCCAGCAGGGCGATGGCCCGCCCGGCCTCTTCGGTCTCCGACTCCGGCTCCGGGCCCTTCATGGCCAGAAAGAGCCCTCCGGTCCGCACCATGGGCAGGCACAGCTCCGCCAGCACCGACAGCCGAGCCACCGCCCGAGAGGTCACCGCGTCAAAGGCGCCGCGCATATCCGCCTGCTCCTCCGCCCGTCCGGCCCGGCAGCAGAGACCTTCCAGCCCCAGAGTCGCCGCCGTCTCCTGCTGGAAAGCCACCCGCTTTTGCAGGGAGTCCAGCAGCGTGACCTGCAGCTCCGGCCGGAGGATCTTCAGCACCAGTCCCGGGAACCCGGCCCCCGAGCCGATGTCCGCCAGAGTGGCCGTCTCCGCCGGGAGATAGGCCAGCAGCGCCGCGCAGTCCAGGAAGTGGAGACGGGCGGTGTCCTCCTCCCCGCGGATGGCGGTCAGATTCATCACCTTATTTTTCTCGTCCAGCAGCCGGTAGTATTCCTTCAGCTTGTCGATGGCCCCATCGTCCCAGCGCAGACCCAGCGCGGCAAGACCGGCGCGCAGTATTTCGTCCATAGCGGCTCCTTTTCGGGCGGGAGCGCCCGAGAGTGGTTCTGTGGGCATCTTACCATGGGCGAGCCCCTCCGTCAAGAAAGCCGGGGCATATCCGCCCCGGCGCGGGCATAGGATGCAGGGCGGAAGGGGGGACGAGCCATGGACAGGCGATGGCGGCTGCTGGGGGCCGCGGTGCTGGCGGCCTACGGCCTGTGCGCCTGGGCGGCCCTGGACGAGCTGTCCGCCGCGGGAACGCCTTCGCCTCACCCGGCGGGGGAGGCCCCCGTCCCCTGCACTGCCGCTCCTGTCGGGGAAGAGGCGGCGGTCCCCCTCTTTCCGGAGGCGGAGATCCGGCTGAAGAACGACACCTCTTTTGCTCCGGACCTGTCCGCCCTGCTCCGGGAGCCTCTGACCCAGACCCTGCCGGAGGAGGGGGCGCAGATCCTCATTATTCACACCCACGGAACGGAGGCCTTCCTGCCGGTGTCCGGGGAGGAATACACCGCCAGCGACCCCTATCGCACCACGGAGGCGGAGCATTCCGTCATCCGCCTGGGGGACGAGCTGAGGGCGCTGTGGGAGGCGCAGGGTTTTCGGGTGATCCACGACCGCTCCCTGTACGACTACCCCAGCTACACCGGAGCCTACAGTCGGAGCCGGGAGGCGGTGGAGGGCTGGCTGGCCCGCTGCCCGGACATCGCCCTGGTGATCGATCTGCACCGGGACGCCGCCGGGGAGCCGGACTCTCCCTACCGGAGCCTGGCGAAGCTGGATGGGGAACCCACAGCCCAGGTGATGCTGGTGGTGGGCACCGGAGAAAACGGCCTTAGCCACCCCCTGTGGCGGGAGAATCTGAAGCTGGCGCTGGTCCTCCAGGCCGCGGCGGAGGAGGCCTGCCCCGGCCTGATGCGGCCCATCGCCCTGTGCCGGGAGCGCTATAACCAGCATCTCACCACCGGCTCCCTGATCCTGGAGGTGGGCAGCAACGGGAACACCCTCTCCGAGGCGGAGCGGGCGGTGGAGCGGTTCGCCGCGGCGGCGGTGCCGGTGCTCCGCTCCCTGGCGGGGTAAAACGGTATATTTTTCCTCTCATCCGGCCATAATGACTATATGATGGCGAAAAGCTCAAAAGCTTTTCGCCGCGCCGCCTTGCGGCGCAGCCAAACAGTACAGCTGTTTGGCCATATATTCATTGCAATGAGCATCGGGCGAATGACCCTTTGGGTCATTCGCTGCCAAACTTGTCGTTTAGCAGCTAGAACGATCGAATTTGCGATCGTTCTAGCCATCCGATGATCATTATAATGACCGGGAGGTGAAAACATATGAACGTACAGGAGATCATGACGTCCCGTCCCGTCAGCGTGGGGCCGGACGAGCCCGTGAGCGCCGCCGCCCGGCTGCTCAGCCGCTGCAATCTGGGGGCCGTACCGGTGTGCGACGCCCAGGGCCGGGTCCGGGGCATGGTGACGGACCGGGACATCGCCATGCGCTGCGTGGCCATGGGCAACAGCCCCGGCATGAAAGTCTCGGAGATCATGAGCCGGAACATCGCCACGATAGAGGCCGGGGAGAGCGTGGAGAGCGCCGCGGCGCTGATGGCCCGACGCCAGATCCGCCGACTGCCGGTGACGGAGAAGGGCCGTCTGGTGGGCATGCTGACCCTCTGCGACCTGGCCAGAAGAGAGGATTGCCGCATGGAGTGCGCCCGGGCCCTGGAAGCCGTCAGCGCACAGATCCATCGCCCGTCCCCTTGAGCGAAAAGACCGAAAAGCATTGACAGCCGCCTCCAAATCCACTATAATTTTTTTCAGCAAAGCAACCAAAACCAATGGCTGAAAAATGAATCATGGAGGTCAATGTTATGAAAAAATGGGTTTGCTCCGTCTGCGGTTACGTATATGAGGGCGACGCCGCCCCCGCCGCCTGCCCTGTGTGCAAGGCGCCCGCCAGCAAGTTCGTGGAGCAGAAGGGCGAATTTACTTGGGCCGCCGAGCATGTGGTGGGCGTGGGCAAGTCCTTCGGCGCCGACGTGCCGGAGGAGGTCCGCAACGAGATCATCGAGGGCCTGCGCTCCAATTTCCAGGGCGAGTGCTCCGAGGTGGGCATGTACCTGGCCATGGCCCGTGTGGCCGAGCGGGAGGGCTATCCCGAGATCGGCGAGTACTGGAAGAAGGCCGGCCTGGAGGAGGCCGAGCACGCCGCCAAGTTCGCCGAGCTGCTGGGCGAGGTGGTCTGCGACTCCACCAAGGAGAATCTGCGCGTCCGCGTGGAGGCCGAGAACGGCGCCACCCAGGGCAAGACCGACCTGGCCAAGCTCTGCAAGAAGTACAACCTGGACGCCCTGCACGACACCATCCACGAGATGGCCCGGGACGAGGCGCGCCACGGCAAGGCCTTCAAGGGCCTGCTGGAGAGATATTTTAAATGACACGCGAAGAATGGTCGAGGAAGCTGCTTCTCACGGGGTATATTGACGAGCGTGAAGCCTTCACCATGAGCAATGTCAAGTCCGCACCAAACGGAGAATACGGGTTGTCCCTGCTTTGTATCAAGGGCGACACCCTGTCGATCTATGATACCGACTTTTCCGGCGAGGCCAGACAACTTCTGTATTCGATACCGCTAAAAGAGATGCGGGATGTGAAGCTCAGCACCTTTGCTGCGTACCCCACCCTGAAGTTCACATATGATGGTTTTCGCTTCTCTTTTACGGCCGGATTCAATAAGAAGATGGCGATTTGTCAGGTGATTTCTTCGATTTTCGCGTAGAAGCTCTCCACGGCAAGGCCTTCAAGGGCCTGCTGGAGCGCTATTTCAAGTGATCTGCAACAAAGGAAAAAACGGTAGAAAGGAGCAAACACCATGAAATACGTCTGCAATCTCTGCGGCTGGGTCTACGATGAGGAAGAGACCGGCGTGAAGTGGGAAGACCTGCCTGAGGATTTCGCCTGCGAGCTGTGCGGCGCCGGCAAGGACGAGTTCACCGCGGAAGAGTGATCCGATGATCCAGAAGAGGGAGACCGAAACGGTCTCCCTCTTTTTTTATCTTTTTTCTTGCCAGAGCCGCTGCCGGATAGTAAAATAACGGAAAAAGGAGCGTATTTGTATGGACTGCATCGATCTTCACATCCACACCACCGCCTCCGACGGCACCGACAGACCCGCCGCCGCGGTGGAAAAGGCGGCGTCCCTGGGGCTGCGGGCCATCGGCATCACGGACCACGACACCGTGGCGGGCCTGCCGGAGGCCATGGCCGCGGGGAAGCGCCTGGGGGTGGAGCTGGTGCCGGGCATCGAGGTCTCCTCCGACTACCGGGACAACAACATCCACGTGCTGGGCTATTTTATCGATCCCGCCGCCTCCGGCCTGCGCCCGGTGCTGGACTGGGTGCGCACGGAGCGGGAGGAGCGGAACATCCGGATCGTGGAGATGTTTCACGCCGACGGCTTTGATATCAGCCTGGAGGCCCTGCGCCGGGCCTACCCCGGCGCGGTGTTGGGCCGGCCCCACATGGCCGAGTATTTGATGCGAAAGGGCTATACCTCCTCGGTGAAGGAGAGCTTCGACCGCTATCTGGGGGAGGGAAAGCCCTACTATCTGCCCAAGCGGCGGATCTCCATCCGGCGGGCGGTGGAGGTCATTCTGGACGCGGGGGGCGTGCCGGTGCTGGCCCACCCCCTCCAGTACCACTACCCGGAAAACGAGGTGGTGGAGATGATCGAGTACGCCCAAAGCCTGGGAGTCCGGGCGCTGGAGTGCTATTACTCCGAGCACAGTCCCGCCCAGCAGGCCTGGCTGCTGTCCCTGGCGGAGCGCTGCGGCCTGGGGGTCAGCGGCGGCAGCGATTACCACGGTACCCGCAAGACCCATATCTCCATGGGCAGCGGCATGGGAGCGCTCCGGGTGCCCTATTCGGTGCTGGAAAACCTGAAAAAACTGCGGGACACCATGAACGCTTGAATACAACAAAAGGAGATAGAAAATGGACCTTTTGAAATTGCAGAACGGCAGCGATATCCGGGGCGTGGCCCTGCCGGGGGTGCCCGGAGAAGATGTGAACCTGACGGAGGAGGCTGTGGAGGCCATTGCCGGCGGCTTTGTCCGATGGCTTTGCGCCCGCATCCCGGAGGGGACGAAGCTGCGCATCTCCATCGGCCGGGACTCCCGGCTGTCCGGCCCGGCCCTGTCGGAAGCCCTGGGCGCGGCCTTGGCCCGGGCCGGGGCGGAGGTCACGGATCTGGGTCTCGCCACCACTCCCGCCATGTTCATGTCCACCGTGACGCCCCGCTATAAATTCACCGCCGCCGTGATGATCACGGCCAGCCACCTGCCCTGGAACCGGAACGGCCTGAAGTTTTTCACCGCCCGGGGCGGCGCGGAGAGCGCCGATATCCGGGAGATCCTGACCCTGGCGGGGGAGGCGTTCCCCGCGGCGGCCGTCCCCGGCAAGCGGAAAAAGGGCCGCTTCATGGACCGCTACGCCGCTTTTCTGCGCAAAAAGATCACCGACGCCGCCGGACGCGCCCGGCCCCTGACCGGGCTGCGGATCGTGGTAGACGCGGGCAACGGGGCCGGCGGCTTTTTCGTCAGCCAGGTGCTGCAGCCTCTGGGGGCCGACACTACCGGCAGCCGATTCCTGACGCCCAACGGCCGCTTCCCCAACCATGTGCCCAACCCGGAGCTGCCCGAGGCCATGGAGAGCATCCGGAGCGCGGTGCTGGACAATCACGCCAACTTCGGCATCATCTTCGACACCGACGTGGACCGGGCGGGGGCGGTGCTGCAAAACGGGGAGGAGCTGAACCGGAACCGGCTGATCGCCCTGATCTCCGCCATTCTGCTGCGGGAACACCCGGGCACCGCCATCGTCACCGACTCCATCACCTCCACGGGCCTGGCCAGCTTCATCGCCGAGAAGGGCGGGATCCACCGCCGCTTCCGCCGGGGCTACCGGAACGTGATCAACGAGGCCATCCGCCTGAACCGGGAGGGCGTGGACTGCCAGCTGGCCATCGAGACCTCCGGCCACGCGGCGCTGAAGGAAAACTGGTTCCTGGACGACGGGGCCTATCTCATCACCCGACTGCTGATGGAGCTGGCCTGCGGCCGCAATCTGGAGACCCTGATCCGGGGCCTGCCCGAGCCCGTGGAGGGCCGGGAGTTCCGCCTGGGGATCACCGACCCGGACTTTAAAACCCGGGGCCAGGCGGTGCTGGACGCTCTGAGCGCCTACGCCCGGGACCGGGAGGGCTGGACGGAGGCCCCCGACAACTGTGAGGGCGTGCGCTGCAGTCTGGACAGGTCGCACGGGGACGGCTGGTTCTTGCTCCGGCTCAGCCTCCACGAGCCCATCCTTCCCCTGAACATCGAGAGCGACAGCCCCGGCGGGCTGCGCCAAATCGCCGGGGAGCTGGCCCCCTTCCTGGAGACGGCGGAGGGCATCGACGCCTCGCCCCTGCTGGACTATCTGAAACAATGAAAAGAAACCTGCGTTTTGTCCGGGCGGACCCGGCGGGAAATGTGACGCTGCTGGTAAAGACGCTGGTGCCCCTTCCTGAGCGCAGCGCCGCCGCCCGGGCGCTGCTGGAGCGCTGCGGCGGGGAGCAGGCCGGATTCATCGTGCCGTCCCGGCTGGGTGGCGTCTGCCGGCTGGAGATGATGGGCGGGGAGTTTTGCGGCAACGCCCTGCGCTCCCTGGGCCGCTGGTGGGCCGCGGCCCATCCGGAAAACGGCCCCTTCCTCGGGGAGATCAGCGGCTGTGACCGTCCCCTGGCCCTGGAGGTCCGGGGGGACACGGTCCGGGCGGAGCTGCCCCTGCCCCTGTACCTGAGGTCATTCGGGGGAATGAGCGCCGCGGTCTTCCCCGGCATCGTCCACCTGCTCCGGGAGGGGGATCCTCCCTCGGAGGAGGAGGTCCGGGCTCTGACTGCCGCCCTGTGCCGGGCCTTTTCGGCCCCTGCCGCCGGGGTGCTGAGCCTCCGGGGGGAGGAGATGGTCCCGGCGGTGTATGTCCGGGACACGGACACTCTGTATTTTGAGCGCAGCTGCGCCTCCGGCACCGCCGCGGCGGCGGCCCTGCTGTCCCGGGGCCGGGAGGGGGAGAGCCTTTTTGCCCTCCGCCAGCCCGGGGGGACCCTGTACGTCCGGGCCCTGCGGCAAAACGACGCTCTCACTGAGTTGTCCCTCTGGGGAGAGGTGTTCCTCTCCCCGCCGGAGGAAGCGGAGATCGAGATATAACGAGACAGAAAAAACCAGCGGAAACGGTATTGCCGTTCCCGCTGGCTTTGCTTTTGCGGTCATTCCACGTCGTATACGGTCTCCGTGCCGTCGGGCTGGACCAGAGTGTAGACGGTGAAGCCGTCATAGGGCAGCACGCCGTCCTTCCCGCCGGTGACCAGGCAGCTGGAGGCATATTCCGGCTCGCCCGTGGGCATGCCCAGAGCATCGTAGAGGGCCTGCACCGGCTGTCCCTTCAGGGAGAGCACGGTCTTCTTGGCCTGCTCCACGGCGTCGTCCTCTGCCGGGGCCTGGGTGGGGGCCTCCGTTGCGGGCTGAGCGGGAGCCTCCGTGGCGGGGGCCTCCGTGGCCGGAGCCTGGGTGGGCGCCGCGGTGGCGGCGGGGGCTGCGGTGGGGGCAGGGGCGCTCCGGGCGCCGCAGGCGGTCATGCCCAGGGCCAGCACAAGGCACAGGGCCAGAACAGTGATCTTTTTCATTTGTTTCCTCCTTGGATATCAGTCTTGCAGCACTCCCGGCAGGGATACCCACTGGCCGTTCACGGTGAACAACAGCCGCACGCTCCCGTCGGCGTCCGCGGGAATGCACAGGGTAAAGCCCTCCGGTCGAGGCAAGGCCTCATAATACGAAATCCCGGCGTCCGGCCCTCCCACGATGGCGTAGATGGGGGAGTCGTCGTCCGGCGTCCGCGCGCCGAATTCGCCGTGAAGGACAGTATAACCCGTGCTCGCCCCTTTTGCAAGAGTGAGTTTTACGCTCTCGTCCTCTGCCGAAAGCCAGGAGCGGGCTCCCAGCTCCCGGACCGGGGAGGGGAAGGGGGGATCGTTCTCCAGCAGATAGGAGAGATTCCGCTCCACCAGCTCTACCACCATGGTATCCCCCTCGCCGAGAGTACCGGGGTCATAGACGTTTTTCCGGGAGAAGGTGGCCTGGGCGAAACTCTGGGCCAGGAAGGGATAGAGATTCCGGCCGAAGGAATCCCGGTAGCACAGCAGCCGCCCCGCGCCCGCGGCGCTCTCGGTGCGGATGGTGATGTTGTCCGGGTTGTCGCTGTCGGCGGTGAAGGAAAGGCCGGTATAGATATAGTCCGGGTCTTCCCGCTTCCCGGCGGGGTAGAGCATCTCGTACAGGTCCCCCCGGTGGGTGCTGTCGGCGAAGGGACCGGCAAAAAAGGCGCTGTTCCGCCCCAGAGCCCCCAGCAGGACGTCCGCGGCCAGCGCCGCGCCCTTGCCGTTCCAGTGGCTGTCCGTGGGGAAGTAGAGACTCTCCCCCTGGGCTTCAAAGGCGGCGAAGAGGTCGGCGTACCGGACGCCCATCTCCTCCAGCCGCGCCGAGAGGCGCCGGGCGTCGGAAGGGGCGTCACGCCGCGTCAGGGTGGGCATGTGCTCCGGGTACAGGGAGTTTTTGTTGGGCGCCAGGGTGAAGAGAAAGTCCGCGCCCCGGCTCTCGGCGTTCTCCTGCAGGAGGAAGAGCGTCCGGGCCGCGCACCAGATCTCCCGCTCGCTCATGGGATCGCTGCGGGTATAATCCCCCCGGGTGGGCGCATAATAAAGCCAGCCGTCCCGGCCCAGCAGCACGCTGTCGGTGACGGAGCTTCTGAGGAGCTTGGCGTTCAGCCCGGCCCATAGAGTGATGGCATCCCGCCGCAGGGCAAAGTGCTGGCCCAGCCAGTCGGCGGCCTGGGAGAGGACGCGGGTATTGAAGCTGCCGTCCCAGCTGCGCAGACTGGGGGCGGCCACGGGCGGCTCGTTGGCCACTGTGTCCGAGGGGCCGACGATGGCCGTAGCCAGGCCGGGCAGCAGGCACAGCGCCACAAAGAGCGCCGCAAAGAGCAGGGAGGAAAGACGTTTGTTCATTGCTCTTCCTCCTTAAAACTGTTGGTAGATGAAGGGCGAAAAACCTTCGCCCGCCATGGCCAGCACGCACAGGAGAAATCCCAGCAGCACCAGCGCGTTTATCCAGACCTCTCCCGAACGGAGACGCGAGCGCAGGAAGGGCAGGGCGGGCAGGGAGAACAGCACTCCCAGGCACAGTCCCGCCAGACGTCCCGGCGTCAGGACGGCTTCGGCGGTCAGAACGCTGCCGGGGGCAAAGGCGAACATCCGCCCCAGATAGCCAAGGCCCTGTCCCACGCTCTGGGCGCGGAACATCACAAAGCCCAGCATCACCACCAGCAGGGTGTACATGTGCAGCAGCACCCGTCCGGGGTTGGAGCCCTCCAGACGGCGCAGGGGCTTGCTCCCCAGCCGCTCCAGGGACACGAACAGCCCGTGCCAGAGCCCCCAGAGGATGAAGGTCCAGCCGGCCCCGTGCCAGAGCCCGGTGAAGAAAAAGACGATCAGGGTGTTGCGGATCGTGACCGCGGTGCCCCGGCGGCTGCCGCCCAGGGGAATGTAGAGATAGTCCACGAACCAGCGATTCAGCGTCATGTGCCAGCGCCGCCAGAACTCTCCCAGGCTGCGGGCGGCATAGGGATAGCGGAAGTTCTCCGGGAAGCGGAAGCCGAAGCAGCGGCCCAGGCCGATGGCCATGTCGCTGTAGCCGGAGAAGTCAAAGTAAAGCTGCAGACAGTAGGCCAGGGCCCCCGCCCAGGCCAGCGCGCTGCCCAGCTCCCGGGTCTCCAGGGCAAAGACGGCGTTGGCCACCGCCCCGGCGCTCTCCGAGAGCAGGAGCTTTTTGGCAAGACCCAGCACAAAGCGCCGGAGCCCCGAAGCCGTGTCCTCCGGGGTGACCTCCCGCGCGCAGATCTCCTCCCGGGCGTCTCCCCAGCGGACGATGGGCCCCGCCAGCAGCCGGGGGAAGAAGGCGATGTACAGAAACAGCCGGTCGAAGCGCCGCTCCGGCTCTCCCCGGCCCCGGTACACGTCCAGCAGGTAGGAGATGCCGTGGAAGGTGAAAAAGGAGATGCCCAGGGGCAGCCCCAGAGGTTTATACAGGCGGCTGAGCCCCAGCAGGGAGAGGGCAAAGCCCAGATATTTATAGACGCCCAGCAGCGCCAGATCTCCGGCCACGCCCAGACCCAGCCACAGCCGGCGGCGGGGACGCTCCGGCCCGAGACACAGACCCAGCCCGTAGTTCCAGACGGCGGCCAGCAGCAGCACCGGCAGCTGGGCAAGCCCGCCGAAAGCGTAGAAAAGCAGGCTCAGGGCGGCCAGCAGCCCGTTTTTGGCGTTTTTCCCCGGCGTCAGCCAATACAGGATCAGGGACACAGGCAGGAAGAAAAACAAGAATCCGGCGGTGTTGAACGCCACGGCACGCCCTCCTTTCATGAAACCGGGAAGAATACTGGTATTATAGCCTATCCCCGGCCGGCCCGCAAGGGGCATCTTGACACGCCCGACGGGGCTGTGCTACAGTATATACAAAGAAATCTTGAATAAGAGGTGCTACTTATGAAGAAACTGACTACGATCTGGACCATCATCGGGATCATCGTCACCCTGGCCGCCGTCTGCGCCGCCGTGTTCTTCTGGTTCCGCCGGAAGGCCGCCCTGGCCGAGGCCCAGGAGACCGAGGACGCCGCGCCGGAGACCGCCGAAGCGCCGGAAGCCGAGACCCAGGCCCAGAGCGCCTGAAAATGCAAGAAAAGGAGCGTAAAAATCCATGAGCAATCCCTATGCGGGCACACAGACCGAAAAAAATCTCCAGGCCGCCTTTGCCGGCGAGAGCCAGGCCCGGAACAAGTACACCTACTTTGCCTCCAAGGCCAAGAAGGACGGCTTTGAGCAGATCGCGGCCCTGTTTCTGAAGACCGCCGAGAACGAGAAGGAACACGCCAAACTCTGGTTCAAGGAGCTGCAGGGCATCGGCAGCACCGCCGAAAACCTGGCCGCCGCCGCGGACGGGGAGAACTACGAGTGGACCGATATGTACGAGGGCTTCGCCAAGACCGCCGAGGAGGAGGGCTTCCCGGAGCTGGCCGCCAAATTCCGGGGCGTGGCCGCCATCGAGAAGCACCACGAGGAGCGCTATCGCGCCCTGCTCAGCAACGTGGAGGCCCAGCAGGTCTTCCAGAAGAGCGAGGTCAAGATCTGGGAGTGCCGGAACTGCGGGCACATCATGGTGGGCACCGCCGCGCCGGAGGTCTGCCCCGTGTGCAACCATCCCCAGAGCTATTTTGAGATCAACGCGGAAAACTACTGATCCAGGCCCAAAGCAAACGGCCGCCGCAAAACAGATCGTTTTGCGGCGGCCGGCTTTTTCTTTGCGCTTATTTCAGATAGCTGCGCACCAGCTCGGTGACATAGGCCTCGCCCTCGCGCCACTCATCGTAGAGGTTCACCAGGAAGCCGTGACGGCTCTCGGTAAAGCAGCGATAGCTGGTCTTCACACCGGCGGCGGTCAGGCACTCGTAGTACTTCCGCCCCTCGGCCAGCAGATTGTCCTTCCCGCAGGTGAGGATGTCCGTGGGGGGCAGGGTGGAGAGGGCCGCGCTCTCGGCCATCACCAGGGACACGTCCGGGTTCTTCCGCTCTTCCATGCTCCGGTTGTAGAAGAAGCCGTAAAGCTCCGTCTGTTCGCCCCGGGGGTCCAGATCCTGACCGTCAAAATGGTCGTTGTAGTTGTCCGCGGGCAGGTAGCAGAGGATCTGGCCCAGGATGCGGATGGGGGCCGTGACCTTGTGGCGGACCGCCACGCCGCCCAGCAGGTTGCCGCCGGCGCTCTGTCCGCAGAGGATCACCCGCTCCGGATCGCCGCCGTAACTCCGGCACAGGGCGGGCAGCGCGTTCAGCACGGCCTCGATCTCCTCCAGAGCCGCGGGATAGGGGTACTCCGGGGCGAGGACATAGTCCACGTCCACCACCAGACAGCCCGTGCCCATGGCCAGACGGCGGCAGAAGTAGAGGTCCCGCTCCCCGTGGTCCAGGGTCCAGCCGCCGCCGTGGACGTTTACCAGCACCGGCAGCGTCTTGCCCTGATCCTCGCTGCGGCGGACAAGATACAGATGGGTCTTGCCCCAGGCGGTAGGGTAGGAAAGCTCCTCCACCGCGGTCTGGGCGTCCAGATTGGAGAACAGAGCCTGGACCTGGGGCGGGATCATACCGGCGGCCCGGGCGCGGATGGCCTTGGCCTTTTCGTTCAATTCCTCCTGGCTCAGCTTGGCGCAGATTTCCAGATATTCCGCTCTCTTCATCGCCTTTGCCTCCTTATACGTCGTACACGGACCCGTCGTAGGCCACCTGGGCGGAGATGCTCCGGGGCTTGGCGGGGAAACGCTCGCAGATGTCGTCCACCAGTTCGATGCCGATGCCGGGCCGGTCGGGGATCAGGATGTAGCCCGCGTCCTCCTCCAGAGGCTCCTTGGTCATCTCCGCCTCGCTGCCCGCATGGTAAAAGGAGGGGAACTCCTGGATGGCAAAGTTGGGGATGGCCGCGTCCAGCTGCAGACAGGCGGCGGTGGACACCGGGCCCAGAGGATTGTGGGGTACGATCTTGCAGTAGTTGGCCTCCGCCATGGCGGCCACCTTTTTGCTGGGGGTCAGTCCGCCCAGAGCGCAAACGTCCGGCCGGACGTACTTGGCAGCCCGGAGCTGGAAGGCGGTCTCAAACTCCTGGATGTTGATGAAGCGCTCGCCGGTGGCGATGGGGATGTTTACCCGCCGTGCCACGTCCGCCATGGCCTCCGGGCTGTCCGGGGGAATGGGATCTTCCAGGAACAGAGGCCGGTACTCCTCTACGCCCTTGGCAAAGGCAATGGCTTCCATGGGGTCCATGCTCCGGTGGCACTCCAGGATCAGATCAAAATCGTCGCCCACGGCCTCCCGCACCGCCTTCACCTTGGCGATGTAATCGGAGACCTTGGCGTTGTAGACGCTGCTGCGGCGCTCGGCCTGCTGAAGACGGATGTCTCCGGTGATCATCAGACGAGCAGCGTCAAAGCCTGAGGCCTTGATTTCCAGGCAGCGCCTGGCCATACTCTCGGGGGTGAACTGAAAGCAGGCCTCGTAGGAGCGGACCTTGTCCCGACATTTCCCGCCCAGCAGCTCGTACACCGGCACACCCAGGGCTTTGCCCTTGATGTCCCAGAGGGCGATGTCAATGGCGGAGAGGGCGCTCATGAGGATGGAACCCCGGAAGTACATGCTCCGGTAGAGGTAGTTCCAGTGATGCTCAATGCGGAAGGGGTCCTGGCCGATCAGGTAGCCCTCCATCTTTTTCAACACGCCGATGCAGCCGTCCAGGTAGCCCCAGGCGCCAACCTCGCCGGTACCGAAGACGCCCTCGTCGGTATGCAGCTTGATGAACAGGTACTTGCCCGCAGGGAGAAGCTCCAAGGATGTGATTATCATAGCGTTCACCTCGTATCGTGTTTTTCCTTTATGATCACAGTGTAACACCCTTTATCTTGAATGTAAAACGACTTAAAATCACGATATTTCAACATTAAAGTTGATGAAAGGGCGGGCACAGGCAACTGCGGGCGATGCGGGCGAATTCCCCGATCTCATAGCCCAGGGGGGCGCGGGGGTCCCAGACCACGTGGAGTTGTGCCTTCTGCTCCTCCGGCCCAAAGGAGAAGAGGGCCACCCGATCCCCGAAGCGCATGGTATCCACCTGCAGGGCCGGAAGGATGATTATGCCCAGGTCCTGCTCCACGCACAAAAGCGCGGTCCGGGCGTTGCTCACGGTGATCTCACTTCGCCGGATGTCCACGTCCTTTTTGAACAGATGGGGGGCAAAGCGGCGGAGGCTCCGCTCTCCGATGTCCAGGACGAACTGCTCCCGGATAAGCGCTTCCTCAGAAACCCAGGGGTAAGAAAAGCCATCCCGGGGCTGGGCACAGCGTTCCAGGGGGCTGCCCTTGGCGGCAGCCACAACCACCGGGCTCTCCGTAATCAGCTCGTAACAGAGTCCGTCGTCCTTTTCCCGGCTGATCGTGAGGATCAGATCCAGCTGATTGGTTTTCAGCTGCCGCCAGAGCCCGCCGGTCTCATCCTCCGTGATGGACAGGCGGATGTTGGGGCACTGGTCCTGGAGCGCGGGAACGATCCGCTGGACCATCGGCTCCATCAGGGACATCTGAGCGCCCACTCGCAGTCGGCCGGCGTACAGATCCGCCAGCCGATCCATCTCCTGTCGGATCTTCTCCTGGACGGCGCGCGCGTCCCGGAGCATTTCCACGTAGCGCTCTCCCGGATAGGTCAGAGAGAACTTGTTGCCATCCCGGCGGAAGAGCTGCACGCCCAGCTCCTCTTCCTTCTGGATGATGTACTTGCTCAGCGCCGAGGGGGTGATAAACAGGTTCCGGGCCGCCTTGCTGATGCCGCCGCAGCGGGCCACCTCCAGAATGTAGTCGATGCTTTTATCCATGGCCATCCCCCCGCTATTTCTATCTTGATTATAACAAAACCCATTCGGCACATTCAAGAAGATTCGCAAAAAGCCTTTTTTCCTGCTTTTTTATTGGTTGCCGGAAAATTCACATTTTTGTCATTGCTTTTGAAAAAAACGTGGTATAATGAACAGCATGAACAAAAAACACGAAAGGAGTTTTCCATTATGAACGACAATGAAGCGAAAACCATCGTAGAAAAGGTTAAAGAACTGGTAGCCAAGGGCAACGTGTCCCGCATCGTGGTCCGCAAGGACGGCAACGAGCTGATGAACATCCCCGTGAACGCCGGACTGGTCGGCGGCGCGGTGATGCTGCTCAGCGCCAAGTGGCTGCTGCTGGCCGGCGCGCTGGCCACCGTGGGCTTCGGCTGCACCGTGTCCGTCATCAAGGACAGCGGCGAAGAGGTCAACGTTCTGAAAGAGGGCGACGCTCAGAAGGTCAAGGACGCGGCCGTGGGCGTGGTCCGGGACGTGAAGGAAGCCGTCATCGGCAAGGTCGAGGACCTGACCGAGGACTTTGAGGACGTAGTGGCCAAGGATGAAGAGGCCGACGAGCACAAGCCCGAAGAGGAAGGCCCCGCCAACGACTGCTGAAACACGAAGAAAAACGCCGGGTCCCCCACAGGACCCGGTGTTTTTCTTCTGACATGGTGATGCTATGCGATATGAAAAGACCCTGGCGCTGCTGCTGGCGGCGCTGTGCCTGTGCGGCTGCGGCGCCGCGGCGGCGGAGCCGGAGAGAGCGGAGGCCGGGACCGGAGAGGTCTTCGGTGTGGAGCTCCTGTCCACCGGCAAGTCGGACTGCGCCCTGCTGCGCATGGATGGGCTGACGATCCTCAGCGACGCCGCGGACCGGGACGATCTGCCCGCCATCCTGTCGCTTTTGAAGGAGCGGGGGGTGGAGAAGCTGGACTATCTGGTGATCAGCCACTTTGACAAGGACCATATCGGCGCGGCGGCCGGGGTGCTGGACAATGTCGCTGTGGGGGAGATCGTCTCCCCGGATTACAAGGAGAACAGCGAGGAATACTTCGCCCTGGCCCGGGCGGCGGCGGAGCACGGCGTGCCCTGGACCCGGCTGAGGGAGGAGCGGCTCATCCAAACGGAAAACGGCTCCCTTCTCCTGGACCCGCCGGACCTGGACTACGGGGAAGACAACGACAACTCCCTGATCCTGGTCCTGACCTTTATGGAACAGCGGCTGGTGTTCCTGGGAGACGCGGAGAAGCAGCGGATGAAGGAATTCCGCGCCTATGCCGAGAAGACGGGCCTCTACGATCTGCCCTGGGTCTTCGTGAAGCTGCCCCACCACGGGGACAGCTGCAAGGCCCTGCTGCAGGTGCTTCGTGCGGCCCGCCCCGCCTGG
The DNA here is from genome assembly GCA_017540645.1 of Oscillospiraceae bacterium. Classification (GTDB taxonomy): domain Bacteria; phylum Bacillota; class Clostridia; order Oscillospirales; family Oscillospiraceae; genus Apopatocola. The sequence goes on from JAFYAQ010000009.1 coordinate 17,386, forward strand.
GCGGCGGAGACGGTGTCGGTCTTTGAGAGCGTGGAGGAGCCTCTGCTCGCCGCCCTGTCGGAGATCGGGACGGAGCTTTTTCTGACCCGGGAGGGGGGCGTGCGCCTTGCCTGGGACGGGGAGAGCATCACCGCGGTTCAGGAGTAAAGGCGTTATGACGCTGCCCCTACGAACGCCGTTATACCGGCCTTCGTATCCTTCCTGAAGCGGACTGCCAACCGAAAATGCGGCGCTGCTGGCCGTCGCCGCGGCGTTCCTGCCGTAAAAAAGCGATACCGTTCCGCATCCGAAATACAGACTGCGGGCCGCCGATTTGACACGGCGGCCCGTTTATGATACCATACCGGCACAACCGAATAACCATACCTATAAGAGTTGCGGTAGAGACAGGCTCGATGACCGCACGGCTACCTCCCGGAGAGAAAGGTGCCAATGCCTGCACGATAGGGTATGACATGCTCGCGCGTGTCTTTTTTGCACTCTTTTTGGGTATGTAAAAGGAAAGGAGTTCAAAAATGACACCGGAGGAATGCAAGAAGAGAGCAGAGGAAGCGGGGGTGGCGGCCGTCCTGAGCGAGGTCGGCAGGAACGCGCGGGTTCGTTTGCCCATGAGCAGCGACTTCCTCGCGCTGCCGATCGACGAGCTGCCGCTGTCGGTGCGTTCCCGGAACGCCCTTATGCGCTGCGGACTGGATACCATCGGGAAACTGACAGCATTTATCCGAGAAAACGAGTCTTTGTCCAACATCCGAAATCTGGGGAAGAAAAGCATCTATGAGGTCAAAACCGTTTTGACGGAAGCCGCGTACGGACACCTGAGCGAGAAAGAAAAAGTGTCGTTCTGGATGTTTGCCTGTCCTGCCAACGGCAAAGCACCGAAGGAATAGAAGGATCGGATGTATACAACAATGCCATACAAAAAAACTCCCCCTATCCGCGGACAGGGGGAGCGATTTGCTGTTAAGGGAGAAATTACTCCTTCACGCTGGCGATGTGGGCCAGGAGGCGCATCATGTTGCAGGTGAAGCCGTACTCGTTCGGGCCTACAAGTCGCCCCGCAAGCGACTGTCATATAGGGCAGTTTTCCCCTGATCTTCCGTAGTTTTCACTTCTCGAAAGGGATCTCTTTTCTTATGGTCATTTATGCTGTTTTTTAGTACAGTTGTCACACCAAAGCGCGATGATCCTGCCCATGCAAAATTATATCAAATTGTTCAAAAAATGCAAGAAAAAGATAAAAAATGTGAACTTTTATAGCATAATAATACGAACTATTCCATTTTCCTCGTTGAACCCGTTTGTTTCCGCCATTTGTATGTTCGTATTTCTATCATAATACGAAATATATCATCTCACTAACAACTTTTGCAAAACTCACGATCAACCCGCATACAACTCACCAACAGCTTTCCTACAACTTCATAACAACTCTATAAAATCCCATGTTCCAGATCGGCGGCTTTTGCCTTATTCTCTGACATTTCAGAGGGGCAGAAGCCGCCTTTCTTTGTTCTTAACTTACTCCTAAATGTACAGGTCAGCAGTTCCCCCATGGTAAGATGATATCAGAAAGAGGGAGGGATACAGAAAACCTCCAAGAGCTGAAAGAAAGGGATTGAAGAAAATGAAGAAGACGAAGAAGCACCCCTATAACTACCTGTTCGATTATGGCTACGCCAACGACGAAGAGAATGGAGAAAACGAAGCCGCTTCCTAGTGAAATTAGTTTTTTCATCTTCTGTTTCCTCTTATTATTTCTATTTATCCATTATACATCTATTATTTAAAAATTCCGCCTAACACCCAAGCAGCAATCAGTATCACGCATGGCCCTATTAATAGACCAATGAAGCCCATGCTTTGGACGCCTGCAACAGACATAAGAATGCAGGCAACTATCGCAATAATCCAAACAGCCCCTGAAAAAGCCCCGAAGCATCCATTATTATTGCTATTCATTTTGATTCTCCTCCTTAAATTATGGATAGTCATATCCCCCGTTAGGTGGCTTACACCTCATGATTCTGTCTATTCCCTTTTTAACGCCTGTTCTGCTTCCATATTTTTGAATAGACAGAATCATATAATCAGAACAACAAGGTGTAAAACGGCACCTTTTTCTGATTCTCTCAGGTGCGACGCTCTGGTAAAGATGTACCGCGCAAATTAATGAATTTGATAAGAATGACTTCATGTGATTCTGTTAAGAATTGCCTGCAATTCGTCCAGGTCACTTTGCGTAAATGAATCAGGGTCGACATTACAAGCAATACAAGCGCGCCTAAACTCTCCTGTGTTAATCACATCATTAGGGCTAATTGCAAGATAGTTGGCTACACGGTGGATCAACCCACTATTTGTGTCCATATAGCCGTATTCCTCCAAAGCGGCAAGCCCTGCGGCACTTATTCCCATTTCTCACGCCTCTCTTTCTATTATTTCTTTACCACACACCTTTCTGGGAAAATAAAAAGTGCGTGGCCGCAATGAAGCAACCACGCACGAAAAACGCAGCGCTCCTCTTGTTGCCACACAAGTTCAACGCCCAAAAATGGATGCGAAACGGAGGATGCGTTTTTACCTGGAAAAGCACATCCACTTTTGGGCAACGTTATTTAACTTGTGTGGCAACATCATCATAGCATAGCCTGTCTCGCAAAACAATGGATTTTTTGCTTTTTTCAGATAAAAAAGCTCCCCCTGTCCTCGGACAGGGGGAGCGGTTTGCTGTTAAGGGAGAAATTACTCCTTCACGCTGGCGATGTGGGCCAGGAGGCGCATCATGTTGCAGGTGAAGCCGTACTCGTTGTCGTACCAGGCAATGAGCTTCATGAAGTGGCCGTTCAGAGCCAGGCCGGCCTTGGCGTCGAACACGCTGGAGTGGGTCTCGCCGATGACGTCGGAGGAGACGATGGGGGCGTCCTCGTAGCGCATGACTTCGCCCAGCTCGCCCTCGCAGGCTTCCTTGACGGCGGCGCAGACTTCGTCATAGGTGGTCTCGGTGGCCAGAGACACGGTCAGGTCGACGACGGAGCCATCGGGAGCGGGGATACGCATGGCCATGCCGGTCAGCTTGCCCTGCAGCTCGGGGATGACCTTGCCCACGGCTTTGGCGGCGCCGGTGGTGGTGGGGATGATGTTGTCGTAGGTGCCGCGGCCCAGACGCCAGTTCTTCTTGGAGTACTCGTCCACGATGGACTGGGTGGCGGTGGCGGCGTGCACGGTGGTCATCAGGCCTTCCACGATGCCGAACTTGTCGTTCACGACCTTGGCCAGAGGAGCAAGGCAGTTGGTGGTGCAGGAAGCGGCAGAAGCGGTCTTCAGAGCGGGATCAAAGGTCTTGTGGTTGACGCCGTAGACGAACATGGGGGTCTTGTCCTTGGCGGGGGCGCTCATCAGCACGAACTTGGCGCCGGCGTCCAGGTGGCCCTGCACGCCCTCGGCGGTGAGGAACTTGCCGGTGCACTCCACCACGTAATCAACACCCAGCTCGCCCCAGCCCAGGTTGGCGGGGGTGCGGTCGTTGAGAAGCTTGATGGCCTTGCCGTTGATGATCAGGTGGTTCTCGTCGTAAGCGACGGTGCCGTCCCACTTGCCCTGCACGGAGTCATGGGCAAACACGTAAGCCAGCTGCTCGGGGGTTTTGTCAGGGGCGTTGATCGCCACGATGTCCATGTCGCCCCGGCGGATCGCAACGCGGGCGGCCAGACGACCGATGCGGCCAAAGCCGCTGATGCCGATTTTGATCATAGGAAATTACCTCCATAAAATATTTGTTTTCAAACATTGTCATTATATACCAGTTCTTCCAAACTAACAAGCTCTTTTTGCATTTTTTCAAAAGAAATCCGGAATAAGTCATCCGGGAAGAGAAAAGAGGGACGTTTTTCGACAATTTTTGACATTTTCGCCGGATCGTATTATGATGATCTGCAGAAAAGTGTTGTCTGCGCCGGGCATACTATATGCCGCGCAGAGAGGAGGATGGCTATGGCAGGATCGGAGCTTGCGCAGCACCCCCTGGGCGCGCTGTTCCGCCTGAGCCCGGAGGCGGTGTGCGGCGTGAAGGGCGGCAGCGTGGTGTTCTGCAACGGCGCCGCCCGGGAGCTCTTCGGCCGGGACGTGACCGGCGAGAGCGCCCAGAGCCTGTTCCCCGGGCTGGAGCTCCGGGACGGGGAGGACCTTCGGGCCGCCATGACCGTGGCGGGGGCGGCGGTCACCGTTTCCGCCGTGAGCTACCGGGAGCTGTGGGTGCTGACGGTCCGCCGGCAGGAGCTGCGCCCGACGGTGCCGGAGGGCGCCATTCGACAGCTCCGGCTGGTCGCGGCCAACCTGCGCCTGGGCATGGACCGGCTGGTGGACCCGGAGTCGGAGGACCCCTACGCCGCGGTGCTGTACCACAGCTATTATTCCCTGCTCCATAGCGTGCAGCAGCTCTCGGACCTGAACGCCCTGGACCGGGACGCCATGGTTTGCCGCATGGTCCCCGTGGAGCTGGGGAGCCTCTGCCGGGAGCTGGCGGATTCGGCGGCATACTACCTGGGGGACGCGGGGGTGGAGCTGTGCTGCCGGACGCCCGATGTGCCCTGCGTGGTGGTCGGAGACCGGGATCGCCTGGAGCAGCTGCTGCTGATCTTGCTGAGCAACAGCCTCCACGCCGCCCAAAAGGGCGGCCGGGTGGAGCTGAGCCTGCGCCTCTCCGGCCGGCAGGCTTTCCTCACCGTGGCAGACGAGGGGGAGGGCATGGACGAGGAATCCCTGCGCCGGGCCTTTGAGGTCCGTCTCGACCGGGCGGCGTCCGCGGAGACCAACCGGGCGGGGCTGGGCCTCGCCATTGCCGAGGGCATCGCCCGGCTCCACGGCGGGGTGCTGCTCCTGCGCACGGAGGAAGGCCGGGGCACCCGGGCCAGCCTCCGGCTGCCGCTGAGCGACATGCTGCCGGTGGAGGACCGGGAGAGCGTCTCCCGGGGGCCCCGGCGGATTTTGACGGAGCTGTCGGACATTCTGAGCAGCGAGGCCTACGGCCCCCACAGCCGGGACTAAAGGCCCCCGAACATAGATAGTTATGAAGAAAAGTACGCTGATCGGCAGCCGGATCTTTTACCGCCGGACCTTTACGGTCATGGCGCCGATCCTGATCCAGAACGTGATCACCAATTTCGTCAACCTCCTGGACAACCTCATGGTGGGCCAGGTGGGCACGGAACCCATGTCCGGCGTTGCCATTGTAAATCAACTGATTTTTATCTATAACCTCTGCCTCTTCGGGGCCCTGGCCGGGCCGGGGATCTTCACGGCCCAGTATCACGGCCGGGGGGACACGGAGGGCGTGCGGGAGACCTTCCGGGCCAAGTGGATCATCTCCCTGTTGATCGCGGCGGTCTTCTGCGCGGCCTATCTCGGCTGGGGACGGCAGCTTATCTCCCTCTTCCTCCACGAGGGGGAGGAGACGCTGGACCTGGGGGCCACGCTTGGCTATGGGGAGGAGTACCTGCGGGTGATATTGCTGCAGGCCCTGCCCTTCGCCGTGGTGCAGGTCTATGCCGGCACCCTGCGGGAGACGGGGGAGACGGTGCTGCCCATGAAGGCGGGCATCGCCGCCGTGTTCGTCAATCTGGTGTTCAACTACCTGCTGATCTTCGGGCATCTGGGCCTGCCGGCCCTGGGCGTGGTGGGCGCGGCGGTGGCCACGGTGATCGCCCGGGTGGTGGAGTGCGCCATCGTGGTGCTCTGGACTTATCGCCACCGGGAACGGGCGCCCTTTGCCGCGGGGACCTTCCGCGACTTCCGGGTGGCTCCGGCGCTGGCGCGGCAGATGGCGGTCATGGGGACGCCCCTGCTTTTAAACGAACTGCTCTGGTCCAGCGGCATGACGATGCTCAACCAGTGCTATTCCCTGCGGGGGCTGGAGGTGGTCTCCGCCAACAATATCTCCGGCACCGTCAACAGCCTCTTTCTGTGCGTCTCCATCGCCATGGGCAGCACGGTGGCCATCCTGGTGGGGCAGACTCTGGGCGCCGGGGAGCTGGAACGGGCCGTGGACGAGGACCGAAAGCTGCTGGCTCTGGCGGTGGCGATCGGCGTGGCGGTGGGCGCTGTGATGGCCCTGGTGGCGCCGCTGGTGCCCCGGTATTACAACACCACGGCGGCGGTCAAGATGCTCGCTACCCGTTTTCTTGTGGTAAACTCCCTGATGATGCCCCTGGTGGCCTTTACCAACGCCGCCTATTTCACCCTGCGCTGCGGCGGCAAGACCATCATCACCTTCCTTTTCGACAGCGCTTTCGTCTGGGGGGTGTGCGTGCCGGTGGCCTTCGTCCTCTCCCGGTATACGGCCATGCCCATCCTGCCCCTGTTCATCGCGGTGCAGGCACTGGAGCTCATCAAGTGCGCCGTGGGATTCTTCCTGGTGCGCAGCCGCAAATGGGTCAACAATCTGGTAGCGAACATATAAAAAGCCAGGGGATCAGCCCCTGGCTTTTTCCTGTTGAAAGCGGCACAGCCCGCTTATTTTTTTTCCCGCAGGTCCCCCCGGTGGGCGCGGCGCAGGCCGATCTCCGTGCCGTTGCGGAGGCGGACAAAGTTTTCCCGGTGCTTCCAGAGGATCTGCGCCGACACCAGAAGGAGGATCAGCGCCGCGATCAGCTGATGGGTGGCCAGACAGTACAGAGGATAGGAAACGGAGGTGATGACCGTGCCAACCACCATGTAATCGGTGATCAGGATGAGCACCGCGCACACAAGAACCAGCACCAGGGCAAAGCGCCAGTTCAGCCCCAGGATCATGCCCCAGCAGGAGGCAAAGCCCTTGCCCCCCCGAAACCGGAGGTAGAAGGGATAGAGGTGCCCCAACACCGCGGCGCTGCCGGCCACCACCCGGCACAGGGGGAGATCCGGGAACAGCCGGGAGCAGAGCCACACCGCCAGCGCCGCCTTGCCGATATCCAGCAGGGCCACCAGGATGCCCCACTTCCAGCCCAGGAGGATCATGGCGTTGCTGGCGCCCAGATTGCCGGTGCCCTTGTGGCGGAAGTCCACTTTTTTCCGGTGGGAGAGGAGCCAGGACGGGCTGAGGGAGCCCAGAAGATAGCCGATGAGGGCGGAGAGGATATAGCAAAAGATGGGAGCCATGGCGCACACCTCGCTTTTCTTTTCTGTCTCCAGTCTACATGATGCGCCCCGGGAATACAAGAGCAAAAAGAGATCCGCCCCGGAAAAAGGGCGGATCTCGTGGGAAAGGGCGGCATTATTTCAGCAGACGGACCAGCCGCACGCCGGGGATGGCGCGCAGGGCCTCTGCGGTGGCGTCGCTGAGGGCGGGGGTGATGTCGAAGAGAGTGTAGGCGATATCGCCCCGGGCCTTGTTGAGCATGTGCTCCACATTGGCGTTCTCCCCGGCGATCTTCTCCAGGAACTGGTTGAGCATGCCGGGCTTGTTATCGTGGAGGATGCAAAGGCGGCACTCGCCCATGCGCTCCAGAGAGGCGGCGGGGAAGTTCACACTGTTGGTGACGTTGCCGTTCTCCAGATAATCCAGCAGCTCCCGGGCGGCCATGGCGGCGCACTTTTCCTCGCTCTCCGGGGTGGAGGCGCCCAGATGGGGCAGGGCGATGACGCCCTTCTGGCCCACGATCTTGGCGTTGGGGAAGTCGGTGACGTACTTGGCCACCTGGCCGTTCCGGATAGCCTCCAGCAGGGCGTCGTCGTCCACCAGCTCGCCCCGGGCGAAGTTCATGATCCGGGCGCCGGGCTTCATCTTGGCAAAGGCGGCGGCGTCCATGTAGTGGTAGGTCTCCTTGGTGGCATGGATGTGCATGGTGAAGTAGTCGCAGGTCCGGTACAGGGTGTCCAGATCCGTGACGTGGTGGACCTTGCTGCTGAGGCTCCAGGCGGCCTCCACGCTCAGGAAGGGATCGTAGCCGTAGACCTCCATGTCCAGCTTCAGGGCGGCGTTGGCCACCTTGGAGCCGATGGCGCCCAGGCCGATGACGCCCAGCTTTTTCCCGTTCAGCTCGGGGCCGGCAAAGGCGCTCTTGCCCTTTTCCACGGCGGCGGGCAGCTTGTCGCCCTGATCGGCCAGGCTGCGGACCCAGCTTTCGCCGCCGATGATGTCCCGGGAGGCCAGGGTCAGGGCGCAGACCAGCAGCTCCTTCACGCCCTCGGCGTTGGCGCCGGGGGTGTTGAACACGGCGATGTTTGCCGCCGTGCAGCGGTCCAGAGGGATGTTGTCCACACCGATGCCCGCCCGGCCGATGCACAGCAGGGAGGGATCGAACTCCACGTCGTGGAGCTTGGCGGAACGGACCAGCAGCGCGTCCGCTCCGGTCACGTCCGGCCCCACCTGGCAGCCGGCAGCCGCAAGGATGTCGGTGCCCCGGGGGGCGATCTTGTTCATGGTTTGGATCTTATACATGGCTCGCCTCGAACTCCTTCATGACTTCCACCAGCTTCACCGCGCCCTCCATGGGCATGGCGTTGTACAGGGAGGCACGCATGCCGCCCACGGACCGGTGGCCCTTCAGGTTCAGCAGACCCCGCTCCTGGGCAAAGGCCGCGAACTCCGCGTCCAGAGCCTTGTCGCCGGTGCGGAAAGTGACGTTCATATCGCTGCGGGACTCGACCTCGGCGCAGGGCTTGAACAGCTTGCTCTCGTCCAGATAGTTGTAGACGATGGCGGCCCGCTCATGCTTGAACTTCTCCATGCCGGTCACACCGCCCATGGTCTTGAGCCAATCCAGCACCAGACCCAGGATGTAGATGTTGTAGCAGGGGGGCGTGTTGTACATGGAGTCCTTGTTGATCTGCCGCTGATAGCTGAGCATCAGGGGGGTGATGTCCCGCTCATAGCCGCACAGAGCCCGGTCCACGATCACCATGGTCAGACCGGCGGGGGCCATGTTCTTCTGGGCGCCGGCGAAGATCAGGCCGAACTTGGCCACATCCACGGGGTGAGAGAGGATCTCGGAGGACATGTCGCAGCAGATGTGCACGCCGTGGGTGTCGGGCACATACTTCCAGGAGGTGCCCATGACGGTGTTGTTGGAGCAGTAGTAGAAATACTTGGCCCGGGGGTCCAGATCCAGCTCCTCCTGGGTGGGGATATGGGCAAAGTTGGTGGAAGCGCCGTCGTAGACCCGACGCACGGTGCAGTAGCGCTCGGCCTCGTCGGCGGCGATGCCCGCAAAGCGGCCGGTCACGGCGTAATCCACGCTGTCCCCGGGGGCGGAGAAGTTCAGCGGGATCATGGAGAACTGGAGGGAGCCGCCGCCCTGCAGAAACAGGATCTCGTGGCTCTCGGGGACACCCAGAGCATCACGAAACTTCTGCTTGGTTTCGTTGAAGATGTCCAGATAGACCTTGCTCCGGTGGCTCATCTCCATGACGGACATACCGGTGCCGCGGTAATTCAGCAGCTCAGAGGCCGCCGTTTCCAGCACGGGGACGGGCAACACCGAGGGGCCGGCTGCGTAATTGAATACTTCTTCCCGATTCATATCAGAAATCGCTCCTTTTTTGCCTGTTTTTTCCCGCAAAAGCGAAAAGTTTATTCCGTCACAGTATATACCGGCTGCTTTGCTTCGTCAAAGCGCAACCCCTACAAGCTTTTCGCCTTGAATGCCGGTTATTTTTACCTTTTTGACAAGACCCCGGAACTTTGTGCCGGGAACGGCCACTTCCGCGTAGTTTTCCGCATGGCCCAGGCAGATCCCGTCCCTCTCGGTTTCAAACAGCACCGAGAGAGTGGCGCCCACCAGCCCGGCCCGGTAGGCCCGGCCCGTCTCGGCGGCCAGAGCGGAGGCGGCCGCCACCCGGCGGGCCTTTTCCTCCCGGGAGACCTGATCGGGAAAGTCCGCGGCCCGGGTCCCCGGGCGGCGGGAGTAGGGAAAGACATGGACCGCGGCAAAAGCGCAGCGGCGCAAAAAGTCCAGCGTCTCCCGGAACTCCGCCTCGTCCTCCCCGGGGAAGCCCACGATGAGATCGGTGGTCAGGGAGCAGCCGGGAAAGGCCTCGCGCAGCCGCTCCAGCGCGGCGAAGTACTCCGACCTGGTGTATTTCCGGCGCATCCTTTTCAGCGTGGCGTCGCAGCCGGACTGAAGAGAGAGGTGGAAGTGGGGGTTCACCGGCAGACGGCGCAGCCGCTCCACGAAGGCGTCCGTCACCGCCGTGGGCTCCAGGGAGCCCAGGTGCAGCCGGGTCTCGGGGCCGACCGCCGCCCCCATGGCCTCCAGCGCATCGATCAGACCGGGACGCCCCGGCAGGTCCTTGCCCCAGGAGGCGATCTCGATGCCAGTGACCACGATCTCCCGGTAGCCCCGGGTGTCCAGGGCGGCTGCGGCCGCCGCGCACTTTTCCGCGCTCAGGGACAACACCCGGCCCCGGGCGTAGGGGATCACGCAGTAGGAGCAGAAATTGTCGCAGCCGTCCTGGATCTTCAGATAGGCCCGGGCGTGACCGGCGTAGGCCCCGGCGGGCAGCTCATCAAAGTGCTTCCGGCGGAAGGGATCGTCCACCGAGCGGATGGGAGCGCTCGGCTCCCCGTCCCCGGCCCGGAGGGCGGCGGTGCGCTCCACGGCGGCCACAAAGCCCTGCCGGTCCCCGGTGCCGAAGAGCACTTCCGCCCCCAGCTCCGCGGCCGCGGCGCTCTCCACCTGGGTCCAGCAGCCGCACAGACACAGCGCCGCCCCCGGATTTTCCCGCTCCAGCCGGCGGCAGAGCTGACGGACCTTGCGCACGCCCTCGGCGGTGACGGCGCAGGTGTTCACCACGATGGCGTCTGCCCCCGCCCCGCTCTCCACGTTCTCGTGGCCGTGGGCGCGCAGCAGCTGATCGATGGCCTCGGATTCGTATTGGTTGACCTTGCAGCCCAAAGTGGCTATAATGTATCGCATCTTACTACTCCCAAAGGAAATGAATTCATGGAAATCTATCTGGATAACGCCGCCACCACCCGGGTCTGCCCCGAGGCGGCGGAAACGGCATACAAAGTGATGACGGAGGAATACGGCAACCCCGGCTCCACCCACGCCAAGGGACGCAGCGCCCGAAAGCTCCTGGACAGGGCCCGACAGCAGGTGGCACAGGCCATGGGCGCCCGGGAGGGGGAGATCTTCTTCACCTCCGGCGGCACGGAGAGCGACAACTGGGCGCTGCGCTCCGCCGCCGCGGCCCTGGGCCGGAAGGGCGGCCACATCATCACCGGGGCCACAGAGCATGAGGCCGTGCTGCAGACCGTGGAGCTGCTGCGCCGTCAGGGCTATGAGGTCAGCATCCTGCCCCCGGACGAAAGCGGGGCCGTGCCCCCCCAGGCGGTGCGCGCCGCCCTCCGGGAGGACACGATCCTGGTGTCCCTGATGCTGGTGAACAACGAGACCGGGGCCGTTACGGACCTTCCCGGCGTGTCCCGGGTGTTGAAGGAAGGAGCCCCCCGGGCCCTGCTGCACACCGACGCGGTCCAGGGCTTCTGCAAGCTGCCTTTCACGGTCAGGGAGCTGGGCGCGGACCTGATCTCCGTCAGCGGCCACAAGATCCACGCCCCCAAGGGCATCGGAGCCTTGTATGTGCGCAGCGGGGTGAAGCTGCCGCCCCTGATCCTGGGCGGGGGACAGGAAAACGGCCTGCGCTCCGGCACGGAGCCCCTGCCGGCCATCGCGGCCTTCGGCACGGCGGCGGAGATCGCCCGGCGGGAGCTGCCCGCGGCGTCCGAGAGGATGCGCGCCCTGAGGGAGGAGAGCATCCGGACCCTCCGCGCCGCCATCCCGGAGCTGCAGGTGCTGGGAGGCGGGGCGCCCCACATCCTCTCCGTGTCCATCCCGGGCTACCGCAGCGAGGTGCTGATGAACTATCTGGAGGCCCGGGGCGTCTATGTATCCAAAAGCTCTGCCTGCCGCCGGGGCCGGCGCAGCCATGTGCTGGAGGCCATGGGGGTGGAGGACCGGGTGATCGACGCCGCGCTGCGCGTCAGCTTCTCCCGCTATACCACGCAGGAGGACTGCCGGGCCCTGTGCCAGGGACTGATCGCAGCCAGGAAAGAACTCCTCGGCGCATTGTGAGCGTTTCCCATTGTACCGAATCGCCCGCGCCGCGTCAATCGCCGTTTTTCTGCCGGAAGAGGATTACGAAATAAAAACAAACACGCTGTTCGTTATTTACAAAACGGTGATAAAAAATGGATAAATCCCGGCGAAAAATGGGTTATGAAAACCATAATTGCATAGGGACACTGTGGACAACTCTGTTGATATTGTGAAAAACTTTTGAAAATCAAGGGCTTTTTCCGGGCGGGTAAAAAATGAATAAAACCCGCAGCGTCCCGGCATAATCTCCCGACGGTCCCCATATGGTAGGGCGAAGGGAGGCGCGTCCATGAGAGGATTGACCGCACTGACCACCGCGCTGCTGCTGACAGCCCAGGTCCTTACGCCCACGGCCCGGGCCCTGGAACCTTTGCCGGAGGACACCTTTTCCCTCCCCTGCACGGCGGCGGTTTTGATGGAGCGGGAGAGCGGGGCGCTGCTCTACGCCAAAAACGAGTACCAACACCTGGCCCCGGCCAGCGTCACCAAAGTGATGACCCTGCTGCTGGTGACGGAGGCGGTGGAGTCCGGGAGCGTGAAGGCCGAGGACACGGTCACCGCCAGCCGCCGGGCCGCTTCCATGGGAGGCAGCCAGGTCTGGCTGGAGGAGGGGGAGCGGATGAGCGTGGCGGAGATGGTCAAATGCGTGGCCGTCGTGTCCGCCAACGACTGCGCCGTGGCGCTGGCCGAGCATCTGGCAGGTTCGGAGGAGGCCTTCACCGCCCGCATGAACGAGAGAGCCCGCCAGCTGGGGCTGCAGAACACCCACTTTAGCAACTGCACCGGCCTTTTTGAGAGCGACGAGCACTATACCTGTGCCTACGACCTGGCGGTCATGTCCCGGGAGCTGCTGAGCCACGCCTTTATCCGGCCCTATACCTCCCTCTGGATGGACAGCATCCGGGACGGGGCCTTCGGCCTGACCAACACCAACAAGCTCCTGCGCTTTTATCCCGGCTGCACGGGGCTGAAGACCGGTTTTACCACCCGGGCCATGTTCTGTCTCGCCGCCAGCGCGGAGCGGGAGGGGACGGAGTTCATCGCCGTGATCCTCCACGCCGACACCAGCCAGGAGCGCTTCGACGCAGCCAGGACCCTGCTGGACTACGGCTTTGCCAACTATGAGTCCATCACGCCTGCGGTGGGGGAGCTGCCCCGGCTGGCGGTGACTCTGGGGGCAAAGGAGAGCGTGGGCCTGTGCTGCCCCTCCCTGGGGAAGCTGCTGCTGAAAAAAGGGCAGAGCGGCGCGTTCAGCGCCCGGGCGGAGCTGCCCGAGAGCGTCAGCGCCCCGGTGGAGGAGGGGCAGCGGCTGGGTCTGCTGCGGCTCTGCGTCGGGGAGGAGTGCGTGGCGGAGCTGCCGCTGCTGGCTCTGGAAGCGGTGGAGCGCCGGAGCTTCGGAGACATATGGCTGAGCCTGGTGCGGACTCTCTGCGGGGCGCAGGCCTGAGCTTGAGGCATGAAAAAAGAAAAGCGTGGTAAACTATCCGCAGTACGACTTTCGAAACAGAGGACATGATGAAAAGAGATTCCTTTCAACGGACGGCCCTGCTGGCGCTGCTGGACATCCTGTGCGCCTGGGCGGCCATGGCGGGGGCGTTCGTGATCCGCTTCCATATACTCAACGGCTATCAGCCCGTGGGCGGCTTTGCCTACCACATGCTCTGGGGCGGAGCTTACGCCCCGGTGTATGTGCTGTTATACGGCCTGCTGGGGGTATATTCCGCCCGGGCGGAGCGGAGCTACGTCCATGAATACGGCCGGGTGCTGCTGGGCAACACCATCGCGCTCATGCTGCTGGTGGACCTGATCTACCTGTTCCGGGAGGCCTATCTCTCCCGCTGGATGCTGTTCATCTATTACCTGCTGATGGACGTGCTGACCATGCTCCGGGGCTTTCTTTATCACCGCTGGCTCCGGGCCCGGTACAAAAAAGGGCGGGAGCTGCGGCGGCTGGTCATCCTGGGGGACGGGACCGCGGCCCGGGACTGTCTCCGGCGCATCCGGGCCCGGCAGGAGGTAGGCGTTCAGGTCATAGGCAGCATCGGCGATCTTCCCTTGGGAACGCTCCCCCTGCTGGGGGGCTATGACCGGCTGGACGCGCTGCTGGCGGAGACCTCCCCGGATATGGCCGTCATTGCTCTGGATGAGACCCAGGCCGACGCCCTTACGGATATCCTTCGCCTCTGCCAGGCCACAGGGGTACCGCTGGCCATGCTGCCCATGAGCTACCGGACCTTGTCGGCCCGCCCCTATATGGAGGATCTGGCCGGCCTGCCCCTGATCAACATCCGGCGGGTGAGACTGGATGAGCCCGCCGCGGCGCTCCTAAAGCGCCTGGGAGACATCCTGGGCTCGGCGGCGCTGCTGGTGCTGACATCGCCGATCATGCTCCTGGCGGCCCTGGGGACCCGCCTGTCCTCTCCCGGCCCCGTTTTGTTCCGACAGGAGCGGATCGGCAAAGACCGCCGCCCCTTCCAGATGCTGAAATTCCGCTCCATGCGCCTGAACGACGCCTCCCAGACCGCCTGGACCCGGCGGGGGGACGCCCGGCGCACCCGCTTCGGGGCTTTCATGCGCCGCTATTCCATCGACGAGCTGCCTCAGCTGTGGAACGTGCTGCGGGGGGACATGTCCCTGGTGGGACCGCGGCCGGAGATCCCCCTGTATGTGGATCATTTCAAATACTCCGTCCCCCTGTATATGGTCCGGCACCAGGTCCGGCCCGGCATCACCGGCTGGGCCCAGGTCCACGGCCTCCGGGGGAATACCTCCATCGAGGAGCGGGTGGATTACGACCTCTACTATATCGAAAACTGGACTCCCCTGCTGGATATCAAGATCCTGCTGATGACCCCCTTCCGGGGGATCGTGAACCGGCAGGAAAGCCTGCTGTAAAAAACGCGCCCCCGGTGAAAACCGGGGGCGCGCCTGCCGTAGGGAGAAAAAGAGAGGAAGGGAAAGAAAGGAGCAAATTCAGCCCAGGGCGGAGAAATTGAAGAGCTCGGCAAAGGTCTCCAGCCCCTGACGGGTCACCGGGTCAGGCATGTAGAGCCCGTCGCCCCGGGTGCCGCCCAGCAGATTGACGGCCACGAAGGAGGAGGGCAGATCTGCCATCAGCACACAGCGATCCGGACCCAGGGAGAGCTGGACGGTCACGCCCTCTTTGGTGGTGTAGAGCCACTCCTCATAGTCGTTGGGGTTGCCCACATGGAGGGTCACTTCGGAGAAGCTGCCCTTGCCGTAGCGGCCGAACTGGTATTCGTAGCAGATGCCCGCCACGCTGGTGCCGTCCCCGTGGAAGGAGCCGTCCTCATAGACGTAGCCGCTGATGGCCGCGCAGTTGGAGAAGAAGGAGTCCTCACAGCCCAGGAGAGCGTACAGCTCCTCTTCGCTGTCAAAATCCCGGACGGTGCTGTGGAGCTTCAGGCCGTAGCGCGCCGTGATCTCGTCCAGCCGCGCCTGGAGGGCGGGGGAACTGACACTGTAAAGGGAATAGGGGTATTCCGCCGTCCAGACGGGATCTGGGGCTTTCCTGGCGGCGGCCAGGGCGTCCATCCACTCGCTGTTGGCCTTGAACTCCGGACTCTCCGGGAAGCCCTGGAGGGCGATCAGATCGCTCGCCGCCGGGGAGGCGGTGGGGGAGATCTGGGCGTAGGGGTCGGTGACGATCAGGCTCTTCAGGCCGAAGAGATCGGTGGCAAAGGCCGCGCCGGTCAGCAGCATCACCATCAGCACCGCGGCGATCAGAGCGGAGGGGCGGAAGCGGAAGCGGCGGATGTCCACAGGCTCGGCCGCCGGCAGAGAGGCGAGAGTATCGCGCATACGCGTCTCAAAAGACGCGGGGACCTCCCCGTACAGGTCCTCCCAGGATCGTTTCATTCCGGCACCTCCTCGCCCAAAGATTCTCGCAGTTTTCCTCGCCCGGCATACAGCCGGGACTTGACCGTTCCTTCCGGGATCTGCAGGATCTGTGCCACCTCCCGGATATTGAAGCCCTCCACATAGAACAGCAGGATGGGAAGACGGTAAATGTCCTCCAACTGATCCACGGCATCCCGCAGCTCCCGGTTTTCCAGTTCCGGGGGCGCCGCCTGCTCCGGCAGCTCGTCCATCACCACCAGCTTCTGGCCCCGGCGGCAGATGTCGTAGCACTCGTTGATCAGGATGCGCGTTACCCAGGAACGGAAAGCCCCGTCGTTTTTCAATGCGGAGCGCTTCTCCCAGGCCTTCAATATACACTCCTGCACCGCGTCCTCCCGGTCCGCCTCGCTGCGGAGGATGCCGCAGGCCACGCGGTAGAGCGTTTTTTCCATGTCCAGGATCTGGACGGTAAATTGATCTTTTGTCATAGATCGTCTCTTTAAAGCGGCAGGGCCGCTTTTTTCTCTCTGTTTGATAGACGGCCGGGCCCGTGCTTCGGTTCGGCCCGGAAGATCTTTTTTTATGCAAAAAGAGTATAACATGATCCCGCCGCTTTTACCAGAGGGTAGGAACGGCTTTACTTTTCCTCCTGAATTGAGTATAATGCGCGTATCTTTTTGAAAAGAGGAATTGAGCATGGCCTGGTATGACGAAGCCATCTTTTACCATATTTACCCCCTGGGGCTGCTGGACGCGCCCCGGCAAAACCCCTACGGAGAGCCGGTCCACCGGCTGCGGGAGCTGTGGCCCTGGATCGGCCATATCCGCGCCCTGGGCTGCACGGCGCTGTACATCGGCCCCCTGTTTGAGTCGGTGGGCCACGGCTATGAGACCACCGACTACCGCCGCCTGGACAGCCGCCTGGGGGACAATTCGGATCTGAAGGACTTTGTGGCGGAGTGCCACGCCGCCGGTCTCCGGGTGATCTTCGACGCGGTATTCAACCACACGGGCCGGGACTTCTTTGCCTTTCGGGACATTTTGCACTACCGGGAGCAGTCCCGCTATAAAGACTGGTACCGGGTGAATTTCTGGGGCAACAACAGCTATAACGACGGCTTTTCCTACGAAAACTGGGGCGGCTACGATTTATTATGTAAACTAAATCAGAAAAATCCGGAGGTCCGGGACTATCTGCTGGACACGGTCCGCTTCTGGGTGGAGGAATTTGACGTGGACGGCCTGCGCCTGGACGCGGCGGACGTGCTGGACTTTGACTTCATGCGGGCTCTCCGCTCCCTGGCGGACAGCGTGAAGCCGGAGTTCTGGCTCATGGGCGAGGTGATCCACGGGGAGTACAGCCGCTGGGTCAACGGGGAGACCCTCCACTCGGTCACAGACTACGCCCTCCACAAGGCCCTGTACTCCGGTCACAACGAGCACAATTACTTTGAGATCGCCCACACGGTCAACCGCTCCCTGCGCATGGCGGGGGGCAGCTTTGACCGCTTCCGGCTCTATACCTTTGTGGACAACCACGACGTGGAGCGCATCTATACCAAACTCCGCAACAAGGCCCATTTTGTCCCGGTCCACGTCCTGCTCTACACCCTGCCGGGCATCCCCTCCGTCTACTACGGCTCCGAGTGGGGCATCCAGGGGGAAAAGCACCGGGGCGGCTCGGACGAGGCCATCCGCCCGGCCCTGTGCCTGGAGGACATGACCGACAACGCCTGTACCGCGCTCCTCTCCGCCCTGGGGAAGCTCCGGCAGGAGACCCCAGCCCTTGTGTGGGGTTCCTACCGGGAGCTGCTGCTCCGCAACCGGCAGTACGCCTTCGCCCGTGAGATCCCCGGCCAGAGAGTCCTGGTCACCGTGAACTGCGACGAAGCGCCCGCGGAGCTGGTCCTGCCCGGGGAGGGGAGCTATGTGGGCGGCCTGTCCGGGCAGCACGTGCGGGCCGAGGGAGGCACGCTGCGCGTGAACTTGCCCCCCTGCGCCGGAGAGATCTGGCTGCCGGAGGGGGAGAACGGGGAGCGGCCCCGTCTGGACATGGAGGCCGTCCGCGAAAGCTTTGCCCGGGAGGAGCAGAAGGCCCGGGAGCAGGCCCCGGACCTGACCGCCGCCCGCCCGGTGGTGGACAAGCCCGTGGAGGAGATGAGCATCGAGGAGCTGCAGGGGGCGATCCTGGCGAAGATGGCCCGCAACGGCCCGGTCACGGAGGACATGCGCCGCAGCGTTCTGGTGAACACCCACCGGGGGTCCCTGCTCAACTGGGTGCGGAGCTTCCGCTGATTCGGGAGGCAAAGGAATGGAAAAACAGGAAGCGCTGTTTCTGCGGACAAAGATAACATGGAAAACCGTCGTGCTCCTGGCTGTCTGCTGCGGGGTGACGGTGGGGCTGCTGATGATCCCGGAATTTCTGACCGACACCTCCTTCCAGCAGCCGGGGATCAGCTTTGAGTTCTGGATTTTCGCGGCATTGTTCATTATCCTCCGCTGCGAAAGGCCGTGGGAGGCGGGCTGCAAGACCTTTGTGTTCTTCCTGATCAGTCAGCCGCTCATCTATCTGGTGCAGGTGCCGGTCACCTTTCTGCACTGGGGGATCTTCCGCTATTATCCCCAGTGGGGCGTGATCACCCTGCTGACCCTGCCCGGCGGAGCGCTGGGTTGGTATGTGAAGAAAGGGAACCTTCTCAGCGTGCTGCTCCTGGCGGCAGTGGACGGCATCCTGTGCCTGGAGCTGCCCGGCTTTGTCCGGGATCTGCTCTCCGGCTTCCCCCGGTTCCTCCTTTCCACGGCATTTATCGTGTGGGAGCTTGTTTTTTTCCAGGTTTTGCTGTTCCGAAAGCGGATGAGGGTGCTTTCTTTCTTCCTCACTGCGCTCCTGCTGGCCGCGTCTGTTACGTATTACCTTTCGGCATGATGCAGGGGCGGCGGCCTTTACGGTCGCCTGCAAACCGGATCCGTCAAAAAAACGCCGTGACCATCTTGGTCACGGCGTTTTTTTATGAGAAATCAGCCCTGGGGGCCGGCGGCGCGGATATACTCGGGCATATCCGGGTACTTTTTGTCGAAGTTCTCCTTGAACTCCCGGGCCAGCTCGTGGGCGGTCTCCTCGTAGTCGTCCTCGTCATGCCACATGTTCCGGGGAACCAGCAGCTTGGAGGGGACGCCGGGGACGGAGGCGGGGATGTCCAGGTTGAAGATGGGATCATGGATATAGTCCACATCGTTCAGCTCACCCTTGATGGCGGCGGAGACCATGGCGCGGGTGAATTTCAGCTTCAGACGGGGAACGGTGCCCGCACGGCCGCCGCACCAGCCGGTGTTCACCAGGAACACGTTGGCGCCGGTCTCGTCCAGCTTCTTGCCCAGCATCTCGGCGTACACACTGGCCCGCAGGGGGAAGAAGGGCTCGCCGAAGAGGGTGGAGAAGGTGGTCACGGGCTTGGTGATGCCCCGCTCGGTGCCGGCCAGCTTGGAGGTGTAGCCGGAGACGAAGTGATACATGGCGGTGTTCTTGTCCAGCCTGGAGATGGGAGGCAGCACGCCGAAGGCGTCGGCGGTCAGGAAGATGACCGTGGAGGGGATGCCGCCCACGCCGGGGATGACGGCGCTGGGGATATAGTCCACAGGGTAGGTGGCCCTGGTGTTCTCGGTCAGACTGCCGTCCTCGTAGTCGGCATGGCCCTTCTCGTCCAGAACCACGTTCTCCAGCAGGGAGCCGAAGCGGATGGCCCGGAAGATCTCGGGCTCCTGCTCCTCTTTCAGGCCGATGCACTTGGCGTAGTAGCCGCCCTCGATGTTGAACACGCCCTTGTCGGACCAGCCGTGCTCGTCGTCGCCGATAAGGCCACGATCGGGGTCGGCGGACAGGGTGGTCTTGCCGGTGCCGCTCAGGCCGAAGAACACGGCGGTGTCCCCGTCCTTGCCCAGGTTGGCGGAGCAGTGCATGGACAGGATGCCCGCCTTGGGCAGCTCGTAGTTCATGATGGTGAAGACGCTCTTCTTGATCTCACCGGAGTACTGGCTGCCGGCGATCAGGACTTCCTTCTCCTCCAGGTTCACCAGAATGGCGGCCTCGGAGTTGGTGCCGTCCTGCTCGGGGTTGCACTGGAAGCCGGGGGCCACGTACAGGTTAAAGTCGGGCACGAAGTTCTTCAGCTCGCCCGGCTTGAGGCGGATGAGCATCTGGTGCATGAACAGGCTCTGGCTGGCCATCTCGTTGATGATGCGGAAGCGGCGGGTGTAGGCCGGATCGGCGCCGCCGTAGCCGTCAAACACAAACAGCTCCCGGTTCTGCAGATAGGCCAGCATCTTGCCCTTGATCAGGTCGTACTTCTCCTTGGAGATGGGGCGGTTCACGCTGCCCCAGGCGATGTCGTCATGGACGGCGGGGGTATCCACAAAGAACTTGTCGTTGGGGCTCCGTCCGGTGTACTTGCCGGTGTTCACGTTCAGCGCGCCGGTATCGGTGAGGACGCCTTCCCGGCGGTCCAGGGCGATCTCGAACAGGCGGGTGACAGGCAGGTTGCGGTGGACTTTGCCGTTGCCGGCGATCCCCAGATCCTGGGGGGTAAGAGAGTCATACAGGATCATGTTCGTCTCCTTACATTTCAATCAAGTATTTCAGCCCGGCGGGGATGCCCGCCGGGGCAGAGAAACGCGGGGAAATCAGCCAAACACGCTCAGCAGGAAGCCGGCGGCAATGGCCGAGCCGATAACGCCGGCCACATTGGGGCCCATGGCGTGCATCAGCAGGTAGTTGTTCTTGTTGTACTTCCGGCCCACGTCCTGGGACACACGGGCCGCCATGGGCACCGCGGACACGCCGGCAGAGCCGATCAGGGGGTTGATCTCGCCGCCGGAGGTCTTGTACATCACGATGCCGCCCAGCAGGCCGCCTACGGTGGAGATGGCGAAGGCGATCAGACCCAGCACGACGATCTTGATGGTGTCCAGCTTCAGGAAGTTGTCCGCTACCATGGTGGCGCCCACGCTGGTGGCCAGGAAGATGGTGACGATGTTCATCAGGGCATTCTGCACCGTGTCGCTGAGACGCTCGGTGACGCCGCATTCCTTAAAGAGGTTGCCCAGCATCAGGCAGCCGATCAGGGGAGCGGTGGAGGGCAGCAGCAGGATGACGAAGGTGGCCACTACCATGGGGAAGACGATCTTCTCGGTCTTGGAGACCTCCCGGGCCTGCTCCATCTTCACCACGCGCATCTTGTCGTTGGTCAGCGCCTTCATGATGGGGGGCTGGATCATGGGGATCAGGGCCATGTAGGAATAGGCCGCGATGGCGATGGGCCCCAGCAGTTCGGGAGCCAGCTTGGTGGTCAGGAAGATGGCGGTCGGGCCGTCGGCACCGCCGATGATGCCGATGGAAGCGGCCTGGGGGCCGGTGAAGCCCAGCAGCACCGCGCCGAAGAAAGCCACGAACACGCCCAGCTGGGCGGCCGCGCCCAGCAGCAGGCTCTTGGGACGGGCCAGCAGGGGACCGAAGTCGGTCATGGCGCCCACGCCCATGAAGATCAGGGAGGGGTAAATGCCGGCCTTAACGCCGATGTAGAAGAAGTCCAAAAGACCGGCGTTTTTCATGATGTAGCCGTAGCTGTGATAGGCGGCGGTGTTCTGGGGATCCAGGAAGTTGGCCCAGATCTCCGGGTGGTACAGGGCGTTTTCCCCGTGACCCAGGAAGTAGCTCAGGTTGGTCAGCAGGCAGCCGAAGGCGATGCCCACCAGCAGCAGGGGCTCAAATTTCTTCACGATGCCCAGGTACAGCAGGACGAAGGCGATGATGATCATCACCAGATTCTTCCAGCCGCCCTGCATGAAGAACAGTGCAAAACCGGATTCTCCGCCCAGCTTTGCAAGGACGTCCATTATCTGCATAAGCGCCTCCTTATGCGATCACGACCAGAGGAGCGTCAGTGTCCACCACAGCGCCCTTTGTTACAACGATCTGGGCGACGGTGCCGCCCTTGGTGGCGACGACCTCGTTCTCCATCTTCATGGCCTCCAGCACCAGCAGCACGTCGCCCTCGGCGACGGTCTGGCCCTGGGAGACGTTGATGCGCAGCACGTTGCCGGGCATGGGGCTCTTGACCACCTCGCCCGCGGCGAGAGCGCCGCCGGCGGGGGCGGCGGGGGCAGCGGCGGGAGCGGCAGCCGCGGGGGCGGCGGCCACAGGGGCGGCAGCGGCGGGGGCGGCGGGAGCCTTCAGCTCATACTCGTCCAGGAGCATGGCCTGGCCCTCTTCCACTTCGACTTCAAAAACGCGGTTATTCAGAGCAACCTTATATTTCATCTTTCTTTGACCTCCCGGATGGAAATAAAGCGCAGTTCGTTCAAGGGCTTTTTCATGGTGTCGGCGACGATGGCCATGATCATGGCGGCGTCACGGGGATCGGTGTCGTAGAGCTTCAGCTCGCCGGCGGTGCCGGGGGCCTTGGGAGCCTCCCTCACCGGGGCGGGGGCGGCGGTCACAGGGGCGGCAGCGGCGGCCTTGGGGGCATCCTTGTGCATGATCTTGCCCATGACCATCATGACGATCATCAGCAGCACAAGGCCGAAGAACACCACGGCGTAGCCCAGGATCGCGTAAAGCCCGGCGGCGGGAATACTGATATTTACAAGATCCATGGTCTATCCTCCTCAGATCGCTTCCACGGAGTACTTGACGACCTTCTCCTCGTCCGCCTTGCGCTGGGCGAAGAACTTCTCGGCCACCTCGGGGAAGGAGATGTAGCTCAGCACGTCCTCTTCGCAGCGGGCGATGTCGCCCAGAGTCTCCTGGGCCTTCTCAAAGGTGTCGGTGGGCAGGCTGTCGGCATAGCGGCCCTTGATGGGCTCCTCGCCCTTGAGGATCTTCGCCTGGACTTCCGGATTGATGGGGGCGGGGGTACGGCCGTACTCGCCGCGGCAGTAGGCCCGGACCTCGGCGCCCACGTTCTTGTAGCGCTCGCCGGCCAGGACGTTCTGCACCGCCTGGGTGCCGACCAGCTGGCTGGTGGGAGTGACCAGCGGGGGATAGCCCAGATCTTCCCGAACCAGGGGGGTCTCGATCAGGACCTGCTCGTACTTGTCCAGGGCGTTCATCATCTTCATCTGGCTGAGCAGGTTGGACAGCATGCCGCCGGGGATCTGGTAGCACAGGCACTGGGCGTCGGTGGAGAGGGAAATGGGGTTCAAGGTGCCGTCGGCGATGAACTCGGCCTTGATGGGCTTGAAGTAATCGTCGATCTCATGGAGTACGGTGCTGTTCAGGCCGGTGTCGTAGCCCATCTCCCGCAGGGCGTAGTCCAGAGTCTCGGTGGAGGGCTGGGAGGTGCCGCCGGAGAAGGCGGAGATGGCGGTGTCGATCACGTCGGCGCCGGCTTCCACGGCCTTGATATAGGTCATGAAGGCCATGCCGGGGGTGGAGTGGGTGTGGACGACCACAGGCAGATCCACCGCGTCCTTCAGAGCCGCCACCAGGTCGTAGGCGTTCTTGGGGGTCATGATGCCGGCCATGTCCTTGATGCAGATGGTGCTGGCGCCCATGGCCTGCATCTCCTTGGCCTGCTGGACGAACTTATCCAGGGTGTGGACGGGGCTGGTGGTGTAGGAAATGGCGCCGGAGGCGATGGCGCCGCACTTCACGGTCTCCTCGATGGCGACCTTCAGGTTGTCGGTGTCGTTCAGAGCGTCAAAGATGCGGATGATGTCGATGCCGTTGCGGACGCTGGCCCGGACAAAGCGGCGCACCACGTCGTCGGGATAGTGCTTGTAGCCCAGGATGTTTTGGCCGCGGAGCAGCATCTGCAGCTTGGTGTGGGGCAGGGCGGCCTTGATCTTGCGAAGCCGCTCCCAGGGATCCTCGTTCAGGTAGCGCAGGCAGACGTCAAAGGTGGCGCCGCCCCAGCACTCCACGGAGTAATACCCCGCCTGGTCGATCTTCTCCAGGATCGGCGCGAACTGGTCGTACCGCAGCCGGGTGGCGATCAGCGACTGCTGGGCGTCACGCAGTACGGTTTCCGTGAATTGTACCTTTTTGTTCATAGGCATCTCCTTCTCTACAATATGTTCTTTTTTTGGCTTTCCGAAATTATGTAATCCCCGGAGGGAAATTACCGATGTTCACTCCCCATGCTGCCAGGCACGCAAAAACAGGCTGACCGCCAGCAGGTCCGCGCAGCCGCCGGGGGAGAGGTTCCGGCGGATGAAGGCGTCGTCCAGGGCCTCCACCGCGGCAAGATCCGGCACAGGTCCGGAGCGCAGCAGCGCCGCCGCATCCTCGGAGGCCTCCCGGGCCGCGTCCTCGCCGCCCCGGTGGATCATGTTGGTGTCGGTGCCCCGGCCGATGAGGGCCAGCAGCGAGGCCACCGCGGCGGTGTTTTCGTCGCACCCGGCGGAGAGGGCCGCCTCCATGGCGGGAAGGGCGACGTCCGTCACCCCCGGCAGTCCCGCGGCCAGCTCGCCCCGGACCCCGGCGTTGCCGGTTTTCAGGTACAGCCGCTCCCCGGCGGTGGCGCCGGTGAAGGCCGCCTGGTCCCGGGCCAAGGTGGGGGCGTACATGGCCCCGGCCTCGGCGCAGATGGCGGGAATGTCCCGGCAGGGGGTCTCGGGACGCCAGAGCCGTCCCACCGCGCCGCACACGGTCCCCAGAGTGAAGATCACGCCCTTGTGGGTGTTCCGGCCGTTGGTGGCGGAGAGCATGGCCGCGTCGGCCCGGAGACCTGCCTCCCGAAGCAGGAGAAAGCTCTCCTCCGGGGGACGTCCGGCACTCTCTCGGCCCAGGTCAAAGCACCGGCCCCAGTAGGAGCGGAGCGCGTCGGCGCTCTGATAAAAGGTATCTCTCGTCATGTCCCGGTGGGAGCCGGTGTTCCGGCCGTCCACCAGCCCGGGCTTGGGGGTGGTGTCCACCTCCCGGCGCAGGGCCTGATCCGCCAGCCGCACCACAGTATCCCGGTCCAGGGCGGCGAAATGCTCCTCCATCAGAGCCCGGGCGGCCGCCTGCAGCTCCGGCACCGAGTGGACCCGCCGGGAGGCGCAGCCCCGGCCCCGCTGGCCGCAGACCAGACAGCGCCGCTCTTCTCCCCGGTCCAGCTTCCGCCCGTCCGGGGCGATCACATCCATGTCGAAAAGCCGGCCCATGGGGCAGCTCTCCTCAATGGCCACGCACAGCGTCTTTATCATCCCCGGGTCCGCCCGGAGAGCCAGCTGCTGTTCGCAGCCGGTGAAGGCCCGGACCTCCAGGCGCTCCGCTACGGGGATCTCCGCCTTCTTCAGGCTTTTTTCCAGCTCCCCCGCGCCCCAGGCAAAGGCCCGGCGGATCAGGGCCGTGTCCTTTACGGGGCCGGGGATGTTCATGGAAAAGGATATGATCGGAGAGACGTATTTTTCCAGCAGATACCGCTGGCGCCCGGCCCGCTGTTCCCGGGCATCCAGAATGTCCGGGAGGCTTACTTCCCGCACCATGCTCAGTAGTGCCGGGGGTCGGCCATTCTGCGGATGGCGGCGTTGATGGGCGCGGCCTCGTCGCTGAGGAAGAAGCGGTAGCTGGTCTCCGGCAGCATGTAGGCATAGTCCGGCAGCCTGCCGTCGTGGATGGCCTGGCGGACGGTGCTGGCGCTGACCACCTCTCCGTTCAGAGCCAGGCGGGGGATCTCGTGGAACTCCACTCCCGCGGCGGGCAGCTCCGTGGACATGACCAGATTGTAGAGCACCGTCACATGGCTGCTGCGCTCCTCGCCCACATAGCGGCGGGTGACGTTCAGGGCTTTGGCGATCTCCCCGAAGAGCCGCAGGTCCAGCTTTGCGTGGGCCAGGATGGCGGCGTCCCCGTCGGGCAGGAAGTAGCTGGGGAAAGTGGCGGAGGAGATGATATAGGGACCGGAATCGTGGTAGATCACATTGGGGAGATCGGCGATCCCCTCCCGCACCAGACGGCGGCGCACGGCAAAGGGAATGGGTCCGGCCTCCTCGCTCAAAAGGAAGAGGTGGACAAAATCATTTTCCCCGGCGGCGGTCTCCACCAGACGCCGGTGGCCCTTGGTGAAGGGGTTGGCGTTCATCACGATGGCGGCGCAGCGGCCCTCTTTTCTGGTGGGGACCAGGCTGTTCACCCAGCGTCGGAAGCCGTCCTTCCGGTTTTCCATGAAGACCACGTCGTCCAGGCGGGCGATCTCGTAAAAACCCAGATCTCCGAACATTTTGGCGCTCTGGGGCTTGGTGTACATGAACACGTGGCTGTTGCCCAGCATCACCTGGCGCTCCAGCAGGTGGTAGACCACCTGGTTCATCAGCCCCTCGCCCTGGTGGTCGGGGGAGACGGCCATGCAGCGCAGGGTGTTGTGAAAGCTGCTGCCCGTGGCCACCAGCTCTCCGTCCTCAAAGGCGCCGCAGCTGTAGTCCAGATGTCCGTCCCGGCGGATGCCCACCGAGAGCAGAAGCTTATCCATCTGGGCCTGGGTCTTTTTGTCCCAGGAGGCGATCTCACCGATTTGGACGGCCATAAAACATTCCTCGCAGTCTTAATTCAAATGGGAAATCTTGTTTCCCATTTGAGGTACTCGCGCTTATCGCGCGGCATGCGCCGCTTGGTCGGCGCGAGGGCTCGCAATGCTCGCCTCAGGGTGTTTTTGCGGCGGCAAAGCGGCCGCAAAAACGATAGAAATAAAGCTGAATTTTATTGCGCGAGACGTTGCTTCGGCTCCGACACCCGTCGGGGACAAAGCACCGGCCCGCACTGAGCGGGGGCCTTCCCCCTGACGCCGGGAGCGCCAGGGGGAAGGGTCGAAAATGCTTACAGGGGCATGATGCCGAAGATCGCGGCGACGATCATGCACAGGATGGAGAAGACCCACACGTACAGGAAGGTGGCCTTGATGTGATCCTTGATGTCGATATCCGCAAGACCGATGCCCAGCAGGGTGGCGGGCACCATGGGGCTGATGAAGGTGGCGCAGTTGCGGCACACCACCATGGCGACGGCCAGAGGCAGAGCCTCCACGCCGAAGGCCTGGCCGATGCCGATCATGACCGGCAGCATACCGTAGAAGTAGGAGTCGGTGTCGAAGGCCAGGGCCAGCGGCACGCTGAGGATACCGATGACCAGCGGCAGATTGCGGCCCAGAGCGGCGGGCAGACCGGCAGCCACGATGCCGGCCAGGCAGCGCACCACGGAGGGCAGCGCGTCTTCGGGCAGCTCCATGACCTTGGCGGAGATGACCTTGCCGTCGGCGCCCATGGAGGAGGTCAGGATGCCCATGAGGACGGCCGCGCCCATCAGGGTGGAGCACATCATCAGGGCAGGACCCGCGTGGAGGTTGATGATCTTCTTGTGCATCTTGGCGGTGAAGCCGTAGTTCACAAACAGGGCCAGGGCTACGCCGATCATGAAGCAGTAGTAGCTGGGGAACACGTCCCAGATCAGCATGGCGATGATCGCGAGGGTCAGGCAGATATTGAAGACGAACAGCTTGGGCCGGGCCAGCTCGTTTTCCACCGTGGCCTGGGCAGCGGTTTCCTCCAGCTCCACGGTGCCCTCGGTCTGGGCAAGCTTCCCGTTGAGACCGGCGCCCCGCTTCTTCTCCTGCCAGCCGGCCAGGACCGCATGGGCCAGGGCCAGGATGATGCCGAAGATCTGGATGGGCAGAATGGTTTTCCACAGCTGACCGGCCTCAATGCCCAGCACGGAGGCGGCACGCATGGTGGGGCCGGCCCAGGGCATCAGGTTCAGCACGCCCATGGCCAGCACGGCGATACGCAGCAGAGTGGTCTTGCGCATATGCATGCGCTTGTATACGGGCAGCATGGCGGGCACCACGATGCAGAAGGTGGAGGCGCCGCCGCCGTCCAGGTGACCCACCAGGGCGATGATGCAGGTGACCAGGGTCACACCCATCACGTTGTCGCCCACCAGGGTCATCAATTTACCGATGATGACGTCGAACATGCCGGCGTCGGTCATAATGCCAAAGTAAAGAACGGAGAACACGAACAGAGCGGCGGTGGGGCCGGTGCTGTTGAAGCCGGCCTTGATCATGGCCGCGATGTCGTCAAAGCTGTGACGGCCGCCGATCACCAGGATCAGGGCCAGCAGGGTGGGCCATACGATAAAGGCGATGGCGGGCTGGGTCTTGCTTTTGAACAGGGTAAGAACGATGGCAACGATCGTGAGTAATCCGAGGATGCCGACCAAGGTATTGCTCATATTTTATTTTCCCTTCTGTTTCTCTCTCCCGGCAAAATGAGTAATCCGGGAACAACTCTTACGGCGGATCGGACCTTATGGGACAGTTTCCGGTGCAGGGGTGTGCAGAGCACACCCCTGCGAATGATGCGTTTTATTCTTCCGGCAGCTGGTAGGGCTTGATCTTGCGGACCACGTCCAGAATGGTGCCGTCCCGGGCCTCCAGGATGGCGACCACCTTGTCCTCCCACTCCAGATCGTCGGGACGACCCACCAGGGAGTAGGCCTTTTCCTTCAGCTCTTCGATGGGCACGTGCTTGATGCCGGCCTCGTCCAGGCACTGGATCAGGTCGGGACGCAGGGGGTTGACGGCGATGCCGTAATCGGTGACCAGAACGTCCACGCAGTCGCCGGGGGTGGTGACGGTGACCACGTGCTCGCACACGGTGGCCATGCGGCCGCGGGTCAGCGGGGTGACGATGATGCAGACCTTGGAGCCGGCAGCGGTGTCGGGGTGTCCGCCGGGGGCGCCGCGCAGCACGCCGTCAGAGCCGGTGAGAACGTTGACGTTGAAGCCGGTGTCGATCTCCAGAGCGGCCAGGACCACGAAGTCCAGCTTGTTGACGAAGGCGCCCTTGTTGGCCGGGTTGGCGTACTGGGAGGCGCTCATCTCGAAGTGGTTGGGGGTCTGGTTGATGGAGTTGACGGCGTCCAGGTCAAAGTCCTGCACGTCGATGACCTTGCCGACCTTGCCCTTCTTCAGCAGCTCCACCATGGGGCCGCAGATGCCGCCGATGGCCCAGCCCATCTTGATGCCGCGCTCGTCCATGTATTTCTCCAGGAAGAGGTTGGCGGCGAGGGAGGGGCCGCCCACGCCGGTCTGGAAGGAGAAGCCTTCCTTGAAGTAGGGGGTGGCGGCGATGACCTTGGCCACGTTCTCGGCCATCATCAGGTCGCGGGGGTTCTGGGAGATGCGGGCGGCGGCGGAGGCGATCTTCTTGGGGTCGCCGATGCAGTCCACGACCACCACGGCGTCCACGTCGATGGCTTCCACGGAGGCGGGGTAGTTGGGGAAGTCCACCAGATCGTCGGTGACGACGATGACGTGGTCGGCGTACTTGGCGTCGGTCATGGCGTAGCCCAGGGAGCCGCAGTTGTGCTTGCCGCCGATGCCGCGGCAGTTGCCCACGCAGTCGGAGGTGGGAGCGGCCACCACGGCGATGTCGATGTGGACCTCACCGGCCTCGATGGCGCGGGGACGGCCGCCGTGGGAGCGGATGATGGCGGGGGTCTTCAGCTTGCCGGCGGAGACCACGTCGCCGATCCGGCCGCGGATGCCGGAGGTCTGGACGCCGACGACGATGCCCTGCTCGATATAATCGGCGATCACGTCGTGGGCGGAGCCCAGGGAGGTGGCGGCAACGGTAATGTCCTTGACGCCCAGCTCCTCCACGGCGGCCTTCACGACCATGTTGGCCACGTAATCGCCGTTGCGGAGGTGATGATGGAAGGAGAAGGTGCAGCCGTCCTTGCAGCCGCACTGCCGCAGGGCGTCCGCGATGGTGGCGACGATCTTGGACTCCTGGGGCTTCTCAAAACGGCGGGTCCTGGGGGCGGCCTTCTGGATGTACTTGCCGTCCATGTAATTCTTGCCCTGATAGACCTCCCTGCCGTTCGTCAGGAGGTAATCGGGAATGTCTCTGCCTACTGCGTTTTTCATACCAGATCCCCCTCATAGAGCCCGCAGGCACGGGCCAGCTTCAGCGTCCGCTCCGCGCCGGGAATGAACGCAATGTCGATCATCTTGCCGTCCACGGTGAAGACGCCCACGCCGGCGGCGCTCTGCTCGCGGTAAGCGCGGACGATCTTCTCGGCCTGGACGATCTCCTTCTCGGTGGGAGCAAAGAGCTCGTGGACAAGACGGATCTGCTTGGGGTTGATCAGGGACTTGCCGTCGAAGCCCATGGCCTTGTTCTGCATGACCTCGGCGCGGTAGCCTTCCTCGTCGTTGAGGTTGGTGAAGACGGTGTCGAAGCACTGGACGCCGGCGGCGCGGGCCGCGATCAGCATCTGGCCGCGGGCGGCCAGCATGTCCACGCCGTCGGGCTGGAACTTGGTCTGCATGCACTTGCGGAAGTCGCCGCCGGAGATGGCCACGCCGAACATCCGGTCGGAGGCGGAGCAGATCTCATAGGCGTTGATGATGCCCTTGGGGCTCTCCAGCGCGGCCATGAGCAGGGTGCGGCCCTCTTCCACGCCGAATTCCTTCTCGGCGGCCAGCACGGCCGCTTCGACGGTGTGAACGTCCTGGGCGCTCTCGCACTTGGCGATGCGGATGCCGTCGGCGCCGCCGGCGACACAGACCCGGATGTCCTCCTGCCAGTGGGGGGTGTCGAGACCGTTGATGCGGACGATCACCTCGGTGTCGCCGTAGTCAATGGTCTTCAGGGCGTGATACAGAGAGAAACGGGCGGCGTCCTTCTGGTTCTCCGCCACGGCGTCCTCCAGGTCCAGCATGATGGAGTCGACGCCGTAGATGTAGGCGTCCTTGATGAGACCCGGCTTCTGCGCGCTCATAAAGATCATGGTCCGGCGCAGGCGGAACCGTTCCGGCTTCGGACGAGGAATCATCTGATCACACCTCCCCAATCGATGTTCTTGTCGGCCTTGTCGCA
>JAFYAQ010000010.1 GCA_017540645.1 Oscillospiraceae bacterium
CCCCGGCGCTTCACCGTGCAGGCCGGGGCGTCCTCCGCCTCCGGCGCCATGGCCAGCGGGGCGCACCAGCGCACCCGGCAGGGGGCGCTGCTCTCCAGCAGAAAGAGCCGCAGGCCGCTGCCCTCCGGCACGCAGGCCGTCAGCCGCAGCCGGAGCGACCGCGTCTGCTTTTCCCACACCGCCGTTCCGAAGCTGTAGCTCACCCGAGTCTCATCCCCTTCCCGGGCAAAAAAGCTGACCGGCCCCGCGCTTGTCTCCGCCCACAGCTCCTCCGGCCCGGCCACGGCCAGGGGGTCGCCCCGCCAGGGGATCAGAGGGCACTCCCTGGCGTTTTTGTGCCAGAGGAAGCCGCTGCCGCTCTCGCTGCACAGCCAGCCCAGAGTGCCGTCCGTCAGCAGATGCTGCCAGGCCCGGCGGGGCAGCTCCGGCCCCGCGGCAAAGCGGAGGCTGTACTCTTCGTCAAAGGACAACTCCGGCGAGTCTTCTCCCCGCTCGCCCCCCGCCGGAGGCAGGAAGAGTCTCTCCTCAGCCGCTCGGGCGGTCAGTCCCTCGGGGCCGGTCCAGAGGGCGGAGGCGGCGCCGATGGCCGGCCCGGCCTCCGGCGGCGCGAAATGGACTCCGCCGGGGACGCCCACGGTGCCGCCCAGCTCCATATCCGCCAGCTGCGTTTCGATCCGGGCGCGCAGGGAGCGCCGGTAGTCGGCATCGTCCGCGGGCAAAAACACCAGATCATAGGCCACCCCGCTCAGAGCAAGGAGCCCGTGGCGCCGGGCCTCCGCTCCGGCGGCGTTCACCGCCCCGGCCCCCGCGCAGGGAAAGCCGTGAATGGGCAGGTCCCCGGAGACGCCCCATTTCCACAGTCCCTCCCGGCTCTGTCCGGGCAGGGCCGCCGCCTGGGGGGAGAGGGTGGGCCAGAGCAGCCAGGGCAGCCGCTCCCAGGCACTGCGGACTTCCGCCGTGTCCATATTCCAAAGCGATGCGCAGACTCTCGCCACGGAAAAGCCTCCTTTCTCCCGGATCAGCTCCGGCAGCAGGGCCAGGGCGTCCTCCGCCCGGGCGGCGGCGCAGAGGGCAAAAACCGTCCGGCTCTCCCCTTCCCCGGCTCCCAGCTCCACCCGGGCGGTGATATAGCCCTCGCTCTGCCAGCCCGGGCCGCCTCCGTGCCGGTCGGAAACGTAGCGCGCCGGGGCGCTGGCGCCCAGGGCCAGGAATTTTTCCTCCTGTCCGCCCCGGGGCAGTCGGCGCAGCAGCAGCGCGCCCTCCCGCTCCCCGGTCTCCAGGCCCAGCCGGGCAAAGGAGGGATGGGCCCGCCGGTCCCGTTCCGGCAGCAGCACCGGCTCAAAGGCCAGCTCCAGCGCCGCCGGGGCTCCGGCGTCCTCCCGGGTGATGACCACCTCCCGCCGCTCCCCGGCCCCCAGGGCAGACACGCAGGCGCACACGCTCCAGCGCAGGCCGTCTCGCTCGGCGAAAAGCCGCGCCTGGGTGTCGCTGAAGGACCAGCGCCAGGCGGTGCCGTCCCCGCTGCGGGGCAGCAGGGAGATCCGCTCCTCCCCCAGGCAAAGGGTCAGCTCCAGCCCATGGATCCCCTCCCAGGGGGTCAGGGCCGAGCGGTAGAGCGTCAGCGCGCCCCAGCGGGCGCGGCTGATCCCCGAGGCGGTGAAGAGCAGGTGGTAGGCCCCGTTGCTCAGCGCCGCGGCAGCGGGACGGAGAAAAGAAACCTTCTCCCCCTCCCAGACCACCGCGTCCGTCTTCACCCGGTCGGGCCGGGGCCGACGCCGCTCCCGCCGCTGCAGCAGGGCGCCGCCCAGGGGCAGGCGCTCCTGCAGAAGGCCGGTATAGGCCGCCATGGCCGGGTCCGAGAGGAACCAGCGCCGCAGCACTCCCTCGCACAGCGTGTCGGCGATGGCGCAAAGGCTCATGCCCAGGTGGTGGACCATCACGCATTTGACCGGGGTGCCCCGGCCCTCGCTGTCCCGTCCGGGGGTGAAATCCACCGCCTCCCAAAAGCCCCGGGGCCCACGCAGGCCGGCCTGCTCAAAGGCCTGCAGATCCGCCATGGCCGCCCTCGGGCTGACCAGCAGGGCAAGGTAGGCGCTGTAGGGCGCGATGACCCGCTCCGCGTCCCCGTCCCGGCACAGGGAGAGGGCGGGGACGCCGTGGGCCTTGTAGCGGTAGTGCATGGTGGTGTCCAGCGCGGCGAAGGCGCTCTCTGACTCGCCCCAGAGCTTCCAGGGGCCCACCGCCCGGCTCCGCTGGACGTAGAGGGCGAAGCGGGCGCTCTCCCCCAGGTGGGAATCCGGGTACAGGGGCAGCAGCAGCTCCGGCATCAGATATTCAAACATGGTCCCGCTCCAGCTCACCATCCCCCGGAAGCTCCGAAACTCCACCTGGGCCCGGCCCAGCCGCCGCCAATGCCGCAGGGGGACCTGGCCGCTGGCCACCGCCATATAGCCCGTCAGCCGCTCCTCGCTCTCCAGAAGATCGTACCAGCTCTCGGCCGCCTCCCTCTCTCCGGGACGCAAGCCGATGCGGAACAGTTGCCGCTTTTCGTCATACAGAGGGGTAAAATCCATGCTCAGCCGCAGGGCCTCCGCCCGGGCGGCCAGGGCGCTCTCCCCCCGGGCCCGCAGTCCCGCCGCCGCCGTCAGCAGACAGCAGCAGAGATTGCCGCTGTCCACCGTGGACACATAGCAGGGCTCCAGGGGCGAGAGCGTGCGGGTGTCGTACCAGTTGTAAAAATGCCCCTCCCAGCGCTCCATTCTCTCCATGGCGTCAAGCCACCGCTGACAGAAGGTCACGGCAGTCTTTATCTCCGTCAGCCCCAGCTCCGCCGCGCACAGCGCCGAGAGCAGGGACAGGCCCAGATTGGTGGGGCTGATGCGCTCGGCCCGTCGGGCGCCGGGCTCATACTGCACGTTGTCCGGGGGCAGAAAATGGGTCTCGGCCCGGCACTCCTGGTCAAAATAGCTCCAGATCTCCCCCGCCCGCCGGGTCAGGAACGTCCGATCCTCGTCGTTCAAGGTGTTTTTCTCCTTTTTCTCCCGGCCCAGATTCCAGGCAAAGAGGGGCGAGAGCATCCACACCGCCCCCGCGGCCCGGCCCGCCACCGTGGCGGCGAAGGCCGCCAGCAGCAGCCCGAAGGCCGCCGGCACCGCCATGGCGCGCCCATAGCTCAAAAGGCCGCCCGGCTGGGCGTCGCTCTCCTCCGCGGTCTTCCACTGGAGCCGCCGCTTGCCGCTGACCCGCAGCCGCCACAGGGCGGTCAGGGCGGCGTTTAAGCCCGTCCAGGCCTCCCAGGGCAGCAGCGCCAGTCGGGAAAAGGGCCGCAGGAAGGTCTCCCCCGGCCCGTGAAGGATCCTGGCCCGGACCCGGAGAGCGGCATCCGACTCCCGCCGGAACAGATGGCACCACAGCTCCCATAGATAGGGCTCCGCCACTCCCAGCAGGGCCGCCAGCGCCGGAAGCGTGAGCCCCGGTCCTCCCAGCGCCAGGGCCGCCCCCAGCGCCGCCATCTCCCCCGCCGGCACCAGGGACCGGCGCAGCGAGTCCCAGAGCCGCCAGCGCTCGATCACCGGCAGGGCCCGTCCCCGGGCAAACAGCCAGGGCAGGTTCTGCCAGTCCCCCCGGACCCAGCGGTGCAGACGGGAATAAAAACTCAGGGGCGTGGCGGGAAAGCCGTCGGTCAGGGCCGCGTCGCCCACGAAGGCCCCCCGCAGGAAGGCCCCCTCCACCGCGTCGTGACTGAGCATCAGCCCGTCGGGCACCCGCTTGTCCATGCAGTCCCGGTAGGAGCGCACGCAGATCAGCCCCTTTCCCGCAAAGCCGCCGGAGGCGAACACGTCCATATAGACCTCCCCCACGTCCCCGCCGTAGGGGTCGCCCCCGCCCTGAGGAGCGTACAGCCGGGAAAAGGCGGTGCGCACCGCGCTGCCCAGCCGCAGCTCCATCCGGGGCTGGAAGAGAGCGTGTCCCTCGGTGACGATCCCCCGGATCGGGTCGATCACCGGCCGGTTCAGGGGATGGAGGGCCGCGCCGATCAGCGAGCGGGCCGCGCCCGGCTCCAGACGGGTATCCGCGTCCAGGGTCAGCACATAGCGCACGCCCCGGAGAGCCGCGGCCTCCCCGGCCCCCAGCTCCAGACGGGAGGTATCCCCTGTGAGCAGGCGGCACAGCTCCACCATGGCGCCCCGCTTCCGCTCCCAGGGGGCGAACCGCTCCGTGTCCCGGCTCCAGCTCCGCTCCCGGCTCAGCAGGAAAAAACCGCCGCCGTAGCGCCGGTTCAGCTCCTCCACCGCCTCCGCCGCGGCGTTCAACCGCGCCCGGTCGGCGGCGGTAAAGGCCTCCGCGGCCTCCGGCAGATCGCACAGCAGCCCGAAGAGCAGGTTTTCCCCGCAGTCCCGGCCCGCCATCCGGTATTCCTCCAGATGGCGGGCCGCCCTTTTTGCCGTCTCCTCCCCGGTGAGCAGCACCGAGACCACACACAATGTCCGCCCCTCCGGCGGCACTCCCTCCCGCAGTTCCAGCCGGGGCACATGCCGCGCCGGCGTCAGCCGGAGCAGCAGCCGGTCGATTCCATTTTTTACCATTTCTGAGGCAGGCAGCACCAGCAGCGCTCCCACCCAGGCCGAGCGGTACAGCGCCCCGAAAAGCGCCGCCAGCAGCAGCGGCAGGCCGAGATTCAGCAGGGCATAGACCTTCCCCTCCCGTTTTTGCACCCCATAGCCCAGGGGGTCGGTGAAGAGATAGTAGCCCAGATGCCGCGTCCGCTCCGTGACGGAGCGGCGGGCCAGCTCCAGAGCCCGCTCCGCCGCCCGATGCTCCGACAGTCGGTACTTCCGGGCCAGCCGCTCCACCTGCCGGCGGTAGGCGGCGCGGCTTTCCTCGTCCATGCGCTCATACACCCCCGCCGGGTCCCGGCGCAGGATGGCGGCGGTCCGGTCCGCCTCCTCCAGCAGGGGGCCCAGATCCAGGGTAGAGAGCCGCCGCAGGGTGGTAAAGAGGGCCCCCGCCTCCCCGGCGGAGCGCTCCGGCCGGGCATAGAGGGCCGACAGCCGCTCCACCGCCGCCATGCGCAGCGCCGCCGGAAACAGCCGCAGCTCCTGACCGCGGAGGACCGTCACGCTCTGAAAGCCCCGGAGGAAGGCCGTCATGCGCTCCTCGGTGGCTTCCCCCCCGCTGACGGCCAGCAGTACCCGGGACAGGGCGGTGATCAGCGCCCCGTCCTGGCAGCGGCGCAGCCGCCCACACCGCCGGAGAGCGCGCTGGGCCTCCTGGCTCTCCCGCTCCGCCAGGTACAGGTTGTCCCGGAGCCAGCGCACCGCCTCCGTGTCCTCCCTCCGGCTGAGAACCCGCTCCCGGCGCCGAAGGGCCCGCACCGTCCAGCGCAGAGAGCGGACCAGGCGCCGGGAAGAGATGCTCCCCGTCACCGGCAGGGTCCGGGCGGTATTGGCCGCGTAGGCCGGCAGTTTTTCCAGCGTCACATAGTTCTCCATGGCGCGCCTCCGAAATGATAGTCCTCCCTATTTTTTCCCAGCGGTCAAAAAATATTCCATCCGGCCCAACCGGGCCGGATGGAATGTCCGTTTGATTTCCTGTGCGATGAGCATTATGAGCATTATATATTCTGGTGGATGTAATAGAGGATACAGGAATCCGCATCAAAGAAATATACCGAATAGTTGTCATACGGGTTTCGGGCTCTCTCGCCGGTATGGATCCGCACATAATCCTCTGTACTGATACACGCCGGGTCAAAGTCATATTCCTCCTGCCGTTGTTCGAGCTCCATCCACTTTTGGAAATCCTCAAAGAAGCCCTTGACCTCCTCAAGCTCCGTCTCCGTGACCCTGTGCCAGCGCTCATCCTCTATAAAAGCACTCGCATCGGAGTACACATACTTGCAATAGTCCGTATAGTCCTGGAAGCCGTCCGGATCAAAGTATTCCTCTTTCTGTATATACCCCTCCGGGATCTGTGGCTCTGCCTCCGGAAGGTCCGGCGCCGGCAGCCCCACGCAGCCCCTTATGCCGCTGTAAAGCAGGGTTAAGAGCAAAAGAAACCATTTCTTCATGGTTCTGGTTTTCCTTTCAAATGTGCTGTTTTTCCAAAAAGGCCAGGCTCTCCGGCGTTGCAAGCAAACGGTCTTTTGCGCGGTGGCGATCCAGCAGGGGCTGCACACGGCTGACATAGCTCGGCTCAGCCATAGCCATGGCTGCTTGATGGGCGCTCTTCGCTCTCTCCCGGTCCCCCTCGTGCAGCGCGATCACCAGTTCCCCGACCGCGAGGCGAAAGGCGTTGTTAACAAAGCCCATCTCGAAATCATCGCTCTCCCGAAAACAGTCATAGTATTGGCGCAGCTGGTCCGTGTAAGAAAAACCATCGATATGCAAAAGCGTCCACATGAGATCACCGGCAAGAATGCGGCGGTAGTCCAATTCCCCCTCTCCCAGTGTGGCGTCTGCCTGTGCATAAGCGCTGTACGCAGCCTGCCAATCTCCGCTGCGCTCATAAAGGTGGCCTATAAAAGATAAGCAAGTATAGGTGGAATATCCTTCGTCGGGATATCGCTCCAGCCCCCAGCGGATCAGCGCGACAGCCTGTTGCGTCCGTTCCGTCGGAAACGCTGCCGCGGTTAAATAGCAGTGTTGGAGTCGATTATAATTCCCGTGTACACGCCGCAAGTACTTTTCGTATTCGTCCAAATCGGACGCGGTTATGCCGGATCGGATGATCCGCTGTTCGAATCCTTCAATCTTTGTCATCGTAAACTACCCCGTCATCGGCTCTTTACTATTGGTCCGATTCTCCCTTCCTCGCGTCCTTCTGCGCAGTGTCCTGATCCTCTGTCGGCAGCAGGAGAAAGGTGTACTGCGCCTCATCGTCGTAGGCGTCCTCCGAGGGGACCGTCAGGGACACGCGCAGCGGCTCCCCGGGGCGCAGCTCCCAGACCATGGGCTTTTCCAGGCCCTCCGCCTGCAGACGCAGCCCCGCCCCCTCCGGGAGAAGGCCCGCCGCCGCCATGCGCAGGGCGCCCAGGCGCAGCAGCTCCTCCTCTCCGCCGCGGATCTCCACGGTCTTGTGCCAGCGCACCTCCGCCAGGCACCCGCCGATGCCGCCGCCCACGTCCTCCGGCTCCATCGCCCGGATATCCAGAAGAAAGGCCGGCTTTTGCGTGGCTTCCATTTTTATCCCTCCCGCCGTTTTTCTGTATTGTACCCAAACCGCCGGAAAAGTGCAAGAACCCGCTGTTTTTCCTGTCCAGCGCGGCTGTCAAAGAAAAATGCTTGACAGCGGCGAAAAAGGGTCGTATAATCCCACAGTGGCCGCGGATCGGTCCCAAGGAGGCGCGCAGGATGGAAGAATCCGTGTTTCGCACCATGCTCTTCGACTTCTACGGCGAGCTGCTGACGGAAAAGCAGCGGGAGTACTTCGACCTCCACTACAACGAGGACCTGTCCCTGGCGGAGATCGCCCAGAGCGAGGGCATCTCCCGGCAGGGCGTATGGGACATCATCCGCCGGGCGGAGGAGGCCCTCCGGCGATTTGAGGAAAAGACGGAACTGGTCGCCCGGTTTGCCGCCCAGCGGGAGCTGCTCCGGCAGGCGGAGGAAGGGATGGAGGGGCTGCTCCCTCTTACGGACGGGGAAGCCCGTGACCGGGCTGTCTCCACCTTAGCAATCATCAAGGAGCTGCGCCATGGCATTTGAAAGTCTCAGCGATCGGCTGAACAATGTATTCAAGGACCTTCGGGGCAAGGGCCGTCTCTCGGAGGCGGACGTAAAGAGCGCCATGCGGGAGGTCCGTATGGCCCTGCTGGAGGCGGACGTAAACTTCAAGGTCGTCAAGGACTTTGTGAAGCGGGTCAACGAGCGGGCCGTGGGCGCCGAGGTGCTGGAGTCCCTCTCCCCCGCCCAGATGGTCATCAAGATCGTCAACGAGGAGCTGTGCGCGCTGATGGGCTCGGAGAGCCAGCGGCTGAACATGGCCACCAGCGGCCGGCCCACCGTGGTCATGCTGGTAGGTCTCCAGGGCGCGGGCAAGACCACCAACGGCGCAAAGCTGGCCGCCCTGGTGCGCAAGAGCCAGAACAAGCGGCCCCTGCTGGCGGCCTGCGACGTATACCGTCCCGCCGCCATCCAGCAGCTGAAGACCGTGGGCAAACAGCTGGATATCCCCGTTTTTGAGGAAGGTCCCGGCAACCCGGTGGTGATCGCCGAGCATGCCCTGGACTGGGCCAAGCGCCACGGCAACGACATCGTGTTCCTGGACACCGCCGGCCGTCTCCACATCGACGAGACCCTGATGGAGGAGCTATTGAACATCAAGGCCGCGGTGCAGCCGGACGAGATATTGCTGGTGGTGGATGCCATGACCGGCCAGGACGCGGTGAACGCCGCCACCGCCTTTGACGAAAAGCTGGGCATCACCGGCGTGATGCTCACCAAGCTGGACGGCGACGCCCGGGGCGGCGCGGCCCTCTCGGTGCGGGCCGTCACCGGCAAGCCCATCAAGTTCGCCGGCACCGGCGAAAAGCTGGACGCCATCGAG
Organism: Oscillospiraceae bacterium; assembly: GCA_017540645.1. Taxonomy (GTDB): domain Bacteria; phylum Bacillota; class Clostridia; order Oscillospirales; family Oscillospiraceae; genus Apopatocola. The sequence continues at coordinate 8,548 of JAFYAQ010000010.1, forward strand.
GTCTTTCACCCCGACCGGATGGCCAGCCGCATTCTGGGCATGGGCGACGTCCTGACCCTGATCGAACGGGCGGAGGCCGCCGTAGACGAGAAAAAGGCGGCGGAGCTGGCGGAGAAGCTGAAAAAGAACCGCTTCACCCTCTCCGATTATCTGGAGCAGATGGACTCCATGGCGAACATGGGCTCGCTGGAGGACATCGCCGGCATGATCCCCGGCCTGGACGCCAAGGCTCTCTCCGGCGCCCAGATCGACGAGAAGGCCCTGGCCCGGCAGAAGGCCATCATCCAGTCCATGACTCTCCGGGAGCGGGAAAATCCCGACATCCTCAACTCCAGCCGCAAGCGCCGCATCGCGGCGGGCGCCGGCGTGGGCGTGGTGGATGTGAACCGGCTTTTGAAGCAGTACGATCTCATGCGCACCATGGCCCGGCAGATGACCGGCAAGGGAGCTAAAAAGCTCCGGCGCATGGGGCTCAATATGGGCCGGGGCGGCGGTCTGCCCTTCGGTTTCTAAGGTTTTTCATTGCAAAAGCAATAAAAATAAAAATAATTTACTTTTTGGAGGAACATTATCATGGTCAAAATTCGTCTGCGCCGTATGGGCGCCAAGAAAGCCCCCTTCTACCGCGTCGTCGTTGCCGACAGCCACTTCCCCCGGGACGGCCGCTGCATCGAAGAGATCGGCACCTACAATCCCCTGGTGACTCCCGCCGCCATCGACATCGACATGGAGCGCGCTCAGTACTGGATCGGCCAGGGCGCCCAGCCCACCGACACCGTGCGCGGCCTGCTGAAGCTGGCCAAGGGCTGATCTCCCAGGGTATTCGGTAATGAGAGAACTGCTGACCTACATCGTACAAAACCTGGTGGAGAAATCCGACGAGGTCTCAGTCACGGAGCGCGAGCAGGGCGGCGAGACGGTATTCGAGGTCCGGGTGGCGAACGGTGACATGGGAAAGGTCATCGGCCGCCAGGGCCGGGTCGTCAAGGAGATCCGCGTGCTTATGAAGGCTGTGGCCCAGAGACAGGGAAAAAAGGTCTCTGTGGAGATCATGGACTGAAAAACGGGGTCAGGGCGCTGCCCTGTCCCCGCTTTTTTGAGGAAGCGACATTGAAAAAACCGTTTTTAGAGGCGGGGGAGATCGTGGCGCCCTTCGGTGTCCGGGGAGAGGTAAAGCTCCAGCCCTGGTGCGACAGCGCGGCCTTTCTCCTTCCGTTCAAAACCCTGTATATCGACGAAAAGCCCCGGGCAGTGGCCTCCAGCCGGGTCCACAAGGGGATGCTGGTGCTGCGCTTTGAGGGCGTGGAAGACATGAACGGTGCCGAGGCTCTCCGGGGCAAGCGGGTGTACTTTGCCCGGGCGGACGCCAAGCTGCCCCCGGACCGCTTCTTCCTGGACGATATCCTGGGGGCCGCGGTGCTGGATGAAAAGGGAGAGCGGATCGGAGAGCTGACCGATGTATTGGAGCTGCCCTCTGGGCGGGTGTATGTGGTGCAGGGCCCCGACGGGGAACACAGCATCCCCGCGGTGCCGGAGTTTATTCTGGAGACCAACGCGGAAGAGGGTTTTCTCCGCGTACACATGATCGAGGGGATGTGAGGCAAGTGCGCATCGACATTCTGACCCTGTTCCCGGAGGCGGTGGCCGCCTCGCTGAAGATCAGCATCCTGGGCCGGGCGGAGAAAAAGGGCCTGCTGGATATCCGCTGCACCCAGATCCGGGACTACACGGACAACAAGCAGATGCAGGTGGACGACTACCCCTACGGCGGAGGCTGGGGCTGCGTGATGATGGCCCAGCCGCTGAAGGCCTGTCTGGACGCGGTCTGCGCCGATGCCGGGCCCCTTCGCCGCCGGGTGATCTATCTCTCCCCTCAGGGCAAGACCTTCGACCAGGCCGCGGCAAGGCGGCTGGCCGCGGATTACGACCAGCTGGTGCTGGTGTGCGGCCACTATGAGGGCGTGGACGAGCGCTTTATCCAGCAGTGCGTGGATGAGGAGATCTCCCTGGGGGACTTTGTGCTGACCGGCGGAGAGATCGCCGCCATGGCGGTGACGGACGCGGTATGCCGCATGATCCCCGGGGTGCTGTCGGACGCGGAGTGCTTTACCGGCGAATCTCACTGGGATGGTCTGCTGGAATACCCCCAGTACACCCGGCCGGAGGTCTGGGAAGGCCTGTCGGTGCCGGAGATCCTGCGGGGTGGCAACGACGCCCAGATCGCCCGCTGGCGGCGGAAGAAGATGCTGGAGCGCACCATGGACAAGCGGCCGGAGCTGTTTGAAAAATTCGTCCCCGACGAGGCGGACGCCGCCATGATCGCAGAGATCCGAAAAGACCGCTCCCGGCTGCAGCTTACTCAGCCCGTGGTCTGCCGAGCTGTGCGGCCCGAGGACCGGGAGGCGGTGGAGCTTCTCTTCCGCCAGGGCCGGAATTACCTCCGGAAGCACCGGGTGGACCAGTGGAGCGACAACTACCCGGGCTGGGAGGACGTGCAGGAGGATATGGCCCGGGGCGAGGGCTTTGTGATGACCCACGGGGAGCAGGTGGCCGCCTACTTCTGCCTGCAGCTCCGGGACGACCCGTACTACGCCGCCCTGACCGACGGCAAGTGGCGGCAGGACGTCCCCTACGGTGTGATCCACCGGAGCGTGGTGGGGGCCGAATACCGGGGCACCGGCATGTCGGACCGGATGCTGGAGGCGGCGGAGGAGCTGGTCCGGAAGGCCGGCCGCTGTGACCTCCGGGTCGACACCCACCGTCACAACGAGGCCATGAAGGCGCTCCTGAAACGCCGGGGCTTCCAGTATCGAGGGAATATTTTGATCGACGCCGGCGGCCACGATCCCCGGCGCCAGGCCTTTGAAAAGGTGCTGAAATGACAGATCTGACCAATTACGGGGAAGTCACGGCGCTGCTGCGGCGGCACGGCTTCCGTTTTTCCAAGTCCCTGGGGCAGAACTTCCTCACCGCCGCCTGGGTGCCGGAGCGCATCGCCGAGAGCGCCGGGCTCGACAGCGGCGACGGCGTGCTGGAGGTGGGCCCCGGGGTGGGCTGCCTGACGGAGCAGCTGGCCCGCCGGGCGGGCCGGGTGCTGGCCCTGGAGCTGGACGGTCGGCTTGCCGACGTCCTCGCCGAGACCCTGGCGGATCGGGAGAATGTGGACGTGGTGTTCACCGACGCCGTAAAGGCCGATCTCCCCGCCCTGTGCCGGGAACACCTGGGAGAGCGGCCCTGGAAGGTCTGCGCCAATCTGCCCTATAATGTGACCTCCCCCCTGCTCACCGCCTTTCTCACCGCCGACTGCTTTGAGAGCATCACCGTGATGGTGCAGAAGGAAGTGGCAGAGCGCATGTGCGCCCGGCCCGGGACCGGGGACTACGGGGCTTTCTCGGTGCTGATCCAGTGGTACACCCGGGGAGAGCTGCTTTTCACCGTTCCCCCGGACTGCTTTATGCCCCGGCCCAAGGTCACCAGCGCCGTGGTGCGGCTTTGCCGCCGCAGCGCCCCTCCGGCCCCGGTGGCGGACGAGGCTCTCTTCTTCCGCACGGTGCGCGCCGCCTTCGCCCAGCGGCGGAAGACCCTGCCCAACGCCCTGGCGGCGGGCTTCCCGGAGCTGGACCGGGCCGCGATCCTCGCGGCGATGGACGGCGCGGGTCTTGCCCCCACCCTTCGGGGCGAGACGCTGGATATCCCCGCTTTTGCCGCCCTCTCCGACGCTCTGGGCGGACAAATGCGCTCCGGCGGCCGGCCGGCGGGGGAATGAGCAAAGTTTTTCCGTGAAACCGTTTTTTTCTGTTGACAAATCCAACCGGGTTTGATATTATTACCGGGCTGGATTTCCTGCTGGTGTAGCTCAGCCGGTAGAGCAGCTGATTTGTAATCAGCAGGTCGGGGGTTCGAATCCGTCCACCAGCTCCATCGTTTTTCGATGGCAACCGAATATGGGGGTGTTCCCGAGTGGCCAAAGGGGACAGACTGTAAATCTGCTGGCAATGCCTACGGTGGTTCGAATCCACCCGCCCCCACCAAAATAGGATTGCTGTTTTAAAAATAGCAATCCTATTTTTTTCAGTTATTCTATTAGAGAAGATTACGCTCGGAGGAAAGCCAAATGGTTTATGGTGTGATTGACAAAGAGAGCAGCCGCTATTATACCTATCTCAGAGCTGTTTTCGACGCCATTAAAAACAAACAGGTCGAATACCATTGGCTGATTACAGACACCGAAATCGTTGCTCATAGTGATAAACTAGATGCGCTCAATACGAGTGTGCATTGGCAAAACAAAAACGGAAAGCCAGTAGCAGTTCCTGCTCCGGATTATTACTTTGTGTCCGGCGAAGAGCTTACAAATATTGTAGCGGAAGACGATTCTCAATGGATATGGGGTGTCCTCTCCGGGTTTGAAAAAAGCATTCCGTTGGAAGAAATCCTGAAATACCCGCTCCCTGAATCGAATGGATACGAAGGTTTCTGGAAGAATCCGCCCTCCATTCAGAATCCTTTAGCCTCGATAGAAATTGTACCGTGGGACAGTTCATGCGTCCTTCTTCTCAGCACAAATAAAGAAATCGTTGAGAAATTCAAAAAAGCGTTCCCACAGTGCCAAGATTTAAGCGCGTATAATTCATAATAAACGGATATTACGAAATATAACGATAACCTCAATCATGTTGAAATAGCAATCTTTAATCATGATAAATGCCGAATTTGTCCACCAGGCAAATCCGGCATTTATCGCGTTTATGAGGCGATGATCCTTTCACAAAATCATGGTTAATGAGCTGCTTTTGGTGTGTTTTAGATACACCGCTATTCTGGGGGGAATATACCCTTCTCCGGACACCGTTTGGTGCAACACAGGCAAGCAACAGCCCAACTTTGTCTTCCAGACATAGTTGGGCTGTTGTCATGTTATAGAGGGAAAATGCTTTGGGATAAAGCTTCTTTTATTATCAAGTGATTTGTGGTATGATCCAACTTGGCAGTTTGTGTTTTATCCTTCGGACCAATCACATATATGAAGATAGACGGATTTACGAAAGCGATTGAGAAATGCGTATTATTGACAGCAACAGAGACTATTATGATTTCTTACAAAACATCTGGCGCGACGATACAATTACTTTTGATCGCCGCGATTCCTATGTGCTTTCCAAAGAAGAGTTTTCGAGCGCCTTTTTTGATGAGTCATATAAATGGTCCAAGTATTACTTGAAATATCACAGTGAAGGCGATAAACACAAGTATGTGCTGCTGCAGGTCTGCAATAACTTTTGGCTTTTTGATCTGTTTATCACAAGGACCGGTGCCGAAGGAATTTGTCTGAATTACGAACTTCACCTGAATGAAGCCTGGCAGGATTACACGCGCCACCCTGAGCTCATCCGATTGTCAGCGATCCGCATTCCCAGGTATCTTTTCTGGTATTCCCGGCCAGACGTTTCTCTAAATGTTGCTGATATGATCAAGCGCGGTGAGTACGAAGCAGATAAGGTCTTCAATGAATTCGCGTATTCCAAATCCATGGGTGAGAGCTACGCGAAGGATGTTCGCCATATCCCGATCTTGAAAAATATCGGGATTGCGGCTGAGATTCCCCCGGAAGATATTTTTCTCGCGCTGGAGGAATACTTTCTGACACAGAGAAGAAACAGCGAACGCACTGAAAGTACCGGTCTGACGGATATAGATAAGGTCACAAATCACGGCTTTGATGCAAAAACATCTTTCCGTGGAAAGTGAAATGAAAACGCAGTATATATATTCAGAAAGTGACAGTAAAATGCTCATGCCGCAAGAGCATTCCCTGACGCCGTTTGGTGCAGCACAGACATAGGAGCGCAGACAATGATGACAGAAAACCTGGTCAATCTCATATTGCTGTTTTTCGCATACGCGTTTATCGGCTGGTGTATTGAGGTCACGCTGAAGTATTTCCAGTTCCATCGGTTCATCAACCGCGGTTTCCTCACGGGACCGTGGCTGCCGATCTATGGCTCCGGGGCGGCCCTGATCACGATCGCTGTCAAAGGGCTGTCGCCGCTGGACTCCTCGATCGGCACGACCTTTGTGGTCTCGTTTATCCTGTGCGGCGTCGTCGAGTATATGACGAGCTTTGTTCTCGAGAAACGATTCCACGCCCGCTGGTGGGATTACAGCCAAAAGCCAATGAACCTTCACGGCCGTGTATGGATCGGGAACCTGATCCTCTTCGGCCTGGGCGGCGTCTTGATCGCAGAACTGTTCAATCCCCTGTTGCTGCGTCTTTCCGGGCACATGAGTTTTCGCCTGCGGGAGATCCTGGCCATTGTTCTGTCATGTGTCTTTGCGACGGACTATGTGATGTCCCATTTCGTTCTGAAGCTTGTCAAAACCGGCGTTGAGAGCAGCGAGGCGGATGACACAGAGGCGATCAACAAAGAGATTCGTCTGCTGTTGAGCGACCGCTCCTTCTTCTACCGCCGCTTTGCGGAAGCCTATCCGGAAGTCATCTATAGAACGGAACGCATCACGGCCCGATTGGAGGCAATCAAAGCCGAGACCGAACGGCTTCGTTTGGAGGCTGAGCAGCGCGCTGCCAAGGTGAGGCATGAGGTCGAAGCAACTCTTGAACCCACCGCCTTGGTCAAAAACACGATCATCGAAAAACAGGAGGCTCTGATTGACCTGCTGTACCGGGAAGATACCGCAAGCGATGAAATGAAAGCCCTGAAGCGCGAGGTGGACGAGAAAAAGGCCGTGCTTCAAAAGCGCCGGGACCTTCTGCCGAAGCTGTGAGCCGGGCCGTAAAAACGTGTTAACAAAATATGCAATGATTGTTTACATATTTTTTGGCACTCTCCCTTGACGAGTGCTAAAACTTGTGGTATAATATAATCGCAAGAGGGAAAGAGATCCGGAACGGAGGTTCCGGGTTTCCTCATCTCCCCCCTGCGGCATATACCACAGCAACAGCCCTGAACAGCATCCAGGACCGAAAATAAAAGGAGGTTTGACTTATGTTGTACATGCCTGGTATTTTTGGTGAGGATCTGATGGATCGTTGGTTCGACGACATGGACCGGGAGTTCTCCCGGATGGAGAAACCGCTTTACGGTCACAATGCCAAGAACCTGATGAAGACGGACGTGCGGGAGCACGATGACGGCTACGAAGTTGATATCGAGCTTCCCGGCTTCCAAAAGGATGAAGTTCAGCTCAGCTTGGAGAACGGGTATCTGAACATCACGGCGGCGAAAGGCCTTGACAAGGATGAGACGGACAAGAAGACCGGAAAGCTCATCCGCCAGGAGCGTTACGCCGGCAGCATGAGCCGCAGTTTCTATGTCGGCGAAGAGATCACGGAAGAGGATATCAAGGCCAAACTGGAGCACGGTGTCCTGTCACTGCTGATCCCGAAGAAGGAAGCAAAGCCCCAGCTGCCCGAAAAGAAGTTCATCTCCATCGAAGGTTAATCGATTTCCTGACAGCTCCCCACCGATCCCGGTGGGGAGTTTTCTTTCCGGAAAAAGATGCCGATCATGGTGAGATGAATGAGCGTTTACGAGAAAGAGACCGCATGTTTTTGCTGAGAAAGCTTGACGCCCGGTGGGGCGACAATACCCTTTGGCAGTTTGTCAAGTTCAACCTGGTATCCTTCAGTATCACCGTGCTGCAGCTTGCCCTTGCCAATCTGCTGCCCCTGATCTTTGATGCCGTAACCGCAGCGCTGCCTCCGTTTCTGCGCCCGGTCTTCCGTCCGGAAGCCCTTTTCGAAGGGCCCTCCCCCTATGTGGTTGACGGTGCCGTGACCTGGGGATATGTGCTGCCCTTCTTCCTGTCGAATTTTATCGCCAATATTTACGGCTATTTCATGAACATGAAGACCACATTCCGCGGAAAAGGAAGCCGCGGCGGCCTGGCTGCGTATCTGGGAGTCCTGGCGGCATTGATTCTCTTTTCCACCTGGCTGCAGGGATGGATCACCGCCGGATTGTCTGTCACCGGCTTTGCGGTGCTGGCCAGGACTGCTGCCGCCATGGCTGCCGGACTGGTGCAGGCAGCCGTGCTGTTCCCGTTGGAAAAATACGTATTGTTTAAGAAGGAATAAAGGATGGAAAAGGTCAGTGTCATCGTTCCCGTTTACAACGGAGAGAAATGCATTAAACGCTGTGCGGACAGCATTCTGAATCAGGACTACCCCGAGCTGGAGCTGATTCTGGTAGACGACGGCAGCCGGGATCGCTCCTGGGAGATCCTGCAGGCTGTGGCCGCTGCGGATACGAGGGTGAAGGCGATCCACCAGGAAAACGGCGGGGTCTCTTCTGCCCGGAACCGGGCCCTGGCCGAAGCGAGCGGCACGTATGTGCAGTTTGCGGATGTGGATGACTGGCTGCCGATGGACGCCACGAAGCTGTTGGTGCGGGAGATGGAAGCGCAATCCGCGCAGCTCACGGTCGGTGATTTTTACCGCGTTGTAGAGGGAAACGTTTCTGAAAAAGGGTCCATTGAAAAAAGCGGGACCCTTTCTCTCCAGCAGTATGCCGATGAGATGATGCATGCACCGGCGGACCTATACTACGGCGTCCTGTGGAACAAACTGTACCGAAGAGACATCATCGAGCGTTACGACGTACGCATGGACGAGAATATCAGCTACAGCGAGGATATGATCTTCAATCTGGAGTATCTTCTCCATGTCGAGACCGTCGCCATCCTGAAAGCGCCTGTTTATTACTATCAGTACACCAGAGGCTCCCTGGTGGACCAAAGCCTGAATCTGAGCAGTACCATCAAAATGAAGAAAAACGTCATCGGCTACTATAACGAGTTTTTCAGGAAAACCTTTGACGCCCCTGCTTATCAGGAGCGGCTGCCGGTGATTTACGGTTATCTGCTGGCCTTCAGTCATGACAGTCTGGCCCTGCCTTTTTCACCGGGCACCCGGAAGCTGAACGAAGGAGAGGCCTTGTCTGCCCTGTCCGGAGAACGCGGAACCGGCTTCCCGATGCGCAGCGCCATCCTTCAGGCGCGTATGCTCGGCCGTTATATGGAAACGCTGGGGCGAAAACACGGAATGGACGAGGCCAGAATAAAGCTTTTATACTGCATGGAAAAGGGAAAGGTACCCTGCAGCGTTGAGCGCCTGTGCCTGCTGACCGGGATGGGAAAACCTGCCGTGATCGCCGGGTTGGCCCGTCTCCTGGCGGACGGTCTGGTGCGGCGGGAGTCGCCCCTTGGAGGAAAAGAACGCTTTTCTTTCCAGGCACCGGAGTTCACGGAGGATCTGCAGCAGTTGGACCGGGATCTGGACGCGGTGTGTTTTGCCGATTTCACAGAGGAAGAGATCCGGCGCTACCGCGATATGGAGAAGCGAATCAGCAGCAGCATTCTCCAGCGCCTGCAGGCCGAGACCGCGAACAGATCGTGAGTCCTATCGTAAAAAGCTCGCTTAGATCCGTGGTCCTGATCGAGGACCCGAGCGGGTTCCCGCTGCTTTGGAAAGCGGACACGGCCGGGATGTCCGGTTGACATAATTTATTCATTGCCCGGGCAGGCACCGTTCGGTGCAGCACAGCCAAGCCAGGACCCGCGTCGAAAGGGCGTGCGGATCAGGGAGATGTCTCTCGGATCCGCACGCCCTTTGGGCTGTTATCTTCTGTTATTCGCCGCTGCGAAAGAAGCTGTCAGGGTTTTTCCTCGACGATGACGATACGTCCGTCTCCGGTGAGATCCTCATACTCCTCTCCGATCACGCCGCCGAGCGTTTCGGTGATATAGTCGATCAGGACCTGGTTGTCCAGCTTGACGCGATCCTGCAGCAGCGGCGCACCGTCGAACATCGTGTACCCGTCACCATTGTTGAGCAGCATATAGTCATGGCTCGCAAGCGTATAGGTCGCTTCGGGGTCGATGGGCTTGCCGTCAACGAGGACATTCTTTACGCGGCGCTCACCTTCAATGCCGGCAAACATGGAGTTTTCATCTGTCTTGCAGGGGGAGTCGATATAGCTGTGGATCTCATAGCTCAGCCCGGAAACCTGCAGGAAGCCGCCGGTCTCGCCGGGGATCGCACGGGCGCCCCATTCGAGGGCATCCAGGATCTGCTGGCCGCTCACTTCGATCACGCACATGGCATTGCCGAAGGGGTGGACCCGGAGGATATCGTTCAGGGTGATCTTGCCGGCGTTGATGTTCACACGCACGCCGCCGCCGTTGACGAACGCGATGTCGGCGCCGGACTGGCTGCGGTAGGCGTCGGCGCACAGGTCGCCCAGGTTGGTCTCCGCGCGGCGTACCATGCGGATCGGCGCGCCGTTATTGTCGACGGCTTCCGGATCGTTGATGGTGAGCAGCACCTGGGAGTTGGCCACGACCTCCTCGAGCTTCTTCTCCAGGGTGCCTGTTGCGCTTTCGACGTAGGTGGCGCCCTTATTGGTGATGCCGAGCAGGGCCGGCGCGCTCTCTTTGTTGTTCCAGGTGTAGAGGCCGGTGCTGATTTTGCCCTCGGTGTCAATGCGGCACCAGCCGATGCAGGCCAGCTTCGTGCCGCAGGCCGCCCGGAGGACCTCCCTGCCGTCCTTGTCCTTCATGACGACCTGGTCGGTATCATGACTGTGCCCGTCGAGGAACACGTCGATGCCGGAGACATGGGAGATCACGTCGGCGTAGGTCCAGGGGTGGCACTCCTCCTCATTGCCCATGTGGCCGAGGACGACGACGTAATCCGCCCCTTCCGCGCGTGCATCGTCAACGGCGGACTGCACGGCCTTGTACACGCCCTCGCCCGTATCGTCCTGGAAGAAGCCATAGACAAATTCGCCGTTCTCATCCTGGAAATAGCGCGGCGTGGAGCTTGTAAGCGTCTTCGGCGTGGTCACGCCGACGAAGGCGACCTTCATGCCGTCAAGCTCACGGATCACATAGGGATCGAAAATAAGCTCGCCCTTGTGGTTGAAGTTGCAGCTCACATAGCTGAACTTGGCCTGCTTGGCCAGATCGAGGAACCGATCCATGCCGTAGTCAAATTCGTGGTTGCCCGGGATGGCGACGCTGTAGCCCACCTTGTTCATCAGATCCAGAAGCGCCTCGCCCTTCGTCATCGTACCGATGGGCTCACCCTGAATGCTGTCGCCGTCATCCACCAGGATGACCTGATTGCCCTGTGCGGCCAGGTAATCGTATACCGCCGTCACTCCGGCGTAGCCGAAGCCCTGGTCGATCCCACAGTGTACGTCGCTGGTAAACAGAATCACGATGTCGGCGCTGCGTTCTGCCTCGTCCGTGTCGTCGTCGGCATAAGCCATTCCGCCCATCACGGAGCAGAGCATGATCAGCGCCAGGAGCAGGGAAAGAAGTTTCTTTGTCATACGCTTACCCTCTTTTCTTAAGTTTCCCCTACTGCAACGAATATCTGACCGCGAAACGCCAAAGGTATTTCGCAGAGCCGCACAGCGGCTCTATACCGTGTATGTATTATAGCACGTTCCGGGAAGCGCTGCAACAAATATCAAGCGGAAGCCCGGGGGGGGATGAGATTTCAACGAAACGCAAAAACTCGGCTCTCCTCTAACGGCGCGGGTCCTGGTTTCATAAGGGGCAAAGGCCGACTGCGAAGCCTTTCGGCACTTCATTCGCTGACGGCTTTCCGCTTGAATCATCTGGAAAAAAACGCTCTCGTATGCTATACTCAGATCGGTACTCTCAGCATCTGGTCAAGTATCACCCGACTTGCAAGACGAACGAAAGGCAGGTGTGAACATGAAGCGCAATTCCTTTCTTATGTTGGCCGCATTGCTCTGTGTGCTCTTGTTGGCCGCGTGCGGCGGCAAACCATCGGCAGAGCCGCAGGCGGCTCCCGGAATATATAAAGGGGAATCAGTCCCCGAGCTGATACTTGCCGCCCTTGGCTCCGATGCTCCGTTCGATCCTATGAGCTTTCGGCCCGCCAACTATAGCTGGTCCTGGCCGAAAGGGAACGGCGAGTACGGCGGCGTGGAGGCCTGCGGGATCGGTCCGACCGACCCTATGGTTGCGGAGCTTCGGGATCCCATCCTTCTGGAAGAGGCGATCCGTGTCAAGCTCATCTGGCCGAATTTCCAGGCCCACAGCGTGACGGTCGTTTCCTGGGACACGGCTGTGTTCGATCTTCCCGCTGACGCAGACGTTTCCCGGCAGGATAGCTTCCTCCGGGATGCGGAGCTGACGGAAGAAGCCGATACCGGCGAGCGTGCGCTTGTTCTGGAGCCGAACCGGGTGTATGACATCTATGCTTGCTGGCAGGAAGTCAACGGCAGTTCTTTCGGCAACGCCCATTATTACGTGGTCACCAAAGGAGATGCCGTCCGCCGTTTCGATTCCACCGACAGGCGGTATACGGGGGAAGATCCCTGGGGCAATCCTCTGTCTGTCACCCTGAAAGGGATGGACGGGGACGCAGTATCCTTTGTGTATGAGGCGGTGATCGGTGAAGGCGAGTACGCCCGCACTTTTCTGGCAGAGTCTGCCGGGGCGCTGAGCGGCGGAGTCATTCCCTTCCATGTCAAGGCGACGGCAAAGGAATACGACGCCATGTACCTTGATTACCGCGGATCCCTTGCCCTGGGAGAAGACTGCCTTTTCGTAACTTACGATGCCGGATCGGTGGTTGAAGAGAGCTCGGAAGGCGGTTCCGCCGGCTATCAGGCTCTGGCCCTTGAGGGGGAGGATAAAACGGTCCGGTTAGTCGCGGATCTCCCCGGCTCGGAAGAACGCAATCCCACACCGGCAGAGCTGGTCGACCGCCTGTTCGCCTCCGGCGACATCAACCTTACGCTGCATCTTGCCAATGACGGAGCGTATAACACCTATCCCGCCGGCGAGTGGTATTCCGGCCGGTTTAAGGTGCTGCTGGGCGGCTATACCTGGACAGAACTGGAGATGCCGTCAACCGAGCCCAGCGAGTACTGGCTGACCGCCGCTTCCGGGGACGGAACGATCAAAATGACGTTCTGGTCAAACCGCGGCGCCGGAATGCTGCAGTATTCCGACGGAACTGCCGATCGCTTCTGGGCTGCGGCGCCGGCGGAAGAGGTTTGGGAATCCATAGCAAAGGACGTCCGGATGGAGTATGACAATCTGGATGTGGATTGCTCCCGCATTGCCTTCCCTATGGATGGCAGCGCGGAAGACGCGGCGGATCATTTCGTCCGCACCGCATTCGGCGAGCACATGACGGCCCTGGAACCCGGAAGCATGTACGGTCTCAGCGATTATGAGGTCGTTCACTGGGAAGTGAAGGAAACCGGTGAAAAGGGCGATGGGGTGGTGGGCAGCTTCCAGTACGCCTTTGTCCCCTGGGATATGGACTCCCCCGGCATCTGGGCCGGAAACACCGCGGAGGGAAGCGGCGATTATGAAGGAAAGCTCATCTGCTACCGGGAATTCGTGCTGCAGCGGCAGGAAGACGGTCTCTGGCACTGCACGGGGCTGGGGACCGGCGGCTACTCTCTGCCGGAATAAGCAGGACGCGGCGCTGGGGCGATCCGGTGAAAAAGAAACGGCGCCGCCCTTCCGCCTGCGGAGTGATGCCCATCTCTCTTTGGCCAAAGGCGAAACCCAAACGAACTATTGTTGTTCCGGAACATTTTTGCTATAATCGGCCTGCCGGGAAAGCGCTCGCCGCTCTTCCCGGCGGCAGGAAACCTGAAAACTTTTTTAGGAATGGAGAAGAAATCAAATGAAAAAACTTTTGGCAGGCATTCTGATGGCGGCCATGCTGCTTTCTCTCGCGGCTTTTTCTGTGGCAGGCGCCCAGACGGCGGAGGCGGCGGACGAAGCGGAGGAAGACCCCCTGTCCGAAATCGCCGCGATCTATTTTGCCGGAGCCGCGCAGCCCATCTCCCGGGAAGACGGCTCGGAGGACCCGGCGGACACCGTGATCTACCTTTATCAGGACGGCTCCTATCGGCAGTATGTCATGGTCGAAGGCGCCGCGGGCCTGTACGGCGAGGGGGAGTATTCCATCGACGGGAGCTTTACGGAAAAAGGCTCTGTCCTCACGCTCCGCAGGGACAAGAAGAGCGCCGAAGGGATCGCTGCGGGGGATAAGGATTCCTCTCACGAGTATGTGATCGGAGAACCCGGCTTTATCCGGATCTATCCGGAGCCGGTCATCGGACAGGAAGTCTCGATCCCGGAGGAATATGCCGACGAGCTGATCGTAAAGACCGGAGAGGACGATCTTCTTGTTTCCGTATATGAAAAAGCGTCCGTCGAAGCCGCTGCGGCGGAGGGCATGGAGGACGCGGAGAGCGCCGGCTGGCTTTTCTCCATCGGCAAAGTGACTGCCGAAGAGCTGCACGCCATGCTGTGTCAGGATATGTCGGGCCGGGAGGTCATCGCAAAGGACGTGGAAGGGAACTTCTATATCTGCTACCACCCCACGGATGTGCAGCTGGTCCGTGAAGACGGCGGCTATACCGAGGAAGTTCTGGCCCACTGGGGAGAGCTGAACGAATGGGCCGCCTCTGCCCGGACGGCGTTTGTGAACAACAACGACGGCCTTCTCCCGGTGACCTACGACAACAGTGATCCGGCGATGGCGCTCAGCCGCGCCGCCTGGGAGGATGGCGCAAGCTATGAGATCCGCACGCTCGAATACGCTCAGCACGGCTCTCTTGCGCCCGCCGGCGTAGACGCGGCGCCCTATGTGGAGCGTCTGATCCGGGACGCGAAATACGAATATGTCGATACGGAGGAAACGCCGGACGGCGAGTACATCGTTCTGGCATTCCCGGAGGAGGACCTCCGCTATGACTTTTTCCTGGGCGGCGACTATGTCCGCCGGACAGATGACGATGGCAGTATCGAGCAGCTTTACCGCGTGACGCTGGGCGGCGGAGATTCCCCCAGCGCCGTCCTGCGGGAGTGGGCAAAGGACCTGGCCGCGGCCAACGGGCTCTCCTGAGCCTGAACGGAAGGCGAATATCCCCGGGCGTTTATCCGTCGTCGGTCCGGCTTCGCAGCGAGTGATCCCCGTCACGACCGCGCCCTCTCTGATCCGGAAGACCGGGATCAAAGGCGAATGAACAAAAGTCTGCGGATCCGCATATTCTTGAAACCATCAAATAAGACCACATCCAAGGATTTTTATCCAAAGATGTGGTCTTTTTTGGATGGTCCTGCCGAAAGGCGCCGCAGAAGACCGGTTTTCACAGCGTCCCTGATCCGCGCCGCTTTCGGGCGCGGGACTTTTTGCTGCCTTTTTCCGCGCGATTCTGTCAGTATTTGCTGTTTTAACCAAAATTTGATTGAAATAACAGAGGGCAGATGCTATAATTACACTAGGATTATTGTAGGTTGGGTTAATATCCTCTGCCTTGGATTCCCGCTTGATGCGAAGGAGAACAAGATGATTTCGACGGTAAGCGCGGTACTTGCGGCAGCCGCGATCCTGCTGGCGCTGATCCTGAATATGGCGCTCCGGCCCGCCAGGGCCGCCGTACTGAGCCGCTGGCTTATGGTGATCGCCCTGCTGGGGGGATTGGTTTATTACGGCGCGGGGTACAGGGAAGTGAGCGGCGACTGGGCGGTCACGGTGGTCCGCCTTCCGATTTTTGTGCTCCGCATGTTTGTCGGGATCAATGAGCTTGCGGCGATCGCGGGCTCAAAGGTCGTCTCCTCTCCCCCGGGACTGTTGGGCTTCTGGCTGGTCCATCTGTTTGCCTTTTTCTCCGTCGCCAGCGCCGTGATGAACACGCTCGGCGCGGCGCTGATGCGTCAGCTTCGGCTTTTCCTTTCACGCCGGGGCGCGCTGACGCTGATCTACGGTCTGAATGAAAACGCAGTCTCTCTGGGGAAGCAATGCCTGGCCGCCGGCGGCAATTCGGTGGTCTTTATCGCCGATCAGGCTCCGGACGCAAAGATCGCCGAGCTCAACTCCGCCGGGATGTCTGTGCTCACCGGCGCGGCAGCCGCCGCGGCGGAACCGTCGTGCATCCGCAAGCTGCATCTGAAGGACCGGACGCTGAGCGTCTACGCCCTGGATGAGGCGGAGGACAGGGACCTTGCCTTTGCGCTGAAGCTGCGCGATACCCTGGAGCAGGAGGGGATCCCCGCCGAGAAGACCCGGGTGACCCTGCCCGGCGCGGAGGATGTGATCGCTCCCATGCTGCAGGAGACTCAGGACCGTTACGGGTATGGCTTCGTGAACGTCTTTACTCCGAGTATGCTCGCCGCCCGGGCGCTGATCCGCATGGTCCCGCCCTGGGACCTGATCTCCTTCGGCCCCGACGGACGGGCCAGGGAGGATTTCGAGTGTGTGATTGTGGGCTTCGGCTCCCACGGGCAGGCGGTGCTCAAGCAGCTGATCATGAACGGACAGTTTGCCGGCTCCACGTTCCGCGCGGCGATCTTCTCCCCCGAGCTCCGAAAGGAGTCCGGATATCTGGAGACGGACTGTCCGGAGCTGTTCCGGCAATATGAGATCAGCCGCTTTGAGGAGGATGCCCGCGGCACGGTCTTTTACAGCTATATCGAGCGGCGGCTTTCTGCGCTCAAGCTCATCGTCGTCGCCACCGGCGATGCGGAGAGCGACCGGGAGATCTCCGACGATCTGATGCTGTTCCTCCGGCGGCACAGGGCGGAAAACATCTGCGTGGTGCGCTGCGGCAAGACGGGCGTGCGCTTTCAGGAACGGATCGGCAGCCCGATCCGCAGCAGCAGCATCTATTCCCTCGCCTGTCTCTCGGCGGAGGACGCCGACCGGGGCGCAATCGTTCTCAACGCCTGTTATGACACCGGTGACCGCAGCGACTGGGAAAAATGGCTGTCCTGCAACAGCTTTGGCAGGATGTCCTCCCGGGCCTCGGCAGACTTTGCCCACGCTTTTCTCCGTGCCGCGGGCTGCAGCCGGGAGGAGGTCCTCTCCGGCGCATGGCCGCCGTCGGAAGAGCTTCTGCAGACTCTCGGAGAGACCGAGCATCTGCGCTGGATGGCGTTCCACTTCGTCATGGGCTATCGGCCGATGAGCGAGGAGCGGCTTGCGGCCAACGAGAAGCTCTGGCTCCGGTGCCGGGAAGAGGGCCTGCCCTGCCGGATCCGGCTCACCAAGGACACCGAGGAGCGGCTCCACGCCTGTCTGATCCCCTGGGACGAGCTTGACGCCCTGTCCCGGCGCGAGACGGCGCTTACCGGGCGCGCCGTTAACTACAAACAGTTGGACATCAACAACGTCCTGACGCTGCCGCGGCTGCTGCGGTCGGAAGGGGGGGATTGCCAGTTATGAAAAAACACGTGAGACGGCTCGTTTCCGCGCTGGCGGTCTATGTCGTTCTGCTGTTTCTGCTGCTCTCGGCGGAGTCGGCAGACCCGTCGGCCACTATCCGCAGTTTCTGGGACGCCGTGTGGTTTTCCCTGATCACGATGACCACGGTGGGCTACGGCGATCTGGCGCCGGTCACCCTGTTCGGCCGGGCGATCGGGCTGTTCTTCGCCCTGTGCAGCATCGGCCTGTTGGCGGCGCTGATCGGTGTCGGGGTCACCTTGCTGAGCGGAGAATTCCTGCCGCGGCTGCGGCTGCGCCTTGGGAAAGCAAAGCGCTGGTATGCCTTTCAGGAGGAAAACGAGGATGCGGCGGCCCTGGCCCGGGCTCTGCGCGGCGAGGACGCGGACTGTCTGCTGATCTTCCCCGCCGGGGAAAAAAAGCTTGTAGAGGGCCCCGGGGTGGAGCGTCTTTCCTGGACGCCCACGGAGCTGGTCCGGCTTCGGGGCGGGACAGCCGGTCTGTGGCTGTTCTTCCTGGGCCGGAAGTATTGGGAGAACATCAACGGGGCCCTGGCGGCCTGCCCGGCGGGCGCCGTCTGCGTGTGCATGGCGGAGTCTCCCGGAGATCGCTTCCCCGCCAACCTGGTGCAGTTCAGCCCTCTTGAAGCCATGAGCCGAAGCTACTGGAAAAACCATCCGCTCAAAGAGCGGGAGAAGACCGTGCTGCTGTTGGGATGCGGCGCAGCCGGCGGCGCTCTCCTGGAGCGGGCGCTGATGACCAATGTGTTCCAGCGGGGGCGGAGCACCGCCTACCATGTATTTGACGACACGGCGGATTTCGCCGCGCTGCACCCGGAAGTGGTGCGGGCGCTGTCCGGGGAACATCCGGGTGAGGACCGCCTGATCTTTCATACGGAGAGCTGGGCGGAAGCCCGGAACCTCCTGCAGAAGGCAGACCGTATCATTTTGGCTTACGACGACGAGAAACGGAACTTTGAGATCCTGGAAAAGATCCGGACCTGGTTTGAGAATGAGCCGACGGTGCACGTTTATCTGTCCGGGCACGTGCCCGGGGTGGAGAGCTTCGGTGGCCGGGATGAGAGCATGCGGCCGGAGTTTGTGATGAAGGATGAGCTCAACCGCCGGGCACGCCTGATGAACGATATCTACAACGAGGACTCCGGCTCCCCCACCGCCTGGGAGGAACTGAGCGCTTTCCTGCGGCAGTCGAATATCGCGGCGGCAGACCATCTGATCGTCAAGGCCCGCTTTCTGCTCCGGGAGGAAGGTCTGACGGAGCTCAGTGCTTCGGACTGCCGGAGGGCCTATGCCCGGTATCGGGAGCTCTATCCGACCCAGGCCGATCTGCTGCAGGAGATGGAGCACAGGCGCTGGATGCGGTTTTATCAGATGTACAACTGGCAGTACGCTCCGGTCCGGGACAACGACCAGCGGCGGCATCCGATGCTGCGTCCCTATGAGGAGCTGAGTGAAGCGGACCGAAGGAAGGACGCCTATGCCTGGGAGATGCTGGGCCGGCTGGGCGAAGAGAGAAGCCGGGACCATTCTTGAAAGGAGCGTGAACCCATGGAACGTTTATTGCAGAGGATTGCTAGCTTGTTCTGCGCCTCCACCCTGATGCTGTCTATCAGCGGCAGGGCCTTTGCGCAGGATGACGAGCAGCCGTTGGATCCGCCGGCGGAGATCCGGGAGACCGCTTCGGGGGATGCTTTGGGTACGCCCGATGCATCGGAGGTCCCGGAGAAAACGGACAATACCGACGAAGCTTCCATGGCTTTGCTCGCCGCGCCACAAACCGATACGGGGCTGACAGATCCTGACGTGCAAACAGACGGCGAGCCGAAAAGCGGCGAGGCGGATCAGAGCGGCGAGACCCAGGCGACGCCGGAGATCACCGTTGCCGGGACCAGCTTCTCCCCCGATGAGAACTCGAGCGGAAGCGGCTGGAGCTACGAGGCGGACAGCCAGAGCATCGTGCTTGTCAACTATGACGGCGCCCGGCAGAGCATTCTCTCCACGGCCAGCGACGTCACCATCAAGATGGCGGGCGTGAACCGCCTGGCCGAGCTCTCGGTCGACGGCAACATCAATCTTGTCGGCACCGGTGTGCTGCTCGTCGACAAGATCGAGATGACGGAAAACATGGCCCTCAATCTCCAGTCCAACAAAGAGATCTACGGCGAGGACGGGGGCAGCGTGGCGGTGTTCCTCCTGCAGGATGACAACAGCTACCTGCTCATCAACGGCAGCGTGGACGCGATCCTGGACGAAGCCTATACCCTTCCCCAGGACGTGACGCTGGTGGTGCCGGACGGCTCCCGGCTGGTGCTGCAGAGCCTTGCCGTCGGCTGTCTCCTCACAGAGAAAGAGGAGAAAGTGGTCCGTTATTCCACGAATAATGAGGATGAGGTCATCGATCAGCTGCGCAGCTTCGTCGAAAGCGAAGACGGCGGCACTCTGGATGTAGGAAACATCGATTTCTATTCCACCTCCGCCAAGCTCACGATCCCGCAGAAGACAAAGCTGGTGATCAGCGAGATGGCCTCTATCCTCATGAAAAGCGTTAGACCGCGAACCTTTTCCTTTATCGCGCCGGTGCTCGATGTGCAGGGGACGCTGGAGCTGAACGGCTCCGTCACGGGAGAAAGCTGGTATCAAAGCTTTGTCGTCCTCAACAGCGATCTCAGCGGCGAGGGCACCATCAGCAAAGCAGAGGTAAGCGTGAATGTGCCCCAGGATGCTCTGACGGTGAACGACGTCAATCTCCGGCTCAACGCGGGAACATCGGCCGGCGCCGCGGCGGACGGGGAAGACCCGGACATAACTCCCGCGATCGGCACGCTGACCATGTCCGATACCAATGTGCTGTCATTCAACAACAGCGCCGTCGGGGAGCTCGTTCTGCAGGACGGCGCCTCGGTTGACCTCCGGCGCCATGAGGGTGCCGACGTCCTGGCTCTGGGACAGATCAGCGGCAGCGGGACGGTCGGTTACGACGACGGCTCCTTTGCTGTCGGTTCTGTCGGGGCCGGTATCGCCCAGGATTTCGGCACCACCGGGATAACGACGTGCGGAGACGTGACATATATCTCCGGTCCCGACGGAGCGGTCCCCATTCCCACGCAAACGCAGGGCGGAACAATCCCGGTCGTCAACGTTTCCTTCGTGCTTCAAAACGCCACGAGCTTGATGGGCGGCGGTGTGCACAGCATTGTCTCCGAAAGCGAGTCGCAGGATAGCGAAAGCATCACTCTCAGCGGCGATACCGTAAGCTTTGCCTCCCTGGTCCAGCAGCTGCTTCCGACCGGCAGCGCGACACAAACTGTGGAGGTCTATACGGTCGGCGTGGACGGGATACTGGCGACCATCAAGCTGAGTTCAAGGGATGCGGACGACCAAACGGAGATCCCGGTCGCTTCGATCCGCCTGATCCGTACGGTGGAATCCACCACGGAAGATCTCGGTACCGGCGGCGGCGCCTCCACCTCTACCAACACGAGCTATACCGGCAGCGGTGTGCTCGGCGGTCCCGGCGCGGGTTCTGTTCCCGGCGGCACCCAGTTTCCGATCCTAAGAGGAGCCGGCATCCACAGGACCCAGCCCAACGACGACGATCCATCCAATCACAGCGGCGGGCAGCAACTGGGGCAAACGAATACGGAGGCTGATCAGGGCCTGTCGGATGCGGATTTCTGGGTCGAGCCGGATGAGACGGGGACATGCTCCGTCCTCTGTGCCGTGGATGGGGAGGCGACCCTGAAGGCCCACGGCGGGGTGGCGTCGGTCAGCATGAGCTATACGCCGCCGGAGGGCAGCACGGCAAAGAGCTTCTATGTGGTTTTCCGGGACAGCAGCGGAACGCTCCGGGCCTTCCGGGCGAGCTACTCCCGGCTGAGATCCGAGCTGAGCTTTGAGGCAGAGTGTCTGGGCCGCTTTGTGGTCGTGGCCTTTGACTTTGACGGAGAGGTCTTCTCCGACGCTTTCTATGAGGCGCTTGCGCAGCGGGAAGAGCTTTCGGCCCTCAGCTGAGCCATACAGAAAAAGCAAGATGAAAAGGGGGGTAAAGCCGTGGAACGCTTTGATATCTGCATTCTTTCCACCGGACCGGATGCGCCCTTCGCCCGAAAACTGGCAGAGAGCATCCGCCGCTACCGGCTCCCTTCGAACACGAAGCCGGCGGACCCCTCTCTTGACTACCGGCGGATCCTGCTCGACTGCCAGGACGAGCCCTTCGGCGAGGCGGTCCGCGTGCGGCTGGAAAACAGCCGGAATCTCGTGCTGCTCTGCTCGCCGAGAACGAAAAACGATCCGACGATCCACGCAAAGCTTGCCTCTTTCCGCGCCGGTCACGATCCGGAAAGGATCGTTCTCTGCATCGTGGAAGGCGAACCCGCGGATTCTTTTCCCGAGAGTTTCATTGAAAAGAAAACCGTGCAGCACATTCTGCCGGACATGAGCGTGGTCGAGCGGATCGAGACCATCGAGCCGGTCGCCGCCGACCTGCGCGGCGCCACCGAACGGATGCGCCGCACCGTGCTTCGCTACGAGACGGTGCGCATCACGGCTTCCGTCCTCGGCATGCACCCGGACGAGCTGGAGCAGCGTCACCGGAGCCGCCGGCGCCGGGCAGCCGCCGCGGCGCTGGCCGCGGTGGGCGTCGTATGCCTTGCCGCGGCGGGGATCTTCCTGCGCCTCGGTCTGATCGCAAGAGGCGAGGGAAGGATCGCCGAGGAACAGACGAAGCTGAGCCTCTCCATCGCTCACCGGACGATCGAAGAGCTGCCCGCCTCCTTTGCGGAGGATGAACAGGCTCTCGCCTATATCGACGAGGCGATCCAGAGCGCCCGCGAAGAGCTGGACGCGCTCGGCCTCGCAGACCGGATGGACGAGGCGGAGACGGGAGGCGGCGCATGAGCTTCCAATACGACTTCTTCCTCAGCTACCGCCACAAGCCTCTGGACGGGGAGATCACAAAAAAGGTCTTCAATCTGGTGGAGAGCTATCACCTGCCCCGGGCCCTCCGGGCACAGGGCTGTGAGGACGTGCGCCGCGCCTTCCGGGATACGGAGGAGCTGCCCGTCAGCCGTATCCTTACCGATACCATCGATCAGGCTCTCCGCTCCACCCGCTGCATGATCCTGATCTGTTCCGTCGACACGCCCAGTTCCGAATGGGTAGACCGTGAGGTCGCCACCTTCATTCGGCTCGGAAGGGCGGAGCACATCTATCCGCTGCTGATCTCGGGCGATCGTGAGCGTTCCTTCCCGGCCTCCCTGAAGCTGGTGCCCGACATCGAGAGCCGCATCATGGACATCCGGGTGCCGGACAACCCGGTCAAAAAGATGATGGCAAAGGCGGAGACGGAGCTTCTGCGCGCCATTGCGGATGTTGCCGGCTGCACGGAAGCGGAGCTTTTGCGGGAACACAAGCTCCGGAAGAACCGCCGTTTTGCCTTCCGGGTCGCTGCGGGGGTCGGAGCCTTTGCGGCGGTGGCCGGGATCTCCCTGGGCCTGATGAATCTGGCACAGAGCTACCGCGACGCCGCACAGAAACGGGAAGCGGCTTCCATGCGCATCCTCAGTGAGCTGACCTATTCCCTGCCGGACCATTTGACCAATGTGCCGGGGGCTTACAGCCGCATCGCCGGGATCCTGGAGCGCAACACGGAGGACATCAACGCCATCATGCGCCTTTCTTCGGACCGGGACAGCGCAGAGCGGGAAGTCGCGGCCAACTATGAAAAGCTTGCCAACGCCAGCACGGTACTCGGCCGCTTCGACGCTGCCTTTGCCGCGCAGGAGAAGGCCATCCGGAGTATTGAAGAACTGCAGCTCCGAAATGTGGAAGGGAGCGAGGAGGCCCTCGCCTCGGCGTTTAACAATCTGGGCAATCTTTACATAAGCGCGGGGCGCTATGAGGATGCGGCGGAAGCCTATCGGCTCGCCATTGAGCGGCAGACGGCCTCCGGAGGAGACGAGCGGACCCTGGCCGAGTTTTATATGAACGCCGGCGCCAACGCCACCGAGCTGGGAAATATGGAGGAGGCCGAGCGCTGCTTTGACTCCTGCATCGCGCTGCTGACAAACACGGGAGAGGATAAAGGCCTCGACATTGCGGCTCAGGTCCACCTGGACTACGGGGTCATGCTCCATCGGGAGGGAAAATACGCCGACGCGGAAGAGCATCTGCGCGAGGCCTGCCGTTCCTGTGAAAAACTGCTCGCGCAGGTCGATACCAGACAGTACAGGGCTTTATATGTGAAGGCAATGAGCATGCTGGCGGTCATCTTGACGGATGCGGGAAAGTTTGAAGAGGCAGATGAAAACTACTCCCTCGCCATCCAGAAGGCGGAGGAGCTGGCGCAGGATCAGGAAAATGCCGAATATCAGCGGAACCTGGCGCAGCTGTGCAACAATTTCGCGCTGAGTCTCAACATGCGCGGCGATTACCGGGGCGCCGACACGCTGTATGAGAGGGCTGCGGAGATCAATCGTACGCTGGCGGAAAAAACCCTCGCCGCCTCCGACCGATCCGCAGCCGCCCTGTCCCTGCTGAATCTGGGGGAAAACGCCTTCAAGCTGGGAGACTATTCGCGCTCACGATCCTGTTTTGAAGAGGGACTGCAAATCTATCAGGCGACGGCGGACAGTTTGGGCGAGTACGATCGGGCCCAGTATCTGGCGTGGCAGTGCTACTACCTTCTGATCCATCAGCGGGATCCTCTCGGGGCTTTTGACGTGGGCTATGCGGCCTATGAACTGCAGCCGAAAAACGCCCTTGTCATGCTGAACCTTGGCTACGCCTGTCTCTACTGCGGCTATGACGAGGATGCGGATGCGCTGATCGGCGCGGTCGCGTCCCTGGGCGAGGGACAGGTGGAAACGATCTGCCGCGATCTGGAGGCCCAGCAGGCGGCAGGACTGACATCCGATCATATCCCGGCCCTGCTGGAAATGCTCCGCGGCTGAGAGACGACAAAAGGACGGGACCGCGGAGTGCTCCGCGGTCCCGTTCGATCATCCAAAATCCGACTGTTTTCCATAAAGCGAAAACAGCCGGTTCTTTGATATTTATAAGGCGCCGGTCAGGTCGCGCCCGAGAATCAGAGGAGTTTTTCCAGCGCCTCCACTACGTCCCGGAGGCATTCCCCGCAGCTCCCCAGGATCTGAACGCCGGGGGCATTGGCCACCTCCGCCGCGGCTCCCCGGGGGGCGAAGGCGTGTCCGGCAGCCCGGAGCAGGGGCAGGTCATTCCAGCTGTCCCCCACGGCGGCCAGCCGGGGCCGCTCCACGCCCAGCATCCGGCAGAGCAGGGCCACCCCCTCCCCCTTGTCGCAGCCGGCCCGGACCACGTCCACCAGGGAGCCGGAGGGCACCGCCGTGCAGTCAAAGCCGCCCTCGTTGATCCAGGCTGCGGCGGCGTGGGCCAGGTCCGAGCGGCCCGAAAGGCTGCCGGGGAACACCAGCACGATCTTGTTCCAGTCCCCGGGGACGGATTCGACGGGCTGCTCCCGGATGAGCTCCCCCATCCGGCCCAGATGCTCCTCCACCGCCGCCGTCCGACGGACCACGAAGGCCCGGGAACCCCGGTGGATCTCCGCCCCGGCGTCGGGAAAGGCGGCCAGCACGGCCGGAAGCATCTGTCGGCTGCTCTCCGGCAGAAGGCTCTCCCGGAGAACGGTCCCGTCCCGGTCGGCGATCACCGCCCCGTTGCTGACGATCACCGGCGCGTTGTGGGGAAAAAACTCCCGGATGGAGAGATAGGAACAGAGATCCCGGCCCGTAGCGATGGTAAATCGCCCGCCGCCGTCCATGAAGCGCTCCAGCGCCTCCCGGTCCGTCGGGGATATGGGCCCTGCTGAGCCCTCCGGCCGGAGGGTATCGTCGAAATCCGACACCAGGAGCCAGCCTGCAAATTTTCCCGTCATTCCCCGCTCCTTTCCGGGCCGTGAACCAAAGCGTCCACGGCGGCGTCTAACCGATAGAATACGCATTTGGGAGGACCCCATGAAGAAATCCGCTGTGATCGTCAACGATCTTTTCCTGGCAGGCGGCATCCTCTGCCTGCTGTTTTACTTTGCCTGCGGTCTTACGGTCCGCTTCGGCCAGTCGCTGCTGTTTCTCTGGCTGCTGCTGGGACTGGCGATGGTGGGCCGGTATTTTCTCTGGCGTTGGGCCTGGGCCAAGGGGCGGCCCGCCCCCTTCCCCCGCTGGCTGCTCATCCTCGAGCGGACGCTCATCTGCCTGGGTCTGGCGGTATTCCTCTACGGGGAGAGCTTCATCGTCTCCGCCGCCCTCCAGAGGGCCCCGGATGATCTGGACGCCCTGGTTGTCCTGGGGGCCCGGGTGAATGAGGACGGCCCCAGCGGCTCTCTCCGGGAGCGGATCGAAGCCGCCGAGGATTATCTCCGGCGCAACCCGGACACCCTGGCCGTGGCCTCCGGCGGTCAGGGGGAGGACGAGCCTATGAGCGAGGCCGCCTGCATCCGGGAGCGCCTGATCGCCGCGGGTATAGATCCCTCCCGCATTACCCTGGAGGATCGCTCCTCCAGCACGCTGGAAAATCTTTCCAACAGCTTCGCCCTCCTGCCGGAGGGGGTGCATACGGTGGGCATCGTCACCAACGATTTCCACGTCTTCCGGGCCCTGGCCCTGGGAAACAAGCTGGGGGGCTATGAGCTCAGCGGCGTCCCGGCCCGGTCCAGCGTCAGCGGCTTCATCCACTACGCCATGCGGGAGTTTTTCGCTTCCGCCGTGTTATTCCTGCAGGGTCATATCTGAAGCAGTCCCGGCAGTTCCCCGATGCTGCGGATCTCATAGTCCGCATGGGGCTGGGCGGGCCGGGGTTTTCCCTCCGGGTTATACCACACGGTGGGGATGCGGGCGTTGTTCCCGCCCCGGATATCGCTGGTCAGGGAATCCCCCACGATCAGCAGCTCCCCGGGAGACACATCCCCCAGGGCTTCCAACACCTTTTCAAAAAACCGGAGGGAGGGCTTCTCCGCCCCGATCTCCTCCGAGATGAACACTCCGTCCAGCAGATCGTCCAGCCCCGAGCGCCGCAGCTTGGGCCGCTGGACGTTCTTTGTTCCGTTGGTGACGGCGTACTGCCCCACCCGGCCCCGCAGGGCCTTCACGGTCTCCAGGGCCCCCGGCTCAAACGCGATGGTATCCGGCAGACGGTGCTCGTATTCCCGGGTAAACGCTTCGGCCAGACCGGGATCCAGACCGTAAAGTGTCAGAAACTCCCGATAGCGGCCCACCAGGATCTCCTCCCGGCTGTATTCGCCCCGCTCCAGCGCCTCCCACCACCGGAGGTTGATGGCGGAGTAATCCGCGATCATCCGGTCCGTGCACTCCCCCAGGCCGAAGAAGGCAAAGCAGGCGCGGATCGCGGCCCTCTCCGAGGCTTTGAAATTCAGCAAGGTCCCGTCCAGATCCCATAAGACAGCTTTTGTCATCGCTTCTCCCCGCAAAAAAGGAAACGGCCGGGGCCGCCATGCCCCGGCCGCTCATTTTGTAAAATAGTCTCACAGAGTTCGCCGCCGCAGCGGCAAAGGAGCTTCCATCGATTTTTCCCGGCGACATGTGCGTCGGGAAAAACACTCTTCGGCCCGCAAACGTGCGAGCGCAGCGAGTGCGCTGCAGCGGGCCGCGGCCTTATCAAAAAAGTGGCTGCGCCACTTTTTTGAAATGCGTATTAATCTCTGGTGGGCACGATCTCCAGCCAGTACCCGTCCGGATCCTGGATAAAGTAGATCCCCATGGTCGGATTCTCAAAGCAGATGCAGCCCATCTCCTCATGGAGGGCGTGGGCGGCGGCAAAATCATCGGTCCGGAACGCCAGGTGGAATTCCTCCTCGCCGATGTCGTAGGGCTGGGGATGGTCCCGAAGCCAGGTCAGCTCCAGCTCAAAGTCCGCCTGCTCGTTGGCCAGATACACGATGATATGCGCCCCCGCAGGATGGACCTTCCGCCGGACCTCCCGGAGCCCCAGGGCCTTTTCATAGAAGGCCAGGGACGCGTCCAGATCCCGCACGTTGTAGTTTTCGTGGATCATTTTGAATACCATGCTTTTCCCTCCTGCTCCAAGTCAAAAACCTGTCCCGGCCCGGTGATGGGCATGACCGCGTCCCGGTAGGGCGCGGACACGTTCATCTGCCGGAGCTTCTCAATGGTGTCATACCTCTCCCACAGGTGCATGGGGAAGGCCGCCTTCACCTGGGCCGAGCGCATCAGCGCGTCAAAGCCCATCCAGAAGTTGCCTCCCAGCCGGGGGTCCAGGGGCAGGAACGCCGCGTCCAGCTGCATCCCCTTGAGCTTCACGATCTGGGCGAAGAAGGCGTTCTTCATCTCCCGCTCCTCGGCGGCGGTGTCGTCCGGCCAGGCCCACCAGTGCAGGTCCCCGGCGTGATAGACGGTCCTGCCGGCATAGTTGACCACAAAGGCCACCCCCTGGTCCGTGGAACCCAGGGTGGTCACCGCCATGGCCCCCTTCTTCCCCGCGGCAAGGGCCCGCCGCTGGTTGGGTCCCAGGCGCAGCGCCCGCTCCCCCGCCGGCGCGGGCGGGATATCGTCCGACAGGAGGAAGGTCCGCCCGGCGCGGCCCGACAGCTTTTCATAAATATCGGCGTCGTAGTGGTCGGTGTGGGCGTGGCTGATAAAGACAAAGAGCTTTTTGTCCTCCCCGATGGGGGGCAGCTCTCCCTCCGCCCAGTCGAAAAGGCAGGCGATATCCTCCCATTCCACCAGAAAACCGCTGTGTTTGATATAAGTAACGCGCATGACCCAGACCCCCGAGCGCGTGGAAAAACCACATTATGTAAATCTATGGACAATCACAGTATAAGGTCTGAGCCGCTTCGACAGCAAGTTACAGTTTTGTCTTATTTCTGGAAAATACAGGGAATTCCCGGGCAAAAAACTCCCCCCGCTCCGTAGCGGGGGAAGGTTCAACCTCTTGTTCAGTCCTCTTCGCAGCCGGCGATGCGCCGGGCCACATACACGCCGCTGGCGGAGGCGTGGCTCAATGAGTGGGTAACGCCGCTGCCGTCCCCGATCACGTACAGGCCCCGGTAGCGGGTCTCCAGGTGAGAATCCAACTCCACCTCCATGTTGTAGAACTTGACCTCCACGCCGTAGAGCAGGGTGTCGTCGTTGGCGGTGCCCGGGGCGATCTTGTCCAGGGCGTAGATCATCTCGATGATGCCGTCCAGGATCCGCTTGGGCAGCACCAGGCTCAGATCGCCGGGAGTGGCCGCCAGGGTGGGGACCACGGTGCCCTCGTCGATGCGCTTCTGATTGCTGCGCCGGCCCCGCTCCAGATCGCCGAAGCGCTGGACGATGGCGCCGCCGCCCAGCATGTTGCTCAGACGCACGATGCTCTCGCCGTAGCCGTTGCTGTCCTTGAAGGGTTCGGAAAAGCGCTTGGACACCAGCAGGGCAAAGTTGGTATTCTCGGTCTTCAGCGCCTCGTCCTCAAAGCTGTGGCCGTTGACGGTGACGATGCCGTTGGTGTTCTCGTTGACCACGATGCCCCGGGGATTCATGCAGAAGGTGCGCACGTTGTCCTCGTATTTTTTGGTGCGGTAGACAATCTTGCTCTCATAGAGCTCGTCGGTGATGTGGGAGAAGATCACCGCCGGCAGCTCCACCCGGACCCCCAGATCCACCCGGTTGGACTTGGTGGGGATGTCCAGATGGGCGCAGATGCGCTCCATCCACTTGCTGCCGCTGCGACCCACGCTGACCACGCAGTCCCAGCACTGGGCGCTGCCCCCCTGCCAGGATACGGTAAAGCCGCCGCCGGGCAGGGTGTCGATGCTCTCCACCTGGGTGTGGAAATAAAACTTCACATGCTCCCGCAGCCGGTCGTAGAGATTCTGCAGCACCACATAGTTGATGTCCGTGCCCAGGTGGCGCACGGAAGCCTCCAGCAGGGTGAGGGAATTCTGCATGCAGAGCTTTTTGAAGCGGGACCCGGCGGTGGAGTACAGGGTGGTGTTCTCCCCGCCGTTTGCCACGTTGATGCTGTCCACGTAGCGCATCAGCTCCATGGCCTTTTCCCGGCCGATGTATTCATAAAGACTGCCGCCGAAATCGTTGGTCAGATTGTATTTCCCGTCGGAAAAGGCGCCGGCGCCCCCAAAGCCGCTCATGATGGCGCAGGTCTTGCACTTGATGCAGCTTTTCACCTTTTTCCCGTCGATGGGGCAGTGCCGCTCCTCCAGGGCGCTGCCGGTCTCGAACACGGCGATGCTCAGTTCCGGCTTTTTGTTCATCAGCTCCCAGGCCGTGAAGATGCCCCCCGGCCCCGCGCCGATGATGATAACGTCATATTGCTTTCCCATGGATAATGCCTCCGATCGGATGGATTGCTCGCAGATTATCGTATCATATTTTCTCCCGCTTCACAAGGGGGCGCGGAGAAACAGGTGCCGGGGCCGGGAGTTCCCGTGGTTTTTTCCAAGTGCGGAGGGACATGGGAACGATCCTTCGTTTGAATTACCCATTGACAATCTCGCTTTAGCGTGATAGCGTAATAGCATACTACAAAATCGGAGGCTGCTATGTCTGTTTTTGAAGAGGTGCCCACCCATCTGCTGCTCTCCGCCCTTGTGGCCATCGACAGCGAGGAGGAAGCCAAACGGTTTTTGGAGGACCTTTTGACCAGAAAGGAGATCCTCTCTGTCAGCCAGCGGCTGAATGTGGCCCGGATGCTTCTCCGGGGGGAGAAATACGCCGAGGTGGAGCAGGCCACGGGGGCCAGCTCCGCCACCATCGTCCGGGTGAATCAGTGCATCCGATACGGGAGCGGAGGCTATCAGGAGGTGCTGGGAAAGCTGGCGGAGGCGCAGCCATGAGCCGCTGTGACTTTCTCAGTCTGCCGGAGCGCATCGGACTGCGGCTCCGGGAGCATTACGATCTTCGGGGCTACCGGCCCTATAAAATGAGCAAATTTGAGCCCTACGACCTGTACGCCCAAAACCGCAGTTTTGTCTCCGGCGGGAACATCCTGACCTTCACGGACACCAATGGGCGGCTCATGGCCCTCAAGCCGGATGTGACGCTCTCCATCATCAAGAACTACCGGGGCGGCGAAGTAAAGGTCTGCTACCACGAGAGCGTGTTCCGGGATACCGGCAGTCTGGGGGAGTTTCGGGAGATCAGCCAGATCGGCGTGGAGCGGCTGGGCACCATCGACCGGGGCGCGGAGACGGAGATGCTCTCCCTGGCCCGGGAGAGTCTGGACCTGATCGGCGGGGACAGCATCCTGGCCGTGGCCTCCGCCACCTATGTGATCGGCCTGCTGTCCTTCACCGGGGCCGATTCGGCCACGGAGGAACTGCTGGTACGCTATCTGCGGGAGCGCAATGCCGCCGGGATGCAGAAGCTCTGCCGCGCCGCGGCGGTGCCGGAAGCGGCGGCGGAGGTCTGGACGGCGCTGGCCGACCTGTACGGCCCGGCGGAGCAGGTCCTGCCCCGCCTCGCGAAGCTGAGCCGGAACGCCGCCATGACCGACGCGGTGCAGGAGCTGGCCCGGGTTCTGGACGGGGCGGATTCGGTGCGCATCGACTTTTCCATCGTCACGGATCTGAGCTACTATCACGGCATCGTGTTCAAGGGCTATCTGGCCGGGATCCACACGGCCGTCCTCTCCGGCGGGCGCTACGACCACCTGCTGCGAAAGTTCGGGAAACAGGCCGGGGCCATCGGCTTTGCGGTCTATCTGGACCGGCTGGACGAGATCCGTCCGGCGCCGGAGGATGGCTGCGTCCGGATCGCCCTGCCCAAGGGGCGGCTGGGCGAGGCTGTGTATGAGCGCTTTGCGCGCGCGGGCTATGCCTGCCCCGAGATCCGGGAGAAAAACCGGAAGCTGATCTTTGAAAACAGCGCCGCCGGCGTCAGCTTCTTCTGGGTCAAGCCCTCGGACGTGGCCAGCTATGTAGAGCGGGGCGCCGCGGATCTGGGCGTCTGCGGCAGCGATATCCTGGCCGAATACGGCCCGGACGTCTTTGAGCTGGCGGACCTGGGTCTGGGCCGCTGCCGTATGTGCGTGGCGGCAAAGGAGGACTTCCGGGACGACCCCGCCCGCCCCCTGCGGGTGGCCACCAAATTCCCCAACACCGCCCGGGGCTATTACTCCAATCTCAGCCGGGAGATCGACATCATCCGCCTGACCGGCTCCATTGAGCTCGCCCCCATCGTGGGGCTGTCGGACGTGATCGTGGACATCGTGGAGACCGGAAGCACCCTGCGGGCCAACGGTCTGCGGCCCTATGAGACCGTCTCGGAGATCAGCGCCCGTCTGGTGGCCAACAAGGCCGCCTATCAATTCAAGCATCCGCGCATCCGCGCCGTCGCGGAGGCCATCACGGGAGGAGGGACCCTATGATCCCCATTTATAACCTTGACCAGATCGCCCCGGAGGAAGTCCTCGCCCGGACGATCCCCCAGAGCACGGTGACGGAGTCCGTACGGGAGATCATTGCCGCGGTCCGCCGGGAGGGAGACAAAGCGCTGCTGCGCTACAGCGAGACCTTCAACGGCGTAAAGCTCTCCTCCCTGGAGGTCAGTGAGGAGGAGTTTGCATTCGCCCTCCGCGCCGCCGGGCCCGAACTGAAGGGCGCGCTGGAGCGGGCGGCGATCAACATCCGGGATTTTCATTCCCGCCAAAAGCGCAGCGGCTTTGTCTGCACGGAGCGCCCCGGCATCGTGACCGGGCAGCGGGTCATTCCCCTCGAACGGGTGGGCATCTGCGTCCCCGGCGGGGCGGCGCCCCTTGCCAGTACGGTGCTGATGAATGCCATCCCCGCCGGCATCGCCGGCTGCCGGGAGATCGTCATGGTGACCCCCGCCGGGCCGGACGGGACCGTTGCCCCGGCGGTGCTGGCCGCCGCCTGGCTGGCCGGGGTGCACCGGGTGTTCAAGCTGGGCGGGGCCCAGGCCGTGGCCGCTCTGGCCTACGGCACGGAGAGCGTGCCCAAGGTAGACAAGATCGTGGGACCCGGCGGGGCCTATGTCTCCGAGGCCAAGCGGCAAGTCTTCGGCCAGGTGGACATCGACATGATCGCCGGCCCCAGCGAGATTCTGATCATCGCCGACGGCAAGAGCGACCCGGTCTGCGCGGCGGCGGATCTGCTGAGCCAGGCCGAGCACGACGTTTTCGCCAGTCCCGTCCTGGTGACCGACTCCCCCGCTCTGGCCGAGCAGGTTCAGCAGGAGATCGAAAAGCAGCTTGCCGCTCTTCCCCGTCGGGAGATCGCCCGCCGAAGCATCGACGAACAGGGCAAGATCGTCGTAACGCCGGATCTGGACAAGGCCGTGGAGGTGGCAAATGCCCTGGCCCCGGAGCATCTGGAGCTGTGCGTGGACGAGCCCTTTGCCCTTCTGGGGCAGGTCCGAAACGCGGGCAGCGTGTTCCTGGGCCGGAGCTGCCCGGAGGCCGTGGGAGACTATTATGCCGGGGCCAATCACACCCTGCCCACCTCGGGCACGGCCCGCTTCGCCTCCCCTTTGTCGGTGGATGATTTCGTAAAGACCTCGCAGTTTATCTATTACAGCGCCCAGGCTCTGGCGGAGGCCGGGCCGGACATCGTGTGTCTGGCTCAGGCCGAGCGGCTTCAAGGCCACGCCAACAGCATCACGGTGCGGACGGAGGGCCGGACATGAGTCAGTTTTTCAGTGAAAAATTCCGTACCCTGGAGGCCTATGTCCCCGGGGAACAGCCCCAGGACCGGAGCTATGTAAAGCTCAACACCAACGAATCCCCCTATTCCCCCTCCCCTGCCGTGCGGGAGGCGGCGGCCCGGGAGGCACAGCAGCTGCAGCTCTACTCCGACCCGGAGGTCAAGCCCCTGCGAGCCGCCCTGGCCCGGGTCTACGATGTAAAGCCGGAGAACATCTGCTGCGGCAACGGCTCCGACGAGCTGCTGAACTTCATC
This sequence comes from Oscillospiraceae bacterium, assembly GCA_017540645.1. Taxonomy (GTDB): domain Bacteria; phylum Bacillota; class Clostridia; order Oscillospirales; family Oscillospiraceae; genus Apopatocola. Next base: position 41,741 of record JAFYAQ010000010.1, read on the forward strand.
TTCCTGGCCTACGGGGATCGGGACCACGGCTTCATCTTCCCGGACCTGACCTACGGCTTTTACCCGGTGTTCTGCCGCCTGAACGCCGTTCCCTACGAGGAAAAGCCCCTGCGCCCGGACTTCACCGTGGACCTTTCGGATTATCTGCATGATCCCCGGCATGTGGTGATCGCCAACCCCAACGCCCCCACCGGCATCGCCCTGGGGCTTGCCGACATCGAGACTCTGGCGGCCTCCGACCCGGACCGCCTGGTGGTGATCGACGAGGCCTATGTGGACTTTGGGGCGGAGAGCGCCGTGGCGCTGACAAAGAAATACCCCAATCTCCTGGTGGTGTCCACCTTCTCCAAATCCCGCTCCCTGGCGGGCGGCCGTCTGGGCTTCGTGATCGCCGACGCCGCCCTGATCCGGGATCTGGAGACCATCCGCTACAGCACCAACCCCTATAACGTCAACCGCATGAGCATGGCGGCGGGAGTGGCGGCCCTGAGCGAGCAGGAATACTACACGGCCAACTGCCAAAAGGTGGCCCGGACCCGGGAGGACGCGGCGGCGAAACTGGAGGCTCTGGGCTTCACGGTGCTGCCCTCCAAGTCCAATTTCCTCTTCGCCAGGCCCCCCCGCATCTCCGGCGGGGAGCTGTATCTCTCATTGAAGGCCCGGGGAGTGCTGGTGCGGCATTTTTCCAAGCCGCGGATCGCGGACTGGGTCCGGATCACCGTGGGCTCACCGGAACAGATGGACATATTACTGCGGGAAACGGAGGCGATTTTGCGTGAGAACGTCTGAAATCAAAAGAAAGACCGCCGAGACGGATATTGACCTTTTTCTGAATCTGGACGGCAGCGGCATGGCCGAGATCGACAGCGGCTGCGGTTTCCTGGACCACATGCTGACCCTGCTGGCCCGCCACGGCCGCTTTGACCTGCGGGTGCGCTGCGTGGGCGACACCCGGGTGGACGATCACCACACGGTGGAGGACGTGGGCATCGCCCTGGGGACAGCCCTGCGCACGGCCCTGGGGGAGAAACGGGGCATCGAGCGCTACGGCAGTGTGCTGCTGCCCATGGACGAGGCCCTGGTCGCCTGCGCGCTGGACCTGTCCGGCCGCTGTCTGCTCCGCTACCGTCTGGAGCCTCCCACCCAGAAGGTGGGCAGCTTTGACACGGAGCTGATCGAAGAATTCTTCTGGGGCTTTGCCCGGGCCGGGGAGCTGACGCTGCACCTTCGGCAGCTGGACGGGAGCAACTCCCACCACATCCTGGAGGCGGGCTTCAAGGCCCTGGGCCGGGCCCTGCGCCAGGCCGTCCGGATCGATCCGAGTCTGGAGGGAGAGATCCCCTCCACCAAGGGCATGCTATGATCGCCATCGTGGATTACGGAGTGGGGAATCTCTTCTCCCTGAAAAGCTCCTTCGCGGCGGTGGGGGCCCGGACCCTGGTCACCGGGGATGCGGCTCTGCTGCGCCAGGCGGACAAGCTGGTCCTGCCGGGGGTGGGGGCCTTCGGAGACGCAGCCCGGAAGCTCCGCCAGAGCGGTCTTGACACCCTTTTGCAGGAGGAAGCCGCCCGGGGCAAGCCTCTGCTGGGCATCTGTCTGGGGATGCAGCTTTTGTTCACCTCCAGTCTGGAATACGGGGAACACCCCGGTCTGGACCTGATCCCCGGTACGGTCCGCCCCATCGCAGAGGTCATCCCCGAGGGGCTCAAGATCCCCCATATCGGCTGGAACGCCCTGGAGCTCACCGGCGCCGAGGACCCGATCCTGCACCGGGTAAAACCGGGGGACTGCGTCTATTTCGTCCATTCCTTTTATGCCCGGACCGAAGATCGCTATATCTCCGCCGTCACCGAATACGGTGCGAAGCTGACGGCCTGCGTCCGTCGGGACCGGGTCTGGGGCTGCCAGTTCCACCCGGAGAAAAGCGGACGGGTGGGGCTGCGCATCCTGCGGGAATTCACATGCTTGGAGGCTTGACATGATCGTATTACCCGCCATCGACCTGGTGGGCGGCAAGGCCGTGCGCCTTTTCCAGGGAGACTACGAAAAAATGACGGTCTACAACGAAAACCCGGCGGACGCGGCCCGGAGCTTTCAGGAGGCAGGGGCCGCCTGGCTCCACGTGGTGGATCTGGAAGGAGCCCGGGACGGCGGAACGCCCAATCTCCCCTCCGTGGCGCGCATCCTGCGGGAGACAGAGCTTCAGGTGGAGCTGGGCGGCGGCATTCGGGACATGGAGACCGTGGAGCGGTATCTGGGGCTGGGGGTGCGCCGGGTGATCCTGGGCACCGCGGCGGTCCGGGACCGGGCTTTTCTGGAAGCGGCTCTCGGGCGCTTCGGCAGCCGGGTGGCCGTGGGCGTGGACCTGCGTGATGGCTTTGTAGCCATCCGCGGCTGGCGGGAGGTCACCGACCTGCCGGCCCGGGACTTCTGCGCAGAGCTGGCGGCCATGGGCCTGCAGACTCTGATCTGTACGGATATCTCCCGGGACGGCGCCATGCGCGGCACCAACCGGCAGCTCTACCGGGAATTGAACGCCGCCCTGGGGCTGGATCTGATCGCCTCGGGAGGCGTCTCCACCCCGGAGGACCTGCGGGAACTGAAGGAAAGCGGCGTATATGGCGCCATCATCGGGAAGGCCCTGTACACCGGAGCTCTGACCCTGCCGGCGGCCTTGGAGGCGGCGCGATGATCACCAAACGCATCATCCCCTGCCTGGACGTGCGGAACGGTCGGGTGGTCAAGGGCGTGAATTTTCAGGGGCTCAACGATGTGAACGACCCGGTGGCCCTGGCGGAGTTTTACACGGAAAACGGCGCGGACGAGCTGGTTTTCTACGATATCACCGCCTCCGCGGAGGGCCGGGCCCTGTTTACCGATATCCTGACGCGAACGGCGGAGCGGGTCTTCATCCCTCTGACCGTGGGGGGCGGCATCAACTCCATAGAGGATTTTGACCGGGTGTTGAAGTGCGGCGCGGACAAGGTCAGCGTCAATTCCGGCGCCATCCGGCGCCCGGAGCTGATCCGGGAGGCGGCGGAGAAATACGGCGATCAGTGCGTGGTGCTGTCCGCGGATATCCAGCGGGTGGACGGGGAATTTCGCGTCTTCGCCCGGGGCGGCCGGGACGACACCGGCATCGAGGCCATCGGCTGGCTGCAGCGGGGCGTGGCCCTGGGGGCCGGGGAGATCGTGGTGAACTCCATCGACACCGACGGGGTAAAGGGAGGCTTTGACCTGGAGCTGCTCGAGCGGGTCTGCGAGGCCGTGACCGTGCCGGTGATCGCCTCCGGCGGCGCGGGCTGCGCCGAAGATTTCGTCACCCTGTTTGAGACGCTCCCCGGCGTGGACGCGGGACTGGCCGCCTCCATCTTTCATTTCGGAGAAGTAAAGATCCCGGCACTGAAGCAGCTTCTGCGGCAGCGCGGGATCCAAGTGAGGATAGAACAATGATCGATCTGGATACGCTGAAATTTGATGAAAACGGTCTGATCCCCGCCATTGTGGTGGATGCAGACACGAAGGCCGTGCTGACCCTGGCCTACATGAACCGGGAGAGCCTGGCCATCACCCTGGAAAAGGGTCTGACCTGCTTTTACAGCCGCTCCCGGCAGCAGCTCTGGCTCAAGGGGGAGACCAGCGGCAACTACCAGCATGTGGTCTCCATCACCGCCGACTGCGACCGGGACGCCCTGACCGTACTGGTAAATAAGGACGGCCCCGCCTGCCACACCGGGGCGGAGAGCTGCTTTTTCAACGAACTCTATCGTTCCGAGACGGAGCAGGCCTTCTCCTATCCGGCCCTGATGGAACTGATCCGGGGCCGGAAAACGGCGCCTCAGGAGGGCTCCTACACCAGCTACCTCTTCTCCAAGGGGATAGACAAGATCCTCAAGAAGGTGGGCGAGGAGAGCACCGAGGTGATCATCGCCGCCAAGGCCGGAGACCGGGCCGAGACGGTCTACGAGGTAGCGGACCTGGTCTATCACGTGATGGTCATGATGATCGAGATGGGCATCGACCTGAACGACATCACCGCGGAACTGAAGCGCCGCCATGTGATCGACCGCAAGGTGAAACAGGAGAAAATGACCGGCGATGGGCAGTAACTTTCATACCCACAGCGTCTTCTGTGACGGGAAGGACGCGCCGGAGGCCCTGTGCGAGCGGGCGCTGGAGCTGGGGTTTGAGGCCCTGGGCTTTTCCGGGCACAGTCCCCTTTCCTTCGACCCCTGCGGCATGCGCGACCCTCTGGCCTACCGGGCGGAGATCTCCCGGTTAAAAGAGGTCTATCGGGGGCGGCTGGACATCTTCTGCGGGATCGAGCAGGATTATTTCTCCGGCTATCGCGCCCCCGGCTGGGACTACGCCATCGGCTCGGTCCACTATGTGAATCACAAGGGGCAGTATCTCCCGGTGGACTGGAGCGCGGAGGAGACGGAGCGGATCGTCCGCCAGGACTATGAGGGGGACGCCATGGCCTTTTGCGAGGACTATTACGCTCTGGTGGGCCGGGTCGCCGAAGTCACGGGCTGCGACATCATCGGCCACCTGGACCTGATCCGCAAATTCGACGAGGCCGGGACCATGTTCCCGGAGGGCGCGCCCCGCTACCGGGCGGCGGTCCTCTCTGCTCTGGACCGGCTCCGGGCCGGGGAGCGGGTCTTTGAGATCAACACCGGTGCCATGGCCCGGGGCTACCGGACCACGCCCTACCCCTCGGATTGGATCCTCCGGGAGCTGCATGACCGGGGAGCGCGGATCATGCTGGGCAGCGACTGCCACGACCGGCGTTTTCTGGACGGCGGCTTTGACGCTGCCCGGGCCGCCGCCCTGAGGGCGGGCTTTCGGACGGCGGTGATCTGGAGCCGGGATGGCTTTGCGGAGCGGCCTCTTTAATAGAATAAGCATACAGCGCCCCGTGTCGGCCGTATAGTCTGCCGACACGGGGCGCTGTTTTTTATTATACGCGAAGAAGACAAGGTCTGCTTTTCATGGAAAACGCGTTTACATCTCCAGCTCCTTCATCCGCCGCCACAGAGTGGAACGGCCGATGCCCAGCATCCGGGCGGCTTGGGTCTTGTTGCCGCCGCAGGCCTGGATGGCAGCCAAGATCTCCTCCGCGTCGAGGGGCTCCGCCGGGGAGGTCTCCTCCCCATTGGGCTCGACGCCCCCGGTCCCGGCGTCGGGGCTAAGCGACTCCAGGATGATCTGCCGGTAATGAAGGTTGGTGCGGCTGAGCACGGAGAACCGCTCGGCGATATTCCTGAGTTCCCGGGTGTTGCCCGGCCAGCTGTACTTCCGGAGCTCCGGCAGGCCGGACAGGTCCCGCAGGGTGTTGTCGTCGATATGGGGGCAGAGACGGCGGAGATAATGGAGAAAGATCACGGGAACATCCTCCGGCCGCTGGGAGAGCGGCGGGATCTTCAGCGAGAGGATGTTCAGCCGGTAATAGAGGTCCTTCCGGAACTCCCCCCTCTGCACCAGCTGCCAGAGGTCCTGGTTGGTGGCGGAGAGGATCCGGATGTCGATGGGGCGGATCTTTTCGCTGCCCACCCGCATCACCTCCCGCTGCTCGATCACCCGCAGCAGATGGGCCTGGGTCTCCGGGGAGATCTCGGCGATCTCATCCAGGAACACGGTGCCGGAATCCGCCAGCTCGAAAACGCCCCGCTTGCCGCCCCGGCGGGCGCCGGTAAAGGCTCCCTCCTCGTAGCCGAAGAGTTCGCTCTCCAGCAGCTGTTGGGTCATGGCCGCGCAGTTGACGGCCACGAAAGGCTTTCCGCTCCGGGCGCTGGCGTTGTGGATGCTCTGGGCAAACAGCTCCTTGCCGGTGCCCGAGTCACCGACGATCAGCAGCGTGGCGTCGCTTCTGGCGTATTCCCGGGCCGCGTCCACCGCCTTTCGCATCGCAGCGCTGTCGCCGATGATATCCTCAAAGCGGTGCTTCGCCACCAGGCCGCGGGCGTACAGCTTGTGGCGGATCTGGGCCTCGGCCTGTTCCACCTCATACACGTTCCGGAAGGTGGCCAGCGCTCCGATCACTTTCCCGTCGGCCACCATGGGGACCCGGTTCGTGAGCACTTTTGTGTTCCTTTCGTCCTGGATCTGGTCCAGCTCCTTGATCCCGGTCTGCCGGACAATATTCAGCCGGGTATTGGTCAGCACGTCGTAAACCTTTTTTCCCACGGTATCTGCGCTCCGAATGCCGAAGATCTTTTCGGCGCTGGGATTGCACAGAGTGATCACATCGTCCTGATTGGTGGCGATCACGCCCTCGCTGATGAAATTGAGCACGCTGGAGAGCTGCCGGGACTGCATGGCCTCCTGGTAGCGGGACTCCACCAGATCGGCGGCGGTACGGATCGCCTCGGTGAGACCGGCCTCCGTGACGATATAGTGGCCGTAAAGCCCGTACTCCGCCGCCACCTGCAGCGCCAGACTGCCGCCGATCACATCCCGGATGCCCTGATCCGCCAGATCCCGGATGATGTCCTCCAGCTGCCGCCGGGTGGAATAGGTACAGATGGTAACGGACAGATTCGTCAGGTCCTTCAGCATGTGAAGGGCATGGGTCAGCTCCGGATCCGAGGTCTCAAAAAATATACAGCCCACCCGGTCGGTATGCAGGCTCGCGTCCCGCAGCACGCCGATGATATCGTAGCCGTTGGGGCGGATCTGAACGATGGGAATGGAAGTGATGACATGCTCCAGCGTGGCCGCGTTCCCCCCGGAGGCCACAAAGGCGTCCACCCGGCCCTCCGCTTCCAGCCGTTTGGCCTCGGCGGACAAATCGTTGAGGACCAGATTCGCATGGATCAGCTCCACATTCGCCGGGATCAATTCCGGACTCAGGCTGTTCACCATCTTTTCCAGAATTCCATAGGTAGCCACACAGATCCGGATTTTCAAGTGTACCATCTCCTCGGGTGTTTCACCGTTTCATTGAAACGTTTCGTATGAAACAGTGTACCGGAAAACGTTGGAATTTGCAAGAGGGTTCCGGGAAAAAGGACGAACCCCTGCTGAAAAATAGCACAAAAAGGAAAAAGGGGTTTTAGTCGATTGATCTAAAAATCTTTTTTTATGAATGTTGGCACGGTTTTTGCGTAAAAAGGGAATTGAAAAGAGTTCATACCATACAGGGAAGTGAAGCTATGACTATTACGGAAAAAATACTGGCTGCTCACAGCGGCAGGGATCACGTGGTCCCGGGAGAGCTGGTAACGGCCCGGCTGGACGGCGTGCTGGCCAACGACGTCACCACCCACATCGCCGTGAAGGAATTTCGGGCCATGGGCTTTGACAAAGTGTTCGACAAGGAACGGGTGTATCTGGTGAACGACCACTTTGCCCCCAACGCCAACATCAATGCAGCCACGGCAAGCAAGGTAGCCCGGGATTTCGCCTGTGAGTGCTCCGTCCGGCATTTTTACGACGTGGGCCGGATGGGCATTGAGCACGCCCTGCTGCCGGAGCAGGGCCTGGTGCTCCCCGGAGAGGCCGTTGTCGGCGGCGACTCCCATACCTGCACCTACGGCGCCCTGGGCGCTTTCAGCACCGGCATGGGCAGCACCGATATCGCCGTGGCCATGGGCACAGGAGAGCTGTGGTTCAAGGTGCCCAAAACCAGGAAGTTCATTTTCAACGGCTCCTGTCCCCGGTATGTAACGGGAAAGGATCTGATGCTCTACACGCTGGGGAAGATCAGCGTGTCCGGAGCGCTGTATATGTCCATGGAGTTCGCGGGACAGGCGATCTCGGAGATGGACATGGACGGCCGCTTCACCATGTGCAACATGGCCATCGAGGCCGGGGCAAAGAACGGTATCATCGAACCGGACGAGATGACCCTGGCCTATGTCCGGGAGCACAACCGGCTGAACCGCCCCTTCACGCTGTATAGAAGTGACCCCGACGCGGTCTATGAGCGGGTGGACGAGTGGGATGTGTCCTCTCTGGAGCCGGTGGTGGCCTGTCCCCATCTGCCGGACAACACCCGCTTTGTCTCCGAGGTGGGGGATGTTCCGGTCCACCAGGTGGTGATCGGTTCCTGTACAAACGGCCGCATCAGCGATCTGCGGGCGGCGGCGGAGATCCTCAAGGGGCAGCAGGTGGACCGAAACGTACGCTGTATCATCATACCCGCCACCGGAGAGATCTACCGGCAGGCCATGCACGAGGGTCTGATGGATATTTTCCTGGACGCCGGCGCGGCCATCTCCACCCCCACCTGCGGACCCTGCTTCGGCGGGCACATGGGGATCCTGGCCAACGGCGAAACCGCAGTTTCCACCACCAACCGCAATTTTGTAGGCCGGATGGGCCATCCCGGCTCCTCCGTGTATCTGGCAAGTCCGTATGTGGCTGCCGCGGCGGCGGTGGCCGGCAGAATCATCCATCCCGGGGAGGTGAAGTAAATGGGGATCGTTCATAAATATGGCGACAATGTGGACACCGATGTGATCGTTCCCGGCAAGTATCTCTCGCTCAATGACCCCAAGGCCCTGGCGAACATCTGCATGGAGGGCATCGACCCCGAATTCCCCCGCCGGGTGAAGGAGGGGGACGTGATGGTCGGCGGCGCGAACTTCGGCTGCGGCAGCTCCCGGGAGCACGCCCCCATCGGCATCAAAGCCGCGGGGATCTCCTGTATCATCGCCGAGAGCTTTGCCCGGATCTTTTACCGCAACTCCATCAACCTGGGACTGCCGGTGCTGGAGGCGCCGGAGGCGGCCCGGGAAATCTCTGCCGGGGATGAGGTGACCGTGGACATGGCCGCCGGCATCATCCGGAACCGGACCACCGGCCGGGAATATGCCTTTGTTCCCTTTCCCCCGTCCATCATGCAGATCATTCTGGCTGGCGGAATAAAGGCCAAGCTGCTTTCCGATGCAAAGAAATAAACATAGAGGAGGAATACTATGAGCAAGGCAAAGTTACTGCGTGACATGCTTAACTCAGGCGAGCTGATCATGGCTCCGGGTGCGTACGATGTCTGGAGCGCGAAGATGGTGGAGGAGGCCGGATTCAAGGCGGTCTACATGACCGGCTACGGCGTATCCGCCAGCGTTCTGGGCAAACCGGACATCGGCCTGATGACCTTCTCCGAGGTCAGCACCATGGCCCGGAACATGGCCGCGGCCATCCAGGTTCCCCTGATCGCCGACTGCGACACCGGCTTCGGCAACGCTCTGAACGTCATGCGCTGCGTCCAGGAGTTCGAGTCGGCGGGCGTGGCAGCCATCCAGCTGGAGGACCAGGTGATGCCCAAGCGCTGCGGTCACATGGAGGGCAAGATGCTCATTCCCATGGAGGACATGGTGGCCAAGATCCGCGCGGCGGTGGCGGCCCGGAAGGACCCGGATTTCGTTATCATCGCCCGAACCGATGCCCGGGCTGTCTACGGCTTTGAGGAGGCGGTGGCCCGGTCCAAAGCCTACGTGGAGGCCGGCGCGGACGTGATCTTCTTCGAGGCGCCTCAGTCCGTAGAGGAAGTGAAGACCGTAGCCGCCACGCTGAATATCCCGCTGCTGTCCAACATGGTGGAAAAGGGCAAGACGCCCCTCTTCTCCACGGAGGAACTCAAGGAGATGGGCTACAACATCGTGATCTATCCGGTGACGGCGTTGTACGCGGCCACCAAGCACGTGATGGAAACCCTGAAGGTGCTCCTGGAGACCGGCAAGATCTCCGAGACGGTGCCCTATACCTGTGATTTTCCCACCTTCAACAAAATGATCAATCTCGCGGAGCTGCGCGCTCTGGAAAAATCCTTCTCGGAGTAAGAAAGGAGACGAACATGAAGATTCAGGATCTGCGGGAGCAGGAGAGCTTTCGGTGTACGTACATGCGGGGCGGCACGAGCAAAGCAGTCTTTTTCAAGAAGAGCGACCTCCCCACCGATGAAAAGCTCCGGGATGAGATCATCATGGCCGTGTTCGGCACCGACGTGCGGCAGATCGACGGTCTTGGCGGCGCCGATATCACCACCAGCAAGGTGGCCATCATCGGGCCTCCCACCCGTCCGGACGCGGACGTGGACTACAACTTCGGCCAGGTGCAGATGGGCCAGCACAAGATCGTCTGGACCAGCAACTGCGGCAACATCTCCTCCGCCGTGGCCCCCTTTGCCATCGACGAGGGCATGGTGAAAAACATCACCGAACCCATCACCGAGGTCCGCATCCACAATACCAACACACAGAAGGTCCTCATTTCCCGGGTCCATGTCAAGGACGGGCGGATGCAGTATTGCGGCGATTTCCATCTGGACGGCGTCCCCGGCACCGCGTCCAAGATCGAGCTGGACTACAAGCTCACCTACGGCGCCACCACCGGCAAGCTCCTGCCCACCGGGAATGTGGTGGATGAACTGGATGTGCCGGACTTTGGAAAGATCCAGGTGTCTCTGGTGGATATCGCCAATCCGGTCTGCTTTATCACGGCGGAGTCCGTGGGCCTTCGGGGGGACGAATCCAAGCCCGAGCTGGCCGCGCTGAAGGACAAGCTGGAGCTGATGGAGCGGATCCGGGCGCAGGCGGCGGTGAAAATGGGCTATGTGGACCGGGCGGAGGACGCCCTGGAAAAAGCCACCACCCGTCCCATGCTCTCTATCGTTTCCCCCGCCCGGGACTACGCCGATTATGCCTCCGGCAAACCGATCCTGGCAAAGGATCTGGACTTCCTGGCCCGGGTCCTCTGGAACCAGGAGCCGGTGGATACCTACACCGGCACCGGCACGATCTGCACCTGCGTAGCCGCCCGGATCGAGGGCACTCTGGTCAACCAGGTATGCGGGCCCGAGCCGGAGAAGACCGGGCTTGTGCGCTTCGGCCACGGCCGGGGCATAAACAGCGTAGCCGTCACGGTCTCCCGCGACGCCGACGGCGGCTTTGTGGTGGACAAGGCAGTGTTCAACCGCACGGCCCGCCGCATCCTGGACGGCATCGTGTATGTGAAGAAGGAAGTCATCAACGCCGCTATGGGCGAAGAATAAGAAATCCGAAATGATGGAGAGAGGAGAAGGCTGATGTTAGCGGAATTTGTATTCACTCCGACGGAATCCAAGCACCTGATCGCAAAAGCCGTGGCCCGGCTGCCTCAGGTCCAGAACGCGTTGAAAAACGGCATCGTGGCCATGCATCCCAGCACCTCCACCTATTACCTCATGAAAGAGCTGATCGGGGAGTATCCGGATGTGGACAAGGTCTGGGTCACCGGCATGATCGTACCCAAGGCGCAGTGCGTGGAGGCCCACACCCAGCTGAAAAAATCGGAAAAGACCACCGGCCTGAACAAAGCTCTGGCCAACGCCGGCACCTACCCCCACACCTACGTCATCGTCAAGGGCCAACGCACCTACGGCTGGGTACTCAACGACCTGACGGAAAAAATGGGCAAAGGGGACATCTATGTCAAAGGCGTCAACGGCTATGATGCCGAGGGCCGCGTGGCCGTCCAGATCGGCAGCGTGGACGAGTACGGCACCATCGGGCGTATGGTCGCGGCGCGGAAGGTAAACGGCTTCGAGATCATCACCCCCGTGGGCCTGGAAAAGCTGGTGCCCGGCTCCCTGACCGAAGCGGCCAGGCGGATCAACCGGGGCATCGACTATTCCATGGGCGTCAAGTCCAGACTCTTCCCCTTCGAAGCCAACGCCATCACCGAAGTTCAAGCCCTGGAGTTTCTCTCCGGCGGCAAGGCCGTGCCGTTCTCCGCAGGCGGCGTCGGAGGTGCGGAAGGCGCGATCTCCATCGCGGTAGAGGGTACGGAGGAACAGGTCAGCGCGGCCATCGCCGTGGCCGAGTCGGTGAAGGGCTCCCAGCTCCCGCCCATCCATTCTCCCCAGTGCCTGGACTGCAGCATGCCCAGCTGCTATCTGTGCGGTGTAAAGAAGCCCTGGGTAAAAGATGAGTAAAAAAACCATTATAAATTTATTAAGGAGGTACTAATAATGGGTGAAACTCGCGAATTGGCAAAGTTCGTATCCGAGCTGAAGTATGAGGACATCCCGGAAGAGGTAGTCCTCAAGGCAAAAACCACCATGGCCGACTCCCTGGCCGGAGGCATTGCCGGCTTTGTGATCGCCAAGAAGGAATGCAAGTGGATCAAGGATACCGTGGATCAGTTCGGCGGCAAGCCCGAGACCACCCTGTGGATCGACGGCAGCAAGACCTCCGCTCTGATGGGCGCCCTGTGCAACGGCACCATGATGCACACCGTGGACTACGACGACACCTATTACCGTGCCGTGGCCCACATCGGCTCCGCGGTGTTCGCCACCGCCATGTCCCTGGGCGAGGCCCACGACGCCACCGGTAAGGACCTGATCACCTCCTATGTGGCCGGTTTCGAGGCCGGTGCCCGCGGCGGCAACAGCGTCAACTACCAGACCCACACCCACAGCACCTATTTCCACACCACCGCTCCCACCTGCACCATTGCCGCCGGCGCTACCGCCGCCAGGATGATGAACTTCGACGAGGATCAGACCGAGCGCTGCCTGGGTCTGGCCATCGACCAGGCTCAAGGCTTCCGGGCCTGCCTGGGCCAGGGAGACTTCACCAAGAGCCTCCACTGCGGCTGGCCTGCCATGCGTGGCGTTATGGCCTCCACCCTGGTGGGGAACGGCTCCACTGCTCCCCGTGGCCTGCTGGAAGATCCTCAGGGCTTCTGCAACGCCATGTCTCAGGATCCCAGACTGGATGAGATCACCCGTGGCCTGGGCACCATCTGGGAGCTGATGGGCGACTCCATCAAGATGTACCCCTCCATCGGCTGCGGCCACACCGCCGTGGAGACGCTGGCCACCATTTTCCGGGAGCAGAATCTGAAGCTGGACGATGTGGAGTCTGTGCACATCCGCATCACCTATCTGGGGCCCGGCCAGGGCGCTCACAAGGAGTTCCACACCCCCATGCAGGCCCGTCTCTCCATGGCCTATGCCTGCGCCACGGAGGCTCTCACCGGACATATCCTCCTCACCGACTACACCGATTCCGCCATCGACTTTGAGCGCGGCAAGCCCAGAAATCCCGAAGTCGAAAAACTGATGGAGATGATCGTTCTGGAGCAGGATCGGAGCCTCAACGAGCAGTATCCCGACGGCTCCGCCGCCGAGGCCACGGTCGTCACCAAGGACGGTCGGACCTTCCAGTCCTTCCAGATCTATCCCCGGGGCTGCTCACCCCAGCGTCCCGCCACGGCGGAGGAGCTCTACAACAAGTTCATCGACGTCATCACTCTGGTCTGGACCAAGGAAAAGGCCGAAAAAGTGTACGACATGTTCCTGAACCTGGAGGATTACACAGTCCGGGATCTCGTAGCGGCCATCATTGCCTGAGTATTGCACGGGAAATAAAATATTAGGAGGATATAAAAATGCCAGCAGGTGTTGTTTGGTTTTTGATTCTGCTTGTGGTGTCCATTGCGATCGGCGCCGCGTTCAAGAAAAACATCGGTATCTTCGCTGTTCTCTCCGCTTTCCTGATTGCGGGCTTTATTGAGCCCTCCATCGGCGTCAGCGCCGTGTTCAGTGCCTGGCCCTCCAAACTGTTTGTCACGCTGCTGTTCGTCATGTTCTGGTTCGGCTTCGCCGTCACCAACGGAACGCTGAGCAAAATGGCCGACAATGTGGTGTGGGCGTTCCGGGGCGCACCCTGGGCCATTCCCTTTGTACTCTTTCTCCTGATCCTGCTCCTGTCCGCCGGCGGCATGGCGACCTACGCCTGCTTTGCCTTCATGGGCCCCATCGTGGTGGAGATCGCCAAGAAGCTGAAGATGCATCGGATCATGGTGGCCTGCATCGTCATCGGCGGCTCGGTGATCGGCGGCATGACCCCCATCAGCCAGCTGGGACTGACGCATCTGAACACCATCACAAACGTAGGATACACCGCCGAGGAGGCCCGGCATATTCTCTGGGTCATGTTTGCCAACAACTTCATCGGCGAGTTCCTGATGTTCCTGATCTGCTACTTCGTGTTCAAGACCTACAAGGTCAAGCTGGATCCGACCTTTGAAAAGCCCTCTCCCCTGGACGAGACACAGCGGAAGACCCTGTGGGTGTTCGGCAGCGGCATTGGCATCATCGTGCTGTTCTCCCTGCTGTATACCTTCTTCCCCAAGGTCGCTCTGATCAAGACCCTCTACAAGGGCTTTGACATCACTCTCGTAGCGCTTGTCGGTATCATCCTGTGCAACTTCCTGAAGATCGGCGAGCATAAGAAGGCCCTGTCCATTGTCCCGCTGGATTCTCTGATCCTGGTCTGCGGCATCAGCGTACTGGTCAGCATCGGCACCAAGGCCGGCGCGGTGGACGCCCTCTCTGCCTGGGCCGGCTCCAGCATCAACGGCACGGTGGCTCCGTACTTCATGGTCGTCATCAGCGCCATCTACAGTCTGTTCGCCGCGGCTGTTGGCGTAGTCGTCCCCACCATGGCCACGCTGATCCCCGGCCTGGTGGCCGCCAACGCCGCCTTCACTCCGGCGTACCTCTTCTCCCTGTCCAACACCCCCGCCATCCTCACCGGATACAGCCCCTTCTCCAGCGGCGGCTCCATCACCATGAGCGGCGTATTCGATCAGAAGGAGCGGGACGAACTGTTCAAATGGCTGCTGGTCTTCCCCGCCATGTCCACCGTGGTCTCCCTGATCCTCACTGCGCTCGGTCTGGTCATCAAATAAACGTTTCCCCTCCCTTTCTGCTCCCGCGTTTCCCAAAAGGGGCGGCGGCCGGCTCGGTCCGCCGCCCTGAGGGATGGCTTTGCGGAGCGGCCTCTGTGATACAACGCAAATCATCGCCCCCTGTCCGGCAGACCAAGCTGCCGGACAGGGGGCGATGTTATTTTTTCTGCGAAGCTCTTTCTCAGGCAAGAGAGTTATATGCTCCCTCGTCCACCGCTTCGCACCACTCGGTTTTCGTGTCCGTGCCGGGGATCTCCTGGGCGATGTGCTGGAACCAGGAATCCCGGGCGGCGCCGTGCCAGTGCTTCACGTTGGCGGGGATATTCACCACATCCCCCGGATGCAGCTCCCGCGGCTCTTTCCCCCACTCCTGATACCAGCCGCGTCCGTGGACGCAGATCAGCAGCTGTCCGCCGCCAGCGGCGGCGTGGTGGATATGCCAGTTGTTGCGGCATCCCGGCTCAAAGGTCACGTTGAAACTGGGGACCTGCTCCATGGTCAGGGGCTTGAGATAGCTCTGCCCCACGAAATACCGGGCAAAGCCGGTATTCGGCTCCCCGATGGGCAGCGTCAGCGCCGGGCGGGAGTCGTCTTCCTCGCCGTAGACCTCCGCGATCAGGGGGAAGGTGCTCCAGGCCTTGGGCCAGCCGCAGTAAAAGGCCAGCTGGGTCACCAGCTCCACGGCCTCGCTCTTTGTTACGCCATGCTCCTTGCCCATGGCCAGGTGGGCCTTGAGCTGGGGGTAAAGTCCCGCGGAGAACAGCGCCGCGATGGTGATCATGCTTCTGTCCCGGGGAGAGAGCTCGCTCTCCCGGGACCAGATCTGGCCGAACAGCACATCGTCGTTCAGCTCCGCGAATTTCGGGGCCAGCGCGCCCAGATGGTCGCGCCCGGCTGTCTGTTTTTTCATCGTCGCCGCTCCTTATCCCCGCGCCGCCTTCATGATCTCCTTGCCGGCGTTCCAGGCCTTGCCCACCTTTTCCGTCGCCACATAGTAGCCAGGCTGGAACTGGTCGAAGATCAGGGCGTTCAGCTTCATGGGATTGACCTTCCCGTTTTCATCCAGCACGCTCTCCTCGGCGCTGACATTGACGATCCGCCCCACCACCGCATGGAGATTCTCCGTCTCGGTGATCTCCGCCAGCTCGCATTCCATGGCCAGGGGGAACTCCGTGATGATGGGCGCGTTGACATGCTTGCTCTTTTCCTCATGGTAGCCGGATCTTAAAAATTTGTCGGGCATCCGGTTGCCGGTGGCGATGCCGTAATAATCCGCCACGTCCATGTGGTCTCTGTCCGCAATGCTGACCGTAAAAGCCCCGGTCTGGCGGATGGCCTTGGTGGTGGCATGCTCCTCGTCGATGAAGAGGGCGATCTTGTCCATGTCGCTGATCATGCCCCAGGCCGCGTTCATCACCTGCACGGTCCCGGCCGCGTCATAGGCCGCGACCATCAGCACCGGCATGGGGAAGACCGCCGGCACTTTCCCCAGATCTTTTCTCATATTCGTCGTACCTCCCAATACTAAATCGTGGTTTTTCCTGTCTCTTTACAGGCTATGCACTCACGACTTTATTTTACACTGTTTTTCTGAATTGTCCAATGTTTCATGCAAAGCTTCCATTCCGGCCGTATGCGGAGGCGCTTCTCACAGCAAACGGATCAGGAGCATGTAAAGGGCCGTCCCGGTGAGGATGCTCCAAACGGAATTGCG
The DNA here is from genome assembly GCA_017540645.1 of Oscillospiraceae bacterium. Taxonomy (GTDB): domain Bacteria; phylum Bacillota; class Clostridia; order Oscillospirales; family Oscillospiraceae; genus Apopatocola. Next base: position 58,143 of record JAFYAQ010000010.1, read on the forward strand.
CTTCCAGCACTGGACGCCCACCACCCCCGCCGCGGCCAGCAGCTCCGGCAGTCCAAAGGGCGCGGCAGTGATCGCCACATCCTTGAGACAGTAGATCACCAGCATGCCGATGATGGCCGCGGGGAGCACCCGGCCCAGATAACGGACATAGGGCGGGGTCTTTTCCCGGAACACCAGGAAGGGGAGGAAGCGCAGGGCCATGGTGACCAGCGCCATCACCGCCACAAGAAGGGCCGCTCTCATTGTGCCGCCTCCTCTCTGCCGCGCAGAAGGGTCAGTGCCAGCGTGATCAGCCCCATAGCCGGGATCAGGAAGCGCTCCCGCCCGAAGATCAGCAGGCACAGCAGCGTGCCCAGCAGGCCGACCAGCGCCGGAAGGTGGTCACGCGTCTCTAGCCACTGCTCCGTAAAGGACGCCACGAACAGGGCCGTCATGGAAAACTCGATCCCCGCGGTGGAAAAGGGCAGCACCGAAGCCAGGAGGCTCCCCAAGACACTCCCCCCGACCCAATAGCAATGATTGAACAGGGAGAGCATAAAGCGGTATCGGTCGGCATTCTCCTCGTCCGGCGTCTTTCCGTCACAGACCAGGGAATAGGTCTCGTCCGTCAGGGCAAAGATCATATAGGGCTTATACTTTCCCGCGTTTTTGTACCGTTCGATCATGGAGATGCTGTAAAAAAGATGCCGGGCGTTCACCATGAAGGTCGTCAGGATCGTGGCAAGGACGCCGGCCCCGCCGGTGATCAGGCTCACGCCCACATACTGCATGGCTCCGGCGTAAATAAAGGCGCTCATGGCAAAGGCCCACACGACCCCATAGCCCGCGTTTCGCAGCAGGATGCCAAAGCCGGCCCCCAGGACCACATAGCCGGCCATCACCGGAAGGGACCGATAAAACGCCTGCCGGACGATTTTTCTGTTCATTCGCATATCCCCTTTTCTCGCGCGCCAAACGGTTTACCCAAACATAATGCCCTAACTTTGCCTGGCGGTCAAGCAAAAACCGGCCGTCTCCGGCAATCCGGGCAAAAAACGCCCCGCGCCGGATCCGCGGTCCGGGCGGGGACGTCTTGGGGGCGATCATTTGTTTTTCGGCGGGGCGATCCCCTTTGTCTGGATAAACTGATAAAAGGCATGGATGTGCGGAGGTACCGTGCGCTGCTTTCGTATCACCATCTGCGTGTCCCGGATCAGCGGGTTTTCCAGCGGGATCGTCACCAGCTCGTCGGACTCCTCGATCACCAGCTTGGAGAGAATGGCGATCCCCACATTTTGCGACACCATGTGCAGCACCGAGCGTACATTGGTGCAGTAGGTGGCGATACTGACATGGACGCCATAGGCCTCCAATGTGCTGCGGATGGCCGTATGGTACACGTCCATGGTTTTATCGGTGGTGATCAGGCGCTGGCCCTCCAGATCCGCATAGGTCAAAAGCTTTTTGCCCGCCAGGGGGTGGGATCGGTTCACAAAGACAAAGTACGGGTCAATGGAAAAAGAACAGGAGATGTAGCGCGGGTCTCCGGAAAAGTTTTTGTGCTCCCCGTTTTGCAGGTACATGCTGGACACGAAGACCACGTCCAGTTCCCTCTGCTCCAGACGCTGCAGGAGGGGCGTGGTGGTGGATTCCTCCATGGTCACGTTCATGGCCGGATACTGCTTCATGAATTCCGCCAGCAGGGGGACCAGCCGGTTGTTCATGCCAAAATAAATGCTGCCTACCCGGAGGTCTCTCTGGTTGGCGGTCCGGTGGTACTCCGCCGACTGGTACAGGCCGTCCGCGTCTTCCAGGATCTTGGCGGCATAGTACATCACATCCTCGCCGGCGGGCGTCAGGCGTACACGCCGGGTGGTGCGCTCAAAGATCTCCACTCCCAGCTCCTCCTCCAGCTTCCGCACGCTTTTGGACACGGAAGACTGGGAGCGGTGCAGACGCTCCGCCGCGTCCAGATAGGTCTTTTCCTGAATGATCGCCAGCACGCAGCGCAGCTGATCCAGATCCATGATCCGTCCCCCTTTCCATAGGCAAAAACGCCCGCCGCAGACAGCCTCCCCGGAACGGATCCGGAGATGCTGTCTGCGCGGTTTTTGTTTACATAACGCGGCTCCCGATGGTCTTGCCGTCGATTTTGTTGAGCGGCACGCCGGTCTTCACCGATTCCGCCGCTGCGACCCCGGCCGCCTCGCCCAGGCGCATGCAGGTGATCATCACCCGGATGCTGGCGTGAGCCTCGTACTCGGTGGAGATACAGCGCCCTGCCAGGATCAGGTTTTCGACCTCCGGGGTCACCATGGCCCGGTAGGGGATGGTGAACACGCCGGTTTTGGGTTTTTTGATGGTGCTGCCGATGCCGTCGGTATCGTGGACGTCGATGGGATAGGAGCTTTTCGCCACGGCGTCGTCAAAGACCCGGCCCTCCAGCACATCCTGGTTTTTCAGCACGTAGCAGCCCTGGATGCGCCGGGAATCCCGCAGGCCGGTAAAGCTGCCGGTGGCCGACAGCGTGGCCCCGGCAAAGCCGGGCACATGGCCGATAAAATAATCGCTGATGCTCTTCACCTGCTCCCGGGCCTCCATCTCCGCCCGGGTCCAGTCCCTGGTGTCCAGGGGGTTGACCTTCACGCGGGTCATGTTCACATACCGGAGGCCGTTGGGCAGCGGGCGGGCCAGCAGGTTGTTGACCTTCAGCACCCCGGCCTTCACGCCCTCCATGGCGATGGCGGTCTTCTCCGTCTGGGGGAGGCCGTCATAGCGCTCGGCGTCCACGCCGGCGGCATAGAACATCAGACTGCCCGGCTGCAGAACGCCGTTTTCATCGCCCACCACGGAGCGGCAGCCCGCGTCCGCGGCCACGGAGCCGTGGAAGGAGGCGTCGACCACCGTTTTGGCCCGGACGCGCTGGATGCCCTCCTCGTTATGGAAGACCACCGTGCGGATCCGGCCGTTCTCCGTCTCCGTGCCGATCACCCGGGTGTGCAGCAGCACCTCCGCCCCGGAGGCCGTCACCAGCCGGTGGATCACCCGGATCAGGGCCTCGTACTCATAGGGGATCACCTGCATTTCCAGATCCTTCCGGCCGCTGATCCAGATGGTCTGCACGCCGGGGGTGGCGCCCTCGGCCTCCAGGCCCTCCAGCACGTCCCGGATCACGCCCTTTTTGGGGGCGAAGCCCTCGCCCTCGGCAAAGCCCATGAACATGCCGATCTGCGCGCCGGTGGCCGTTCCGCCCAGGAAGGCCTTTTCCTCCAGGATCAGAGTCTTCGCCCCGTTCTTGGCGGCGGTGAGGCCGGCGGCAAAGCCCGCCGTGCCTCCGCCGACGACAACGGTATCGTATTCTCCCACCAGGGGGAACGCTTCGAATTTGCTCATTTTGGCACCTTTCCTGTCAAATCCGGATCACATGATGGCCGCGCCGATGGGGTAGCCCACCACCGCGAACAGGATCGCCGCCGCCACGGACCAGAGCAGGCCGTATTTGAGCATGGTGTCGGTCTTCAGCCAGCCGGTGCCGGCGGCGATGGCCGCGTGGGCGGTGCTGGGGGGCGTGGCGCAGGCCACACAGGCGCCCGCGCCGATGACGCAGGTCAGAGCCGCGGGGTTCACCCCGGCGATGGCCCCGCCGTACACCAGGGGCAGGGAGATGCTGTACATCAGCGTGACGGTCACGGTGTTGGAGGCAAAGTTGGTGATGATGACGGTGAACAGAGAGATGAAGAGAACGAACACAATGGGGTTCATGCTGCCGATCACCGGGGAGAGGGCACTGCTGATCCGCTCGGTGATGCCGGCGTCCTTGTTGGTCAGCGCGCTGCCCAGGATGCTGGTAGCCGCCACCATGAACACCGCTCCCCAGGGCACACCCTTGGCCAGGGATTCGCCCCAGTTCATGAGAGGCTTGCCGCCGTCCTCAATGATGCAGAGCAGGATGCAGCCGATGATAGCCGGGGTGGGGGTGCCCAGCGTGCTGATGGCCGAAGCCACACCGGGGAGGATGCCCTTGATAATGCCGGGCAGCAGCCACATGGCCACCACCGCCACGAACACGCCCAGGGTCCACTTTTCCTTGCGGCTCATGGGCTCCCTATTGGCGTTCAGGATGGAGCTGTCCAGATTCTTCAGCCGGTCCATGTCCAGACGACAGACGAACTTGGTCAGCAGCAGGGCCACGAAGAAGATCACAAGGCAGGAGATCACGCCGAAGATGGTGTAGGAGACAAAGTTGATGGGAGCGCCCATGTCATTCTCGTACAGGCTCAGGGCCATGGTGGTGACCGTGTGGGCGATGGGGGTGGCGGCGGTGGACAGGGAGGCGAAGAACAGGATGCCCAGCACCACGATCTGGGGGAAGCGGTCGCCCTTTTCATATTTCAGCTCGGCGAAGATCTGCTCGGCGATGGGCAGGCACACGATAAAGGCGGGAATGGGGCTCATGAAGGAGCCGATAAACAGGGGCGCGAAGAACAGCAGGCCCAGCAGCAGCCAGGGGTTCTTCTTGGCGAAGGGCCGGGTCACGATCCACAGCGCCACGCGCCGCAGGAAGCCGGTCTGCCGCAGCACATAGGTCAGCATGGAGGAGAACAGCACGAAGGAGGTGATCCAGCCGCCCATGGAACCGTTGAGGGCGCTGGAGTAGGTGTACAGCGGAGTCAGGATCAGGGCTACGATGCACAGCAGGCTGGGCCAGGTGACGGAGACGAACATCCACAGCAGGATGGTGCCCACAAAGATGCAGGCGATCTGCATTCCCAGCTGGCTCAGTCCGAAGATCGGCGGGAGAAAGCCTCCGCACAGCATCAGCAGCACGCCGATAATGGTGAATACCCATTTTTTTGTGTCTTTCATGATGGACCGCTCCTTTTTCTTTTGATGGTGCCATCATAGATTAGAAAGGAAAAAACAGCAATTCAAAGCCGCCTCTATTTATTCCGCGCGGGAATAAATAGAGGCGGGGCGATCCCCTGTCAATCGTCGCAATCAAAAATGGCCTTTTGGGCGATGCGATCCCCGTATTCCGCTTTCCAGCGCAGATGGGGAGCCGAAGCGTCGTAGACCGGAAGGGCTTCCTTTTCCATATCCATACAGATCATCATGTCATAACGATTCGGTCTCTCGGAATTGGAAAGGCGGATATCCACGCTGTGTACCCCGGGGATAGCGAGAGTTTCTTCAAAAATGCTGCGAACGGGGGCTTCCAGCGCGCGGAAGTCTGTCCCCTCGGTGAACTTCACGATGATGTGGTGTTTCATTTTTCTGCTCCTTTCTTGTATATCCCCGGCGTTTATTCCCTGCGCAGCAGCGCCACGGCCACGTCGTTCACATTGGTGCCGGTGGGGCCGGTGACCACCAGGCCGTGGACCGCCTGGAGTGCATGGTAGGCGTCGTTGTTCTGGAGGGTCTCGAACACGCTGAAGCCCCGGTCGGAGAGTTCCTTCAGCGTCTCATGGTCCACATAGCCCCCCGCGGCGTCCGTGGGGCCGTCCGTCCCGTCGCTGCCCACGGAAAACAGGGCCGCGCCGTTCACTCCCGCGATGCCGGGGGCCGCAGCCAGAGCCAGTTCCTGGTTCCGTCCGCCCAGGCCCTTGCCCCTCAGGTGCACCACCGTCTCGCCTCCCGCGATGAAGGCCAGGGATTTCCCGCTCTTCTCGTGGCTTTTCAAAATGCTGGCCAGAAAGCTCCCCGCCTCCCGGGCCTCGCAGCAGAGCCGGTCCGTGAGGATCACCGGCTCATAGCCCAGCCGCCCGGCGGCCTTTCCCGCCGCCGCGCACAGCTCCCGCACCGAGCCGTTGACGTGGGTCTCCACGTTCGAAAGCTCCTTGGGGGTCTCCTGTTCCAGCAGGGCCGCGGCCTCGGCGCTGAGCCGGAGCGCGTATTTTTCGGCGATGGCGCGGGCCTCCTGGCAGGTGCTTTTGTCCGGGCAGGCCGGGCCGCTGGCGATCATGTCCAGGGGGTCGCCCAGGATATCGCTGAGGACGATGCTCAGCACCTTTGCCGGGGCGCAGGCCAGAGCGAAGCGGCCGCCCTTCACGGCGGAGAGCCGCTTGCGGATGGTGTTCATCTCCGTGATATCCGCCCCGCTGGCCAAAAGCTGCCGGGTGATATCCTGCAGCTCCTCCCCGGGGATCAGGGGCTTTTCAAACAGGGCGCTGCCCCCGCCGGAGAGCAGGAAGATCACCGTATCCTCCGCGCTCAGACCGCTCACCAGCTCCAGAGCCTTCTCCGTGGCGGAAAAACCGTTTTCATCCGGGACGGGGTGCCCCGCCTCAAAGCAGGCAAGACCGGGGATCTCCCCCTGCACATGCCCGTATTTCGTGATCACCACGCCGCCGTCCGCCCGGCCCAGGGTGATCATCGCCGCCTTGGCCATCGCCCAGGCCGCCTTGCCCGCGGCGACGATCAAGGTGCGGCCCTCCCCGGGTTGGTAGTCCTTCAGCGTACGGCGTACAGCCTCGATGGGCTGCACCTCCCGGATGCAGTAGGAAATGATCTTCTCCGCGTCCAGCCGCAGATTCACATCCATAGGGACATCTCCTTTGCAAAAAGGGCCGGAGCAGCTCCGGCCCTTTCCATTATTTTACCATGCAGGGTTTTTTGTTGTCAAAGGTCCATCCGGTAATCCGGTCTGTTCCCTCTCGGCGGCCGATCTGGATATCGGCCAGATACTCATAATACCGGGCGATGGCGCTGTGGTCCTTGTTCCCGTCCTCATGGGCGTGCAGCCACTCCAGGATCTCCTGCACGCTGGCGGTCATGGGCACGGGGGCGCCGACGGAGTGGGCGCAGTCCAGGACGTTGTTCAGGTCCTTGATGTGCAGATCGACCTTGAAGCCGGGCCTGTCGTTGCCGGCGATCATCATGGGGCCCTTGGCGTCCAGCACGGCGGAGCCGGCCAGGCCGCCCCGGATGGCCTGGCAGACCATGTTGGGATCCATCCCCGCCTTTTGGGCCAGGGTCATGGCCTCGGCCACGGCCCGGATGTTGCAGGCCACGATGATCTGGTTGGCGAGCTTGGTGGTGTTGCCCGCGCCCACGTCGCCGCAGCGGACCACGGAGGAGCCCATCAGAGAGAGGACAGGCTTGAACCTGTCAAAGACCTCCTGTTTCCCGCCCACCATGAAGGACAAGGTTCCGTCGATGGCCTTAGGCTCGCCGCCGGAGACCGGGGCGTCCAGCATCTCGATGCCGCGCTCTTGAAGGGCGGCGGCAATCTCCCGGCTGGCCACGGGGTTGATGGAACTCATGTCGATGAAAGTGCTGCCCGGCCGCATATGAGCGGCCACGCCGTCGGGCCCCAGCATGACCTCCTTCACCTGGGGGCCGTTGGGGAGCATGGTCAGCACCAGGTCGCAGCGTTCGCCGATCTCGGCGAGGGAGGCCAGGGCGGCGCCGCTGTCCCGGAGTTCCCCGGCGGCCTTGCTGGCGCTGCTGACGGTCAGATCGCAGCCCGCCTTGAGAAGGTTTTTCGCCATGGGTCTGCCCATGATGCCCAGCCCGATAAATCCGATTTTCATATTGGTCATCTCCTTTTCCTGCTTCTCCCCTTTTGCTGCTATGGACGCAGCCATCATTTTCAGTCCCCGTAAACCTCGATCTGGCAGAAGCGCGGGATTTACCAGGCTCCCCGCGTAAATGACCAGATCCGCCTGGCGCAGCAGCCGCGCCCCCCGGAGGGTGATGAGATCCGGCGCCCCGGGCCCCGCGCCGACAAAGTGCAGCATGACTTTCCTCCCCGACAAAAAAGACGTACCCGGATCCCAGGCACGTCAAAAGCAGACGCGGTTTCCCGCGTCTGTGAACGTGCTTCCGGTTCCGGCAGAAGCGCTGTCCCTCCCCCATGTATCTGACTGATCCCCTTTTCGGGGCTTCACAGTGACCGACTCGCCGGGAATTGCACCCGATTCCATGCTCCGCGCAAAGCGGACGGAGAGAGACATCCTTTTATTTTTTTGCTATTGTAGCACAAGTAAACCCCTTTGTCATTCCTTTTCTTTCGCCGCTATTGTTTCTTTTGATTTGGAAATCGCAAGGATCATTATGGCCGCAAGGATCGCCGCGATACCAAATACCGCATGGATCGATAGTTGTTCGTTCAAGAGGCTTGCCCCAACGATAACGCTTGTGATAGGTTCCAGTGTACTGGCAACAGCGGATGATTGCGCGTCTGTGTACTGCGTCCCAATGGCAAAGAACGCAGAGCCAAAAACGGCAATGACAAAATCGGAGAGCAACAGGACCAACCATCCGATGCCTGTCACCGATGTAGAAAAGCCGCGAGTGAATACGCCGTATACGGTGATCATAAAAAAGCTGCCTATACCAACGAAAAAAATAACCTGTCCGGAGTCGAGAGGAGAGAAGTCAGTTTTATTCAATATAACGATATAGCATCCCCATGTAATACTGGATAAAAATGCTATCAGCAGACCGACTAAGCTTATTTTTTGAGCCGGAGCCTCCAACATAAGAAAAATGCCGACTGTGCATAAAGCAACGCACAGCGCTTTTACTTTTGACAATCTCTCATGAAATACGACCATACAAATAAGTACGACTACGATGGGATACATGAAATGGATCGTTGTCGAGATCCCTGTCGGTAAATACTTATAGGAGGAAAATAAAAGCATTGGCGTGGCCGTTCCGACCGATGTCAACGCAAGCAGTTTTTTCCAATGATACTTATAGCCCCTCCAATGCTTATCTGCCTTCAGTGCGGCGGGAATAAACGTCAACGATAATATGGCATACCTGAATAAGACGACAAGAGACGCTGTAACTCCCTGAGAATAGCAAAATGTAACGGCGCTCGGCATCAAGCCGAAAACCACTCCGGAGATCATCACCATATACAGGCCTTTTTTGGATCTGCTCATTCTGCGTTCCCCCCCCTTACCAGTAATAATTATTCATATAAATTACAAAGTGAGCCAACGGTTTTCCGTAAAGCATTAATAAATGTCGCTCCACAGCTTTCAACACAAAATGGCCCTGCAGAATAATTGCGGGGCCATTTGCACAGGGGTGGGAAAGGATCATTAACGGTGCCGCATTCCATAGGAGTGATCCATTGGGTCATACAAAATGGTCCTCTCAATCGCCAATACTTTCCATTCACTTCTTTCTGGATCTAAACCAATAGAACAGAGCCCCCATCAGCAGCCATATCACCAACATAATATATGATGGGGCCGTAAGGCATCCCGGCATTCCGGGAACCAACAGCATCATCAAAAAGAACACCGAGAATATCCCCCCAAGAACGGAGGTAAAGGCAAATCCTATGTGAGTCCTTATTTCGTGGTCCTTCTTCATCGTGAGGAACGCGCACAGGTTTGTATATCCATATCCGACCGCAGCGCCAATGGCAGACATATCGACGAACCAGCCAAGGGCCGTTCTGCCAAACCATGGACCTACAGCAGAAAACAGAAAACAAAAAATGATCGCATTTGCCGGCGTTTTGTATCTGTGATGGAGCTTGCCAAACCAGGCGGGGATCGTTCCTTCCCCCGCCATGAAAAACAGCAATCTGCTTGTTGCCGTCAAAAAGCCGAGCATGCCCGTTAGTATCGCGCAGGAAATCGCAACGCCGAGGACGACCAGCCCGGGTTTGCCCATCAAAGCCTCTACGGCAGCGCCGACTGCCCAGTCGTGTTGATTTATGAAAGCCGTCCAATCCGGTGAAACAGACGCTGTCACAAGTGTGTTGCAGGAGTAAACCGCACACCCGAACAAAACAGCGACTACCATAATGCCGATGACTTTTTTTGTTGAGAAGTTGAACTCCTCAACCTCTTGGGGTATTGTTCCAAACCCCACATAAGCCCAAGGAGTAACGGCAATCACAGCAATGATCCCGCGAGCAACTTCTTTGAGGTCTGGATCCGCGGCGGTTCCCCAAAACGGTTTCAGATGCTCCCACGAAGTGATGGGGCTGAACAATGCAGAAATAACAATGATCAGGAAAGAAGTTGCAAGCGCTACCGCCATGATCGTGTCCACAAAGCCGGCTTTTTGTGCGCCTATGATGCTGAGAAACGACAAAATGCCAAGAGCTGCAATCCCCAGCAAAACCTCGCCCAAATAAATATCATATCCAGCTACCGAGTACATTTTCCCAAATTGAAAAACGCCAAAAAACAGCTTTCGACTCATAAGGCCCAATGCGGTAGAGTTCATCGGAGCATTGGTAAGGAAAGCCAGGGCAAGCAGCCACGCACACCAAAAAGCGTTTTTGGGACCTAACAGCAGTCTTGTATAAGTAAATTCACCTCCGCCCTGCGGATACTTTTTTACCATGTAGCTGTAGCTGAATGAAATGACGATCATAATGATCGCACCGATCGCCATGGCAACGACCGTGCCCAACGTACCGGCTGTTGGCAGAAATGTGGTGCCCGGCATCATAAAAGCGCCCCACCCGATGATGCATCCAAACGCTAAAGACCACACGCTCAGAGGATTCAGACTTTTTTCAAAGCCGGAGTCATTTTTTATTTCTTCACTCATGCATAATCTCCTATATAGCTCTATGATACGGAGCCTTGCGTTTTTATGGTTCCTTCGCCCTGAAAATATCGACTCATTTTAAAAACGCAAAAACTGGCCCGATCGGATCCTTTTTTGAACAAGCGGCGGCACAACAAGATGTTGGCCGCCGCCTAACGGGTATGTAATCAGTACCAATAGGGAGAATCCCAGAGTTTCAAATGTGTGCCGAGACCAAGTTTCATAGCCCTGTCATAGCAGTCATACGACCAGGCGATATCTTCTGTGGGCATTCCTCCCGTCATAAGGCAAATTCGTTCTTCTTTGCTCTTTCTTCCGATGATCTTCCCGCAAGCACAGTCGCCAAGGCTGGGGATCTCCGCCGCCGGCGGCAGCTTGCCTTCGTCAATGAGCTTATAGATGCCGCCGCCCATCATGCCCTTATAGGCTTCTTCGATAGAGCAATTCGACCTTCTGGCATCATCCATATAAGCAACGTGCATTTTGGGATTATCGAAGAACGTAGAGCTGTTGACGTGATATGACTCATCGATTCTTCCGGAGCCGGTAAAGATGATAAGCGAACCAGGCTTGAGCCATTCATCCCTGATTTCAACCGGTTTGAGCCGCGATGTAGCGGAAGAAATGATATCAGCACAAGAAATGGCGTCTGCCATCGTTTCACAGACCACATAGTCAAGGCCGTATGTTTCTTTTGCCCAACAGCCGAGTTTTTCGCCGGCTTCGGGATTGAGGTCAAAAATGCGGATGCACCTGGCGTTCTTTGCGGTGGCCATCATTCCCTGAAGGCAGGCTTTTTGGATAGGCCCGGCCCCGATAAGTCCGATGATCTCCGCATCGGGATTTGCCAAATACTTTACGCCAACGCCGGGAATGGCGCCGGTCCTGACGGCGCTGACAATGTTTGCCGAGCAGAGGGCGATCGGCTCACAAGTGTCAACATCGTTGAGCATGATCATCAGAATGCTGCGAGGAAGACCCCGGGCGGGGTTTGCCACATTGGACCCGTACCATTTTTCTCCGGCGACTTTGAATCTGCCGCCGAGATAACCGACCATTGCCATAAAACGTCTGTCCGGTCCGGCTGCAGGCATCCCCTCAAACTCCGGGTGTTCCGGGAAATAAACCTTTATGCCATGTTCGTTACCGTTGGGGCCTCCCATCAGGTAATCCCCCTGGCCGAGCAGCTTGAACATCTCATCCATCACTTCAACGCATCTCTCTGAATCCAGTGCGCCCGCTTGGATCATGTCCTGCTCGCTCAAATAGATAAAGTCAGTACGTTTTCCCATTTTGTTCTCCTTTATGGTATCACTTCTGTTTGATGGAATACCATGTTCTGGTCAGAACAGGCAAAAGCGCAGCCACAACAGCGCCTACCGTGAAGAGGATCGTCATTCTTGTGATGCCGTATTGCGCAACCCAGATCGGGGCCATGGAAGTGATAACACCGCCGCCGGTCGCCCACGAAGAAAACGGCGCTCTGGCAGCATACATATCCAACGCATCAGACTTAGCCTCGGGATCGCATACCTTCAGCAGCAGGATACCCGTTGCCGCTACGCCAGTGTAGGTACCGTACATCATCATTGCATTTTCAAACCAGGTATCGCCGAAGGCTCCGCGCGCATACACGAGAGCAAAGAACAGCATAAAGGCAAAGAGAGCGACACTGGTGATCAAAATCGGGAGCGCATAGTCGATCACGACGGAAACGTTAAGGGACGCGACGGCACCAGCGATCAAAAATTCAAGAGAAATACCCTGAATTCTGCTCATTACCCGCATATCCACTGCGTCGCCCCACTTGGTCTTGTTGAGAACAAGCTGAAGCAAGCCGCCCGCAAACATTGCCGTCACGAACCATGAAAGCGAGAAATTCAGATAAATCTTGAGCGCCCTGTTCATCAGATAACCCAGGAAGATCGCCACTCCAAGCAGCATGGCATGGAACGCGTAGTTATCAATGACCTGACCGGAAATCGAAAGAGTTGTGTCTACCGGTCGGTTTTCCGTGTACAATTCCTCTTCCTTGTTCTCAATTCCCACGGTCGTCCCGTTTGCCTTAAGGAATCTCGTCCATCCCTTGCGAACACCGATATTGATCAGGGTCACGCCGCCGAAAATACCGGCGACCAAGCCAACGGTCGCATTCGTCACGGCAATAGACTGGCCTTCAGCCCATCCGACCTCTTCAAACACAGCCAGCATACCAGAGGCAGTGCCATGGCCGCCGGCCCAGCCTTCCTCAAAGGTCGTGGCGAACAAGGGGTTGACCTTGAGCAGAGGAATAAACACAACAGCCGCGAGGATCAGGGGGATCGCGTATTGTGCGAAACAGCCGAGGTAAGCATAGCAGGTTGCGTTGAAGGTTTTTCTTGCAAACTGCTTCGCACTCCTTTTCTTTTTGCCCATCAACATGGGCGCAAATACGATCACGATCAGCCGGCCGGAGAGGTTCGACCACGCAGATGTGATGTGCGCAGGAATAATGCCGAGGAAATACTTTCCGCAAAGCAAGCCGATAAAACCAGCAACAAGGGATGCCGGAATGTAATACTTTTTTAGAAACGGAACTTTTAAACGAAGGATCGTACCAATGACAAGTAGGATACTGAGCATCGCCAGATAAAACAGCAACGCATCTTGGGTACCGCTGGATACTTCCGTTGTTGGTATCATGATTTTTTCCCCTTTCTAAAATAGTCACAAGGCCCTTGTGTAGTACAAAATAACACATTTATAGGTTCCTGTCAAGCTTTCCTCTATGTATTTTATTACAAAATAATTTATATTTAAGGGAAGCTCTGTTTTTTGCTTGTTTTCGGTTCCCCTTGCATTTTGTTGTGTCACGTTGTAAAATATTTTAGATAATTACTAAATATATCTTACAATTACTGATGGTGCTTCCTATGACTATTCACCAGATAATAAAAGAAAAATTTCCCGATTTAACAAAGTCCGAGAGAAAAGTGGCTTCATTTTGTCTTGGCCATTTTGTTGATTTTTCTGTTTTGACACTTATTGAGCTGTCAAATTTGATTGGAACCAGTACGACCACTGTTATTCGGTTTTGCAATCATCTGGGGTTTGATAGTTTTAAAAACTTCCAGACTTGCCTTAAGAATGAAATAAATATAATGCCCACTTTGAGCGAGCGCTTTCAACTCTCACTCAAAGTGGACGCCGACTCTGTTTTTACCAATACGATCAGTCACAGTGTCGAGTGTATTGAATCCACTTTCTCTTCCATAGACTTTGAGAAGATCGATCAGGTCGTTGATGAGATCAACCATGCAAGGCGCGTATTTCTTTTCGGTATGAAAGAATCACAAGCCCTTGTTCATTACGCATACACCCGTCTATATGATATTCGCGGCGATGTATTTTTATTGGACTCTATTTACAGCGGCGACGCGGAGATCGCACTTGATATTAATTCAAGTGATATTTGTATTGTTTTTCTTTTTCATCGATACACATATACTTCTGTAAAAACTCTTCCTTTCTTAAAGTCGCGAAATGCTAAGGTTGTTCTTATTACGAATTCTCCTTCGGAATCTATTGAACAATATGGAGATAGTGTCATTTGCTGTGATGTGAGCGGTATCGGAATAAAGAACTGTTATGCTGCTCCGATCTGTCTTTGCGACTGTATTGGGAACAAGCTGGCCTCCTTAAATCCGGAAAAGGTGCAAAACCGTACAAATGAGCTTGAATTATTATATAAGAACTATTCTTTTTTAGGCAGTTAACGATATCTTAGTTAAAAGGATAATTGCTGACCATTAAGAATCATTCTTCTTCCGTGTAAAAACCACCTATATGCATCTGTCCCAGAGAAAGGCCTCCCTCTCCCCCCGCCGCGCAGTTCTTGGATTACGTCCTTGACAGCCGCTGGCACGGAAATATCTTCCCCTGCGATACTATGCCGCAACCCTGGTATGGCTTTCTTGTCTTTATAAAGGCCCAGGCGCCATGTCCGCTCAACGGGAGCGGACATGGCGCCTGGGCTACTGCTCGGTGCATACGGCCAAAAAGGGAGAGCCGCCTGATGGCGGCCCTCTATTATTGGCACCCACGGGAGGATTCGAACCTCTGGCCTGCCGCTTAGGAGGCGGCCGCTCTATCCTGCTGAGCTACGTGGGCCTGTGGCTGTTTACTTTTTCCGGTTCTTTTCCCAGAGAACAGCTAGCCCCTTCAGCAGCAGATCCGGCTCATAGCGGATCTCCCGGCGGCAGCAGGCCACCACCCGTCCGGCCAGACCGCCGGTGGCGATCACCGTGGCGGGAGCGCCCAGCTCCTCCTCCATCCGGTCGATCATGCCGTCCAGCATGGCCGCGGAGCCGAAGATCGCCCCGGACTGCATGCAGGCCACCGTATTGGTGCCGATGCACTTTGCGGGGGCGTCCAGAGACACATTGGGGAGCTGCGAGGTCCCGGAGGAGAGCGCGTTCATAGAAAGACGCAGTCCCGGGAGAATGGCTCCGCCCACGAAATGCCCGTCCTTATCCACGGCGGTGACGGTGGTGGCGGTGCCCATGTCGATGACGATCAGCGGCGGCGCGCTCAGGGCCAGAGCGGCCACCGCGCCCACCACCAGATCGGCTCCCACCTGTCCGGGATCGTCGATCCGGATGTCCAGACCGGTTTTCAGCCCCCGGCCCACCACCAGCGGCTGCTTGCCGGTGAGCATCTCCGCCGCCCGGCTGAGAGTGGTGTTCAGAGGCCATACCACGCTGGAGAGGATGGCCCCCTCCAGGGCGGACACATCCACGCCGCGGAGACCCAGGATCTCCCCGATCAGCATGGCGTATTCATCCTCAGTGCGCTCCGGGTCGGTGGAGATCCGGGCCGTGGTCCGGATCTCCCCGTTTTCGATGCAGCCGAGGACGATATTGGAGTTGCCTACGTCGATGGCAAGGATCATGCCTGTCTCCTCTGTCCGATACGGATCAGCCGCAGGATCACCGGGCTGAGAACGATGTTGATAAGCATCTCGATCAGGAAGTTGATGCCTACAAAACCCAGGACCATGTAGGTACCCGCGTTCTCAAAGCCCGCGGCGGCGCCCCATTCCCGGATCGTGGGCAAGAAAAATACAAGGCAGCCCAACAGGAAAACTCCTGTGTTCATGACCGGCGCCGCGACAGCGGAGGCCACAACGCCCAGCATGGGACGCTTGGAAAGTGCCTTGTACACCAGGCCGGACACAAAACCGGCGAAGGTACCCTTCAGCAAAACCGTGATGA
Organism: Oscillospiraceae bacterium; assembly: GCA_017540645.1. Classification (GTDB taxonomy): domain Bacteria; phylum Bacillota; class Clostridia; order Oscillospirales; family Oscillospiraceae; genus Apopatocola. Next base: position 73,904 of record JAFYAQ010000010.1, read on the forward strand.
CCGTGCCAAGGATATTGACGGCCCAGAAAGGCGCCGCATCGCCGCTGATAAGCACGATCACTCCGAACACAAAGCCCAGCCAGGCGCCGGCTTCCACGCCGTAGAGAGCGGCGCCCACCACGATGGGGATCAGTGCCAGGGTAAAGGTGAAAATGCCCACGTGACCGACGGCGGCGGAGACCCATTCCAGCACAACGACGATGGCGGTAAAGATCGCCATACCTACCAGCTTGTGGACGTCGAACGGTTTTTTATTCATTTTTCTACCTCCTGCTGTTGCTCCGGTCAAGCCGGATGCAGCGCAAAAAATTACGGTGGATATTATAGCGCGGTTTTCCCCGCCCGTCAAGAATAGGTTTGGATCCGAAGGGCCGCTCCTGCCGGAGCGGCCCGATTTATATTGTATCTTACATAAGTCCCGCGGCTTCGGAGAGGGCGGTGAAGAGGCTCTCTATCTCCGTGCCGGTCCAGTCTCTGCGGTGGCCCGGCTCGTTCATCAGCCCCAGATCTGCCCCGGAGCAGAGCTTTTCCGCCGCCCAGCGGAGCCGGGACAGCCGCGGCTCCAGGACCGCCGGGTCCATGCCCTCCGCCGCCCGGCGGGCGGTCTCCGGGTCCTGGCCGCCGTCGACCCAGGCGCTCAGCAGCTTTTCCGCCCAGCGGATGGCTCCCACGGTGCCCGCCGCGGCGGGGTCGTACTCGGCGGCGATCCGCTCCAGCACCTGCCGCAGCTCGACTTCTTCTTCCGCCGGCTGGGTCACGGGCGGTACCGGTTCCGGGAAGTCCGTCTCCGGGATCTCCCCCAGGGCGGCGGTCAGCATCTGTGTTGCCAGCAGCAGCAAAATCAGTCTGCGCATCGCCTCACCACTCCGATTCTTCCGGCGTCAGGGTGCCGGTAAAATTGCCCCGGTCGTCCAGCTCCACGCCGTGCCTCTGCAGCCAGGCGATGGTCCGGTGGGCGTCCGCCGTCACCCGGCCATACCAGTACCAATACTGATCCGGGTTGTCCATCCCCAGGTTGATGGTCACGGTGCTCGCCGCGGGCAGGTCCTGCTGGTACTGGGGCCGCAGCCGCAGATAGCCCAGAGAGCTGTCCTTGAAGTCCGGGAAAATGGCCTGGGTGCACAGCTCATAGACCTCGCTCCGGTCCAGGAACAGAAGGTCATCGTACAGATAGTATCCCCACTCGTCCAGGGCTCCGGCTCCCACATTGCCCCAGCCGGTGGTCTCCGGCCGGAGGAGGAAGCCCTCCGCGGGCAGACAGCGCTGCTCCACCGCCTCGTTGGTGTTCACCAGTGTCTCCAGCTGCGCCAGAGCCGGGTTCTTTTCGCCGCCGGTATAGCTGGTGTCCCCGTTGGAGGCCCAGGCCATCTCCCCGGAGGGGGCCGCGTACTCCCGGGTCAGAAGGATCCCCCCATCCTTATCGAAATATTGGATGATCAGGGTGCCGCCGGGGTTGTAGCCGTAAGCGTAGCCCATGCCGCCGGAGGCGTAGCGGGGATCGTCGCTGCGCTGGAACAGGGCCTTGTTCTCCACCACGGTCCGGTGCAGCTCCCGGACTTTGGCGATGTTTTCGGGGTCTTTATAGGCCGTGTTGTTCACGCCCACCTCGTAGCAGCTGACGCTGACAGAGCCGATCTTCTCCTCGGCCGGGATGCTCCGCTCCACGCCGAAGAGATCCAGCTTGCAGCCCAGCACCGCCAGCAGTGCCAGCGCCGCCCAGACGCCGTAGCCCGGCCAGTGCCGGTCAAACACCCGCAGCGACTTCTGCAGCAGCATCTGTGCGCCGAACCAGCCCACGAAGCCGCCCAGCAGCAGCATAAAGAACAGCAGCAGCACCTTGGGCCCGGAGCCGTTCCCGGCGTAATAGCCGGTGTAGCCGAACACAGTGCGCAGCAGCAGCATGCCTCCCGCGCAGCCCGCTGCCAGCGCCGCCCCGGCCCGGAACGCGGGCCGCAGCAGGCGCACCGCGATCACGTCGCCCGCCGCCTCGGCGGGACGGTTCCGGAGCAGGACCAGCGCCAGGGCGATAAAGACCACTCCCGCCGCCAGATATCCCAGCACGGTCCACCGGCCGGCGAATTCAATGGTATAGCGCAGCGGCGAACCGGTGAAAGCGTCGAATTCCGCCACTTCGGTCCACAGCAGGTTATAGCTGAAGCGCTTCAGATAGTACAGCGGGGAGAGGACCGTCAGCTTCCACTGCTGGTTCCCCAGGCCGAAGATCAGATACTGGGCCATGGTCCGCACGCTGGCCTCCAGGGCCACGGCGGCATACAGTCCCAGGGCGTACAGCGCCGGGACGGCCAGACTGTGGCCGGTGAGGACCGCGCAGAGAGAGGCAAAGCCGAAATAGGCCCCGGTCAGCGCCGCCGTGATCCAAAACCAGCGGCCCATGACGGGGAAGAGCTGCCCCGGCGTGCCGGCGAACAGGGGCGTCAGCAGGGCGCACAGGCCCTCGGCGCCCAGCAGCAGCACGAGTGCCGCCGCGCCCTGGGACAGGAAGAGGGCGCTGCGCTTCACCGGCAGGGCGGCCATGAATGCCGCGTCCCGGACGGCGTGAAGGTATCGGTAGGCCAGCATGGCCGCCGCGCAGGCGAACACCGCCGGGAGCGGCGATTGCAGAGCCAGCTGCAGGATGGCATAGGCTCGGTCGTACGCCGCGGGCGACGCGTTTTGCAGCGATGCCATGCACTGATACAGCAGGGCCGCGGCCATGGCCAGGGCCATGGGCCACCAGCGGCGCAATGCCCTGCCAAACAGGGCCGTATCAAAGAAGGATGTCCTGGACGCCATGGTCCTCACCTCCCAGTTCATAGATAAAGATCTCCTCCAGCGTCAGGGGCTGGGCGTCCAGAAATTGGGGCTCCGCCTCCCGCAGTCTGGCGCGCAGCTCCTCTTCCCGGCCCCGGAGGATCAGGGTGATCAGCTTTCCCGTCCGGCTCTGGGACAGGATGTCCAGCCCCTGGGGCAGGGTCGCCCCCTCCGGAAGCGCCAGGACGAACTTGGACGTATTCTCCTGCAGCTCCGCCACGGGGGACTGGAGCAGGACCTTTCCCTTCTGCAGGATGGCCACATGGTCGCACACGTCCTCCAGCTCCCGCAGGTTGTGGCTGGAAATCAGCACCGTCATCTCCCGGTCCGCCACCTCCGAGAGGATCAGCTTCCAGACCTGACGGCGCATCAGGGGGTCCAGGCCGTCCACCGGCTCGTCCAGGATCAGCACCTCCGGCCGGGCGGACAGGGCCAGCCAGAAGGCCGACTGCTTTTTCCGGCCCCGGCTGAGCCGCCGGATGGGCTGGGCCTCGTTCAGGGAAAAGACGTTCCACAGGGCCTCGTAGCGCTTCTCGTCAAAGCCGGGGTAGATCCGGCGGTAAAACTCCATCATGTCCCGGGTGGAGGCCCCGGCAAAGCACCAGGGCTCGTCCGGGATGCAGAAAAAGCGGCTCTTCACTCCGGGCTCGTCCCAGACCGGCTCCCCGCCGATATGTACCTGGCCCGCCTCCGGCTTCAGCATGCCGGTGATGCAGCGGATGGCGGTGGTCTTTCCCGCTCCGTTGGGCCCGATCAGGCCGAAAACGGCGCCCCGGGGCACGCGGATGCTCACATCATCCAGCGCCGCAAAGTCCCCAAAGCGTTTGGTGACGCTTTTCAGTTCGATCATGTTCCCTCACTCTCCTTCTCTATAGCGGCGGCGATCTCCTCATCGCTCAGCCCCAGCCAGCGCAGCTCCCGGCAGGTCTCCCGCAGCGTCCGCAGGAGCTCCCGCTTTCGCTCCGCGTTCTCCTCCCGGCGCTCGGCGGCAAAGCTGCCCTTGCCGGGCACGGAGACGATATAGTCCTCCGCCTCCAGCTCCCGGTAGGCCCGCTGGATGGTATTGGGGTTGATGGTCAGCGCGGTGGCCAGCTCCCGCACCGACGGCAGCTTTTCTCCCGGGGGCAGGGCCCCGGATACCACCAGCCGCCGCAGGCTGTCTTTCACCTGCTCATAGATGGGCCGGGGGTCTCGATAGTCTATATGGATCATAGGCTCCAACTCCTGTGGAATCATCCGTGTTAACTGTACTAATATTAGTAACACAGTTAATACAATCTGTCAAGCACAACTTTACAAAATAATGGAAAAACCGCTGTCGGCGGTCCCCGTTTGAGTCTCGGCGCGGGCTGTCTTAGCTGTTTTGCATATTCTGGCTGCAAATTTTTGTGAATAATGCCCATATTTCAAGGTCAAAGGAGGGCCAGTATCCCCCGGTTCTCTCTTTTTTGGGGCGGTTCTCACCCGTTTTTCTCTCCTTCGCATTATGGAAATTGACGAGACCCCAAGGCCGAAAATTTGACAAATCCGCCCAACGGTGGTAAAACACCCGCAATCTCCGGGACGGACAGGTTCCCGAACGGAAAGGAGGTTTATCCTTATGTATAATAATGAAACGATGATGCAGTATTTTGAATGGTACCTGCCCAACGACGGCTTCTGGTGGAAGCGCTGCGCCGCAAAGGCGGAGCATCTCGCCCGTCTGGGCATCAGCGCGGTCTGGCTTCCCCCCGCCTACAAGGGCACCTCCCAGGAGGACGTGGGATACGGCGTATATGATATGTATGATCTGGGAGAATTTGACCAGAAGGGCACGATCCGCACAAAGTACGGCACCAAAGAGGAATATATCGCGGCGATCCGCGCCTTTCATGAGGCGGGCATCCGCGTCTTCGCAGACATCGTGCTCAACCACCGGATGGGCGGCGACGAGCTGGAGGAGGTCAAGGCCGTGGGCGACTCCCCCGAGGACCGCCTGCAGCAGGTGGACGGCAAGCAGACCGTGCGCGTCTGGTCCAAGTTCACCTTTCCCGGCCGGGGCGGCAAATACAGCCGCTTCACCTGGGACCACCGGCACTTTACCGGTACGGACTGGGACGAGGACTCCCGGCGCACGGACCGGATCTACCGCTTCACCGGCAAGCACTGGGCGCCGGAAACGGACCCGGAGCGGGGCAATTTTGACTATCTGATGGGCATGAACGTGGATATGTCCAACCGAAGCGTGAAGCGGGAGACGGAAAAATGGCTGCGCTGGTATCTGGCCCAGACCGGCGTGGACGGTCTACGGCTGGACGCGGTGAAGCACATCAGCTTTCCCTTTTACCGGGAGCTGCTGAAGCGTCTTCGCGCGGACGGCTACCCCGATCTCCCCGCGGTGGGAGAGTACTGGAGCGGCGATCCGGAGCGGCTGCTGCATTATCTGGACGCGGTGGACAACGAGATGTCCCTCTTCGACGTGGCGCTGCATTACAATTTCTATCACGCCTCCCAGGCGGGAGCGGACTACGACCTGAGCGGCATCCTCTCCCATACGCTGGTGTCCGAGCGTCCCGACAAGGCGGTCACCTTTGTGGACAACCACGACACCCAGTACGGGCAGAGCCTGGAGTCCTTTGTGGCGGACTGGTTCAAGCCCCTGGCTTACGCCCTTATCCTCCTGCGGCAGGAGGGCGTTCCCTGTGTGTTCTATTCCGATTATTACGGCAACCCGGCAAAAAACCGCCCGCTGGTGCCGAATTTGGGAAAAATGATCCGGCTTCGCCGCGCCTATGCCTACGGCGATCAGAAGGATTTCTTTGACGATCCCCACTGCATCGGCTGGGTGCGCCGGGGCGACCGGGAGCACCCCGACTCCGGTCTGGCCGTCCTGCTCTCCAATGCGGGGGCCGGCGTCAAGCGCATGCGGATGGGCCTCCGCTTTGCCGGAGAGCGGTTTTATGACGCTCTCGGGGTCTTTCCGGAGCCGGTGCTGATCGACGCCGACGGCTGGGGAGAGTTCCGCTGCGCCGAAAACAGCGTCTCCCTCTGGGTCCGGGCCAACGCCTTTGAGGACCTGATCGTAAACGAGTGATTTCAAGGTGAAAAGCATGAACCAATCGATACCAAACTACCACTGGCAATTCCCCGGTCAGCGCATCGTCAAAACCAGCGCCGCGGTGACCCTTTGCCTGCTCTTCTATACGCTGATCGGCTATCCGGCGGGGAGCATCCCCGCCGAGGCGGCCATCACCGCCATCATCTGTATACAGCCCTACGCCCATGACACCCGGGAGAGCGGGCTCAGCCGGCTGTGGGGAACGCTGATCGGCGCGGTCTGGGGCTTTTTGTTCCTGCTGGGCATGAGCCTCTCCCCCTCCCTGGGGACCCGGAGCTTCCTTCTCTATCCTCTGATGGGTCTGGGCACCCTGGCTGCCCTGCACAGCGCCGTGCTGCTGCGCCGGCCGGATGTCTCCGGTCTGGCGGCCATCGTTTTCATCTGCGTGGTGATCGCCTATCCCGAGATCGGAGATCCGCTGCGGCAGGCCTTCCTCCGCATCCTGGACGTGCTGCTGGGGACCGCCGTGGCCATCGGGATCAACAGCATCCATCTGCCCCGGGTCAAGCGGGAGAACAAAGTGTTCTTTCTCCCCATGCATCTTCTGACCGACGACCGCTTTTCCCAGCTGGACGCACCGGTGCTGTTCCGGCTGCAGAGCCTTCTGCGGGACGGGGCCAGGATCTGCCTGATGTCGGAGCACGCCCCGGCCTTCCAGGCCTCCCAGCTGGGGGCGGTGAAAGGCAGCGTGCCCATGATCGTCATGGACGGCGCGGCCATTTACGATCCCAACGAAAACGAATACGTGGCGACGACGAAGCTGCATCCCGCCTCCTGCCGCTGGCTGATGAAGCGGCTGGAGGACCAGAGCTACTTCATTTACACGATCCACCGGGACCGGAACTGCATCTATCACCACGGAGAGCTGACGGAGCTGGAGAACGCAGTCTACCGCCGTCTGAAGCGCTCCCCTTACCGCTATTATCTGGACGACGACCGTTTCTCGGCCTCGGACGTGGTGTACATCAAGCTGGTCACCGGCTGGGAGCAGGCAGACCGGCTGCAGCGGGAGCTGGCGCCGATGCTGGAAAAAATGAAGCTGCGCTCCGTCCTCCGGCCCCAGGCCGATCCGGCGGAGGGCTGCGCCCTGTACTTCTACGCCGCCCACGCGGATATGGAGCACGCCCAGGCCCACCTGATGCAGCTTTTGCGGCAGAAGGATCCGGGGCTGGAGCCGTGCGACATGACCGGGGACCGGGAATACCGCAGCCAGGCGGACGCCGTCCGTCTGCTGCAGGAGCTGGGGCGGGAGTACGAGCCCCTGGCCTTCCCGGAGCTGTGGAAAAACCGGCCCCTGCACAGGGCCGGGCATCCGGCGAGGCTGTCCCACGACAGAGCATAACAGTGAATAAAGCATCCGCCCTCCCCTGCCGCTGACGGCAGGGGAGGGCGGATGCTTTATGTGATTTTTCGGCCCGCTTATTCCCGGGCCTTGACCTGTTCCAGGGCCCGGGCCAGCTGGTCCGGGCAGGAGGTGGGCCTGAAGCCGCAGCGGATGCCCTTCAGCCGGGCAATGACCTCATCCACGTCCATGCCCTCGGCCAGAGCCGCCACACCCTGGGTATTGCCGTTGCAGCCATCCACGAAATGGATGTTGTGGACCTTCCCGTCCACCACGTCGAAATGGATCTCCCGTGAGCAGGTGCCCCGGGTCTTATAAGAATAGTCCATGTGTTCTCCTTCCTATATAAAACCGTTTTTGAGGCAGCTTTGCCGCCTCAAAAACACCCAAGGCGAGCCAAGCGAGCCCTCGCGCCGACCAAAGCGGCCTATAGCCGCTGCGGCAAAGCTGCGCTTTGCCATGGATCAGAGCAGGGTACTGCCGTTGTAGCCGATGATGTTCACGTCCGACACGCCCTCCACGTTCAGCAGGGACTCCAGGGCGTTCATCTGCTTTTCATTGAGCTTGGCCTCGATCACAAGCTCGGTCTCGTCCACGTTGCTGGAGCGGCTCTTGAGCTTGAAGCGGCCCAGGGAGTTGACCCGGGAGCGCACCGCGTTGGCCGCCTTTTCCTCATAGCGGATGACCGCCAGATAGGAGTTGCCGTGGAGCCGTCCGGTGAAGAGCTGCACCAGCATGAACAGCACGCCCAGCAGCAGGGTGGCCAGGATGGCCACGGTCACATAGCCCGCGCCGGTGATGATGCCCGCCACGATGCTCCAGAACATGAACACCGTATCCATGGGGTCCTTAATGGCCGTGCGGAAACGCACGATGCTCAGAGCGCCCACCATGCCCAGGGACAGCACCACATTGGAGCGCACCGTCAAAATGGCAAGACTGGTGACCATGGAGAGCATCACCAGCGACAGGGCAAAGCTCCGGGAGAAGCTGACGCCCGTGAAGGTCAGGCGGTAGACCACCAGCACGAACACGCCCAGCAGGAAGCTCAGGGCCAGGGTGGTGACCAGGCTGCCCACGGAGATGGCGGTGAATTCCTCGGTGAATTTGTTTTTGATCAGATCAGCAATACTCATTTTTTATCCCTCACTATTCCAAAATGCTCAGGCATTGGGTGTACTTGGATACGGCGCAGCGCTGCTTGGTGACGCCCATCAGCAGCTCCCGCACCGGGGCGGGGAGAAAGGCGTCGTACTTTACCTCCAGCACCGCCTGTCCCGGCTCCAGCACCGGGACGGTCAGAAGGCGCTTGTCAAAGGCGTCGGTGGCAAAGGGGGCGGTGCGGACATTCATGTCGATGGTCACCCGGACGTTCCCCACGTCGTAGGTGTAGGCCCAGCGGTCGTAGTCCACGATCACCACCGGCTTCCAGACCCCCTGGCGGAGCCGTCCCAGCTCCCCGGCCAGCCCCGGGAGCTTGGGCAGGGCCCGGTGCCCGTCCAGAAACGCCTGGGCCCCCCGGCGGGAGAGCCGGACGGATTCCTTGCCGGTCATGTCCCCGTTTTTCATCTTCTTTTCCAGGAAGATGACCTTGTCGCTCATGTTGTAAAAGCGGATGCGGTATTTGGTCCGCTCCTTTACGCCGTCCAGCTTTTCCCGGTAGGCGGTGTAGTCCGGATCGTCAAAATACACGCTGCGGATAAAGTAGCTTCCGTCCGCCCGGGCGTGGGAGTCGGGTTTCAGCAGGGCCGGCAGACGCCGCTTCAGCAGCTCTGCCTCCAGGAGATTGATGATGAATTTCACCTCATGGCGATTGACCGTTCTGTCCATGCTCTCCCCCCTCACTGTCCCGGCGTGGGCGCGGTCTCGGTCCACGCGCCGTCCACCATGGCCCAGGAGGCGTCGTCCGCCACCAGGGGCACGGTCACCTGGTGGGCCAGGATGCCCACCGGGGTCATCAGCGTGACGGTCTCCTGGGCGGAGACGGCGAAGTCCGTATGGAGCTCTCCCTCCGTCCGGTCCTTGCCGGAGGCGAAGATCACCAGGCGCTCTCCGGGAGCGAGGCTCACCGCCGGGATGCGCCAGCGGGCCAGGTCCTCCGGATCGTCGGAGAGATACCAGCCCTCCAGGGAGACGCTCTCCTCCCCTTCGTTCATCAGCTCGATCCAATCGCGGAACTCCCCGTCGGCATCCCGGAGGCCGCTCAGATTCCGGGGATTGACCTCGGTGATGCGGATCTTCACATCGGCGTAGCCGGTGGAGGCAAGCCACGCGGCATAGCCCGTCTCCGTGTTCTCATACCCCGGCGTGGGGGTGTTGGTCACGGTCCAGGTCCCGTCGATCCGGGCGTAGGAATTATCGTCCATCAGATAGGGCAGGCTCACCCGGTCCAGCACGTTTCCGTTCCTGTCCGTGAGCAGCACGCTCTCCCCGCCCTGTTTGCTGAGCCGGAAGGGGGCGTGGTCCGCGCCTTTCGTCTCATCGCCGGAGCACCACACCAGAAGCCGCCCTCCGGGCGCCAGCACGCTGCCCTCCGGGAAGGTATATCGTCCCTCGCCCTCCCGGTCCGTCAGGTGCATGCCCGAGAGGTCCGCGCTCTCGGCGCCGCTGTTCTCGATCTCCACCCAGTCGCAGGGCAGACCGTCCGGCCCGCATATCAGCTTTTCGGCGGACATAAGCTCGCTGAGCCGCACTTCCCCGGAGCCCAGCCCCGCGGCGGCCAGATACGCCTGATAGCCCGCCTCCGTATTCTCATAGCCCGGCGTGGGGGTGTTGGTCACGGTCAGGCCCCCGTCCGCCGTGCGGATGACGGCCATGTTCCGGGGGGAGCGCAGGGTCTCGATCTGATCCAGAACGGTGTTGGCGCTGTTCATCAGCAGCAGCGTCTCCCCGCCCTGGGCCTTCAGGGAGAAGGGAGCATAGAAGGCCCCGCTCCCCTCCGGATCGCACCAGACCACGATATGCCCGCCCGCCGGCAGCACCGTGCCCACGGGAAAGGCGTACTTTGCCTTGGTCATATCGTCCGTCAGCCGGTAGCCGGAGAGGTTGAAGGGCGCGTCCGCGCTGTTTTCGATCTCCACCCAGTCGCTACAGCGGCCGTCCGGGCCGGGGTAAGCGGTGTTTTTGGCCATGTACTCGCTGATGCGCAGGGGCGTCTGCCCCCCGTCCGCCCGGTCCGCGGCGGGAGCGCCGCCGCCGAACAGCAGCGCGATGCCCAGCGTCAGAGCCAGCGCCGCGATGCTCACCAGCAGGACCAGTATGTACTTTTTCCTGGATATGGGCATGGCTCAACCTCGATCATTCAATGTCAGAAAGATATTTTACAACATTATCCGCCGGTATTCAAGTTATTTTCACAGCAACCGTCCCCGGCGGCAGATCTTGTCCGCGGGGTGCTCGCGGGACAGGGGTGCATCCCCTGTCCCAGAACCGTTGATCAAAGATCCGTTCTCGTTTTGGAGTATCTGAAAGGGAAGAGCAGCATCATGATCTTCGAGAGGCACGCGAATCTGAAGTATCGGTATGGGAATCGGAAGTTCTGGTGTACGGGATACTACGTGAGTACAGTAGGCCGAAACGAAAAACAGATCCAGGAGTATATCAAGAACCAAATGCAAGAAGACTACCTGGAAGATCAAATGAGTATCAAGGAATACGTTGACCCGTTTACGGGTCAGCCAGTAGAAAAGGGCAAATAAACGACAGCCCCTCTGTGAGGGGCTGCCGGAAAATGAATTGCGGTCGGCAACTTTTTCAAGGGCCTTCAGGCCCAGGCCAGTATTATGGCCTTATAGGCCTAGTGCAAACCACGGGCTTTGCCCGTGGTTATGATTGAGTTCGCCCGGCGAGCACGCTCAAAAAGAGAGTCCATATAGCTTGAACAATGGGAATGAGGATGGGGAGTCTCATTTCGCGTCTCTCCGTGAGACATTGAGACAGAAACGAGACAAAAAGGAACGGGCGAGAGGCATAAGAGAGTCCTGAAGGGAGCCACGCTGCTGCAACAATCGGCGTAAAACCACAAATAATACAGATTTTTAAAAATCTTTTTAAAAAAGCAATGAGTTGGCACGAAACTTGCATATTGTTTAATTGGAAGCTTCCAAGCAATAAAAAACGAATAGGGAGGAATCATCATGAACGAAACGAAAAAGAAAAAGTCATTCTTTGAAATCGCGAACAAGAACTTTATCATGCTCTTTATCGCGTACACCGTCATCTGCGTGACCCACTCCATGACCAACTCCGCCACCGGCGCCGGCTGGCGTTTGGCTGGCATGGATTTGACCACCATCGGGCTGATTGCCAGCGCAATGAGCTGGGCCGCCTTCATTATCCGCCCCATCTCTGCGCCCATCGCCGACCGTCTCAATAAAAAGACCATTTATATCTTCGCAGTTGCCGCCCTTGTTGTCGCTGTATTTATGTACTCACTCAGCATGAACAACCCCGCTTTCGCCGCCCCCGCCAAAATCATCCACGGCATCGCATGGACCTTCATCTCCACGATCACCGCGGTTGTCGTCAGCGAGTATGTTCCTCGGGAGGATCTTGGTACTGCCATGGGCTTCTTCATGATCTCTCAGATGCTGGCTTCCGCCATTTCCCAGCCCATCGCTTTCGCTCTGGCCGCCCGTATGGGCTACGCCTCCATGCTGCTGGTGTTCACCGGCATTGCCTTCCTCGGCCTGATCCTGATCTGCTTTACCGCTCCTACCAAGGCCCCCCAGCGCGTAGAGGGCAAGTCCGTCTTCAGCGGCATCACTCTGAAAAACCTGTTTGCCGTGGAGGCCGTCCCCGCCATGCTGATCAACACCGCCTTCCAGGGCACCCGCACCGGCATCACCGTGTTCATGGCCGCGTTCGCTTTGGAGGAGTTGGGCATAGCCAACATCGGCGTGTTCGCCACGGCCGCCTCTCTGGTGGGATGGGTCTCCCGTCCGGCTCTGGGCGTCCTGCTGGATAAGAAAGGTCCCATCGCCACCCTGATCCCCGCCGCCGCCTGCTTCTCTCTGAGTCTGCTGTGCCTGGCTCTGGCGCAGAACATCGGCTGGTTCATCCTCGCCGGCGTGCTCTGCGGCATCGGCCAGAACGGCATCTCCCCCGTGCTGATGGCCATCTCCATGCGTACCGTCCCTGAGGAGCGCAAGGCCGCCGCCAACTCCACCAACTATCTGGGAATGGATATCGGCTCCGCCATTGCCAGCACGGTGGGCGGTTTTCTGAGCGCCACCTTCGGCTACCGCGTCGGCTTCGGCGTGTTCATTGTCCCCGTAGTGCTGGTCACCATTCTCGCGGTCATCATCCTGCGCAAGCCCGCCAAAACGGAAGCTTGAACCCGGTTTTCAATTCAAGAAAAAGCTGATATACTGTTTCCTGTCTGAGACATCAACAGCATCGTTAGGCCGAGCCGTTAACGGACAGATGGGAGCGAAAAATGGATCATAAACACATCGTCATCATTACCTCCGAGCCAGCCGCCGCAGAAACCGCCAAGAGCGTCATGCGGGAGTTCTCTGTAGATTACCCGGTGGTTCTCGCCGAGCTTGAGGAGCTGCGGGAGGTGTCCCGGCGGCTGGTGGATGAGGGAGTCCGGGTGATTATTGCCTTCGGCCTGTTTGCAAAGGTCATTCGCCAAAGCGTGGATATCCCGGTCATCATGGTGGATCTACTGCCCGAGGACGTGCTGGACGGACTGCTCCGCGCGTCAAGAATCGGAAACCGCATCGCCATTTTCGGATTTAAAAAGGTTCTCCGAGATGTACTTACGATCCGCGAACTGCTGCGTATTGAGCTGATCGACATACCGACCGTGATGCCGGATCAGCTGCCCGAGAAATTCCGCAGCTTGACGGATGTGGATGTGGTCGTAGGAGGATACTACCAGGCAAAGATAGCCAGCCAGTACCATCTGCCTTATGTACTTGTAGAGCCTCGCGCCTCGGAGATTGCAAAGGCCATCTCCATGGCGCAGGCACACATGGAGCGAACAAAGGAAAACGGCTCGGTGGGCAGCGAGGTGGTTCCCAATTCTTCCATTTACGCCTTTCTTACTCTTGACAGGCAGGGCAATATCATCCTGCTGAATCGGCTAGCCTCAGAATATCTGAATATCAGCCACCTGACGCAGGTTTCCTTTTCCATGGAGAGCGTGTGCCCTCAATTCACAAGGGTGTCGGACGTACTCTCCAACGGTCAGGCATATCTGAATCAGGTCGCCCGGATCGGGGACAAGGTGTTCCTATACCATGCGGAACCGATTTTCAACGGAGAGAAGCTGGAGGGCGTTTCCGTCACCTTCCAGGACGCGGAAACGGTGCGGGGCGCCGAGATCAGCATTCGCCGCAATCTGGCCGCCTCTACCAATCAGACGAGGTATTCGCTGGATCAGATCATCGGCCGGAGCGCGAGCATGTCCCGGGCGCTCAAAATGGCGACGCGCTTTGCCCGGGCGGAAGAGACCGTACTGATCCTCGGCGAGACCGGCGTCGGCAAGGAGTTGTTTGCCCAAGGCATCCACAGCTCCAGCAGCCGCGCCAACGGCCCCTTTGTGGCGATCAACTGCGCCTCGCTGCCCGAGAGCATTCTGGAAAGCGAGCTGTTCGGCTATGTCCGCGGCGCCTTTACCGGTGCGAACCGGGAGGGAAAGCGCGGCCTGTTTGAGAATGCCCACACCGGAACGATCTTTCTGGATGAGATCGGCGAGCTCTCCCCCGCTCTCCAGGGAAAGTTGCTGCGCGTTTTGCAGGAGAGGAACATCCGACGGATCGGCGGAGAAAACCTCATCCCCGTGGATATCCGCGTGATTGCCGCAACCAACTGCGATCTGGTGTCCATGGTGCGGGAGGGGAGCTTCCGGGGCGACCTATATTTCCGACTCAATGTACTGTGCCTGCACATCCCGCCGTTGCGGGAGCGGCGCGAAGATATCGTCCTTTTGGCCGAGTACTTTCTTGCCGAGGCCGCCCTCCACAAGCATCGCTCTTTCTCCTTTACCGAGGAAGCGCGAAGAGCCATGCGGGAGTATGACTGGCCGGGCAATGTGCGGGAGCTGCAGAACATGGTGCAGCGCGTCGCCGTAATCACCGACACGCCCCAGATCGAGGAATGGCTGATCCGAAATTATATGGAAGAAAACAGCGGCCTGTCGGCGCCCAGAGAATCAAAAGCCACCGAGCCGCCAAAACGGTACACGCTTGAGGAAGCATTGGAGAGAGCCGGAGGCAACAAGCAGAAGGCCGCTGAGCTGTTGGGCGTGAGCCGCGCAACCTTTTATCGTATGCTGAAGCGAAAGGAGCCATGATATGGCAAACAGCATTTTGTTTTTCGGCTGTATCCTTTTGGTGCTATTCCTGGGTGTCAAGCTGAAAATCAACATTGGATTTATCGCCCTTGCCTTCGCTTTCCTGATTGGGACGACGGCGGGAGGCATGTCCGCAGGGGCGGTCGTCAACCTTTTCCCGGTCACCCTGTTTTTCAATTTCTTTATCGCAACATTTCTTTTCGCCTTCGCCTCCCAGAACGGCACCCTGAAAAAGCTGGCCGAGCATTTGATCTATGCTTGCCGGAACGCCGGCTGGCTGCTGGGAATCCTCTTTTTCCTGGTAACGGCGCTGGTGGCCGGCCTGGGCGCCGGAGGCGCAGCTCCATTTTTCATGTCGGCAATCTGCTTCAGCCTGGCCATCCAGGCGGGAATCTCCCCGCTGCTGGTTCCCATCGCCATGTGGACCGGCCCGATGGTAGGTGCCAGCTTTGCATGGACCTCCGGTTACGCCACAAATGTGGGTCAGCTGGAGATCTACTATGACACGGCCACCGCATCGGGCTATGTGGTAAGCTTCTTTGCTTTCCGCGCGGTGTATTACACCATTTTGTATCTGGTGATGTTCGTTATCCTCAAGGGCTACCGGGTGAACAAAACCAACATCAGCATGGCAAAGCCCGAGCCGCTGGACGAGGCGCAGAAAAAGACGCTCGCCATCATTCTCGGTATTATTGTCATGATCGTGATACCGGCCTTTGTACAGTTGATTGCACCGAACCCCATTACCAAGTGGCTGACGGCAAAATGCAGTTTCCAGTTTCTAGCCTCCATCGGCATCGTTCTGAACATCCTTTGGAAGACCGCCCCCTACGATCAGGTGATAAAGAAGCACGTTCCATGGGACACGCTGCTGATGCTGTCTCTGACGGGTATGTACATGGCTTTGGCAAAAAACCTTGGGATCATTGATTATATGTCGGAGACGCTGCAAAACTCCGTCCCCGCCGTCATGATCATTCCGGGCATCGTGCTGATTATGAGCGTACTCAGCTTCTTTGTGTCCGGTGGTGTGATCATTCCGATGATGCTGCCGCTGCTGTCGGTGCTCTCGGCGGCCTCCGGCGCGTCCACCGGAGCCATTTACGCCGCGACCCAGATGGGTCTCACGTCCAGCAGCATCAGCCCCTTCTCCCAGGGCGGCGCGGCTGCGCTGACCGGCTGTACGGACGAGGCTATCCGCAAAAAGCTGGTAAAACAGCAAACTATCCTCTCGGGCGTGTTTTCCGCCGTGTTGCTGGTGGTCTCCGCCCTGGGCGCTTTCTCCATATTGTAGAAAGGAGAGGCTGTTATGCAATATGTGCCATATGAAAACGGCGAGTTCCGCACGGCTTCTCCGGCCTCGCAGGGCATTTCATGTCAGGCCATCCTCAATTTCCTGACCGAGCTGGATCGGCAATCGGTGGATATCCAGAGCCTGTACATTTTCCGCAGCGGTTACCAACTGTTAGGCGCCAACCGGGCTCCTTATACCGGTAAGTCCCTCCGGCGCATCTACTCCGCGGCCAAAGCGCTGACCGGACTCGCGGTACTCTTCGCGATCCAGGAGGAGAAGGTGACGCTGGACACCCGTTTGACAGATATCTTTCCCGATGATATGCCAGCGGTTGTCACGGAGCGGATGCGTGCCATGACGGTATACCATCTGTTGACCATGACTACCGGACACGACCGCGACACCTTCCGTCCGGTGCTGAACGGCGCCAACAGTGTATGTGCCTTTCTGGAAGAGCCGCTGGACTATGAACCGGGCACCCACTTCCTCTATAACAACGGCGTGCCCCACATTCTCGGTATGATCGTGGAGAAGGTCACGGGTGAGAACTATGTGGACTATCTGCGCCCCCGTTTTCTGACTCCTCTGGAGATCTACTGTACCGTAGAGCGCACGGAGCGCGGTGAGCTGGAGGGCTCCCGCACAGTTTGCACTGCCGACGGTTTTGCAAAGCTGTCGCTCTTCTATTTGCAGGAGGGCTGCTGGAACGGCAAGCAACTGCTCTCCCCGGAGCTTGTGCGCACGGCCTGCGCCTATCAGGTGCCGTCTGGCCGCTGTTCCTCTATCTCATTCATGCACACCGATCAGTTCGCGGGATATGGCTTTCAGCTCTGGCGCAATTCCACCGAGGGCTGCCGTCTGGACGGCGGCCGCAGCCAGTTTGGCTTCCTCTTTCCGGATAAGGAGCTGGCCATCGTCTGCAATTCCATTGAGGAGGACAGCGGACTGATCCCCGCGATTCTTTGGAACACACTGTACCCCGCCATTTTGCCCCCTTCTCAGGCGGCGGAGGCGCAGGCTCAAAACGGAGAGCAGGAGCTGCGGTGGTATCTGGAGCGATGGAACTGCGCGCCTGTCCTGGCGGCGTCTCCCGACTATCGGGACGACTATTACGGCGCGTGGTTTGATCTGGAGGAAAACCCTTGGGGACTGACCGGCCTAAGCCTGTCTGCAGACAGCGATCAGCCTGAGATTCGGCTCTGTGCAAAGAGTGGACGCTATACCGTCCGCTGCGGACTGAACGGAGAGTGGATAGAAAATGACGCTTTCCCGCCTATGCCCAGGGAAAATGACCGGCTGAATCAGATTTTCGGCATCGACTGCCCAAAATACCGCGTCACCGGAGGCTGGAGTTCCGATTTCTGCTTTACCTTCCAAGTGCGCGCCACCGATTGGATGGATTACCACACCTTCTACTGCCGCTTCAACGGCGAGCGGCTGAGTCTGCGGGTGGAATCCAATCTGGAGCGCATGACCCATCTCCGCAATCGAATCCCCATGAAGCCGAGGGAGTATTCCGACGCGCCCGTTGAGGGGCGGCGTCGGCACTGATCCGCAAAACGAATGATTTGAATCAACAGGAGGAACAGAAAATGCCCATTATCAAGTTAAAGGATGTAGAACTGTATTACGAGGAGTTCGGCTCCGGCGACCGCTATCTGATCCAGGCGCAGCAGTTTGTCAACAGCTATGTGTACTACACTAAGGATCTGGCCGAAAAATGCGGCTTCCATGCCTACATCATTCGTATCCGCGGCTACGCGCCCTCCGCTCTGGTATATGAGGATCTGGGCGATGACTGGTACGACGTTTGGGCGCAGGACGTGGTGGACTTTGCGGATGCCATGGGGATCGACAAGTTCTTTTACACAGGGCATTCTCACGGAGCTGGCATCGGCTGGCATCTGTGCATGAACCATCCGGATCGGCTGCGGGGCTTCTTTGCAAGCGGCAGCGGCCCGCACATGAAGGACGGCAAGGCCACCGGCGCGGCGCGGATGATGACCATCGAAGCCGCCAAATCCCGGGAGACTTGGGTTCCCTACGCCGAAAAGCAAGCTGCATATGTGGGCAAAGCCTTTATTCCGATGCAAGAAGATCCCACGATCAGCGAGGATGCCAAAAAAGCCTACGAGCAGACAGTGGAATTTTGGACAAATATGCCGCCGGAGTCTGCGCTGCTCAATCCCCGAAAGCCTTTCCCTCGCGTCCCCACGGAGGAGACTCTCGCCGAGGTGCTGGGCACCATCCATGTTCCCACGATCATGTTGGGCGGCACAGCAGACACGATCAGCGGACCTGAGCTGATGGTTCGCACGCTGCGCGCCCTCAAGGACTCCAAGCTGGTGCTCTATCACGGCGTGGATCATGTGGATCTGCCCATCAAGATGAAGGACGAGTATGTGGGCGACATCATGGCCTTCTGCAATGAGCGCGGCCTGATCTGATCCGATTCACCCTTTCAAAAAGCTTGACAATGCGTTCGGTGACATTGTTTGAGCCTGTATTTCCTCTTCTCTTTCCATGCAATGGGCGCGTTGCAAAATAATACAGGCACATACAACGGCAAATGTTCCTCGATTTTCCCTGCGTTTATCAAATACTACGATCGGGACCAGCAGGAGAAAAATGACGCCTAATATTACTTCTTCCGCAGTACCACACACAGCACCGTGAAGCAGGAAATTCACACCAACAAGAAAATAGACCAGTCCCAGAATGATCGTTTTTTCTTTTAGATGAGGCGTGTTTGTCACGCTGACCTCATCATCGTACTTTCCCGATTTCATAATTCAGGAATTGCTCCTCTTATAGTTCACGCAGTCGCCGAGAGAGACGTTTGTTTGTTTCGTCATCCCCTGCTTAACATTTCGTCAAGACTAACGCTTCGTCCCCTTGTCTCAACGATTACTAATTTCTTATAGCATTCTCATAGTAGTGTATTGCGTCACGGATTGTTCTCACTGTGGATGGATCTAAGTGATCTGCATTGTCAATCAGGATCTTGCTCAGCACTTTAAATGCGCTGAGCAGTTCATGGAGCAGATTTTGAACCGTGGTCCGTGCTGTAAACTCCACCCGATCCTTTGCCCGACTGTTGATTCCCTCAAGGATTAGATCCTCGTGACATTGCCTGATTTCTATTCGATATGGTCCATCCATAAAGAAAAGGGCGTAGCTCGCTCTTTCCTTGCCCCGATTTCGAAGGACACTCTCCGCCCACATGCACAAAACAGGAAAAGAATAGTCCGTCCAGGCATTATCTGGAAAAAAATCGCCATTCAAGAGTATGCAAAAGGGCGTATCCACAAGGGGAGACGGCCCACCGGAAATGATGGCATCTTCCTCTGATACTATAATCGAAAACTCGTCCATCTTTATCCCTTTTCCTTTTGTCCTTTGTCTTCCCCCGAGCTTACACCACCTGGAAAAGGAAGAATTTCAGATATTCCGTCTCCGGCACGCCCCAGAGGATGGGGTGGTCCGGGGACTGGCGGCGCTCCTCGATCTGCCGGAGGGACACGCTGGCGTCCCCGGCGGCGTCCGCGAGCATCTCCCGGAAGAGGGGGGCCGTCATGAAGTGGGAGCAGGAGCAGGTGGCCAGATACCCGCCTCGGGGCAAAAGCTGCATGGCCCGGCGGTTGATCTCCCGATAGCCCCGGCGGGCGCTCTCCACGGTGGCGCTGCTCTTGGTGAAGGCCGGGGGATCCAGGATGATATAGTCAAAGGGCTTTTGCCGGGAGGCGGCAAGCTGGGTCAGATACTCGAACATATCCGCCCGGACGAACTGGATCTTCTCCGCAAGGCCGTTGCGCGCGGCGTTGCGCCGGGCCTGCTCCAGGGCGTCCTCGGACACGTCCAGGGCCGTGACGCTCTCCGCCCCGGCGGCGGCGCAGTTGAGGGCGAAGGCCCCCGTGTGGGTGCAGCAGTCCAGCACCCGCCGGCCGGGAGCCAGGCGGGCGGCCGCGGAGCGGTTATACTTCTGATCCAGGAAAAAGCCGGTCTTCTGCCCGTTGATGTAGTCCACGTCGTAATAGATGCCGTTTTCCCGGATCTCCGTGTGGCCGGAGGGCTCCGCAACAAGGCCCGGAGCGACATAGGGCCCCTTTCCCCGCTCCAGGCCCTCCTTCTCCCGGAGGGCGGACTCGTTGCGCTCGTAGATCACGGAGACGGCCACGCCCATCTCCCCCAGTACGCTGCGCAAAAGCCCATAGAGCATATCCCGCCGCCGCTCGATGCCCAGGGACAGCACCTCGCTGACCAGCACGTCCCCGAAGCGGTCCACCGTCCAGCCGGGGAAGCCGTCCGCCTCCCCGAACACAAGGCGGCAGTTGTCAAAGTCCGCTCCCATCACCTGCCGGCGGTAGGCGAGAGCGTAGCGCAGGCGGCGGAGGAAAAAGTCCTCGTCCATTTTGTCGTTGCCGTTTCTGGTCAGCAGCCGCACCCGCAGCAGGGAGCGGCTGTTGTAAAACCCGGCTCCCAGCCACTTGCCCTTTTGGGTGAACACGTCCGCGATCTCCCCGTCCGGGCAGGGGTCCCCGGGGGTCAGAACCTCCCCGGCGTAGACCCAGGGGTGGCCTGAGCGCAAAAACCGGGCGCCCTTGTCCGTGACGGTCACGCTCTGAAAGGGGCGCTCCATCTTACCGCTCCCCCCGGCGCAAGTAGGCAAAGGGGTGCTCCTGATAGGCAAACTGCATCAAGTGGCTGGCGCATTTGGCCGACACCCGCTCCTGGGCGAGGATGCGTTTGGCCTCCTCCTTGTCCGCCAGCACCACCTCGATCTCCTCGGTCTCCTCCTCAAAGCGGGAGCTGGGCTCGCCGCTGCCGGTGCCGTAGACCACGCAGCCGCACTCGTCGGTCATGCCCACGGTGTTGAAAAAGGGCCGCTCAAACCGGGGGTCCACATCCCAGTGGGTGAAGTGCAGGCCGGTCTCCTCCCGTGCCTCCCGGACAGCGGTCTCCACCGGGCTCTCCCCCGGCTCCAGGAGCCCGGCGGGCAGCTCGTAGATCCAGCCGTCCAGAGTGAAGCGGTACTGGTGCACCAGGACGATCCTCTCCTCGTCCTCGGTGAGCATCAGAATTGTGACCGCGTCGGCCCGGTCGTCCTTCGTGTTCAGTTTCAGCTCCTCGGCGCTTTTGGCCCGGGAGGACATGAAATACCGGCTCGCCCGGCCGGTCTTTTTCAGGGTTTCCAGCTCGAAGAAGTTGAGGAACTTGTTGTGGGTCAGCTGCGTGACCTTCGTGATCTTGCCCATGGGAGCTTTCCTTTCCGTTTCATCATGGTTTTTGCCCATTATAGCACAAGGCCCGCGGGACGTACAATCCCGCGGGCAAAAATAAGGGGTGAGGATCAGAAATCGACTTCGGTGTCGTAGTAGCAGCACTTGAGGAGCTTCTCCATCTCCTCCTGGCTGGGCTGACGGGGGTTGGAGCCGGTGCAGGCGTCGCCGATGGCGTTCTTGGCGATCTCGGGCAGACGCTCCAGGAACACTTCCTCGGGGACGAAGCCCTGCTCGGTGGGGTAGGAGTCCGCGCCGTAGAACTTGATGCCGTGGGGGATGTTCAGCTTGTCGTTCATGTCACGGCAGAACTGGATGAGCAGAGCGACCTTCTCCTCGTCGTTCTTGCCGCCCAGGTGCATGTAGTCGGCGATGACGCCGTAGCGCTTCTTGGCGGTGGGGTCCTTGGCGTTGAAGGCGATGACCTTGGGCAGGTACATGGCGTTGGCCGCGCCGTGGATGATGTGGGCGCCGTAATCGGCAAAGATGGCGCCGGTCTTGTGGGCCATGGAGTGGACGATGCCCAGCAGCGCGTTGGAGAAGGCCTGTCCGGCCAGGCACTGGGCGGTGTGCATGGCGTGGCGGGCGTCCATATCGCCGTTGTAGGAGGCCACCAGGGTCTTCTGAATCATCTCGATGGCGTGGATGGCCAGAGGATCGGTGAAGTCGCTGTTGGCGGTGGACACATAGGCCTCCACCGCGTGGGTCAGGGCGTCCATACCGGTGTGGGCCACCAGCTTCTTGGGCATGGTCTCGGCCAGCTCGGGGTCGACGATGGCCACGTCAGGGGTGATCTCAAAGTCGGCGATGGGGTACTTGATGCCCTTGGCGTAATCGGTGATGATGGAGAAGGCGGTCACCTCGGTGGCGGTGCCGGAGGTGGAGGACACGGCGCAGAAGTGGGCCTTGCGGCGCAGCTCGGGGATGCCGAACACCTTGCACATATCCTCAAAGGTGCACTCGGGATACTCATACTTGATCCACATGGCTTTGGCCGCGTCGATGGGGGAGCCGCCGCCGATGGCGACGATCCAGTCGGGACCGAAGTCCAGCATGGCCTGGGCGCCCTTCATCACGGTCTCCACGCTGGGGTCGGACTCGATGCCCTCGAACAGGGCGACCTCCATGCCGGCCTCCTCCAGGTACGCCTTGGCCCGATCCAGGAAGCCGAAGCGCTTCATGGAGCCGCCGCCGACGCAGATGATGGCCTTCTTGCCCTTCAGGGTCTTCAGGGCCTCCAGGGAGCCCTTGCCATGGTACATGTCTCTGGGAAGAGTGAATCTCTGCATGATACTTACTCCTTTTATCATTCAATATTTCGATGTAAACGGCTGATAACAGACATTTTTATATAAAACGATACGTTAAACACCGTTTTTCCTCTGTTCTGTTCTCAACCTTACGCATTTTACTCCCAGTGACGGATGATTGCAATAGCTTTTTTGCACAGATTTGCCGGCTTATTTTCCTTTCTTTTGCATCTTCAGCTCTCAAACGCGTCCCGGACGAAGCGGACAAAAGTCTTTACCGCCGGAGACGCAGAGGAGAAGGCGGAGACCGCCATGCCCAGGGAGATGGATTGGGGCGGATCCAGGGGCAGCACCTTTACCCGGTAGCGCCACATATGGGTACTCAGCTCATTTACCAGCAAAACGCCCATATCGTCCTGGACCATGGCCGCCGCCGTGCCGGAATTGCGGGTCGTATAGACGATGTTCGGGTGCAGATCGTACTTTTCAAAAATGCCGCTGATATCCTTGTCCACGCCGTGAGAGGACTGGATCATCACGGCCTTCTCACACTCTGCCAGGGGGAAGGAGTCCCACCGGGCGTAGGGGCTCTCCTGGCTCACCACCGCCACCATGGGGTTTTTCTGCAGGTCGATCCACTCTCCGGTGAAATCGTGCTGGTTGCTCAGAAAGCCCACGTCCGCCCGTCCGCTGTTCAGGGCTTCCAGAACGTACTTTCGTATGCTGTCGTCGATGCGGATGGTGACGCCGGGGTACCGCTCCTGAAACCGGCGGATCAGTCCCGGGAGCCACGCCGCGCAGATGCTGGGGTAGGCGGTGATGGTGATCTTTCCCACGATCAGCCCGCTGATTTCCGCAGCGGTCTCATAGACCTTTTCCTCCTGACGGACCAGATTGTAGAGGACCGGATACATTCTCTCCCCGTCCGCCGTCAGCGTGACTCCCTTCCGGCTGCGGAGGAACAGGGGCAGCTGCAGATCCTCCTCCAGCGCCGTGATCAGCTGGCTGACGGCGGAGGTGGTATAGTGCAGCTCCTCCGCGGCCCGGGAAAAGCTGCCGACCCGCGCCGCCGCCACAAAGGCCTTGCATCTGGCTGTGTCCATGCTGTCGTCCTCTCTTTCTGTTGGGGGACGCCTCTCCCAGGCCAAGGGCGGCTTGCCGCCCGCGTAGTCCCCGGAGGGGAGGCGTTCTCTTTTTTTGCATTATATATTAAGTTTAGCTTAAATTCAAGTTTAGTATGTTTAGATTTACTATTATTTTAAGGACTGATATATTGTAGCCAAGAAGATCCGGCGGGCACTGTGCCGGAGGAAACAGGGAGGACGCCATGTCTCTGCTGCAGTTGAATTTCGCGGAGCCCTTTTTCAGTATCGACTATTTGGAGGACGAGGCCAGCTACCATGTGTCCAAGAAAAGCATGGTGATCAATCTGGCGGAGTACGAGCGGGAAAACGTCCTTCTGGACGGCGAGCGCTTCATCCCCCCGCTGAAGGCTGCCGTGGTGCAGGACATGACCATCCGGAACATCGTCCGCGCCGTTGTGGTCTGGGATTTTGAGCGCTGCGATCTCCGGGACAAGGATACCGCCGATGCCATCAAGCGCAGCTGGAAAACGCTCTATGAGATGTCGGGCATCGAGCGGCACCGGGGTCTTCCCTACTATAAGTCCCCCAAGTTCTGCATCGGCGAGGGGGACCGGCACATGGAGCTGAACTTCTGCTATGTGGACAAGGGCCTGGTCCCCTCCGGCCCCCATCGGGACCACGACCGGGACTTTGAGGAGGTCCACGCCCAGATCCTGGGCTACGGCATGATGCGCGTCTATGAATACGACGACAACACCCGCATCCATCAGGAGCTGAACATGGCCCCCGGCACCGTCCACGACAAGATGTACGACTCCCGGGGCCGCTATCCCTGGCACGAATACATGAGCGTCACACCCGGCATATATTGCCCCATCGAGCTTGACAGGCACTGAGCCAAAAGGAAATGCAAAAAAACGAATTTGACATACGGCGGCACGCCGGGAAGGAGCACATCATGGAAAAGACCAGCAAGGTTATCACCATCGGGACCGTGGGCTACGGCTACGGCGCATTTTTGCATGTAAACGGCTACCTCAACGCCGGCGGCATCCCCATCCGCCTGAAAACCGTCTGCGCCCGCAACGGGGAGAAGGCGGAGGCCTTCCGGGCAAAATACGGCTACGAGCAGATCTGCACCAGCTACGAGGAGCTGGTGGCCGATCCCGAGATCGACCTGATCGACCTGAGCGTGCCCCCCCGGCTGCACATCCCCTACTGCATCATGGCTCTGGAGGCCGGCAAGAGCATCATCTGCGAAAAACCCGTCACCGGCTACTTCGGCGACGGCAGCGACAACATCGGCAGGACCGTCTCCAAGGCGGAGATGTGGGAGTCCATGGACAAGGAGCTCCGGAAGCTGAAGGAGGCCATCGACAAGAGCAGCGGCCACTTCTTCTACGCCGAGGACTTTGTCTACGCCACTCCCGTGCAGAAGGCGGCGGAGATCCTCCGGGCCAAGAAGAGCAAGATCATGTTCATGAACGGCATCGAATCCATCATCGGCTCCACCAGCGCAGCGGCCAGCGAATGGAAGAACTTCGGCGGCGGCACCATGATGCGCAACGGCATCCACATCCTCTCCACCATGATGTATCTCAAGCAGGTGGAGGCCGAGGCCCGGGGCGAGAAGATCCGTGTGAAGAGCGTCATGGCCGAGATGGGCCAGATCAGCAAGGTGCCTCTGGGCGAGGGCGAGCGCCAGTACGCCCAGGCCCACCCCAACGACGTGGAGGACTGCGCCAACGTGATCCTCACCTGGTCCGACGGCTCCATGTGCAACGTCATCGGCACCGATTCCGTGATCGGCGGCTCCGCCAATCATGTGACCGTGGCCTGCAACGATATGAAGTTCCAGCTGAACATCACCCAGAACGACATGCTGAAGGTCTACTGCAGCGACGACAACGGCCTGGACAACGTGTACTGGGGCGAGCTGAACCCCCGCAAACTGGGCTGGAACAATGTGTTCGTCAGCGACGAGGTGATCCGGGGCTACACCGGAGAGATGAAGTCTTTCCTGGAGGCCATGGCCTACGGCGCCAGGACCGAGACCTCTTTCGACCTGGCCTATGACATCATCCGGGTGGTCTACGCCGCCTTCCGCAGCGCGGAAGAGGGCCGCCGGATCGAGCTGAACTGAAGGCCAAAGGAGGCGCCCCCATGGGTATGAAATTCAGTATCTGTACCGTAGACCGGCCGCTGGAATCCACCTCTCCCTTCCCCCTGCGGGGAAGCAGCTACGAGGAGTGCGCCGCCGTGGCCTCCATGCTGGGCTACGACGGGATCGAACTGCAGATCCAGGACCCCGCAAAATATGACCCGAAAGAACTGAAGGCCAGTCTGGACCGCCACGGCATCGGCTGCTCCGCCGTGACCACCGGCCTTGCCTATCTCTTTGAGGGCATGAGCATGGTACACCCGGACGAAAAGATCCGTCTGGCTACGGTGGAGCGGCTGCACCGGCAGCTGGATCTGGCCAAGGAGCTGGACTCCCAGATCCTGATCGGCTACCTGCGGGGCCGCAAGGCCCCCGGCCAGAGCGACCAGGAGTTCGAAGACATCCTCACCGACAGCGTGGGACGGGTGCTTGCCTACGCCGAGGAGATCCGCTGCCCCATGGTCATGGAGCAGATCAACCGCAACGACGGAGATGTATTCTGCTCCACGGAGAGGACCATGACCTTCCTGGAAAAATTCCACTCGGACTGGCTGTTGTATAATGGGGACACTTACCATATGATCACCGAGGACAAGGACGTGCCCGCCGCCATCCGCCGCTCCCTGAGCAAGCTGGTGCTGTTCCATGTCTCCGATGAGGGCCGGCTCCTCCCGGACGACGCCCATTTTGACTTCCGCGAGGCCGCCGAGACGCTGAAAGCCGCCGGCTACGACAAATGGGTCAGCATCGAGGCCAAGCCCGAGCCCACCAGCTTTGACGCCGCCCGCCGGGGGCTGCAGTATCTCCGCAGCGTATTTTTGTAATTCATCATTCGGTGATGGGAGGAAGCTTTCCATGATTCAGAAATTGACCTTCGGTGAACCCTTTATTGCGGCCCGTTATATCGAGCAGGAAGCGGACTATGCCGCCCCCGACCAGTGCATCCTGGTAAATCTGGACACGGAGCAGCCTGTGTTGGTAGAAAACGGCTTTTCTCTGCCGCCCCTGCAGGCCTGTGAGATCCGCTTTTCCCACATCCGTGTTCCCGGAAAAGCTCTGCTGCTCCGCCATGCCGGGACGGTGGATCTGAACGACCTCCAGACCCTGGATATCCTGCGAAAGGTCTGGAAGTCCAACTGGGAGCTGACCCATCTCCCCCAGCACCGCGGGGTTCCCTACTATAAATCCCCCAAGGTGACTCTGGGAAAGCTCAGCATGAATCTCTGCCTGGTCGCCGAGCCGGAGTGCCCCTCCGGCATCCACCGGGAACACGACCGTCCCATCCGGGAGCTGCATGTGCAGGTGGTGGGCCAGGGCGCCGTGGATCTGCTGCGCTCCCCCGACCCGGCCAGCGTCTACGCCAGCCTTCCCCTGGCCGCCGGCACGGTACACATCCCGGAGTGGAACGCCGAAGGCGTTTACCCCTGGCACCGCTACCGCAGCGTGACGCGCTGCATCTTTCTGGCCGTTTCCATCGAAGAATAAAGCAAAAACATGTTGCGGGAAACAGGACCGACCGCTCCCCGGAGGGAGCGCGGTTCCTGCTTCCCGCTTTTTTTACCGAAAAAATCGCCCGGGAAACCCATTTGCCCCATAAAACAGCGATATTGACACCCCCGCCCGGCGGGGGTAAGATAAAAGATACTATTGGTTTTTGGGAGGAGAATATGGGCTCCATCGATTCCGGCCATTTTCTCATGGGGGTTGACGCCCGGGTGTGGTACCGGCTGATCCGGGAGAACCGGGGCAGCTTTGACCCCGCCCGTTGGGGACAGGCGGCGCTGCTGACCCTGACCTCCACCGCTCTTGCCCCCGCGGCGGCGCTGGAGCGGGCGCTGTTTGCGCGGCGCATCCGCGCCTCCCGGCCCGTGCTGGATCCCCTGTTCGTGGTGGGCCACTGGCGCAGCGGCACCACCTATCTGCAGAACATGCTCTCCCGGGACCCCCAGTTCGGCTGGGCGGACCCGGTGCACACCGTGGTCTTCCCCTACAGCCAGCTGCTGGGCCGCCTTCTGACCCCGGCGGTGAAAAAGGGCATCGCCAACGGGCGGCCCATGGACAATGTCCAGTATTCCATGGACCTGCCCATGGAGGAGACCTTTGCCCTGCTGACCCAGACCACCATGGACGCCAACAACATGATCGTCTTCCCGACGAATTATCAGAAGTACCTGGACGACGCCTTTGTGGGGGAGCTGTCCGAGGAAAAGCAGGCGGAGTGGCGGCGCGCCTATGACTATGTGCTGTCCAAGCTGAGCATGGCCTGGGGCGGGAAACGTCTGGTGCTGAAAAGCCCGGAGAACAGCTGCCACATCCCTCAGCTGCTGGAGCTCTACCCGGACGCCCGGTTTCTGAACATCCACCGTGACCCCTACAAAACCGTGCGCTCCACGGTGCACATGTTCACCGTGCAGATGGACAAGAGCCGCCTGTCCTACCCTCCGGAGAACCAGGAGGAGGCCATCGAGGACGCGGTGATCCAGATCTTCGGGCGGATGTACCGCTCTCTCTTCGCCATGGAGGGGCAGTATAAGCCCCGTCGCTATGCGGAGGTGGCCTTCCGGGACTTTACCGGCGCCCCGCTGGAGACTCTGGAGCGGGTCTATGAGGAACTGGAGCTGCCCGGCTTTACGGAGGCCCGTCCCCGGTTCCAGGCCTTCATGGACAGCCAGCGCAGCTATCAGAAAAATCAGCTGACCCTGTCCCCCCGGCTGATCCGCAAAATCAACCGGCATCTGGGCTTTTACTTTGACCACTACGGCTATGAGCGGAAGGAGGCGACGGACCCGTGAAGGATGATCATCTGGACAAGCTAGAAAACCGGAGCGTACATATCCTCCGAGAGGCCTACGCCGCCTTTCCTAACCTGTGCATGCTCTGGAGCATCGGCAAGGATTCCACGGTGCTGCTCTGGCTGGCGCGGAAGGCCTTTTTCGGCCATGTGCCCTTTCCCCTGGTGCATATCGACACCCACTACAAGATCCCGGAGATGATCGCCTACCGGGACAAGCTGGCCATGGAGTACGGCCTTTACATGATCTACGGAGAGAACCGGGAGGCGCTGGACGCCCACTGCACCTTCCCGGACGGCGCCTGCTCCCGGGTGGAGTGCTGCCGTCTGTTGAAAACCGAGGCTCTCAAGCACACCCTGGACGGGACCTGGCCCCGGTATCGGCTGAATCTCCATACGGGGCAGTATGAGCGGGACACGGACACCGCCGCCTACACCGGCGTGATCGTGGGCGCCCGGGCGGACGAGGAGGGCTCCCGAAGCAAGGAGCGGTATTTCTCTCCCCGGGATACCCACAGCGACTGGGAGGTGGACGACCAGCCCCCGGAATTCTGGGACCAGTACAAGACCGACTTTGCCCCCGGCACCCATGTGCGCATCCATCCCCTGCTGGACTGGACGGAGCTGAACGTGTGGGAGTACATAGAGCGGGAGCACATCCCCACCGTCTCCCTCTACTATAACCAGGGGGACGGCACGCGCTACCGCTCGCTGGGCTGCGCGCCCTGCACCGGGCCCATCCGCTCCCAGAGCCGGAACGTGGAGGAGATCATCGCCGAACTGCGCTCCGGCGCTCTGTCCCGGATTGCGGAGCGCTCCGGCCGGGCCCAGGACGCGGAGGACGGCGGCGGTCTGGAGACCCTGCGGAGAGGAGGCTACATGTGATGGAGCAAACTCTCACCCGGGCCCCGGAAAGCGAGGAGCTTTTCAGCGTGGTCACCCTGGGCCATGTGGACCACGGCAAATCCACCGTGATCGGCCGTCTGCTCTCGGACGCCGGGGCGCTGCCGGAGGGCCGGCTGGAGGCCATCCGGGAGAACTGCCGGAGGAACTCCAAGCCCTTTGAGTACGCCTTTTTGCTGGACGCGCTCCACAATGAGCAGGACCAGGGCATCACCATCGACACCGCCCGCTGCTTCTTCCGCTCCGAAAAGCGGCGCTATCTCATCATGGACGCCCCGGGCCACATCGAGTTTTTGAAAAACATGGTCACCGGCGCCTCCCGGGCGGAGGCCGCTCTGATGGTGATCGACGCCAGTCGGGGCGTGGAGGAGAACACCCGGCGCCACGGGTATTTTCTCTCCATGCTGGGCATCCGCCAGGCGGCGGTGCTGGTGAACAAAATGGATCTGGCCGCCTGGGATGAACAGGTGTTCCTGGCCATCCGGCGGGAATTTTCGGACTTCCTGCAAAAAGTGGGCATCACCCCCACCGCCTTCATCCCGGTCAGCGGCCGGGAGGGAGACAACATCGTCGCCCCCTCGGCGCGGATGCCCTGGTACACCGGCCCCACGGTCCTGGAGCAGATGGACGCTTTTGTCCCCCTGCCCACGCCGTCAAAGCTGGCTCTTCGCCTGCCGGTCCAGGGGGTATACAAATTCACCGGCCAGGGGGATGAACGGCGGATCATCGCCGGGACCGTGGAGGCGGGCTCCCTCCGGGCCGGAGACGAGATCGTGTTCTACCCCTCCGGCAAACGGACCCGGGTGGCCACGCTGGAGCGCTTTGCCGCTCCGGTGCCGGAGAGCTTCACCGCCGGAGAGGCGGCTGGCTTCACCATGACCGAGCAGATCTTCGTCCGCCGGGGCGAGGTGGTCTGCCACCCCGGAGAGGGCGCGCCCCAGGTGGGGGTGCGGCTCCAGGCCAATGTGTTCTGGCTGGGCAAGCAGCCCCTCCGGCCCGAACGGGCCTATATCCTCAAGTGCGGCACCGCCCGGGCGGAGGCCCGGGTGGAGAGCGTGCTGCGGGTGGTGAACGCCTCCAGTCTGGATGTGACAGAGCGGACGGCGGTGGAAAAATACGAGGCGGCGGAGCTGACCCTGCGGCTGGAGCGGCCCATGGCCTTCGACACCACGGACCAGGGCTGCGACGCCACAAGGCGCTTCGTCCTGGTGGATGATTACGAGATCTCCGGCGGGGGCATCATCACCCGCTTCCTGCCCGCCCGGGACTATGACGAGCGGAACATCCGCTGGTCCGCCTCCGCCCTGACCGCCGGGGAGCGGCAGCGGCTCACCGGCAGCCCCGGTCTGGTGGTGTGGATGACCGGGCTCTCCGGCTCCGGAAAGACCACCATCGCCCAGGAGGCGGAGCGGCAGCTCCTGTCCCGGGGCGTCCGGGCCTACCTGCTGGACGGGGACAAGCTGCGCCGGGGCCTTTGCGCCGACCTGGGCTTTTCCGACGCGGACCGGGCGGAGAACATCCGCCGGGCCGCCCATGTGGCCGCCCTCTTTGCCGACGCGGGGCTTGTGGTGCTGTGCACCTTCATCTCCCCCTTTGCCGCCGGACGGGCAGAGGCCCGGCGGATCGCCGACGGGCGCTTCTGGGAGGTCTATGTGAAGGCCAGTCTGGCCGTCTGCCGGGAGCGGGACCCCAAGGGCCTGTATGCAAAGGCCCTCCGGGGTGAGCTGCTCTCCTTCACCGGCATCGACTCCCCCTACGAGGTGCCCGCGGACCCGGACCAGGTGCTGGACACCGAACACAGCAGCGAGATGGACTGCGTACAGGCGCTGGTGGATGCGATCCAGGGCCGATTGGAAGGAGCTGTTTCTTGAATATTCTCCGGTTTTTCCTCTACGTTATCATCGGCTTTGCCGCCCAGATCATCGACGGGACCCTGGGCATGGCCTATGGGGTCAGCTGCCGCAGCTTTCTCCGGTCCGTGGCGGGGCTGCCCTCCGCCATGGCCAGCGCGGTGGTCCATGTGGCGGAGGTCCCCACCACCCTGGCCTCCGGTCTCAGCCACTGGAAGCTCCGCAACGTGGATAAATCCCTGCTGTGGAAGCTGGCCCTGCCGGGCGTGGCGGGCGGCGCCCTGGGCGCCTGGGTCTTGAGCAGCATCGGCGACACCCTGGAGCCGGTGATCGACGTCTATCTCATCTTCATGGGCGTCGTCATCCTCCGCAAGGCCTTTCAAAAGGAGCATAAGGAACGGCGCATGGGCGCGGGCATCTACCCCCTGGGACTGGCGGGCGGTTTTCTGGACGCCACCGGCGGCGGGGGCTGGGGCCCGGTGGTCACCTCCACCATGGTGGCGGTGGGCCACGATGTGAAGAAAACCATCGGCACCGTGAACACCGCGGAATTTTTGGTCACCGTGGCGGAGACCACCGCCTTTGCCGTGCTGCTCCGGGATTTCGCCGCCTATTCCACCGTGATCCTGGGCCTGATCGTGGGGGGCGTGGCCGCCTCTCCCCTGGCCGCCTGGCTATGTAAAAAGCTCCCCGTCCGGCCCCTGCTGGCCATCGTGGGAAGCGTCATCATTGCGCTGAACCTGTACAATCTTCTGCTGCTGCTTTGAAAACGGCATAAAAAAAGAACTGAGCCCTGACCGTCATCCGTTTGATCGATCAGGGCTCAGCTCTGCGAATTCTTGATATCTAACATCCTGGTTACCATCCTTTCTTTTTTATTTGCTGATCGTGTCGCCTCAGGACTGCTCATTCGCGGCTCTTACCCGGGACTGTCTCCCGATACCCTCGAAAAGCGAGGCTGCTGTTGGCCGCTGCTCCTTCTTGCCGATCCCCGTCAGCTTTTCCTTTTCCCCTTGGGCAACTATAAAATAACAGATCCTAAGGGAAAATGCAAGTCGTTTTTTGCACAAAATTACAATAAAGTTCTTGTATTATCTGATGAAGTTTATAAATAATGACGAAGAATTCTTGACGATAGCTAAGAATCCATAGTATAATGACTTTGGTATTAGGTTCAAAGAACCTGACAAAGGGGAGAGCGTGCCGAGCTTCGGCACGCTCTCCCCTTATTCTTTTCCGGAGGATCAGATCTCCGGCCAGATGGTGATCTGGGTGAAATCTTTCAACACGAAGAGGTCCAGGCTGATGCCTTCCTTTTCGTTGTAGTAATAATACGAGGTTCCCACCCAGGTGCTCTGTGACTCGCTGCCCTCATACTCAAAGCCGACGTTCCGAAGGTACTCCACATACTGGTCATATTCGGCGGTGTTGTATTCATAGGTGTAGGAGTCATAGCAATCCTGGTAGCCGGAGACCTTGTCCCCGTTCTCTCCGTTATCCTTGGAATAAAGGCAGGTGGCGCCGGTCACGGTCTGGTAGTTGTTGACCAGAGAGTAATAGTAGCTCTCCCCATCCGTGGGGCTCCAGGAGCGGCTGGATTCCTGCTCATACCACTCCTTGAAGCGGTTGACGCTGAAGTGCTTATCCATGGAGAGCCGGTCCAGCTCCGAGATCTTGATGGCCAGATTCAGATTCTCTCCCCGGGTGTAGCTGGCGGTGTTGATGCCCACCACCTCGCCGTAGCCGTTGACCAGCGGTCCGCCGCTGTTGCCGGAGGAGATGGCCGCGTCCATTTGTATGCACTCGATCTTGCCGTAGCTGCGCCGGACGGAGGAGACCATGCCGCCGGTGAAGGTACCCTTCAGCTCGCCCAGGGCGGAACCCACCGCGTAGACCTGCTCGCCGGTACGGACTTCCTTCTCCACCCGTTCCAGGTAGGGGGTGTCCTGCACATCAATCTTCAGCACGGCCAGGTCGTAAATATTATTGAAGTCCACGATCTCCCGGACCGGGTAGGATCCGCCGCCGTCCAGTTCCACCGAGATCTCCGCCGCCATGTCGATCACATGGAAATTGGTGACCACGGTGCCCTCGTCGTCAATGAAGAAGCCGGAGCCGACGGAGCTGCCGTCGGTAATGGTCTTGACCGTGACCGTGACGGTGCGGCGCTGCACATACTCTGCCAGATCCGCCGTGTCCATCAGCGCCTTGGGCGTGGGGGTGGGTTCCTCCGTGGGCTCGGGCGTAGGGGCCGGGGTGGGCTCCGCTGCCTTCGCGGCGGAAGAACTGCAGCCGGCGAGGACCAGCATCAGACTCAGGATCAGTGCAACGGCCAAAAACCGCGTCCCGCTGTTTTTCATTTCGCGTTCCTCCCTCATTCAGGCTGTTTTGTCCATGAAGAGGATGATTTCGTCATGGACCGACGATTTATGTAAAAATTATACAGCCGGAGCGGAGAAAATACAAGTAGCTTGTGAATATTTATAACGGCCCTTATCCGCCTCTTCCGAGGCCGAATGATTCGAGGAATGTCCCGCTCACAAGAAGAGCCGGGTGAAAAAGGCGGCCGCGGCCAGCACCGCCGCCAGGGAGAGGGTGTACAAAAGACCGGTGAGCAGGGGCTTTTGGGGATGGGAGATGCGGCCGTAGTCCTCCCGCGCCGGAGCCGCGCTCCCGGGCAGCTCTGCCTCCAGACGCGCCACCGCTTCGCTCTCGCTCAGACCTTCCTTTTGCAGCTGGGTCAGGCGCTTTTGGTACTCCACCATTTTTTCCAGCTTTTGCTCGGCGCTCAACTGCCCGAAGCGCTCCTCCAGCCGGGCCATGAATTCCTTGCCTGTGGCCATTTTGATCCTCCTATATCAGTTCTCTGAAATACAGTCCGCCGGTCCGCTCCCCGGCGCTCTTCCGGCGAAAGCGGTAGTCCTCGGTAAGACTGGCGCACTCCCGGCGCGTCTCCCGGGTGAAGTACAGCAGCAGGAAGTCCAGCCCCCTCCAATCCCGCTCGGCGATGTGCAGCGGCACGCTGTTCAAAAGCGTGACGGTTTTCTTTTCGCCGCACTCCAGAGGGAAGCGCACGCCCCGCCGGTCCCGCAGCTCCCCCCGGCCGCCGCAGTCCGCGCAGCCGGCGAAGGCGCGCATGGGGCAGTTCCGGAAGCGCATGAGCGGCAGCCGTCCGTAGGCCAGGATGCCCAGGGGCGCGGTGCCCCCCAGGGCTTTGATCTCCCGGAGACTCAGCTCCCAGGAGGCAGTCAGGCTCAGCAGTCCCTCCTGCTGGTAGTGGCGCAGGGCCTGGGTGTTCAGGATGTTCAGACCCGCGCCGCCCCGGAGGGAAAGCCCCAGCCGGCGCGCCAGGGGGATGGCGTAGATATTGTCCCCCCAGACCTCTTGAAGCCCCGCCGCCTTCAGCTCCCGGAGGCGCGCTTCCAGCGCCTCCTCGTCCTCCGGCCAGAGGATGGGCGGCAGTTCGGCGCACAGGCGCTCCCCCATCTGCCGGATCCGCTCCGGAGTGACGGCCCGCAGCGGAAGGAGGATGCGCTCATAGCTCTCCCCCTCCGGGATCTGCTCCGGATCGGCAAAGCGGGCGAAAAGCTGCGGCTCCTTGTCCCGGTCCCGGGATTCGTTCGTCGGCGCGGGCAGGACTTCCATTTTTTTCCATATCCGCGTGTCTCCCCGCCGTTCCAACAGCTCGTCCAGGCCCTGGCGGCGCATGGCGTTCAGGGCAGAGGCCGGAAGGATCAGCCCCGGGGCGATCTCCCCGTGAAAGCTCTCGGCAAAAAACGGGGTGCCGCCGGTGCGGCTGAGCTGTTTTTGGGCGCTCTCCAGGTCCGTGGGCCGGTTGAGCGCCGCCTCCGGCCTGGGTCCCGGGACGGTGACCCGGTGCTCCCCGTCGGAGAGGGTGAGGGCGCTCCCCGTTTCGTCCATGGCAAAGTCCATGGCGACGGCCACCCGGGGCGTCTCCTTTTCATAAAGGGCCCGGAGGGGGCGCAGAACGCCGGAAGCCCCGGTCACGTCCTCTCTGGTGCGATAGCCGAACATGCTCTTGTCCCGTCGGCCGGTGAGATATCCGTCGGTGAAGCCGCTGCGGGAAAAAACGCCTTGGAGGGCCTCCTCATCCCAGGGCTCTCCCCGGAGGGCCTGCCGGCAGGCGGTGACGGCGGCGGCCACATACTCCGGCCGCTTCATCCGCCCCTCGATCTTGAAAATATCCACCCCGGCCTCCGCCATCTCCCGCACATGCGGCAGCAGGGACATGTCCTTCAGGCTCAGTACATGCTCGCCCTGACCGCAGCGCCAGTCCAGGCGGCAGGGCTGGGCGCACACGCCCCGGTTGCCGCTGCGTCCCCCCAGCACGGCGGAGAGCCCGCAGGCCCCGGACACGCTCATGCAGTGGGCGCCGTGGACAAAGGCCTCCGCCTTGACCGACAGGCGGGAACAGATGCGCTCCATCTCCCGGAGCGTCAGTTCCCGGGCCAGCACCACGGTCTGGAAGCCCTGATCCTGGAGATACAAAGCCCCGTTCAGGTCATGGACCGCCGTCTGGGTGGAGGCGTGGCGGGGAAGATCCGGCCAGCGGTCCCGGAAAAGCCGCATCACCGCCATGTCCTGGATGATCACCGCGTCCGCGCCGGAGGCGGCGATCTCCTCCCCCACGGCGGAGAGCTCCTCCCGTTCCCGGTCCGTGACCAAAGTGTTCACCGTCACATACACCGCCGTGCCCCGCTGATGGCAGAAGCGCACCGTATCCGACAGGGAGATGGCGTCAAAGTTTTCCGCGTTCCTTCTGGCGTTGAAGTTCAGTGCGCCCAGGTACACCGCGTCCGCGCCGCAGCGCACGGCGGCAGTCACCGCCTCCTGGGTGCCGGCGGGGGCCAAAATGATGGGAGAGGACATGGTCTGCTCCTTTTCGGTCAATGATATTGTATTATGCCACGAAAACCCCTCGGATGCAAGAAAATCCCCCGTCTCGGAAAGAGACGGGGGATCTTGGTGTTTTTTTCTTTTACACCAGGCGGCGGGCCGCCACCAGGTTCATGCCGTAGGTGCTGCTGAGGGTCTGGGTCCGCACGGTGGCGCCGGAGTAGGGGGAGTGGACGTACACGCCGTTGCCCACATAGATGCCCGCGTGCCAGATGTTGTAAACGGAGCTGCCGAACAGGAGGACATCGCCGGGCTGCAGATGGTTCAGATCCACCGCCTCGCCGTTGTAATACATGGCCTGGGCCACCCGGTTGAGCTTGATGCCGTTCTGCCCGTAGGCCGCGTACACCAGGCCGGAGCAGTCGAAACCGCCCTCTGCCAGGGATTCGCCGCCCCACACATAGGGGGTGCCGATGTACTGCATGGCCGCGTCCACGATGGCCTGGCCGGCGCTGGCGTTGTGGCTGCTGCCGGTGCTGTTGTTCTGGGGGGCTGTGCTGGTCACCGTCACGGGATTGGCCGCGGGGGCCGGGGTGGCCGCCGGGGCGTCCGAGGTCACCGTCACCGGCGCGGGAGCCACATAGGTCTCCTCCGTCACAGGCTCGGTGTAAATGGCGGTGTTGTCAATGGTGGTGGCAACGGTCATGGTGTAGGTCACTTCCTGGCCGCTGAGCAGCACATAGTCCCCGTAGACATAGCCGACGTTGCCGTTCACGTCCACCTCGTACCACTTGCCGCAGGCGCCGTGGACATTCACGGCGTTGCCGCTGTAGAGGAAGGCGACGGTTTCGCTGTTCATGCTGGGGCCGCTGCGCAGCCGGACCTCGTTGCCGCAGATGCTGCCGGTGCCGCTGCCGGCGGGGGTGATGCCCGCGGCGTTGATCTCATTCACAGGCTGGATATACGCCACCGGGTCATCGATGGTAACGGTCTGGGAAGTCTGGGCCTCCTGGGTCTGCTGGGCCTGGGGAGCCGTCTGGATCTCCTGGACGGGCTCGGCCGCCGCGGGAGTCTCCGCCGCCGCCGGCGCTTCGGCCTGCGCCGGAGCATCGGGGTCCGGGCCGTAATCACCCAGCAGCAGATAATAGCCGGCGATATAACCGGTCTGTCCCTTATAAGTCACCTGATACCAGCCGTAGCCGGCGTCAAAGTTGATGGTGACCCGGGCGCCGCGGGGAAGGCAGTCGATCACATTGTAGTCCAGGCTGCCGCCCTCACGCAGGTTCAGATTGTCGGTCGCAACGGTGGCGGGGCCGGTGTAGGCAAACGCGTTGCCGCACAGTCCCACGGTCAGGGCTACCGTCAAAACGACGGAGGCCAGGATTTTCCCATAGCGTTTCATGATCCCCTTATCCTTTCGGTCAGCCTGCCTTAGTCTTTGGCAAGCGCTCTCTCCAGCCAGATGGAGGCCACGTCCATGGCCGAATACAGACTGGATTTCTCGGTCTTCTTTACAACCCGATCACGGGACTTTACCGCCGGGTCGGTCAGCTGCAGCTGGACGGAAACTTTCGTGGCCACATTCAGTTCCTCTGTGGTCTTCGCTCCCTCCACCGGCTGCACCGGCTTCGCCGTCATGATCTGCATCATGATGATGTACTTGTCCGACATGCTTCCGTAGTAAAGGATGTTGTCCTTCCGGCGGAGGGGGCGGCCCCGGTACACCAGCGTTTTCTTCGTGGATGCCAATACACTCACCTCGAATTTGTAACCAAAATGTAACACATTGTTTCCCGTCTGTCAACCTCTATGCCCTATTTTGTAAATTCTCGATAATTTTTGAATTCTCCTTGTCATAATATTTGGGGGCATTGTCCAAAATCCAGCCGAAATAACGGTATCGTTCCCCGGCGGAGGGGATCATTCCGCAGGGAACACCCTGTCATTTTTGGCTGTGTGAGGTTGCGGAGGGAAGAAAAAAACATCCCGCCGGCGCTTGACCGGCGGGATGGCCGTGTCCGATGTTAATCTTTCTTAACGGTTTCGATCACGCCCTGGGCAAGGCCGGCCAGGCCCTGGATCTCCGAGGGGATGATGATCTTGGTGGCCTGTCCGTTGGCGGCGGCGGCAAAAGCCTCCAGCGCCCGCAGACGCAGCACGGGATCGGTGGGAGAGGCCTCGTTGAGGAGCTTCAGGCCGTCGGCGGTGGCCTTCTGTACGGCCAGGATGGCGGCCGCCTTGCCTTCGGCCTCCAGGATCTGCTGCTGCTTCTTGGCGTCGGCCCGCAGGATGGCGGATTCCTTTTCGCCCTCGGCCTCCAGAATGGCGGCGCGCTTCTCGCCTTCGGCCCGCAGGATGGCCTCACGGCGTTCACGCTCTGCCTTCATCTGCTTTTCCATGGCATTCTGGATCTCCTTGGGCGGCAGGATGTTCTTCAGTTCCACCCGGTTGACCTTGATGCCCCAGGGATCGGTGGCCTCGTCCAGGATGACGCGCATCTTGCTGTTGATGATGTCGCGGCTGGTCAGGCACTGGTCCAGTTCCAGGTCGCCGATGATGTTACGGAGCGTGGTGGCGCTCAGGGTCTCAATGGCGATCATGGGCTGCTCGATGCCGTAGGTATACAGCTTGGGATCGGTGATCTGGAAGTATACCACGGTGTCGATCTGCATGGTTACGTTGTCCTTGGTGATCACGGGCTGGGGCGGGAAGTCCGCCACCTGCTCCTTCAGGGACACCCGGCGCACGATCCGCTCCACGAAGGGCAGCTTCACATGCAGGCCCATGCTCCAGGTGGTGGAGTAGGCGCCCAGGCGCTCAATCACAAAGGCCTGCGCCTGCTGGACAATGCGGATGTTGCTGACGATCAGGATCAGCACGATCACTACGATAGCGGCTAAAACAAAACCCATAACATATTCCTCCTTGCTCTTATGTACAAAACTAATGGTTCTCCTGCCGTTCCACCAGGAGTTTTACCCCCTGGATCTCCCGGATGCGTACGGTTTCCCCGGACTCGATGGGCGTGCCGTCCAGACTGCGTGCCGTCCAGGTCACCCCGTCCAGCTGCACCGTGCCGGAGGCGGCCAGGTTGTCGATCCGCTCTTTGACCACGGCGGAACGGCCGATGTTCCGGTCCGCGTTGGTGGCCACCTTTCTGGAGTTCACATACTTTTTCACCAGGGGACGGGTGGCGGCCAGTGTGGCCGTGGAGATCACCAGGAACCAGGCGAACTGAAGCCAGACCGGTCCGCCCAGAGCCGCGCAGATCAGCGCCGCCAGGGCGCCGATGGCGAACCAGAGACACACCAGGCCGGGCGCCGCAGCTTCCACCACCAGGAACGCCACCATGACCGCGGCCCACATCCAGGCCATAGGCGACATGGCAAAAGCCATATTGACCCTCCTTTCTGCAAACATTTTTTATATCATACCCCAAATCCCGCTTTGACGCAATAGAATTCTTGCCAAAAACGCGCGCTTTAAATCGTGAGGTTTGCCATATTTACTTTTGGACAAATCCCTTATACAATATGGTAGCGGTTTAATCCGTTACTACGATAAAGGAAGCTGTGAGATGAACAAACGCATCAAAAAAACCAGAAACTTAGAGATGTACAAGGCGATCCTCACCCTGGAAACGGTGGACGAGCTCATGAAATTCTTTGACGATCTGTGCACCGTATCTGAGCTCCAGGCCATGGAACAGCGTTTTCAAGTGGCCATGCTTTTGAACGAAGGCATGATCTACAACGACATTCTGGAAAAGACCGGCGCCTCCAGCGCCACCATCAGCCGGGTCAACCGGAGCATTCAGTACGGCAAGGACGGCTACAGCGTGGCCTTTGAACGTCTGAAGGCCCAGGCGGAGGAAGCATGAGCGCCTGTTACGGCCCTCTGGCCGCCCGGTATGACGCACTCACCGGAGACGTGCCCTACGATGAATTGATCCAATGGTATGAAACGGCCCTCGCCTCCGGCGAAAGGGCCGTTCATACCGTGTTGGACCTGTGCTGCGGCACGGGGACCGTCTCCCTGGCCCTGGCGCAGCGGGGCTTTGAACTGATCTCCGTGGACGCCTCGGCGGAGATGCTCAGCGTGTTCCAGCAAAAGCTCTTTGACCTCCCGGAGGCTGCAGTGGCCCCCCTGCTGCTCTGCCAGCGGGCGGAGGAGCTGGATCTCTACGACACGGTGGACGCCGCGGTGTGCTGTCTGGACAGCATGAATTACCTCTCCCCGTCAATTCTGCCCCGGGTGCTGGAGCGGCTGCATCTGTTCCTCAATCCCGGCGGGGTGCTGTGCTTTGACTTTCTCTCGCCGGAGCATCTCCGTTCCCTGGACGGGGGCTGCTTTGTGGATGAGCGGGAGGACACCCTCTGCCTGTGGCGGGCCAGTCTGGAAGAGGACGCACTGCGCTACGGTATGGACCTGTTCCGCTCCCGGGGGAAGCTCTGGAGCCGGGAACAGGAGGAACATCTGGAATATCTTCACAGCCCCGCGGGGCTGAAAGCGGCGCTGGAGTCGGCGGGCTTTGCCCGGGTCCGGCTGTACGAGGACGGACCCCAGCACCGGGGCGGGCGGCTTTTCATCACCGCCGTCTGCCGGAAAGGAGAACAACATGGGTGAGATCCTGCGCGCCGTCTGCCGGGACGATACGGCAAAGCTGTCGGTGATCTGCGCCCCCGACGCGGTGGAGCGGGCCCGGCAGATCCACTGTCTGCGCCCGGTGGGCACGGCGGCCCTGGGCCGGGCGCTGTGCGGCGCCGCCCTGATGGGCGAGATGCTGAAGGAGGAAAACGCCACTCTGACCCTCCGTCTCCGGGGGGACGGCCCCATCGGAGGCGTGGTGGCCGTCAGCGACAGCCGCGGCAACGTCCGGGGCTATGTGGGCAATCCCGGCCTGGACCTGCCCATCCGGGAGCGGGACGGCAAGCTGGACGTGGGCCGGGCCGTGGGCCGCAGCGGTCTGCTGACCGTCAGCCGGGACCTGGGACTCCGGGAGCCCTACACCGGCTCCACCGCCCTCCGGAGCGGGGAGATCGGCGAGGATCTGGCCGCCTATCTGACCGAGAGCGATCAGCTTGGCTCCGCCTGCGGTCTGGGGGTGCTGGTGGACACGGACGAGAGCGTGAAGGCCGCCGGCGGTTTTATCGTACAGCTGATGCCCTTCGCCCCGGAGGAACTGACAACCCGGCTGGAAGAAAACATCCTGATGATGGATCAGCTGACCACCATCCTGGCGGAGGACGGGCCGGAGGAGGTCGTTGCCCAGGTGTTCCGGGGACTGGAGCCCCGGATCGTGGCGCGAAGCCCCATGGAATACCGCTGCGGCTGCAGTGAAGAGCGGGTGCGGCAGGCTCTGGGCAGCCTGGGGTCGGAGGATCTGGCGGAGATCCGCCGGGACGGCCGGGACGTGGAGGTCCGCTGCGAGTTCTGCGGCAGGATTTATACCTTTGCCCCGGAGGAGCTGGAAAATCTGATCCAGACATGAAAAACGGTGGACAGCTCCCGAAAACAGGAGTATGATATCCATATAAAATCAAAAGGAGGATGATTCATTATGCTTGCATCCATTGCTTCTCTCTGCACAACCGTGGTGGGAAAGCTCATACTGGCGATCCTGGTCTACCTGATCGGCAAGATCATCGTCAAGAAGCTGGTCTCCATGATAAGCAGCTTCAAAGCCCTGGACAAGCTGGACCCCAACGTCCGCTCTCTGACCATCAGTGCTGTGAAGTGGGCCCTGTACCTGGTGCTGGTGATCTCCATCATCGCCATCCTGGGCGTGCCGATGGCCTCGGTGATCACGGTCCTGGGCACCGCCGGCGCCGCCATCGCCCTGAGTCTCCAGGGCTCTCTGTCCAACCTGGCCGGCGGCATCATGCTGGCGATCTTCAAGCCCTTTAAGGTCGGCGACTACATCACCGCCAGCGGCGTTTCCGGCGTCGTGAAGGAGATCAACCTCTTCTACACCGTCCTGAACACTCTGGACAATTGCCGTATCAACGTGCCCAACGGCGGGCTGATGAACACAGCCATCACCGACTACTCCGCCGAGGAAACCCGTCGGGTGGACCTGACCTTCGCCTGCGCCAAGGGGGAGGAACCCGCCAGGCTCCAGGAGCTGATGCTCTCGGTGATGAACGCCAACGACAAGGTGCTGTCCGATCCCGCCCCCTTTGCCCGTCTGTCCGGCGGCACCAACGAGTCCATGGAGTTCACCGTCCGCGCCTGGGTCAAGGGCGCTGATTACTGGGACGTGTACTTCGATCTCACCCAGGCCATCACCGAAAAACTGGGCAAGGCCGGCGTGAAGGCCCCCGCCGTGCGCATCATCAGCGACAAATAACGGTCATCACAGGAAAAACACGGTATGACCTCAGATCGGTCATACCGTGTTTTTCCATGTGTCGTCTTATTTCCCGGTGCTGGCGCGGAAATTGCACACCTTGCCCTTGATGCCGTTCTGGGCGGCCATGCTCTCCAGCTGCCCGGTGAGCCGCTCGGCGTTGGCGTTGAGCATCTCGGCGGCCAGCCGGTCCTTCATGCTGTCCGGGATCATGCTGAAGCCCCCGGCCAGCATCCCCGCCATGGGATTTCCGGTTTTTTCCAGCCGCTCCCGGATCAGGGGAAGCAGGGCGTCGTAGTCGATATCGGTCAGTTCCAGTTCCAGTTTGATCATATGGTTTATCTCCTTGTCTATTTTTTTCAATTGCAAAACTCTGTTTTGTGACCCTTAGTATACCACATTTTTCCCGTTTGGCAACCGGGCAGGAGCGCAAATACGCCCAAAAGGAGGCCCTCATGAAATATCGACTGCTGGCGGCGGATTATGATCTGACCCTGACTGGGCCGGACCACCGGGTGACGGAGCGTACCCGGGCCGCGATCCTCCGGGTGTTTGAGGCGG
This sequence comes from Oscillospiraceae bacterium, assembly GCA_017540645.1. Lineage (GTDB taxonomy): Bacteria > Bacillota > Clostridia > Oscillospirales > Oscillospiraceae > Apopatocola. The sequence goes on from JAFYAQ010000010.1 coordinate 116,837, forward strand.
GCAACTATGTGACCCTGGCTACCGGACGTTTGTGGGCCGGGGCGAAGTCGGCGGTAAGCCTTTTCCCCGAGGGCGTGCCGCTGATCCTGTGCAACGGAGGCGTCCTCCGGCGTTCCGGCAGCGGCGAGATCTTGTATGAACAGCTCATGGGCGATGCCGACGCACGGACGGTCCTGGACTGGTGCGCCGGCTTTGAAGGAGCCGCCATGCTGTGGAACCGGGAGGGCCTTTTTTCCGATCGCTTCAACGAGGCCACCGAGGTCTATACCCGGCTCTCCGGCAACACTCCCCGGCCCCTCGCGCCGGAGGACGCCTCCCGGGCGGGGGTGTACAAGATCCTGCTGCTGGCCCGCGCAGACACCGTGGCCCGGGCCCGGGCCCAGCTTAAAAGCGCCTCCTGGGCGGCGGTGGACTGCTTCACCTCCAGCCCGGAAATGCTGGAGATCGTCCCCCGGGGGGTGAACAAGGGCTCCGGTCTGGAGGCCTGCGCCCGGCTCCTGGGGCTGGACCGGGCGGAGACCATGGCCGTGGGGGACGGGGAGAACGACATCCCCATGCTCCGGGCCGCCGGGCTGGGAGTGGCCATGGGCAATGCGGACGAGACGGTGAAGGCCGCCGCGGCGCTGGTCGCCCCGCCCTGTCAGCGGGACGGGGCCGCCTGGCTGATGGAGAATTATCTGATCTAACAGTGACCGCACAGGGATTGACCCCTGTGCGGCCTTTTTATTTCGTCATGGACATGTCTCCCGCCACCATCACCAGGCAGTCGTGGGTGGTGCTCAAGACGGTGGTATAGGAGCTGAGGGCGATGGGCACGCCCACAAAGTTGATCCAGAGATTGCTGGCGATGCCCTCCACCGTGCCGGGCACCAGGATGTAGAACACCCGCTCGTAGTTCTTGTCGGCGGCGGTGATGCGGGTGATGTCGGGTCCGCCGGAAAAGGCCGGCCCCACATAGGCGCTCAGCACTTTGAGACTGTAGACCTCCATCCATCCGGGGGTCTGGGAGGCCTCCGGATCCTGGAAGCAGGCCAACAAAGTCAGCTTTCGGTCGATCTCACTCCTGTACGGGGAGTCAAAGAAATTCGTCCGGCTCCCTCCCTCCCACAGCTCGGGATACCGGGAGAGAAATTCGATCTGTTCCTGGCTGAGGGAAAAGGCCGGCTCCCCGGTGCCCAGCACCGTGAGGGCCTCCTGCCAGCTGGGAGTAAAACTGCCGGCGGTAAAGGTCCCCGTGCGCAGAAGGTGGTCCTCCGCCTCGTAGCGAAGCTCCCCCTGCCCGTCCATAAGTCCGTCCTTCCACTCCCCCCGGTAGGTCCAGGGGATGCCCTGGGCGTCCACGGAGCGGAAAACGCCCTCTCCCTCCGGGACGGCGGCCACGGCGGCGCCCTCATAGGCCCCGGCCCGATCCTTTCCCTCCACGGTGGTCATCAGCCGGTCGCAGCGCAGCACGCCCTCCCCGGCAGGCAGGCCTGCGGCGACGCCGCCCTCCCAGCGCAGGTGCTGGCCGGAGGCGTTGTCCAGTTCCAGGACGGTCTCTCCCTCCGGGAGGCCGTTTTCCACCGGTCCGGCGTAGAGGCCGTAATAGCGGCTGCCCTGAAAGCTCAAGGTCAGGGGCAGGCCCGTGATCTCGCCCCGCAGCGGCGCCTGGCCGAAGATCTCCCCGGTGAAGACCAGGCCGTTTTCACCCCGGAAGGTCCCTTCCCCGGCGGGAAGGGCATTTTCCAGCGGTCCGCTGTAGCGGCCGGAGACCTCCTCCCCGACGAATACCAGCGTCCAGGGGAAATTCTCCCCCGTGCCGGAGAGCAGGGCCGCCGGCTCCTCCTCGGCGGCGGCGCGGAAGCTCCCGGTGTAGGTCCAGTCGGGGAACTCCAGGGTCCCTTCCCCCAAGCCGTCCTCCAGCACACCGGAAAAGACGGCGCTCTCCTCCCCGTGGAGGCGGATGACGATGGGCTTCGCCTCCATCTCCCGGCGGCAGCCGGAGAGCAGGAGCAGCAGCGCTCCCAAAAGCAGGAGCGGTATGGTTTTATTTCCTCTTCTCATGACGGCAGCATCCCCTCATTGATGTAGCGGGGGATCATATCGTCCTTGTAGGACATCTCCACATAGCCGTGGAAGGAGCGGTAGCCGTCCGTCATGGCGTAGGCGTCTCCCCGCTCATTCTTTCTGCGCATGACCATCTCGATCTCCACATCATAGGTCAGGCGGACTCCGTCGTCATGGATGATCTCCACCCAGCCGTGGGGGGCCCGCTCCGTCTTGCCGTAGATGCCGCTGACCACCTTGGCCTGGTAGCCCAGCTGGCGGGCGGCCGCCCAGAAGGCGGAGGCATAGCAGTAGCAGTTGCCCTTTCCGGTGGAGTACATGGTCAGCGCCTCCTGGGTGGCCCAGCCCACATCCCCGATCCGGTAGTAATTCCGCCGCAGGTATTCGAAATTGTCCCGGACGTAGAGGTAGGCCGCCCGCAGCTTCTCCTCCCGGGTCATGCTGTCGTCCGTGTTCCTCTCGAGCATGGCCGCCACATAGTCGTCCAGCTCCAGACTGCCGGAGGTATAGCGTCCGCTGGGGCCGAAGCGCAGGGAGCCCTCGTAGGTATTCTTGAGAAAATAGCCCTCCGCGTCCGCCAGGTACAGATAGCCCCGGCGCATGAAAAAGCCCTGGGGAAGGCGTCCGTCCGACCTCTGCCAGTCATAGCCGCTCCGGGCAGCGGTCTGGATATCGCTCCAGGCCCAGTAATCCGGGGCCACGTCCGGCAGATAGACCTGCTCCTCCACCGTCGGGTCCAGACCGAAGAGACGGTTGAAGAACACCGCCGCCTCCGCTCTGGTCACGGTCTCGTCCCCCAGGCCGCGGATGACTTCCATGGCGTCGGCCGCAGGCTCCTGCCGGGAGGCGGCGGCACACAGCGCCAGAAGCTCCTCCTCCCTCAGAGGCGCGGAGGGATCTCCCTCCTCCTCCACGGTCTTTCCGGCGGCGCGGAGGATCTCCGCCGCCTCCCCCCTGGTCAGAGGGGATTCCGGGTAAAACAGGCCGTCCGAACACAGGAGATAGCCCCCCTCCGCCTGGAAAAGGGCGGGTGTGGGCGTGGGAGCGGGGGTCGGCGTCGGCGTAGGGGCCGCCGTCGGCGCCGGCGTGGAAGTCGGCACCGGTGTGGCCGTGGGGACTATGGTCCACAGGCCCAGCAGCTGCCCGTCCCAGGCGCCCAGGCCCAGGATCACCAGCGCCAGCAGCACCCAGGGCCAGCTGCGTTTTTTCTTTTTTTGTCTTCTCCCCTCCGCTGCTGCGGTGGGGCGTTTTTTCTCGTCCATAGGATATCCTTTTTGGGAAGTAATGCGCGCAGAAGAGGATTACAGAAGATGGACGCCCTTGGCGCGGCAGAGGTTCACCGTCTCCTCGTCCCAGATGCCGGACTGGACCTCGCCGATGTGGGCGCAGCCGATCAGCAGCATGCACAACCGGCTCTGGCCGATGCCGCCGCCGATGGAGGGGGGCAGCTCTCCGGCCAGCAGGGCCCGGTGGAAGGGGTAGCTCCGCCGGTCGTCGCAGCCGGCCAGGCTAAGCTGCCGGTCCAGGCTTTCCGGGCTGACCCGGATCCCCATGGAGCTGACCTCAAAGGCCCGGTCCAGCAGCTCGTTGCGGAACAGGATATCCCCGTTCAGGTCCCAGTCGTCGTAGTCCGGGGCCCGGCCGTCGTGCTTCTGCCCGGAGCGGAGGGTCTTGCCGATCTGCATCAGAAAGACCGTGGGGTGGAGCTTGGTGATCTCGTTCTCCCGCTGGGAGGGGCTCAGTTCCGGGTACATGTCCTCCAGCTCCTGGGTGGTGATGAAAAACACCTCCCGGCTCAGATGGGCGGAAAGCTGGGGAAACTCCCATTCCAGCTCGTCCCCGGTCATGCAGATGGCGGAGACGATGCGCCGGACCGTGTCCTTCAAATACTCCGTCGTCCGGTCCTGGGGGCGGATCACCTTTTCCCAGTCCCACTGGTCCACGTAGACGCTGTGAAGATTGTCCAGCACCGCCTCGTCCCGGCGGATGGCGTTCATGTCCGTGTACAGGCCCTTGCCCTCCCGGAACTCATACTCCTTCAGGGCCCAGCGCTTCCACTTGGCCAGAGAGTGGACCACCTGGCACTCCGCGCCCTGCACGGCGGGCACGTCAAAGGAGACCGGCCGTTCCACCCCGTTGAGGTTGTCGTTCAGGCCCGTATCGGCGCGCACGAACAGCGGCGCGGACACCCGCTTGAGATTCAGCGCGCTGCCCAGATTCTTTTGAAAGTTCTTTTTGATGAATTCAATGGCCCTCTGCGTCTCGTAGACGCTGAGCCGGGAGGTATAGCCCTCCGGAATGATGCAGCTGTTCATTCGCTCTCCTCCTTTATGGGCTCGTATCGCGCCCGTATTTTCTCTATATGCGCCCGCATGGCCTCCACCGCGCTCTCCGGCCCCAGAAGCCGGACGTCGCCCCCGAAGGTGCAGAGCCAGGCAAAAAAGGGCTCGTTCACCGCCACGTTGGCGCTCAGGGTAAAGCAGCCGTTCTCCCCGGGCACCAGCATGGCGTCGGAGCCGAAACGGTCGATCACCGCACCGGCCAGGGAGCTTTTGAACTCCATCCGCACCAGCGTGGTCTCCCCGGAGAACATGCCGAAGTGGGCGTTGGTGTACGCACTCATGTCCATGGCCTGGAACAGTTCCCGGCCCTCCCGGCCGGGCCCGTCGTCCTGGACGGACAGCATTTTATCCACCCGGAAGTGGCGGATGGACGCGCTGGAGGCGTCAAAGGCCACCAGATAATAGTTTTCATTGTCCCACAGCAGTGCCCAGGGGCTGACGCGGTACCGGGCCCCGCCCCGGCGCAGCTCCCGCTGGCCCCGGGGATTGTAGGTGAAGTAATGGAAGCTGATGCGCCGGTCCCCTACGATAGCGGCGTGCAGCTCGTCCACCAGATAGTATATGGACTCGTTCATGGATTTGATGCGGTTTTTTACCCACAGCTGCCGCCGGAGGCCCCGGGCCTGCTCCTTGCTGGTCAGATGCTCCAGCTTTCCGATCAGCTCCAGGGATTTTTTCTTTGTCAGGAAGCGGGAGGACTGGATGGCGTCCACCAGCAGCCGCAGCTCCGCCAGCTGGAAGGGGCGCTCGCCCAGGTACCAGCCGCTCTGGTTGCCCCGGCGGATCTTCACCACGTCCAGGCCGAAATCGCGCAGGGTCTCCATATCGTCATAGATGCTCTTGCGCTCGGCGCTGACGCCCTGACCGTCCAGCCAGGCGATCAGCTCCGCGGTGGAAGCGGGATGCTCCTCATCGGTGTTTTGCTCCAGATACTGCCGGAGCAGAAGGAGCTTTTGCTTTTGTCGGGGTGCTCGGGACATAGGCGTAGCCTCCCGGGAAAAATCCTTTGTATTAAATCTCCATGCGGAGAATCCGCAACACGATAAAGGAAAGCTGTACTCGCATGGGGATTTTTGCGCAACAAAACCGGTTGCCCTGCCAGGGGCGAGGTTTTGGCGCATGGATAGTATATACTATGGAAGCAGAGCTTTCATAGTATATTCCTTTCTTTTCCGGGGCGCAAGGAAAAATGATAAGTTTCAAAAGAAAATGGCCCCGACGGTTGAAAGCGCGGCAGCGACCGGTATATAATCTCCGTATGGAAGTGTATGTTTTGGATATTGCCGCCCTCCGTGGACGGGAGGAGGCGGCCCTCGCCCGGCTGACGCCGTCCCGGCGGGAAAAGGCCCTCCGCCTCCGAAACCCGGAGGCGCGGCTGCGCTCCGCCGCCGCCGGGCTGCTGCTGCGCCGCTATATCGGGGACGGGCCCTTTGTCCGGGAGGCGGGGGGCAAACCCTGCATCCCCGGGGGCCCATGCTTCAGCCTGTCCCACAGCGGGAGCTATGCCCTGCTGGCCGTGGACGGGGCGCGTCTGGGCGCGGACATAGAGCCCATGGCCCCGCCCCGCCCCGCGCTGGCGGCGCGGGTGTTCTCGGCGGAGGAGCTGCGCTGGATGGCCGGGGACGAGGCGCGGCGCTTCGCTTACCTCTGGACCCGGAAGGAGGCGGCCCTGAAATGGGACGGCTGCGGCGTCGCCTATCCGCTCCGGGATGTGTGCGTGCTGCCGGGAGAACGCCCTGTGGTGAACGGGCGCGGCTGCGCTCTTTACAGCGCGGAATACCGGGGATACTGGATCTCTGCGGCGGGAGACGAGCCCTGCTTTGTCCCCCGGGCCGTGACTTGGGAGGAGGTCATGTCATGAAGCTTGGCGTCAGCGGCACGCCGGCGGGTCCGGATGTGCTGCTTCTGTCCGGGGAGCGCCTGTCGCCGGAGGAGCTGTGCGCCGCGATGCCGGGGCTGGCGGGAAAATACCGTCTGCTGACGGCCCGGAGCGGATCGCCGGAGGAGCTGTATGAGGCCCTCCGCTCCGACGGGACCATCCGGCTCTGGGGCGCCTACGGGCTGGAGGAGGGCGCCGGCTCTCTGCTGGCATTTCTTGGTTCCGGGCGCATGGAGGTCCGCACCGCCGTGACCGAGGGGCCCTTTGATCTTCCCCCCGCCTCCCTCCGGGACTTTGGGGGAGAGCTCATCTGCTGGAAGGGCGGCAAAGACAAAAAGGCCGGGAAGGCTGTCGAGGCGCTGCGGGAGGATCGCCCCTCCCTCCGCACCCTGACCCTGGACAAGCTGAAGGCGGGTGAGACCTATTTCAGCCGGCGCCCGGACCGGATGGAGCAGCGGCTGATCGCCACCTTCGGGGAAGCCGCCGCGCTGCGGATGCGCCGGCCGCTCTTGCATCCGGCGGAGCGGGTCTGGCCCCGGATCACAGCCCGGGCCGAGGGAGAACGGCGCTTCTTCCCGGAGGGGGAGTCCCTGTCTTTGGATGAAAGCAGCCGAACCGTGCTCCTGCAGGGCCGGAGCGAACGCTTTCTCTTCTGGGACCATATGAGCGTGCTGGAGCGCGCCGGGGACGGAGCCTGTGTGCTCAGCGAGGAGCTGCTGTTCGCTCCGGCGCGGCAGAGGGCCCTGAGCACGGCCCTTGCGCGGCTGTATCTGACGGGCAGCGGAACGCTGCTTGCCGCCCTGGCGGCCCGGGACTGACGCCGGCGGAAGGGCAAGGCGAAAAACACAGTATCATGAAGCGGGAAGCCTTGAAAAATGTGGATTTTTCCGCTTCTTTTTTCATTTTTGGCTTGAATGATGAAAAATAGAGCGATATAATGAATTGTGTAGATTATAATACACAAAACCTGATCAGGTTCGGATAGACAGGAGGGTTGCTCTATGGCTCACGTGACCGAAGACAGGCGGGTAAGGAAAACAAAAAAGCAGCTTCGCAGTGCGCTCACCTCCCTGCTGCTGGAAAAGGAGATCGGCCGCATCACGGTGCGGGACGTGGCCGATCTGGCGGACGTAAACCGCGGCACCTTCTATGCCCACTACAGCGATGTTTACGATCTTCTGCACCACCTGGAAAACGACTTTATGACCCGGCTGGATGAGGTGGGCATACGCTACAACGCCAGAGACACCGACGGGAAGGGCTTTTCCTACCTGGTGGAGCTGTTCACCCTGGCGGGGGAATACTCCGACATCTTTTACACCCTGTACTGCCGCAGCGGCGATCCGGACTTCATGGATCGTGTCTTCAATAAGCTGAAATACCAGTATCTCTATGAGTTCCTCTCTCTCCGGAGCGGCGGGGAGTCGGAAAAGCTGGACTATTGCGCCTCCTTCATCGTGGCCGGCATGTGCACGCTGGTCAAGGTCTGGATCGAAAACGGCATGCGGGAGACGCCGGAGGATATGGCCCATCTGGGCGGGGGATTTGTCCTGCACGGGGTCAGTATGCTCCAGTAATGCGCTATCAAGAGGTTGAGGACGCCGTATTTTTGCGGCGTCCCAATCGTTTTATTGCCACGGTCCTGCTCCGCGGGCAGGAGGAGACCGTCCATGTGAAAAACACCGGGCGCTGTCGGGAGCTGCTCCTCCCCGGCGCCCGGGTGATCCTGAGCCGGGGCAAAAACCCGGCGCGGAAGACCCGCTGGGACCTGGTATCCGTCTGGAAGGGGGATACCCTGATCAATATGGACTCCCAGGCCCCCAACGCCGCCGCGGCAGAGCTGCTGCCCCGGCTCTATCCGGGAGCCGCCGTCACGCCGGAATATACCTGGGGCCGCTCCCGCTTTGACTTCTTTTTGCAGGACGGGGAGCGGCGGCTTTTGCTGGAGGTCAAGGGCGTGACCCTGGAGGAGGACGGGCTGGCCCTGTTCCCGGACGCCCCCACCCAGCGGGGAACAAAGCATCTGACCGAGCTGGCCGCCGCAAAAAAGCAGGGCTATGAGAGCGCCGTTCTCTTTCTCGTGCAGATGAAGGGCTGCCGCGCCTTCCGTCCCAACGACGCCACGGATCCTGCCTTCGGCCGGGCCCTGCGGGAGGCGAAATACGCGGGCGTGGAGCTTCTTTGCTACGACTGCCGCATCACCCGGGACGCCATGACGGCGGACGCGCCGCTGCCCATTTTGCTGCCCTGATGAAGAAGTATGGGTAAGCTGTGAAGAGGATGAAGAGAGCGTGAACCTCTCTTCATCCTCTTTTTTCATATTCCGAATAAATGGGCAAGGTCAAGCTCTCGCACGCGGACGCGGATCCGACAAACGGGAATCTGTCAGACAAAGATAATAAGCGCAACGCCTGCAATCAACATAGCGATACCAACGACAAACTCTACCATTCCCACTCTCTTAGCATATTCTTCATTCTTACGACCAGCCTTAAAGTCTGCCTCAAAACTGTTGATTAGATTATATTTCTTCCTGAAATAAATGAAGTATCCAAACAGAAGGAACGCCAGCCCCAACATAACGGCTAATACCTTTAGAACCACCATATAAACACCTCCACAAACTGCGATTTTTCGGGATGATCATAACACAGAAAGGCATCTCCATCAACGCCTGACTCCGCTGCTTCCCTCCCGGGAAACAATCCATATCCGTATGAAAAACGCCCTCCCGCCGGGTTTCCGGCCGGGTTTTCTTCGGTCGCTTTCGTTGACATCCCCGGGAGAAAGGAATATAATTACATCACATTTTGGATGAAACCAGGGATTTATCATGCTGACACAGGATATCTATGAGCTTTATCAAAAATTCCGTCTCACCCACTACCGGACGCTGTTCGGGCGGATCCGGGAAAAGGACGGCTCCCTCTCCGCCACGGAGGCCTTCGCCGTAGACGTGATCCATCTGCTGGGCAGCCCCACGGTGACCCAGCTGGCCGAGACGCTGGGCATCTCCCAGCCCAACGCCACCTACAAGGTCAACAATCTTGTCCAGAAGGGCTACGTGGTCAAGTCCTCCTCCGAGGATGACCGGCGGGAGTGCCGTCTTCTGCTGGGGCCCAAGTTTTATCAGTACTTCGGCCAGTCCAGCCAATTCATCGACCAGGCGGCGGAAAAGCTCCAGCGGGAGTTCAGTTCCCAGGAGCTGGAGACCTTTGCCCGGGTGCTGCGCGCCCTGACCCGGGATATGACATGACCGCATCGCCAAGGAGGGATATTTTTTGACTACCGGAATCAATCTTTGGGACAGTGGAGTCTGGAGCTTCGTTGTGACTCTCTCGCTGCTGTTTACCGCCATGATCGTGGCAAATACGCTGCAAAATCTCTTTCCCGCCCTCCGAAAGGCCCTGATCCCCGGCTCGGTGCTGGGGGGCTTTTTGCTGCTGGGCCTGAACGGACTGTGCAAGGAGCTGTTTGCCTTTTCCCTTTACTCTACGGAAACCCTGGAAATTCTGACCTACCACGGCCTGGGTCTGGGCTTTGCCGCGCTGGCTCTGCGCCGGCATGAAAAACAAAAGGACGGCCGCACCAAGTCCGCCGCTTTTGACGCAGGCGTCACGGTGGTGAACGGCTACCTTCTCCAGGCTGTGCTGGGACTGCTGGTGACCCTGAGCCTCTATAATGCCATGGGCAGCTTCTTTGCCTCCGGGCTGCTGCTTCCCATGGGCTATGGCCAGGGCCCCGGCCAGGCCTACAGCTGGGGCCACAATTATGAGGTCACCTGGGGTTTTCAGGACGGTACCAGCTTTGGTCTGGCAGTGGCGGCCATGGGCTTTGTCTCGGCCAGCATCGGCGGCGTGATCTACCTGAACTGGCTGCGAAAAAAGGGCATCTTCCATGGGACGCTGGGCGCCGACGTGAAGGAGGATCTGACTCTCTCCACCTTCACCGGCCATAACGAGGTCCCCCTCTCCGAGTCTCTGGATAAATTTACCATTCAGCTGGCGCTGGTGTTCCTCTCCTACGCTCTGGCCTATCTTTTCATGGCGGGCGTCAACACCCTCCTGGACCCCGCCGGCACCGGGGCCAAGGGACTGGCCGGGACCATCCAGGGGATGATCTGGGGCTTCCAGTTCCTGTTCGGCAGTGTGTTCGCCATGCTGGTGAAGGCTGTGATGGGGGTGTTGAAGAAAAAGGGGATCATGACCCGGGAGTACACCAACAACTTCCTCCAGAACCGGATCGCGGGCTTCATGTTCGATCTGATGGTGGTGGCTTCCATCGCCGCCATCGACCTGCGGGCTTTTCGGGAGGCGGAATTCGTGCTGCCCCTGACGATGATCTGCCTTCTGGGTGCCGTGGGTACCTTCCTGTATCTGAAATACATCTGCAAGCGGGTGTTCCCCTGGTACGAGCATGAGGCTTTTCTCTCCCTCTACGGGATGCAGACCGGCACCGCCTCCACCGGTGTGATCCTTCTCCGGGAGCTGGACCCCCGGTTTGAGACCCAGGCCTCGGACAACCTGGTCTATCACATGCCCTGGGCCATCCTCTTCGGCGCGCCCATGTTCCTGATGGTGGGCATCGCCCCCCAGGACCCCGGCAGGGCCTGGGTGGTACTGCTCCTCTGCGCGGGGCTGTTCGTGGTGTTCAACATCATATTGCTGAGAAAATCGCTCTTCCGTAAGGACAAGAGCTGAGCCCTTCCCCGAAGGAAACGACAACAAAAATGCCCGGCTGCCTTATGACGGGTGCTCATAAGAAAGGTTTGTATCAAAAGCGCTTTGGGCATCTGTCTGAACAGGTTGGCTAACTGATAATAACGGATTTCTGTACTATGCAGGAATCCGTTATTATTTTATACGGGTGATAATGAAAAAGCCCTTCCCCTGCAGCGCATGTGCACCTATGCCGCAGGAAAAGGGCATGAAAAAAGCCAGGGGCTGATTGCGTGTCAACCTCTGGCTATGTAAGGGTCAGTATTCAGTTTTATAATCCATAGGCGGCGATTCCGGCAGCTGCGGAAATGCATATCAGCAGAATCGGTGATATACCGCCCTTTTTTATCTTCCGTGAACCGAAGTATAAAGCTCCAAGCACCAGCGTCAGGATCAGAGGACGGACCATCAAAACGCTGTCCTGAATCACAATGCCGTTTCTGATGATCATATAAACACCGGTGGCAAGAATGATCCCGATCATGCACGGCTTCAGCCCGCGGAGGACTGCCTGAACATAGGGATTTTTCAGCACTGCCTTCAGGAGCGCAGTCACCAGAAGAATGATGATGAAGGACGGAAGCACAACAGCAAGCGTTGCGACCAAAGACCCAAGAACTCCAGCCTGTGAGCTTCCAACATAGGTGGCAAGATTAACCATGATCGGTCCCGGTGTGCTTTCACTGACACCGATCATATAGGTCAGCATTTCATCGTCCAGCCAGCCGTAGGAAAGAACGACATCACGAATCAGCGGTATCGCACCGTACGCGCCGCCGAAAGCGAAACAGCCGACCTTGAGGAAACCGATGAATAATTCCAAAAGGATCATTTCCCGGCACCTCCCCTCGCAGCAGGCTTACTGACCATGAAGATGATTAGACTTATCAGCCCTGCGGCAAGCATCAGAACGATAGAGGAGATCCTGACAGAGAAGATGTTGATCAGCAGCATGGCTGCAAACGCACAGAGCATAAACGCCTTCGGCAAAGGTTTTTTCTGCATCGTCTGCAGCATCTTTATGGCAGCGTCCAGAATCAGAATGCCTACCGCGATCTTGATGCCCTGGAAAGCATGCGCGATCCAGGTGATCTCAAGAAAATGATCCAAAAACTTCGATATCGCAAAGATGATGCAGAAAGAGGGAAGGATCATTCCGATCGTTGCAATCAGTGCTCCAACAATGCCTTTCTGCTTGTACCCAACGTAGGTTGCGCAGTTGATGGCAATCGGTCCGGGTGTTGACTCTGCAACGACAATAGTGTTCATCATTTCATCATGTGTGATCCATTGTTTCTTTTCGACGCAGGTGTTCTCAATCAGCGCGATCATGGCGTAACCGCCGCCGAATGTGAACAGACCGATCTTTGCAAACGTAAGGAAGAGATCAAGAAAAAGGTTCATTTCTCTCCCCTCTCCCGGAATTCACACTGGCAGGTCCGGGGATCCCGGCAGAGATCAATCGACTGCTGTTTCATCTCAAAAAAAGCTGCGCATAGTCCATCCAATGCTTCCTGTTTCGGAAGGTAGTGGATGTGGTACCCAAACCGCTCCCCATAAACAAGCCCGGCCTCCTTCAGTACTTTCATGTGCTGGGAGATTGCTGATTCCGTAATTCCGAGCTTTTTTGACAGAGAACGGACGCAGTGTTTTCTAATCAGGAGCTGTTGAAAAATGGAAAGCCTTGTAGGTTCCCCCAAGGCTTTCAACATGACAGATATGTCCATAAGCCACCTCTTTGATTAAGGGATGACTTAATTATAAAGCATTCCTTTGATTAAGTCAATGCTTAATTAGTTATTCTCGATAGTTTATGATCTCATGAAAACGCCCACGCTCTCACTGGCCATTTGTAATATGCCTTCGATCACTCCGGTTCCGGCAGTGATCAGGACCAGAAAGACTTCCATCACAATCAGGATCGCCATGGAATTCCAGGTGTGCTGCACAATGGTGAAGATTGGGTTCATCCCTTTGAGTGAACTGATGGAACAGGAAATGGCATGACCCGAAGATCATGCCATTTCCAGAAAACTATAAAACTGTCTTACAAGCCCCGGCCTTGCGGCAGCCGGGCATTTTTTACTCTGTTCAGCGGCAGTAGCCGGTCTTCGGGTCCACCACATTTCTCAGCGGCTCTCCCCGGAGATAGCGGCGCAGGTTCTCCAGGCCGATTTCCATGATCCCGTCGTAGATGGAGGGATGGTGGAAGGAACCCGCCACATGGGGGGTGATCACCAGCCGCTCCTCCTGCCACAGGGGGCTGTCGGCGGGGAGGGGCTCCGTCTCGAACACGTCGAGGGCCGCAGCGGCAATCTCTCCATGCTGCAGCGCCGAGAGCAGCACCTCCTCGGAAACCGCGTCTCCCCGGCCCACATTGATGAATACGGCGCTGTTTTTCATCCGGTGAAACCGCTCCGCCGTATACATATACCGGGTCTCCTCCGTGCTGGGCAGCACGGACATGATCACGTCCGCCTCCTCCAGCACCCGGTCCAGGTCCTCTGTCGGGACCAGCTCGTCCACCCCTTCGGGGCAGGGGCCGGGACGGCGTTTTACCCCGATGACCCGGGCGCCCATGGCCTTCACCAGCCGGGCATAGCCCAGACCGATATCTCCCAGGCCCACCACCAGCACCGTGGACTCTCCCAGGGAGCGAATGGTCCCGTAGTCCACCCAGCTGTTTCGCATCTGGGCACTCCGGTACAGGTGGAGCTTTTTGATCAGCATCATGGTCATGGCGAAGGCGTGCTCTCCCACCGCCCGGCTGTAGGCGCCGGTGGCGTTGCACAGCTGCGTTTTCTCCCCCAGGATCCCCTTGGGCAGGTAAGCGTCCGCTCCCGCCGAAAACAGCTGCAGGACCTCCAGCTTCTCCGAGCCGGCAATGAAACGGGGCGGCACATTGCCCAGGATAAAGCTGGCCTCCCGGACCTGCTCCTGCGTGGCGGCCCCGGTGGTGGTAAAGATCAGCTCCGCCTCCCCGCCGACGGCCCGGCGAAAGGCGGCCTGCTCCTGCTCTCCGGTCTCCAGAGCGATGAGTATTTTTTTCATGGGGACAGCTCCTCTCCAAGTGTTTTCTCCTGCTTCATGTATACCATAGAAATCCCCGCCCGGCAAGGGGCGCGCAAAAAAAGGGACCCGTCCGATATGACGGATCCCATGACTTATTTTTTGCTTTATCTCCGGCCTCCAAAGCCGCCCTGCGGGCCGCCGCCGAAGGGGGCCGTTCCGGAGCTGCCGCCCTGGCCGCCGAAGCCGCCCATACCCCCGCGGCCGCCGAAGCCGCCGCCCATCATGGCGTTGGTGATGGAACTGACCTGGGTGCCGTTCACGGTGACGGTGCCGCCGTTGATGGTGCCGGTGGTGTCAAAGTCGAAGGCGAACTGGGCGTTGATATCCACAGTGCCGCCGTTGATGGTGATCGAGCCGTTGGAATCCAGAGCGTCCGTGTCGCCGGAGCCCATGGTGACAGAGAGCTTGCCGCCGTTGATCACGATGGCCACCTCATAGTCGGTGGATTTGCGGGCGGCGTTGATGCCGTCGTCCGTGGCGCTGATGGTGATATCGCCGTCGTTGATCTCCACATAGGTGCCCTCGATGCCCTCGGCGGCCCGGATGTCCAGGACGCCGCCGTTGACGGTCACCACCGTGTCGCAGTGGATGCCGTCGCTCCCGGCCTGGATGCGGAGGGTGCCGCCGTTGATCTCCACGCTGTCGTTGCCGCAGAGGCCCTTTTTGGCGGCGGTGACGGTGATGGTCCCGCCGGTGATCTTCAGATCGTCCTTGGAGACGATGCCGTGGCCCTGCTCGCTTTCCACCGTCAGGGCGCCCGTGCCCTTGATGGTGACGTCGTCCCGGGCAAAGATCACGGCGTCGATGCCGTCGTCCGCGGGATCGGAGAAGGCGCCCACAGAGCGCAGGCTGTTCTCGCTGCCCTCGGCCAGCTCAATCTTCACCTTGTCCGCCTCCGCCACATAAATGGCGGCGGTGCCCTTGGCGGTGATATCCACCCCGTCCAGGATCAGGGTGACCTGGGCGTCCTGGGCGCTGACTACGATCTGCCCGTCCGAGAGCTCGCCGCTGAGACGATAGGTCCCCGCCTCCGTAATGGTGACGCTGCCGTCGGCATCGGAGAGGCGGATCTCCCGGGTAATGGTCTCCGTCTCCGTCTCATCGGCAACAGCGTCGGCCGCGGTGGCCGCGGTGGTTTCGGTCGTCCCGGTCCGGGTATTGCTGTCGGCGGCGCTGGCGCAGGCCGCAAAGGAGACGCAAAGCGCCAGGGCCAGCAGCAGAGAAACAAATCTTTTCATGTCATACTCCTCCTGATATCTTGATGATCCTCAAAGCTCTCCGCCCTCGGCGGCGCGGCAGGCCAGACTGATCTCCAGATTGCCGTTCCGGCAGCGGATCGCGTCGATGAATTCCTTCTCCTCCCCGCTTTTTCGCAGGGTGACGTCGTAGCTCAGCCGGTTCAGACTGCCCAGATTGGTGGTCTTGACCCGGGTCAGCCGGGCACGGGTGGTGTAGCGTTCAAAAAGATCGTTGAAGATCCCGCCGTACTCCAGATCCTCCGGCACAGTGACCGTCAGGGTCTTGTGGAGATCCTCGCCGCGCTTCTCCCCGAAGCCGATCACCGTCAGCACCAGATAGGCCGCGCAGACGATCAGCGTGAAGATGGCCGCCGCCCCGGGATACCCCATGCCGCAGGCGATGCCCGCCGCCATGGAGAGGAACACCGCCCCGATCTCCCGGGCGGAGCCGGGGGCAGAGCGGAAGCGGACCAGGGAGAAGGTCCCCGCCACGGCCACGCCCGCGCCCAGACTGCCGTTGACCATCAGGATGACCACCGCCACCATGGGCGGCAGCAGCGCCAGGGTGACCACAAAGCTCTTGGTATATTCGGTGCGGCAGGTGTAGCACAGCGAGACGATGACGCCCAGGGCCAGGGCCGAGAGCAGCACCAGCAGCAGCTTTCCCACGCTCAGGCTGCCGTCGGACAGCAGCGAACTCAACAACATATCAGACATTGACGATTCCTCCCAACATTTCCCGGCGCGTTTCGGCCAGGATGGTTTTATAGGCCTCTCCGTATTTGGAGAAGGAGCTTTGGCGGATGCCCTGGGCGCTGATCCATTCCGCCAGCCACAGGGGGATGGCGTCCGCCGCCTTGACCTCCATCAGCGACCAGCCCGGCGCCAGGATCTGCCGCCCGCCGGTCGGCGCGGTCAGCCGGACGGCCTGCTGCCGCCAGGCGATGTTTCTGTCGAAGGTCACCCGCAGGTCCGTGGATTCTCTGGCGTAGTAGGCGGTCCTGTCGTAGCACAGATACACGGCCGGATACAAACTGCCGTAAAAGCGCTTGAAGTAGTCGATCTCCCGGCCGATCTGTCCGCAGTCCGGGAGCGGGGCCCGGCCGGCGAAGTAGTCCTCCGCGGCCCGGCAGGGGACGGACACCCGGCGCTTGTAGACGATGCCCTTGTACTTTTTCTTCAATTCCAGAAATACCGTGTCCTCCGGAGCGGCGCAGCCGTAACTGCGCAGACGGAGCTTTTCTTTATATATGGGCTTTTCCAGTGAGGCCCGGATCAGCCGAAAGTCCGGAGTGTCATAGTAAACGTTGCAGATGGTGCTCTCTCCGTGGGGATCGGGGACCATGCAGCTCTCGAAGGCCTCCTCCAGCCGGGCGCGCTGTGTCTCGGTGACCAGGTATTTCAGCTCGTGCCGCTGAAAAATGCTGTTTTCCATCTCTCTGCCTCCTTCGCTTTGGATGATGCCACTATATCCCCCCAACTTTAAACGGAACTTAAGCAAAACATATTTTTTCCCGAAAACAAAAATGCAAAAAAATCCCCCTGCCTTGCGGCAGGGGGAAAGGTATTTGCGTTGCGCTCGATTACTCGTAGAGAGCGACCAGCTTCTTCAGGTGCTCCCAACGGGCCTTGGCGTTGGCCTCGTTCTTGGCGAACAGGTCCGCGGCGCGCTCCGGGTTGGAGGCGGCCAGACGGGCATACCGGGCCTCGTTGGCCAGGAACTCCTGATAGCCGTCCTTCGGGTCCTTGCTGTCCAGGGTGAAGGGCTTCTCGGCGCCGGGATTGAAGCGGAACAGGTTCCAGTAGCCGCAGTCCACGGCCTTCTTCATCTCGGTCTGGCAGTTGGCCATGCCGCCCTTGATGGAGTGCATCTCGCAGGGGCTGTAGCCGATGATGATGGACGGGCCGTGCCAGGCCTCGGCCTCCTTGATGGCCTTCAGGGTCTGGGCCATGTTGGCGCCCATGGCCACCTGAGCCACGTAGACGTAGCCGTAGGTCATGGCGATCTCGGCCAGAGGCTTGCTCTTGATCTCCTTGCCGGCCGCCGCGAACTGAGCGACCTGGCCCAGGTTGGAGGCCTTGGAGGCCTGTCCGCCGGTGTTGGAGTAGACCTCGGTGTTGAACACGAACACGTTCACGTCCTCGCCGGAAGCCAGCACGTGGTCCAGTCCGCCGTAGCCGATATCGAAGGCCCAGCCGTCGCCGCCGAAGATCCAGATGCTCTTCTTGTTCAGGTAATCCTTCTTCTCCAGGATCTCCGCGCCGGCCTCGCAGCCGCACTTCTCCAGGGCCGCGATGAGGGCCTCGGTGGCGGCGCCGTTCTTCTCGCCGTCGTTGTAGGTGTCCAGCCAGCCCTGGCAGGCAGCCTTGGTGGCCTCGCACTCGGTGGTCTCGGCCAGAGCCTCGACCTTCTTCTTCAGACTGTCGCGGACGGCCTTCTGGCCCAGATACAGGCCGTAGCCGTTCTCGGCGTTGTCCTCAAACAGGGAGTTGACCCAGGCCACGCCCTTGCCGTCCTTGTTCTTGGTGTAGGGAGAGGTGGCAGCCGGTCCGCCCCAGATGGAGGAGCAGCCGGTGGCGTTGGAGACGATCATTCTCTCGCCGAAGAGCTGGGTCACGAGACGGGCATAGCTGGTCTCGGCGCAGCCGGCGCAGGAGCCGGAGAACTCCAGGTAGGGCTTCAGGTACTGGGACTTGACCACGTTGGCGGTGCCGGCCACATCGGGCTTCACGGAGACCTTGTCCACCATGTAGTCGAACACCGGCTGCTGATCCAGCTGGCTCTCCTGGCCGACCATCTTCAGGCTCTTGGTGGGGCAGACGCTCACGCACACAGAGCAGCCCATGCAGTCCATGGGGCTGATGGCCAGGGAGTACTGATATTTGCCCTTGGAGAGCTTGTGGGCGACCATCTTGGTGCCCTCGGGGGCCGCGGCGGCCTCCTCGGCGTCCAGGGTGTAGGGACGGATGGTGGCGTGGGGGCAGACGAAGGCGCACTGGTTGCACTGGGCGCAGGTCTCAGCGGTCCACACGGGAACGGTGACGGCCACGCCGCGCTTCTCGTAGGCGGAGGCGCCCTGCTCGAAGGTGCCGTCCACGTGATCCAGGAAGGCGCTGACCGGCAGGCTGTCGCCCTTCATGCGGCCCACGGGCTCCAGGATCTCCTTGACCATCTTCACGGTCTTGGGGAAGCCCTCGAAAGCCTTCTCGGCGGGCTTGCCTTCGGCGTTGGCCCAATCGGCGGGAACGTCGATCTTCACCAGAGCGTCGGCGCCGGCGTCGATGGCGGCCCAGTTCTTCTCCACCACATCCATGCCCTTCTTCAGGTAGGAGTGCTCGGCGGCGTCCTTCATGTACTTGATGGCCTCATCCTTGGGCAGGACGTTGGCCAGCGCGAAGAAGGCGGCCTGGAGAACGGTGTTGGTGCGCTTGCCCATGCCCACCTTCTGCGCCAGGTCGATGGCGTTGATGGTGTAGAGCTGCACGTTGTTGCGGGCGATGTAGCGCTTGGCGGCGGCGCTCAGGTGGTGCGCCAGCTCCTCGGGAGTCCACTGGCAGTTGATCAGGAAGATGCCGCCGGGCTTCACGTCCTGGACCATGGGGAAGTCCTTGACCACGTAAGAGGGGTTGTGGCAGGCCACGAAGTCGGCCTTGTTGATGTAGTACGGGCTCTTGATGGGCTTGTCGCCGAAGCGCAGGTGGGAGACGGTGACGCCGCCGGTCTTCTTGGAGTCGTACTGGAAGTAGGACTGGATGAACTTGTCGGTGTGGTCGCCGATGATCTTGGTGGAGTTCTTGTTGGCGCCCACGGTGCCGTCGCCGCCCAGGCCCCAGAACTTGCACTCGATGGTGCCGGGAGCGGCGGTGGAGGGAGTCTCCTCCTGGCTCTTCTGCTCCAGGGAGAGGTTGGTCACATCGTCCACGATGCCCACGGTAAACTCGCGCTTGGGCGCGTCCTTCTTCAGCTCGTCATACACGGCGAACATGCAGGCGGGAGGCGTATCCTTGGAGCTCAGGCCGTAGCGGCCGCCGATGATGGTGGCCTGCCGTCCGGCGGTGGCAAAGGCGGTGACAACGTCCACGTACAGAGGCTCGCCCTGGGAGCCGGGCTCCTTGGTGCGGTCCAGCACGGCGATCTTCTTGGCGGTCTCGGGGATAGCGGCCAGCAGCTTGTCGGCGCGGAAGGGCCGGTACAGACGGACCTTCACCAGGCCCACCTTCTCGCCCTGGGCGGTCAGGTAGTCGATGACCTCTTCGCACACGTCGCAGATGGAGCCCATGGCGATGATGACCCGGTCGGCGTCGGGAGCGCCGTAGTAGTTGAACAGCTGGTAGTCGGTGCCGAGCTTGGCGTTGACCTTGGCCATGTTCGCCTCTACGATCTCGGGCAGAGCGTTGTAGTAGCGGTTGCAGGCCTCACGGTTCTGGAAGTAGATGTCGCCGTTCTCGTGGGAGCCGCGCATGGTGGGATGCTCGGGGTTGATGGCGCGCTCGCGGAAAGCCTTGACGGCGTCCCAATCCAGCATGTCGGCCAGATCCTCGTAATCCCACACGGCCACCTTCTGGATCTCATGGGAGGTCCGGAAGCCGTCGAAGAAGTTCAGGAAAGGAACGCGGCCCTGGATGGCGGACAGATGCGCCACGGGGGACAGGTCCATGATCTCCTGCACGTTGGTCTCGGCCAGCATGGCAAAGCCGGTCTGACGGCAGGCATACACGTCGCTGTGGTCGCCGAAAATGCTCAGGGTGTGGCTGCACAGGGTCCGGGCGGACACGTGGAACACACCGGGCAGCAGCTCGCCGGCGATCTTGTACATGTTGGGGATCATCAGCAGCAGGCCCTGGGAGGCGGTGTAGGTGCTGGTCAGCGCGCCGGCGTTCAGAGAGCCGTGAACGCTGCCGGAGGCGCCGCCTTCGGATTCCAGCTCCGCGACCTTCACGGTGGTGCCGAACACGTTCTTGCGACCCTCGGCAGCCCACTGGTCCACATAGTCAGCCATGGGGCTGGACGGGGTGATGGGGTAGATTGCCGCGACCTCGGTAAACGCATAGGACACGTGGGCGGCGGCAGTGTTGCCGTCCATGGACTTCAGCTTTCTTACCATTGAGTTCATCTCCTGTATCATTATTTTTGGTTTTTCTCTCTGCCCCCCGGAAAACCGGAGGACGCTTTGCAACGAATATATAATACCATGAAACTCCCCGGAATGTAAAGCCCCGAAAGCAGGGTTTTTATCCATTCTTTCACTCTCTTCGCTGCTTGTCTTTATTGTCGTTCCCCGTTTGTTTCCTGCCTTTTCCAAAAGACAGACACCAGCCGATCCCTTGTGCGGGAGGGGCTGGTGCCGGTATTCCATAAGGCAAAAGTTGTCGAGGGGATCAGAACAGCGGGAACATGATCGTGTTCCATACCACCGTCACGACAAAGCAAAGAATGGAGGGAATAATGCCCATTTTCAAAATCGTCTTCTGATCATATCCACCCAGGCCCATGTAGTAAGGGACCGTGCCGGTGGCCATGGGAGTAAGGAAGGCGGCAAAGGCGGCGGCTTGCACCACGATCACAGGGCCGATGGGGTTGGCGCCCAGGGACAGACAGACCTGAATGACAATGGGATAGAGGATCATCATGGTAGTGCGGTTGAACATGAACTGGGTAGCAATATAAGGTACCAGGAAGAACAGCGAGTAGAGCAGGAAGGAGTTGTGGGTACCTCCGGCCCATCCGGCCAGCAGATCACCGATGGCGGCGCCGGCGCCGGTAGCACTCAGGGCGTTGGCCATGCCGATGGAGCCAACAAAGAGCAGGTACACCCAGATAGGCATGGCCTGAACGGCCTCCTTGGGGGAGAGAACGCCGGTGATGACCATGAGGAGGGCGCCCACTGTGCAGATGGCCCAGGTGGGCTGGTGGATCTGGCTGCTGAACAAGAGGGCAATGGTGACAAGGAAGAAGATGATGTAGCCGCATTTTTCCTGGAACGGAGGCAAAGCCTTCTGATTGAGCTGGCGTCCGGCCACCTCGTCCACATTCATTTCCTTAACAGCCACCACAGGCTTATCGGGAGCGAAGCGGGGGGCAATGAAGATCGCATAGATCGTCATGATGACAAACAGAGCAATCCGGGAAACCATAGGGGCCCAAATGGCCATCTGCTGAGTGGCGCCATTGGCCTCCATGTAGCCGTTCAACTCGGCGGCTACGGTAGCACCGCCGCCCAGGGGCAGACACATGCAATTGACGATGCAGACCAGGCCCAGGGAGTAAATGACCTTGCTGGACTTATAGCCCATAGACTCCACGGTGGCGATCAGCAGAGGAGCCACGATGCAGAAGGGGATCAGATTGGACTGGATAAACTGGCAGAGCAGGATGGCCACCAGGATATAACCAACCATCACCTTGGTCAGACTGCCCTTGGCAGCCTTGCCGATAGCGTTGGCTACATTTTTAACAAACTGGGTCTTGTTGAATCCGGCAGCCACGATGAACAT
The DNA here is from genome assembly GCA_017540645.1 of Oscillospiraceae bacterium. Lineage (GTDB taxonomy): Bacteria > Bacillota > Clostridia > Oscillospirales > Oscillospiraceae > Apopatocola. Next base: position 138,627 of record JAFYAQ010000010.1, read on the forward strand.
GGCAACCATCATCACACCGGTGGCGTTGCTGAAGCAGGCGAGGACCTGGGAAGCGTCCAGAATGCCAGTGAAGAAAAACAGCATCAGGGCGCACATGGCGGTGGTGCCCAGGGTCAGCTTACCCCAGACAAAGCTGATAACGGTCAGCAGACAGATGATCAAACACAGGGTCATTTGAGACATGATCGTTTCCTCCTATTTTTATTTCTCTTTTATTTCTCCAGTTTTTCAGCAAAACCCTTGCGGATTTCCAAGAATCTTGCCCATTCCTTAGGGTCGATGAGCGGCGTGTAGTCCATGGGATCATCACTAATCCGCTTCATCAGGTCGCCGTGGGCCGGGTGGCTGGGGATGGTAATATCCACAGGTACATCCTTCAGTGCTTCACAGCCCTCAATGAACTGCCGCCGCAGACCCTTATCCAGGCCGAATTTTTCAAAATACTCGTCCGTCATGGTGTTGGGTCCTACGCCGCCATGCATGGCTACAGTAAGCGCCCTTCCGTCCTCATCCCTGTCCTCAATGAAAAAGGTAGTCGTGCCGGGAGTGTGGCCGGGGGTCAGCCTGGTATGGACGGTCAGATTGCCGATACGGATCGGCTTATCGTCGGCGTAGAACTCATCCACCGCAAAGGGAACGATCTTGAAGTCATCGCCCAGCTCCAGGTTAGCCTCGTGAGTCATAAAGCCCGTGTCCTCTTTGGATTGCCATACCTTGCCACCGGAGATGCTTTTGATTTGATTGACGCCGCCCGCGTGGTCGATGTGGCAGTGGGAGAGAAGAATATGCCGGATGCTGCGGGGATCAAAGCCCAGTTCCCAAATGCCCTCGATTACCTGGTAGACGTCCTCAAAGACGGTGGTGTCAATGAGACCCAGCTCATCCCCGCCATCCAGCAGATAAGCGCCTACCCAGGTGTTCCCCACATAGTAGATATGGGGAGCAACCCGGAAGGGCCTGTGCTGGAGTTCCCAGGGGACGTTGCCCGCCTTCCACCACACCTGGGTGATGTTTTTCGTGATTGCCTCTGCCATTGTTTGCCTCCTTTTCCGTATGATTGTCTATGCTTCTCTTATTTCATCCCGGCCGCTACCTGACGCATCAGGGTCTCGTCCGGATTCTTCCGGTTGATGGCGGAGACCTTCATAATAAGCTTCCGCGCCGAGATTTTCTCCTCCTCCGCTACCTTTTGGAACAGGGGCAGGAAGCTGGAGTGACACCCGGCCAGACCCAGGATCAGATCGGTTGGATCTACCGCCACATGGTAGCCATAGGGCTTCATGGCGGGGATCAACTCGCCCTCCAGATAGTCCAGGAGCTTGTAGAGGTCTACCTCCGGGAGATAACCTTCCTTTTGCAGGGTGGCTGCGGCCAGCTCCGTGGCGCAGTTTCCCGCGGACCGGGCCATGCCCAGCAAGCCACAATCGATTTCATCTGCACCGGCGGCCACGGCAGCCAGGGCATTGGCCTGGGATAACCCTAAATTGGAATGGCCGTGGAAGCCAACAGGAATGCTGACAGTTGCTTTTAAAGCGTTCACATAGTCGGTGACGTCCCGGGGAAACATGGTACCTGCCGAATCCATGATGGTGATCTTATCCACCCCGGCGTCCGCCAGCAGCTTTGCCTCGGCAGCCAGAGCATCAGGGGTGCTGACATAGGCCTTCATCAAGGAATAGCGGCAGACCAGCCCCGCCTTTTTCACCCGCTCTATGGCCGCCACGGCTCCGGCTCCGTCTCCGGCGTTGGCCCCTACCCGGAGAAAGTGGAGGCCCCGCTCCGCGGCCATCTCCACTGGCGCCTTTGCGCCATCAGACGCCATCAGGAACATCCCGATACGCCCATGAGGCAGATATGGCTGGAGGATATCCAGATATTCCTCGTCAGAGCAGGCCTTGGTGGCCCCGTGCAAGGTGTAAGCGCCAAAGCCCTTGCAGTTTCCTGTCTCTATGTCCTGGATCCCGGCGGCCAGAAGGCCCTTAACGATGCTGACCGTGAGTTCCGCGTTGAAGCCGTGTCCCACCACATTGCCTCCGTCCCGGAGGGTCGTATCAAACAGATTCATCTTATATCTCCTCTCTCAGTGGACGGGGTGCAGCGGCTGCTTCCCGTCCAATACGTTCAGCGTCTCGGTGACGATCTCCATACCGGTGCGATAGAGCGCCTCCTCCGTGTTTCCTCCGATGTGGGGCGTGGCGCTGAAATTCTCCAGGCTCAGCAGCTTATTGGCTGCGGTGGGCGGCTCGATGAGAAAGGTGTCGCAGGCGGCGGCCTTCAGCTTTCCGGAGACGAGGGCGTCATAGAGATCGTCCTCGCTGATAATCGCACCTCGAGCGGCATTGACAAAAACCGCATCGGGCTTAAAGTGGTTAAACATCTCACCGGAGATAAGTCCCTCCGTGCTCTTCACCAGCGGCACATTCACATTCACCAGGTCGGAGCACTCCAGCAGCTCCTCCAGCTTCTCCACCTTCTCAAAACCCCGGGCCGCTGCGTCCTCCGGGGAAACGAAGGGATCGTAGCCAAGAATGCGGCAGCCGAAGCCCTCCCGGAGAATTTTGGCGATACGCTGGGCGATGTTGCCCATGCCGATCTGCCCCAAAGTCTTGCCGCCAATCTCGGTGCCAATCAGGGTATGGGGCGCGATGGCGGTATAGATCCCCTTGCGGCAGTTGACATTGGCCTCGTACAGCTTCCGCTCCAGCGCCAGAAACAGCGCCACCGTCATCTCTGCCACGGCGTCCGCGTTGGCAGTGGGAGTGTTAATCACCTGGATGCCCCGCTCCCTGGCTGCGTCCACGTCAATGGTATTCACGCCCACCCCGTGTTTGCCGATGACCTTCAAGTTTTTGCATTTGTCCATCAACCCCGCAGTCACAGGGATGTTCCGCAGGATGATGGCATCGATCTTCTCCGGACGGTCAAAGCTGTCCACCACTGCTGCTTTCTCTCGCAGCATGGCTGCCGCCTCCGGGTGAATGTACTCGCTCAGATAGACTGTCATCGCTCACCGCTCCTTTTTTGTGCTCGCTAAATTCTATCTTTTAATTGTAGTTTTTACTACAATACGAAGTATAGCAGTTGTTCGCACTTTTGTAAAGATAATATTTGTTGTGACTACTACAAAAATAGCGTGGTGCATTTTGTCCACAATAACCAAATAGGCGCAAAAACGGAGGGGACAATGCGGTTTTTGCCGCATTGTCCCCTCCGGACGGATGGTTGTTTATAGTAGTTGATCCCGGGTAATCGCGTCCTGCTCGTCGATCCGCTCTTTGAATTCCGCTCGTTCACTGACCAGATTCAACAGGTATTCCGCCGTAATATCCGCTCCGATGGTGGAATGATAAAAGCTCATGTTGGCCGAGGCCACCATCAAAAGAATATCCGCATAGGGGGTCAGAGGGCCGGTGATCTCATTGACGATCAGGCAGATTTTTGCTCCTCGTGCCCGGGCCAGCTTCACATAGCTCAGATCGATCTTATAAAAGCGGGAAAAGACGAACATCACCAGGATATCCCCCTCCGCAATGTCCTGGAGATCGTGGATGGAACTGCACTCTCCGTCCGTCAGCGTGTGTACTCCGGGCAGCATGAAGGAAAGGAGCCGCCCAAACTTGATGGCAAGGCCCCGGCAGCCCCGCAATCCCACCACATATTTGGCCCGGGCTTCTGTAATCCACTCCGCCGCCCGAACAAAATCCTCCGGACGGTTATCACGGAACACAGCATCGATATTCTGCTGCAATAGCTGCTGGTATTGGATGGCTCCGCCGCCGTACTTCTCCGCATTCTGGGTCAGACGTTCTGAGAGGGACATTCTCCCGTAAGCGCTCTCCACCAAGGAATCATACAATTGATCCTTCAGATCGGCGTAGCCCTCAAAGCCAATGGCCCGGGAGAAGCGGATGATGGCGGCGTCACTGACTCCGATTTCCTTTGCCACATCCATGGCCGACAGACTGCCGATCCTGCTTTGATTGTGAATAAAATACTCCGCAATCATTTTTTGCGCTTTAGTCAGCTGCGCATCCTTGACTCGCTCCGCAATAATGTTTCCCATGGTGCCCTCCGTTTTGTCAATTATAAAAATCATATCACTGTTTTTGTTGTGTGTCTACTCTGAAATGTAGTACTTACTACCTCTTGGCTTTGCAAAACGCCTTCTCTGGGCCGACGGACGACGGATATTCCCGGTCAAGAATGGGAGAATTCCCGTTTCCCCCGGAATTTCCCAGCCGGAAGACGGGAAAAGACCTTGTACTTTCTCAAAATATGATTTATAATGTTGAATCAATCTGTGGAAAGGAATCAATGCCATGATAAAACTTGACAATGAGAGGGGTTCGATCTGCATCAGCTCCGAGGTCATCACATGGCTGGCCGGAGACGCCGCCACCCGCTGCTTTGGTGTGAAGGGCATGGCGAGCAGACAGAAGGAAAACGGCTTTGTTCAGCTTCTGCGCCGGGAATCCATGACAAAAGGCGTCGTCGTCCACGCGAATGACGATGACAGCATCACCATCGAGCTGCATATTGTGGTGGACCACGGGATGAATCTTTCCGCCCTGTCGACCAGCATCATGAACGAGGTCAGCTACAAGGTCTCCTCCGGCACGGGCATCCACGTCCGGCAGGTGGATGTGTATATCGATTCCATGGTGATCGACTGAAGCAGAGAGAGGAGATAGAGACGTGACAAAAACCATTGACGGTCCTGCTTTTGCGCAGATGATCTTCTGCGCCTCGGCCGCGCTGGACAGCAATCGCCAGCAACTGAACGATCTGAATGTTTTCCCTGTGCCCGACGGGGACACAGGCACCAATATGTCCCTTACCATGGCCTCCGCCGCCGCGGCCCTGCGGGAGAACACCCCCGCCGCCGTGGGCGAGGCCGCCGGCGCCGCCGCTGCCGCTCTGCTCCGGGGAGCCCGGGGCAACTCCGGCGTGATCACCTCCCTGCTGTTCCGGGGCATCTCCAAGAGCCTCCGGGGCAAGACCGAGTGCAGCGCCGCGGACTGGGCCGCCGCCATGAACAAGGGCGTTTCCTCCGCCTACAAGGCGGTGATGAAGCCCGCCGAGGGCACCATCCTCACCGTGTCCCGCCTGGCCTCCGAGCGGGCGGAGCAGCTCACCAAGGGCGGCATTGCCGATATCGAGGAGGTCCTGACCGGCGCACTGGAGGCCGCCAACGAGGCCCTGGCCGACACTGTGAACCAGAACCCGGTGCTGAAAAAGGCCGGCGTGGTGGACGCCGGCGGGCAGGGCTATGTGGTCATCTTCAACGCCATGCTCCTGTCCCTTCAGGGCAAGTTCAGCGCCGCCCCCGCCTCCGTCCCCGTGGCCGAGGCCGTCGCCGCCGAGCCCCGGGAGGAGGAACAGGCTGCCTTCACCTATCTGTGCGAGTACACCGTGCACCGGGAGAAGACCCGGGACGCGGAGCTGCTGCGCTCCTATCTGGAGAGCATCGGCGGCGGTCTGGTCATGGACGCGGACGAAAAGAGCATCCATGTGAAGCTCTACACCGACGCCCCCGGCCGGGCGCTGACCGAGGGCCTGCGCTACGGCTCTCTCCAGACGGTGAAGGTGGAGAACCTCCGGCCTGTTCAGGAGAATCCGGAGGATGAGATCGCCCCGGCGGAGAAGGCCGTGGGCTTTGTGGCCGTCTGCACCGGCGACGGCATGAAGGAGCTCTTCACCTCCCTGGGCGCGGACCGGGTGGTCACCGGCGGCCAGACCATGAACCCCTCCACGGAGGACATCCTCCGGGAGGTGAACAAGACTCCCGCCGAGACCGTGTTCGTCTTCCCCAACAACAAAAACATCATCATGGCGGCGGAGCAGTGCGTAAAGCTCTGCAAGCAGAAGATCGTCCGGGTGGTGCCCACCAAGACTGTGCCCCAGGGCGTCACCGCCCTGGCCTGCATGGACCCGGAGGCCGACGCCGACAGCCTGGACGCCTCCTTCCGGGAGAGCGCCGAGCGGGTACATACGGCGCTGGTCACTTATGCCGCCAGAGACAGCGACTTTGACGGCCACTCCATCCACGCCGGGGAGTATCTGACCCTGCTGGATGGGAAGATGCTGGGCAACTACGACTCGGTGGAGTCCATGCTGGGCGAGCTCTGCGCCGCCTTCGGCCCGCTTACCCCGGAGTTCCTGACCGTCTACTATGGCCAGGACGTGACCGACGAGGCCGCCCAGGACGTCAGCGGCGCGCTGAGCGCCGCCTTCCCCGATTCGGACGTGTCCCTGGTGAACGGCGGACAGCCGGTGTATTATTACATGATATCGGCGGAGTGATCCTCCCGGCCCGACAGCATCCTACATAAGAGAGACAGACCATGGCAGAAAAACACGCAGTAAAAAGAAAAATAGACCTGTCCGCGCTGATAGGGCGCATCCGCCGCGTCCCCCGCTCCCTTCTGGCGGCGGCGGGCCTTGTGGCCGTGCTGGTGATCGTTATCCTCTCCGTCACACTCCCGGCCCGTCGTGGCGAGAGCCGGACGGTCCCGGCGGAGATCCCCGAGGGGAGCGTCATCCCCGCCCGGACGCGCTCTGCCCTTCCGGCGGCCATGCTCTCCGTACCGGCGGACGCCTCCGCGGAGATGCGGCTGCGGACCATCGCCCGGCGGGACGGCTTCCCCATGCTCTCCTGGGACATCGACGCCTTTGAGACCGGTGCCGACGGCCGCATGCTCTATCGGGGAAACACCCAGACCCTGACGGGCATCGACGTTTCCGAACACCAGGGGGATATCAACTGGTCGGCCGTGGCCCGGGACGGCATTGATTTTGCCATGATCCGCATGGGCTACCGGGGCTCCACCGCCGGCGGCCTGTACGAGGACGAGCAATTCCGTGCCAACGTCACCGGCGCTCTGAAGGCCGGGATCCCCGTGGGCGTGTACTTCTACTCCCAGGCCGTCACCGTGGCGGAGGCGGAGGAAGAGGCGGACTACGTCCTGCAGGCCATCAAGGACTTCGATATCACCTTCCCGGTGGTCTTTGACTGGGAGATCGTCGGCGATGAGGAGGCCCGGACCTATTCCCTGTCCCGCGCCGCTCTGTGCGACTGCACCCGGGCGTTCTGCGACAAGATCGCCCAGGCGGGCTATAAGCCCATGATCTACTTCACCCAGTACCTGGGCTATCGGAAATACATCCTCCGGAACCTGTCGGACTACGGCTTCTGGTACGCCCAGTACGAACCCCAGCCCCACATCGCCTTTGACTTTGACATGTGGCAGTACAGCGAGACCGGCACCGTGGCCGGCGTGGAGGGCGGCGTGGATCTGAACATCCTGCGAAAATAAACGGCCAATATATGCATCGCCCCGGATCAAGGTGATCCGGGGCGATAGTTTTTTCAGGCTCAGCCGATCATGCCGGCATAGAGGGGGATCCAGAGGATGGACACGATGGTGGAGATGGCGATCAGCGGCAGGTTGAACTTCAGCATTTCCTTCATGCTGTAGCCGCCCAGCTTGTAGGCCATCAGAGAGCTGGGAGAGGCCATGGGGGTGGAGAAGCTCACCAGGCAGCTGGCGTCGATGGCGATGACGATGGGTACCACGGGGATCCCGTTCTTCACGGCGGCCAGGGCGCAGATGGGAGTCAGAATGTTGATCAGGCCGTTGTTGTCCATGACCTGGGTCAGCACAGCGCAGAAGAGGAAGGTGACCGCGCAGGCCAGGAAGGTGTTGCCGGTGCCGTACACGGGATCCAGCAGTCCCGCCAGCAGTTCGCCGGCGCCGCTGTTGCTCAGCGCGGTGGAGATGGCCAGCATGAAGCTCATGAAGAAGATCAGGGACCAGTTGACGGAGGAGAACATCTCCCGCTCGTTCAGATAACCCAGGATGGCCACCAGCATGGAACCGGCCACGGCCACGAACATGGGCTCCAGGCCGATGTTCCGGGCGATGCTCAGCAGGACCATGATGGCGATGAAGATGGCGTACATCAAATACTGCTTCCACTTGGGCAGCGTGCTCTTTTTGAGACCGGCAGTGCCGCCGTTGGCCAGAGCAGAGGTGTCAGCCAGTTCCCGCTTGGGCAGCAGCTTCCAGCCGAAGAAGATGACGAACAGGAACACCACCAGAGTGCCGGGCATACGACCCAGGATCAGGTCCCAGAAGCCCACGGCCTGATCGGTGATGCCCAGGCTGCTGAGAATCTGGTTTTTCAGCATGTACATAATGGCGCCGGTACCGATGGGCAGGGCCATCAGGCCCGCCTGAGCGCCCACGGAAGCGGGCAGCACCAGCAGCGTGGGGGCCACGCCGGCCTCGGCAGCCAGGGCAATGGCCAGGGGGATCACGGTGATCATGGCGGTGACGCCGCCGACGAACTGGCAGAGGATGAAGGGCACGACCATGGAGGCGATCACCAGGATCATGGTGCCGCCCTTGAACTTCCGGACAAGGCTTGCGATGTTGGTGAGGATGTCGGTTTTCATCAGGGCAGAGGTGATCATCATCATGGCTACCATGGTGACGATGGAACTGGAAACGAAGTTTGCCAGGGCCTCCTGGCCGGTGATGACCTTGAAGAGCCACAGCACCACCACGGACACACCGCAGGCGATGGAGCCGGGGATCTTGCCGCTCAGCAAGGCATAGGCGATGAACACAAAGGCGACGAGCGTGAGAATGAGACCGAAATTCATTGTTTTTCCCTCCTATTATTTTAGTTCTCTTTTTTATTCTTGCGCGGGGGCGGGTTTTCTCTCCCTTTGCCTCCCGTAAACAGATTCCGTTTTTCTTTCCTCCCGGACATACTGTGTCCGATCACTCCTCCACGGGCTTCTGGATATCGGTGAACTCCCGGGCGTAGGCAAGGCAGCAGTCAAAGCGGTTCACGATCCACTTCCGCACGCCCTCCAGCCCGATGATGTGGGCGTTGGGTCCCTCGGGATGGGCCTTGTTTTCCCGATCGTGCTCCACCAGATCGCAGAGCTGGGGGTGGGGGTTGAAGTACACGTCCGCCTTGTGCTCCTTGGCATAGTCCCAGAGCTTCACGGCAGTGGAGGCAAATTTCAGTGCCTGATCCACAGCCCACTCCGCAGAATAGGGATAGGGGACGCCGCCCTCGTAGTGCCCGGGGCCGAAGACCCCGTAGCCGCCCATCATCACCGCCGTGTGGGGCACGCCCTTGTCGTGAACGGTGTAGGCGTAGTTCAGGCAGCCGGGGGTATGGCCGGAGCCGTCCAGGACCTCCACCCTGTGGTCGCCGAAGGTGAGGGTCTCTCCCGGTGTGAGAATGCGGGTGATCCGGGGCACGGCCTGGGGCTTGGGAGGCATGTTCTCGTCCGCCCAGAGCATGTAGGCGGTGTCCGCCTCAGAGAGGGCCACAGTCACGCCGGTCTTCTTCTGTACGTCCACCGCCCCCAGGTAGTGGTCGAAGTGGCCGTGGGTCAGCAGCAGCATGCAGAGCTTTTCCTTTTCCAGGCCCAGTTTTTTGAGCCCCGGCAGCAGGATGCGCTCCCAGGCGCTC
>JAFYAQ010000011.1 GCA_017540645.1 Oscillospiraceae bacterium
CGATCTTCACCGTGCAGGCGTTGATCTCCTCGCTCTCGTCCAGCCGGGGGAGCTTTCCCTGGGCTTTCAGGGCCTTGCAGGCCAGCGTGCCCAGATCCATCAGGCAGATGGGCTTTGTCCGCCCCAGGGCGGCGCGGGTGTCCAGATAATCCTGCCAGGCCTTCTGCAGCATGGGGTCCTCAAAGCGGACCGCGTCGATCACCGTGTTGAAGGTGGTGTGGCGGCAGTGGTCGGACCAGTAGGTGTCCAGCACCCGGATCTCGGTGATGGTGGGGTCCCGCTGCTCGGAGCGGAAGTATTCCTGGCAGAAGGCGATGTCGTCCGCGTCCATAGCCAGGCCATAATTGCGGACAAAGCGCTCCAGCTCCTCCCGGCTCAGGGCGTTGAAGCCCTGCAGGGTCTCCACGGTGGTGGGGATCTGGTAATTGGCCGCCAGCGTTTCCGGTTTCTCCATGGAAGCCTCCCGGGCCTCCACGGGGTTGATGACGTATTTCTTGATCTCCGCCAGATCCTCCGGACGGAGATCCCCGTAGAGCGCGTAGACCTTCGCGCTGCGGACCAGGGGACGCTCGCCCTGGGAGAGGATCTGGATGCACTGGGCGGCGGAGTCGGCCCGCTGGTCAAACTGGCCGGGGAGATACTCCACGGCGAAGACCCGGTCGGCGTCCGTCACAAGCTCCGCGCTGCAGATATCCAGCTGCGGCTCGGAGAAAACGGTCCGCACCGCGTAGTCAAAAAGCTCCCGGCTGATATTCTCCGCGTCGTAGCGGTTGAAAAGCCGCACCCGCTCCAGTCCCCGGATGCCCAGCAGGTTCCGGGCCTCCGCCAGGAGGTTCCGGGCCTCGTTGTCCAGGCCCGGTTTCTTTTCCACAAATATCCTGTATACCATCTTATGCTTCCTTCACAGCCATCAATGCACGACGACCGATGTCGCTGCGGCAGTATTTGTTTTCAAATTCCACCTGCGCCGCCAGGCGGTAGGCCTCCTCAATGGCCGCGGGCAGGGAATCCGCCACGGCGGTGCAGCCCAGCACCCGGCCGCCGTTGGTGACCAGCTCCCCGTCCTGCAGGGCGGCTCCGGCCACGAACAACTGGTCACGGACGGCCTCCGGGATCGTCAGGGGGAAGCCCTTCTCGTAATGCTCCGGGTAGCCCCGGGAGGCCAGGATCACGCAGCAGGCGTGAGCGTCCCGGAAACGGACCTCCGTCTCCTGCAGGCGCTCCTCGGTGACCGCGCGCATAACGGTGAAAAGATCGCTCTCCAGCAGAGGCAGCACCACCTGGGTCTCCGGATCGCCGAAGCGGCAGTTGTACTCGATGACCTTCGGCCCGTCTTTGGTGATCATCAGGCCAAAGTAGAGGCAGCCCTTGAAGGGGCGGCCCTCGGCGTTCATGGCCCGCACCGTGGGCAGGAAGATCTCCTCCATGCAGCGCTCCGCCACCGCCCGGGTATAGTAGGGGTTGGGGGCGACGGTGCCCATGCCGCCGGTGTTGAGACCGGTGTCGCCGTCGCCGGCGCGCTTATGGTCCATGGAGGACACCATGGGCACCAGCGTGTGTCCGTCGGTGAAGGCCAGAACGGAGACCTCCGGCCCCTCCAGGTATTCCTCGATGACCACGCGCAGGCCGCTGTCGCCGAACTTTTTCCCCGCCATCATGTCGGTGACGGCCTTTTTTGCCTCCTCCCGGGTGGCGGCGATGATGACGCCCTTGCCCAGGGCCAGCCCGTCGGCCTTGACCACGGTGGGGACAGGGGCGGTTTCCAGATAGGCCAGAGCCTCCTCCAGCACGGAGAAGCTCCGGTATTCGGCGGTGGGGATGCCGTAGCGGCGCATCAGGTCCTTGGCAAATACCTTGCTGCCCTCGATGATGGCGGCGTTTTTGCGGGGACCGAAGCAGGGAATGCCCTGGGCCTCCAGCGCGTCCACGCAGCCCAGCACCAGGGGATCGTCCGGGGTGACCACGGCGTAGTCGATCTTGTTTTCCGCGGCAAAGGCGGTGATGCCGGCAATGTCCTTGGCCCCGATGGGGACGCAGACCGCGTCCGCGGCGATGCCGCCGTTGCCGGGCAGAGCGTAAATCTCGGTGATCTGCGGGTTTTCTTTCAGCTTTTTAATGACGGCGTGTTCCCGCCCGCCGCCGCCGACGACCATGACTTTCATGGGCATCAGTGGTGGAACAGGCGCATGTGGGTGAAGCACATGACCATGCCGTACTTGTCGCAGGCCTCGATGACCAGATCATCGCGGATGGAGCCGCCGGGCTGGGCGATGTAGCTCACGCCGGAGAGCTTGGCCCGCTCGATGTTATCGGAGAAGGGGAAGAAGGCGTCGGAGCCCAGGGAGACGCCGCTGATGGTGTCCAGATAGGCCCGCTTTTCCGCGTCCGTCAGAGGAGCGGGCTGCTCGGTGAAGTACTTCTGCCAGATGCCGTCGGCGCAGACATCCTCTTCGTTCTTGTTGATGTAGCCGTCGGTCACGTTGTTCCGGTCGGCGCGGCCCAGCTCGGGCTTGAAGGGCAGGTTCAGCACCTTTTCATGCTGGCGCAGGAAGAAGGTGTCCGCCTTCGTTCCGGCCAGACGGGTGCAGTGGATGCGGCTCTGCTGGCCGGCGCCCACGCCCACGGTCTGACCGCCATAGGCGTAGCAGACGGAGTTGGACTGGGTGTATTTGAGGGTGATGAGGGACACGATCAGGTCCAGCATGGCGCTCTCGGGCAGGTCCTTGTTTTTGGTGACGATCTCGGAGAGCAGCTCCCGGTCGATCTTGAAATTGTTGCGGCCCTGCTCAAAGGTGATGCCGTACACCTGCTTGTGCTCCTGGGGATCGGGAACATAGGCGGGATCCATCTGCACGATGTTGTAGGAGCCGTTGCGCTTGGTCTTCAAAATCTCCAGAGCCTCCGGCTCGTAGCCGGGGGCGATGATGCCGTCGGAGACCTCCCGCTTCACGATCTTCGCGGTGGTGACGTCGCAGACCTCGGACAGGGCGATCCAGTCGCCGAAGGAGCTCATGCGGTCGGTGCCCCGGGCGCGGGCGTAGGCGCAGGCCAGAGGGCTGTCGTCCAGACCTTCGATATCGTCCACGAAGCAGGCTTTCTTGAGCTTCTCATCCATGGGCAGGCCCAGGGCCGCGCCGCTGGGGCTGACGTGCTTGAAGGAGGCGGCGCAGGGCAGGCCGGTGGCCTCCTTGAGCTCCTTCACCAGCTGCCAGGAGTTGAAGGCATCCAGGAAGTTGATGTAGCCGGGACGGCCGGAGAGGATCTCGATGGGCAGCTCGGAGCCGTCGTGCATGTAGATCTTCGCGGGCTTCTGATTCGGGTTGCAGCCGTATTTCAGTTCAAATTCTTTCATGTTCAATCTCCCAAATGTTTGTTGAAAAGCTTGACCTCTCCGCCCACGTTGGCGTAGAGGGATACCTTGTTGTCCCGGTTGAGGGCGGCCCACACCGCCTCGGGCTCGGGCATTTCCACCTCGATGGGCTCGCCGGTGAAGCTGGGCAGGGGGCTGCCGTCGCCCTGGTAGGTGCTCAGGAAGTAGCCGGTGCCCTCGTCGCAGCCCTCGTAGCTGTAGAAGGCCCGGAGGCAGCGGCCCGCGACGCGCTTGTTGATGGCCAGCTCAAAGCTGCCGTCGCCGTAGGTGATGGCGCTGATGCGGGGGGTGAAGTTGGGGTCATCGGGCTCGTATTCCCGGGTGGCCAGGGCCTTGCGGAAGTCGCCCATGTCCCGGATGGTGTCGGTCTGGTTGCCGTTGGTGACGATCAGAGCGTCGCCCATCTGCCGCACGGGGTGATAGATGATCAGGCTGGGGTCGACGACCTTCGACTCGTCGAAGGCCTCGGTGCGGATGCCGTCTTCCGTCAGGGAGAAAATGCGGTTGCGGCTGTTCTCGCTGCGTCCCATGATGAAGTAATAGACACGGTTTTTGCCTACCACGATGCCGCGGCCGGGGTAGGGGTTGTTCTCCAGAAGCTCAACCAGGTTTTTCATGTGTTATTCTCCTTTTCTTTGCATATTTCGGCGGAGACCTGCTCGGCGGCCTGGGGGAGGAGGATCCATTCCGCCTGCTCCATGACCCGCCGCTGCAGGGTTTCCGGGGTGTCGCCCGGGAGGATGTCCACGGCCTTTTGCAGGATGATCCTGCCGCCGTCGGGGACCTCGTTGACAAAATGTACCGTCGCCCCGGTGACCTTGACTCCGTAGGCCAGGGCCGCCTCGTGGACCTTCAGTCCGTAAAAGCCCTTCCCGCAGAAGGAGGGGATCAGGGCGGGGTGGACGTTGATGATGCGGTTTTCAAAGCGGGAGGTAAAGCCTTCGCTCAGAATGCTCATAAAGCCCGCCAGGATGATCAGATCGATCTGACGCTTCGTGAGCTCGGCGGCCAGGGCCTGCTCAAAGGCCTCCTGCCCGCCGCAGGCCTTGCGGGTCAGCACCAGCGTCTCGATGCCGGCCCTGGCGGCCCGCTCCAGGGCATAGGCCCCCTCCTTGTTAGAGACCACCAGGACGATCTCGCCGCTGTGGAGCAGTCCGGACGCCTGGGCGTCGATCAGGGCCTGAAGATTGGTGCCGCCGCCGGAGACCAGCACGGCGATCCTTGCCTTGTTCATGCGTTCCTGCCTCCCTTCAAGCTTTGCAGAAAGGGGATGCACATCCCGCCCAGGCTGTTGCCGACCAGCACCAGCAGGAGAAAGACGATGCTCTTCCCGGTGAAGAAGAGACCGGCCAGGGCAAAATAGAACATATCGGCGATGGAGTGCTCAAAGCCCGCCAGGATGAAAACGGGGATGCAGTAGACGATGCCGGCCACGGTTTTCTTTTCCCGGAAGATCCACACGGCGGTATACATCAATATCCCGCAGAAAAAGCCGCGGATCAAGGTTCCATACCAGAGCTGATCAAGCCGCTTGCCGCAGGCCGCCGCGGCGGCCTCTGCCAGGGCGGGGAGAGCCAGCTGGATCAGCAGTCCCACCGCCAGCGTTCCCAGCAGGTTTCCCAGCAGGCCCCAGCCGGTGACGGACAGCTCCTTTTTCCCGTGGGCGTTCACAAGAAAGCCCACCTTGCCGGTGTAGAGATTGAAGCCCATGAGGCAGATGGCCAGCAGCGCCACGGCAAAGAGCACCGCGCCCGCGTAGCGGTTGTCGCAGGAGAGGAGCACCGCTCCGCCAACGGAGACCATCCCTCCGGCCAGAATGCCGTCGATCACAGAATCCTTCAGCATAGGGCGATCTTCTCCTCGCCGGCGACGATCTCGCCGATCACATAGGGCGTCTCGCCCGCCGCCCGAAGGGCGTCCATGGCGGCGTCCGCGCCCTCTTTGGCGACGATCAGGCTCATGCCCACGCCCATGTTGAAGGTGTTGAACATATCCCGCTCCGGGATATCGCCCAGACGCTGGATCAGAGCGAAGATCCCGGGAGTCTGAACGGCCGCTTTTTCGATCCGGGCGCCCAGACCGTCGGGGATGGAACGGGGGATGTTTTCATAAAAGCCGCCGCCGGTGATGTGGCTGACCCCGTGGATCTCGGCCTTGGCCATGACGGCCAGCACCGGCTTCACGTAGATTTTCGTCGGGGTCAGCAGGGCCTCGCCCAGGGACACGCCCAGCTCGTCCCAGACCCGGCCCAGGTCGGCGTGCTCCACGTCAAAAACCTTTCGCACCAGGGAGTAGCCGTTGGAGTGGACGCCGCTGGAGGGCAGGGCGAGGATGACGTCGCCGGGGCGCATTTTCTTCTGGTCGATGATCTTCGGCTTGTCCACGATGCCGACGGAGAAGCCCGCCAGGTCGTAGTCGTCGGGGGCCATGGTGCCGGGGTGCTCGGCGGTCTCCCCGCCGATCAGGGCACAGCCCGCCCGGACGCAGCCCTCCGCCACGCCGGAAACCAGCGCGGCCACCTTTTCCGGCTCGTTCTTTCCGATGGCGATGTAGTCCAGGAAAAACAGGGGCCTGGCGCCGCAGCAGATGATGTCGTTCACGCACATGGCCACGCAGTCGATGCCCACCGTGTCGTGCCGGTCCATCAGCTGGGCGATGCGCTGCTTGGTGCCCACGCCGTCGGTGCCGGAGACCAGCACCGGCTCCTGCATACCGGCCAGATCCGGGGCAAAAAGACCGCCGAAGCCTCCGATATCGGAGCAGACCCCGGGGATAAAGGTGCGCTCCACGTGCTTTTTCATAAGCTTCACGCCCTCATAGCCGGCCTGGATATTCACGCCGGCTGCGGCGTAGGATGCGGAATGGGAGATGGACATGCGCTCACTCCTTTCCTGTCCAGCAGTAGGTACAGATCTTGTCCCGGTCGATGCCGATGGCCTCCAGCAGGCTGTCCAGAGACTGGTAGCCCAGAGAGTCAAAGCCCAGCTTCTGGCAGATGGCGTGGAGCAGGCACTGGCCCCGCTCAGTGGCGGAGTCGGCGTATTCTTCCAGATGCTTCTGGCCCTCGTCGCCCTCCAGCTCCTGGATGATGCGGCGGGCCAGCAGATCCATGTCGGAATTGTTCCGGGAGAAATTGAGATACTTGCAGGGGTACATGATGGGCGGACAGGCCGAGCGCATGTGTACCTCGGTCGCCCCCGATTCATAGAGGAATTCCACCGTGCCCTGGAGCTGGGTGCCCCGGACGATGGAGTCGTCCACGATCAGCAGCTTTTTGCCCTCGATCAGCTCGGGCACCGGGATCTGCTTCATCTTGGCTACCTGATCCCGGACCTCCTGATTGGAGGGCATGAAAGAGCGGGGCCAGGTGGGGGTGTACTTTACGAAGGGACGGGCGAAGGGCTTGCCGCTGCGGTTGGCGTAGCCGATGGCGTGGGGCACGCCGGAGTCCGGCACGCCCGCCACGCAGTCCACCTTGGGAAGACTGCCCCGGACGATCTCGTCCCGGGCCATCAGCTCCCCGTTGCGGCAGCGCATGACCTCCACGTTCACGCCCTCGTAGTTGGAGTTGGGGTAGCCGTAATAGGTCCAAAGGAAGGCGCAGATCTTCATCTTGTCCCCCGCCGGGGAAACGGTTTTGAAGCCGTCGGCGGTGATGTGCAGGATCTCCGCCGGGCCCAGCTCATATACGCTGTGATAGCCCAGCTTCTGGTAGGCAAAGGACTCAAAGGAGACGCAGTAGCCGTCCTTATCCTGTCCCACCAGCATGGGCAGCCGGCCGAAACGGTCCCGGGCGGCCAGAATGGCCCCGTCGCTGGTCATGATCAGGACGGCCATGGAGCCGTCGATCCGCTCCTGGGCGCGGCGGATGCCGTCCACCAGGTCGTCTCCCTCGTTGATCAGGGACGCCACCAGCTCGGTGGCGTTGACCTTGCCGGAGCTCATGGCCATGAACGTGTGTCCGCGCTCGGTAAAGCAGGTGTTCACCAGCTCCTCGGCGTTGTTGATCTGCCCCACGGTGGTGATGGCGTAGAGGCCCAGGTGGGAGCGGACCAGCAGCGGCTGGGGATCGCTGTCGCTGATGCAGCCCAGGCCCACATTGCCGGAGAAGTCCGCCAGATCTTTTTCAAATTTGGTGCGGAAGGGGGTGTTGGTGATGGAGTGGATCTGCCGCCGGCAGCCGCACTCCCGGTTCCAGACGGCCATGCCCGCGCTCTTGGTGCCCAGGTGGCTGTGGTAGTCCGTGCCGAAAAACACGTCCAGGACGATGTCGCGGTGAGACACCGCGCCGAAAAAACCTCCCATTACGCGAAGAAGAGCTCGGAGAGGGTCATGGGATCGATGTACTCGCCGTTTTTGTACACGCGCATATTGCCGGAGGCGATCTCGTCGATGAGCATGACTTTTCCGTCGGCGTCGTAGCCGTACTCGAACTTGATATCGTAGAGCTCCATGCCCCGGGCCGCCATCTCGTCGGCCACGATCTGGGTGATCTTCTGGGTCATGTCCCGGATATCGTCATACTGCTCGGCCGTCATGACGCCCAGCACGATCAAACCGTCCTTTGTCACCAGGGGATCGCCCTTGGCGTCGTTCTTGAAGGTCATCTCCACATAGGCGGGCAGATCCGCGCCCTCTTCGATGTATTCACCGTAGCGGCGGAGGAAGGAGCCCACGGCCTTGCGGCGGCAGATGACTTCCAGACCATGGCCGAATACCTTGGCGGGCAGGACTTCCATGGTGGTGTCGGCCAGATTGGCGCTGACAAAATGGGTGCGGATGCCGGCGGCGTTGATCTTCTCAAAGAAATAGATGGACATGCGCAGGTTCACATCGCCTACGCCTTCGATGGTCAGGCCCACTTCGTTCATGCCGGGGTCGAACACGCCGTCCTTGCCGGTGCAGTCGTCCTTGAACTTGAGCAGATAATTGCCATTCTCCAGAGCGTAGACATTCTTGGTCTTTCCGGTGTAAACGAGCTTGTTTTCCATGGTGATCTTCTCCTTAATCTAAAATCTTAATTGTTAATTAATTATTGCATTTACAGTTTTTCCGCGATCCCCGCGTCTTTGCGCAGGACCGCTTCGGCGTCGGCGGCACGCTTGGCGGCGAGCTTCATGGCCAGCTCCGCGTCCTCCACGGCGAGGATCTGGGCGGCCAGCAGCGCGGCGTTGGCGCCGCCGTTGACGCCCACCGTGGCCACGGGAATGCCGGAGGGCATCTGTACGGTGGAGAGCAGCGCGTCCAGGCCCTCCAGCGCGCTCCCCTTGCAGGGGATGCCGATGACGGGCAGCGTGGTGTTGGCGGCGATGGCTCCGGCCAGATGCGCGGCCATGCCCGCCGCAGCGATCAGCACGCCGAAGCCCCGCTCCCTGGCGCCGGCGGCGAAGTCGTGGGCCTGGGCGGGGGTGCGGTGGGCGGAGTAGACGTGGACCTCAAAGGGAACGTTCAGCTCCTGGAGGATGGCGGTGGCTTTCTGGATCACGGGCAGATCGCTGTCGCTGCCCATAACGATGCCGACTTTTTTCATAGTGTGTCTCCTTTCTTCATTTCGCGGATATCACAGGACAGAAAAACCCGGTTTACGCAGATGTGCTCACACATTGCAGTAACCGGGTATCAGACTGTATGAATTTGTTTTCGGACAGGGAGAGGCCGCATTGTCACCTCCGATGAAGTTCGCAGTACCTCCGCCGACGATTATGGTCATTTTGTCGAAAACGAGCATCCCGCATCCTCCGCAAAAAAAACAATACCTTGCCGTTTGCCCACGGCAAGGAGTACGGATTTGCCTTGATTACGCGGTAATTATACCGATTCCGGGCGAAATCTGTCAACTGGCGAATTACACAGAAAAACAAGGCGCCGATCGGTGCCCATCGGGCTATTGTCACGGAAGGGGACCGGGATTATTTGCTGGCGGGACACCCTTCCTGCCGCCGGACGGCCGCCGCTGTTCGGATACCGGAGAATCGGTATCGCGCCCCGCGGTAATCTCGGCGGACTTACTGACGCTGTCAGCGTCAAAAACAAGAAATAACCTCCGCAAAAATGAAAAATAAATCCTTTGACAACGGCAAAACTATTGCTTTTTTCTTTGCCGCCTGATATGATGCCATTATTAATGAGATTCAGAGACGAAGCAAGGAGAGAAACGGGATATGAAGATCACGGTTGCCGGTGTGGGATATGTGGGGTTGAGCCTGGCCGTCCTGCTGGCCCAGAAGCATGAGGTCACGGCCATCACCACCACCCAGGCCAAGGCGGACAAGCTGAACGCCTTCCTCAGCCCTATCCAGGACGATGAGATCGAGCGCTTTTTCCGGGAGGCCCGGGAGGGAGAGCGTACGCTGAACCTCCGCACCACCACAGACAAGGCAGCGGCCTACGGCTCCGCCGAGCTCGTCATCATCGCCACGCCGACAAATTACGACGACGTGTACAACTTCTTTGATACCAGCGCCGTGGAGGACGCCATCGAATGGACACTGAAGGTCAACCCCCATGTCCCCATGGTCATCAAATCCACCATCCCCGTGGGCTACACCCGGTCCGTCCGGGAAAAATACGGCGTACGGAACATCCTCTTCAGCCCGGAGTTCCTGCGGGAGTCCAAAGCCCTTTACGACAACCTCCACCCCAGCCGCATCGTGGTGGGCTGCGACGAGGACCAGGCCGAGCAGGGCCGGCGCTTTGCCCGGCTCCTGCTGGAGGGCGTCCGCGCCGAGGAGCAGAGGACCGGCGCCCCCGCCCAGGATATCCCCGTGCTGCTCACCCGTCTGACGGAGGCGGAGGCCATCAAGCTCTTTGCCAACACCTACCTGGCCGTCCGGGTCAGCTACTTCAACGAGCTGGACACCTACGCCCAGACCAAGGGGCTGGACACCCGGAGCATCATCGAGGGCGTGTGCCTGGACCCGCGGATCGGCGGCCATTACAACAACCCTTCCTTCGGTTACGGCGGCTACTGCCTTCCCAAGGACACCAAGCAGCTCCTGGCAAATTATAAAGACGTGCCCCAGACGCTGATCGAGGCGGTGGTGCGCTCCAACACGGTGCGCAAGGATTTCATCGCCGACCAGATCATCGCCCGGGACCCGCAGACGGTGGGCGTGTACCGCCTGACCATGAAGAGCAACAGCGACAACTTCCGCGCCTCCGCCATTCAGGGCGTCATGAAGCGCATCAAGGCCAAGGGCATCCCCATCATCATTTATGAGCCCACCCTCCCCGACGGCAGCGATTTCTTCCGCAGCCAGGTCGTCAACGATCTGGAGCGCTTCAAGGCCGAGAGCGATGTGATCCTGGCCAACCGCTTTGACGCCGATGTGCTGGGAGACGTGGCGGACAAGGTCTACACCCGGGATCTGTTTCGGAGGGATTGAGATGCAGAGGATCGGCCTGAACGGCAAGACCATTCTGGTGACCGGATGTCCGGGATTCATCGGCGCCAACCTGGTGATCCGGCTGCTGGGCGAGCTCAGCAGCGGCACGGTGGTCAGCCTGGACAACATGAACGACTACTATGACCCGGCGCTGAAGGAATACCGCCTGGGCCTGGTGGAAAAGGCGGCGGAGAGCAGCGGAGCGCGTCATGTGTTCGTCCGCGGCTCCATCGGGGACAAGGCCCTGGTGGACAGGCTCTTTGCCGAGTACCGCTTTGACATCGTGGTGAACCTGGCGGCCCAGGCGGGGGTGCGCTATTCCATCGACCACCCGGACGTGTACATCGAGAGCAACATCCTGGGCTTTTATAATATCCTGGAGGCCTGCCGCCGCTATGGCGTGGAGCATTTCGTGTATGCCTCCAGCTCCTCCGTCTACGGCGGCAACAAAAAGGTGCCCTTTTCCACCGACGACATGGTGGATCACCCCATCAGCCTCTACGCCGCCACCAAAAAGAGCGACGAGCTGCTGGCCCACTGCTACAGCAAGCAATACAACATCCCCTCCACCGGCCTGCGCTTTTTTACCGTGTACGGACCCGCCGGCAGGCCGGACATGTTCTACTATTCCGCCACCCAAAAGCTGGCGGCAGGGGAGACCATCCAGATTTTCAACTACGGGAACATGCGCCGGGACTTTACCTACATCGACGATATCGTGGAGGGCGTTTTCCGGGTGATGCAGGGGGCGCCGGACAAGAAGACCGGGGAGGACGGCCTGCCTCTGGCCCCCTATGCGGTCTACAACATCGGCGGCGGCCAGCCGGAGAACCTGCTGGACTTCATTTCCACGCTCCAGGAGGAGCTGGTGCGGGCAAAGATCCTCCCGGCGGACTATGACTTTGAAGGCCACCGAGAGCTGGTGGGGATGCAGGTGGGAGACGTGCCGGTGACCTGCGCGGACTCCCGGGCCCTGGAGCGGGATTTCGGCTTCACCCCGAAGATCGGCATCCGGGAGGGCCTGCGGGCCTTTGCTCAGTGGTACGCCGGGTATTATCTGTGAACGCCGGGAGAGAAAACTACGTCTATCTGCTCCGCTGTGCCGACGGCACGCTCTACTGCGGCTGGACCACGGATCTTAGCCGACGTGTCCGGGCGCACAACAGCGGGCATGGGGCAAAATACACCCGTTCCCGGCTCCCCGCGGAGCTGGTGTACTGGGAGCGCTGTGATGACAAGGCCGCGGCCCTGCGCCGGGAATGGCAGATAAAGCAGCTCAGCCGGGAAGAAAAGATCCGATTGATCAAAGGAGAGGAATAAAATGCTCACTCTACAACGCGCCAGAGAACTGAACGATACCATGGTCACCCAGGAGCATCTGCTGCTCCACGCCCTGAACGTCAGCTATGCCATGGGCGCCATGGCGGAGCATTTCGGCCAGGAGGCGGAGCATTGGCAGGCCATCGGTCTGCTGCACGATTACGACTACGAGAAATTCCCGGAGGAGCATCTGCAGCACACCGCGGAGCCCCTGCTGGCCGCCGGCGTGGAGCCGGAGGAGGTCCGGGCCATCCTCAGCCACGGCTACGGCATCTGCTCGGACGTGGAGCCTTTGACAGAGCTGGAAAAAAGCCTTTTCACCGTGGATGAGCTGACCGGCATCATCCAGGCGGCGGCCCGGATGAGACCCCACGGCATCACCGACCTGGAGGTCAAGAGCTTCATGAAAAAGTTCAAGGACAGGAAGTTCGCCGCCAAGTGCGACCGGGAGCTGATCCAGAAGGGCTGCCAGATGCTGGGCATGGAGGTCCGGGACGTGGCGGAGATCTGCATCCGTGGCATGAAGGAGCACGCCGCGGAGCTGGGCCTTGCGGGGACCGAGGCGGAATAAAGAAAAGCAGCGGAGGCCCGGGAACGATTCCCGGACCTCCGCTGTTTGTCGAACAGTTTACATAATATTATTCTTTGCACAGCTCATAAAAGGAGACGGCGGCGGCCGCGGCCACATTCAGGGAATCCACGGCGTTGGACATGGGGATCATCACCGTGTAGTCGCAGCCGGCGATGGTGTCGCTCCGCAGACCGTCCCCCTCGGTGCCCAGCACCATTGCCAGCTTCTCGCAGCGCTTCAGCCGGGGATCGTCCAGGGAGAGGGAGTTTTGCCGCAGCGCCAGCGCCGCGGTCTGAAAGCCCAGGGAGCGGAGCAGCGCCAGCCCCTGCCCGGGCCATTGGTCCAGCCGGCACCAGGGCACCTGCAGCACGGTCCCCATGCTGACCCGGACCGTCCGCCGGTTCAGCGCATCGGCGCACTCCGGCGTCAGCACCACCGCGCCGCAGCCCAGCGCCGCGGCGGAGCGGAACACGATCCCCAGGTTGGTGGCGTCCCGGATATCCTCCAGCACCGCCGCCCGCCGCACCGAGGGGAGGATCTCCTCCGGCCTCCGGGGGGCGGGACGGCGCATGGCGCAGAGCATGCCCCGGTTCAGGGTATACCCGGTCATGGCGGATAAAAGCGCGTCGGAGCCCGTGTAGATCGGGATATCCGCCCAGCGCTCTTTCAGCATAAGGGCGTTATTGCGCAGATGCCGCTCCGTCATCAGCATGGAAACCGGCTCGCACCCGGCGTTCAGGGCCACCCGGATCACCTTTTCGCTCTCGGCGATGAACAGGGCCTTCTCCGGTGCGATCCGGGAGCGGAGCTGGGTCTCCGTCAATCGGGTGTAGACCGCCAGCTCCGGCGCGTCCAGATTCTGGATTGGAATGATATTGGCCATGGTATCCCTCTTTTCCGCCTGATTGTAGCACAAAAGGGCGTTTCCGGCAAGGGAGAGGCAAAAGAGGCGGAAAAAAACGGCAGGATATATGGCACAGTCCCGGAATGTGTGATATAATACAAAATAAGGCTCTGTGATCAAACGGGAGGAGGAAAAAATGAAATACATTCTCTGTGTTTTGGTCGGGTACTTTCTGGGCGCGCTCAGCTGTTCGATCATCCTGTCCAAGGCCAAATACCTGATGGACATCCGCCGGGACGGCAGCGGCAATGCCGGGGCCACCAATATGGCCCGGGTCCACGGAATGGGCGCGGGACTGCTGACCCTGGGAGGCGACATGCTCAAGACCGCTCTCGCCGGCGGGATCGGCTGGCTGCTGGCCGGAAGACCGGGACTGATCACGGCCTGCGCGGCCTGTCTGATCGGACACTGCTGGCCGGTGTACTACCGCTTCAAGGGCGGCAAGGGCGTCTCCGTGGCGGTGATGATCGCCCTGCTGCTGGACTGGAAAATGCTTTTGATCCTGGCGGTGATCTTCTTCGGCGTCTTCGCCCTGTCCCGCAGGGTGTCCCTGTGCTCGGTGATCAGCGCGCTGTGCTTCACGCCGGTCTACCTTCTGTGCGGCAATCCCCGGGACGGGGGACTGGCTCTGTGCATCGCCACGGCGGTCGTCGTGATCTTCTGCCACCGGAGCAACATCCGCCGTCTGCTGCGCGGGGAGGAGCAGCCCTTCGTCCCCGGGAAGAAGAGGTAGAGGACCTTTGAACGTCTACGATTTTGACAAGACCATCTATGCCGGGGACAGCGCCACCCATTTCTGGCGCTTCTGCGTCCGCCGGCACCCGGCGGCCCTCCGCTCCCTGCCCGGAGCGGGACGGACCCTGCTCCTCTCTCTGGGCAAGCCCGGCATCCACGGCGCTCTGAAGCAGAGCATCTACGCCTTTTTGTCGGTCCTGCCGGACCCGGAGGCGGAGGTCCGCGCCTTCTGGGACGGGCATCTCCGGCGCGTCTATCCCTGGTATCTGGAGCGGAAGAAGCCCGACGATCTGGTGATCTCCGCCTCCCCGTATTTTCTGGTGTCGGAGGCCTGCCGCCGGCTGGGCATCGCCTGCATGGCCACGGACATGGACCGGCACAGCGGGCAGATCCACGGGGAGAACTGCCGCCGGGAGGAGAAGGTGCGGCGCTATCGGGAAGTATACGGCGATACTCCCGTGGAGGAGTTTTACTCGGATTCTTTCTCCGACCGGCCCATGATGGAGCTGGCGGAGAGCGCATTCCTTATGAAAAACGGAGCGGTGGCGCGGGTCGTCAAGGCTCCCAAGGAGGTCTCCCCATGAATTTGCCCAACAAACTGACGGTGGCGCGCATCGCCCTGGTGCCGGTGTTCGCCCTGTTTGCGGAGCTGGCCTGCCATTTCGGCGGCGCGGGACTTTATCTCGTCGCCGGCATCGTGTTTGCCATTGCCAGTCTCACGGACATGCTGGACGGGCGCATTGCCCGCCGACGGAATCTGATCACGGATTTCGGAAAGTTCGCCGACCCTCTGGCGGACAAGATCTTGACCACCGCGGCCTTTATCTACATGCTGCTGGAGGGCGTCTGCGCTCCGGCGGTGCTGATATTGGTGCTGTTCCGGGAATTCGCCGTGTCCGGGCTGCGGATGGTGGCGGCGGGAGCCAAAGACGGCCGGGTGCTGGCCGCCAACATGTGGGGCAAGGTGAAGACCGCCGTGCAGATGGTCTCCATCGTGTTCTTCTACTTCGGCCGGGCCCTCTTCCCGGCGGCGGGCTGGGTGGACACCATGGCCATCGTCCTCTGCTGGATCTGCGGCGCTCTCACGGCGGTCTCCGGGGTGAAGTATTTCCTGGATAACCGGCAGTTCGTTTCGGAGATGAAATGATGGAGCTGATCGTCAAAAAACTGAAACCGGAGGCCCAGCTGCCCACCCGGGGCTCCGCCCTGGCGGCGGGCTATGACCTCTGCGCCTGCCTGAGCGCCCCGGTGAGCATCGCCCCCGGTGAGACCGTAGGCGTGGGCACCGGTCTGGCCTTCGCCGTGCCGGAGGGCTGGTTTGCCGCGCTTTTTGCCCGCAGCGGTCTGGCCACCCGGCAGGGGCTCCGCCCCGCCAACTGCGTGGGCGTGTGCGACGCCGACTACCGGGGGGAGTACATCATCCCCCTGCACAACGATTCCCGGGAGACGCGGACCATCGCGCCCGGGGAGCGGATCGCCCAGATGATCCTGCTGCCCTGTCAGGAGCTGCGCTTCCGGGAAGCGGAGGAGCTGCCCGCCACGGAGCGGGGAGCCGGAGGCTTCGGCAGCACGGGGGTATAGCGCTTGCCGTGAAAAGGCCCCGGAGCGGAGAAACATTCTCCGCTCCGGGGCTTTTTACAGTTCGATGGGGATGTCCGCCAGGGGCAGCTTTTCCCAGGAGAAGAGACCGATCAGCTCCGGCGCGGAAACGCTCTCCCGCCGGTCCAGAAGCCCTGCGGCAAAGGCCAGGGCGCCCAGCAGCTCCTCCGGGGTGCAGCGCTCTCGCAGCAGTCCCATATCCAGATCCCGGTCCCGTTTGCTCAGCCGCCGCCCGTCCGGAGCGGTCAGCAACGGGACGTGATAAAAGCGGGGGACCGGCGCTCTCAACAATTGGTAGAGATAGAGCTGCCGGGGGGTGGAGGAGAGGAGATCCCGGCCCCGCACCACCTGGGTGACGCCGGCGTCGATGTCGTCCGCCGTCACGGCCAGCTGGTAGGAGAACACTCCGTCCGCCCGCCGGAGGATAAAATCCCCGCAGTCCGCAGCCAGGTCTTCCGCATAGGGCCCGTAATGCCCGTCCACGAACTCCACGCGCCGGGCCGGCACCGCCAGCCGCCAGAGCGGGGGCCGGAGGGCGAAGCGCTCCCGGCGCTCTTCCTCCGTCAGGGTCCGGCAGGTGCCGGGATAGATGGGGTGCCCGTCGGAGGCGTGGGGGGCGTTGGGGGCATTTTTCAGATCGCCCCGGGTACACCAGCAGGGAAAAACCTCTCCGCGCTGGCGCAGCGTGTCCAGGATCTGCTCGTAGTATGCGCTCCGGGTGCTCTGGTCCGGCTGCTCCCGGTCCCAGAAAAGACCCAGCCACCGGAGGTCGTCCTTGAGTATCTCCGCGTTTTCCCGGCTGCAGCGCAGGGTGTCCAGATCCTCTATGCGCAGCAGCATCTCCCCGCCCAGGGACTTTACCGAAAGCCAGGCGATCAGCGCGGAAAACACGTTTCCCAGGTGCATCCGCCCGCTGGGAGTGGGGGCAAAGCGGCCCAATTCCGCCATGGTTTTACCTCGTTTCCGTTTTCAGTACAAGATAGAGCATGGAATCGAACTCACCGGGGATGGAGGTCTGTCCCTCCTCGGCCACAAGGAGACCGTTTCTCTCCGCTTCCGCGCGCAGGTTCTCCCGG
This sequence comes from Oscillospiraceae bacterium, assembly GCA_017540645.1. Taxonomy (GTDB): domain Bacteria; phylum Bacillota; class Clostridia; order Oscillospirales; family Oscillospiraceae; genus Apopatocola. The sequence continues at coordinate 16,961 of JAFYAQ010000011.1, forward strand.
CTTACCACGCGGCAGGAGGTGGAGGCAATGCGCAGCCGCCGCCCGCTGGCCTGGTGAACGCGCTCCACGGCTTCAAAGGCCCGGGACGCGTCGGAGCAAAACTCCCGCTCTCCGTCGCCCATGGACAGGACCAGGGCGCAGCCGCCGGGACGGAGACTGCGCCGGAGGAAGGAATAAAAAGCGTCCCGGTCCCGGTCCTCCGTCAGCATGTGCAGCACCGCCACGGCGAAGATGAAGGCAAAGCGCTCCTCCGGCTCATCCGCGCAGACATCCAGCACCCGAAAGGACGCCGCCCGCTCCGGCCAGCGTTCCCGACAGCGCCGTATCGCCTCCGGAGAGACGTCTGCAGCGAGCAGATCATAGCCCTCCCGCAGCAGGGGGACGGCGTCCCGGCCCTCACCGCAGCCGATCTCCAGGATCCGCCGGTCCTTCCCGATGCCATAGCGGGAGAGGATCTCCCCGAGCAGGGGCGTAGGCTGATGGGAGGCCCAGTCCAGACCCAGCGCGTGGACTTGCCGATAGCGCTGATCGTAGGCTTTATAGTATTCCATGGCTAAAGACTCCGGCAGTAGTCTTCCAGATCCGTGAAGGGCTCCAGCACCGTGTCCTTCCGAAGATAGAGCGGGTGGTGGGGGTGCCCTTTCTTGGAGCGCGCTCCCGCCGTGTACCACACGGCCCCCAGCTCCTGCCCGATGGCGAGCATATCCTCCACACAGCGGGGCAGATAAGGCCGCTGTTCGATCACACTGCCCCAGGCCGCCCATACGCTGGGCCGCCGGGGGAGGGAGGCCTCCAGCACGTAGCGGAAGGCGGCCATATTCTCCCGGTGAAGGGCCTCGTTCCGCACCCGGTCCATATCTCCCGGACGGGTGGCCCGCTGGGCGTATACGTTGAACATGATAAAGCTGTCAAAGCCGTTGAAGGCGGCGATCCGATCCACGGACTTGAGCGTGTTGTCCAGCCGGTCCGGCTCCGCGGTGGAGGGGTTGACGCCGATGCAGATCAGGGGATGGCTGCCGCGCTGCCCCAGTATGTAACGGTATTCGGTGTAAAAATCCGGCACATAGAGCCAGCGGGAGGGATCATAATCCCCCCGCCGTCCGCTTTTTTCCAAGGCCTCCCCGAAGGGCATCAGCGCCAGTTCCTGGGTGGGCGCGCTGGGAATGTGCACGGCAATACTCCCCCTGTTACAAGAATTCAGACCCGGTTTCTGCCGCGGCTTTGCCGCGGCAGAAACACCCTCTTCAATACCAGATCCAGCCGAACAGCAAAATCTCGATCAGCCACTGCCTGACAGAGTAGTTCACCAGCACCGGGCAGGTAGCCGTAGCCTGCCCGTCCGCGGAGCGGCAGGTGATGACGGCGCTGCCGCGGCCCACGGCGTGGACGGTGCCGTCCGTATCCACCGTTGCCACCGATGGATCAGAGCTCTCAAAGTACACCAGAGAGACGTCCACATTCACGGGCAGGACCCGGGCGCTCAGCTGCGCGGTCTCCTTATAGTGGATCAACAGCCGCGAGGGGGTGAGAGTCACCTCGCTGGCGGCCACCTTGGCGGGGATGACCTCCTCTTCCAGCACCTCGCCGCAGTCGGCGCAAAGAAGCTGGCGGAGTCCCTCGACCCCGAAGTCGGGCTCCCGGACCAGGACCCATTCCCCGGCCACATGGGGTGCGATGACCTGGCGCTCCACCACCTGGCCGCAGACGGTGCAGATCCTCTGCCGTTCGCCGGAGGTCTCATAGGTGGCGGGCTGGCTGATCACCCAGTCCCCGGGCTGGTGGGTGGGGGGGACAAAGCTGTCGTCCCAGGTGTTGCCGCAGCCGGTGCAGGTGTGGGTGGTATAGCCCCAGGTCGTGCAGTCCGCCTCGTGGACCACTTTGGTGAAGACGGGGTTATCACAGGTCTCGGGATTGAGCTTCACGTCGTAGTCGAAAAGCTCGTTGCGCAGGAAGGTCTGGGAACACTCGCTCATGTTGGTATAGGTGAGAAGCTCGCCCACAAAGGACTCGCAGTAGGCCCGCCGGTCCTTGTTGTCCTCAAAGAAGGTGATGATCCCGTTCACAGCGCAGCCGGTGATCTTGCCCAGTTCCTCGCTTTTGTCGTACTGGTAGTACATGCCCATCAGCCCGCCGTTGTGGGCATAGCCCCGGCAGGCGTCGTAGCCGTCGATGTTCACGCTGCAGTTGTAGATATCCCCGTTGCCGCAGGAGAGGATGCCGCCCATGAACTCTTCGCACCATACCCCGTCGTCACACGCATCGTCGAAGATCAGAGTCACATCGACGCTGCAGCCGTGGAAAATGGCGGTGCCGAAGCCCACCAGACCGCCCACGCCGGCGTTGCTGCTGGGTCGGGGCTTGGAGCTGTTGGCGGCGTTCATGGTGCAGGCCGCCACAAGGGTCAGACGGGCGTCCCGCAAAGCGCAGTTTTGGATCAGGGAGTTTTTGGCATAGCCCGCAAGGGCACCGACAAAACAGTGTCCGGCGCTTGTCACATTGATCTCCACGCCCCGGAGCTGGAGGTTTTTCACCTCCGCGCCGTCCAGCACGGAGAAGAACCCGGCGAACTCAGAGTCATACTTTTTGTTGTTGCCGTCCACCGTGTCCCGGTGGGTCATGCCCACGGTGTAGACCGAGAGATTATAAATGGTGTGGCCGTTGCCGTCCAGCTTGCCGGAAAAGGCGGGAGGCACCCAGGTCACGCCGGACATGTCGATGTCGCGGGTCAGGATATAGCTGCCGTCGGGATCTGTCCCCAGCTTCAGCAGATCCTCCACCGTGGCCAGCTCCGTGGGGCCGTCCGCCGCCAGCGCCGCCGGGAAGACAGAGCTTAACAGCAGCAGACACAGAGCCAGGGCTGTCAGTCTTTTTTTCATCGTCATAGCGCTTCCTCCAATCGGGTTTTACCAGTGCGGAAAAAATTATACCACAGTTTTTTCGGAAAGAAAAGCGTTCTCTTCCCATTGGCGGGGATTTGCGGTATAATTCATATATTCTCTGTGTGCGAGGTCGCCTATGGACGTTCTGTTCGGCCCCATGGAGGGCATCACCACCAGCAGTTTCCGCCGTGTCCACGCCGCCATGTTTCCCGGCTGCGACGGGTATTACACCCCTTTTATCTCTCCCACCTGCGATCATATTTTCACCGCCCGGGAGCACCGGGAGATCGACCCGGAGCGGAATGAGGGCCTGCGGGTCGTCCCCCAGCTCCTGGGGAAAAATACGGAGGACTTCCTCTGGGCCGCCCGGTGCCTGAAGGAACTGGGCTATGAGGAGGTCAACCTGAATCTGGGCTGCCCCTCCGCCACCGTCACCGCCAAGGGGAAGGGGGCCGGCCTGCTGCGCACGCCGGAGGTCCTGCGCTCCTTTCTGGACGGGATCTTTGCCCAGGCGCCGCTGCGCGTGTCCGTCAAGACCCGGCTGGGCTGGGCCCGGGCGGAGGAATTCCCCGCCCTGCTGGCGCTCTATAACCAGTATCCGATCGCGGAGCTGATCCTCCACGTCCGCACCCGTCAGGAGTTTTACACCCTGGGGGCGATCCACCGGGAGATGTTTGACTACGCCCTCCGGGAGAGCGCCGCCCCGGTGACCTATAACGGGGACCTGCTGACGGCGGCGGACGTGAAGGCCTTTGCCGAGGCCTATCCCCGGGCGGAGCGGGTCATGCTGGCCCGGGGCGCGGCGACAGACCCGGCTCTGTTCCGCGTCCTCCGGGGCGGCGCGCCGGTCAGCCGGGAGGAGCTGCGCGCCTTCCACCGGGCGCTGAGCGACGCCTACACCCGGGACATGGGGGCGCTCAACGCCATGCGCCGGATGAAGGAGCTGTGGCGGAACATGCTCAGCCTCTTTCAGGGCGGCGAGGCCCTGCGCTCCCGACTGGGCCGTATCGAAGATCCCCGGAAACTGGAGGACTTCGTCTCCCGGGTCCTCCGGGAACTGCCCATGGAGACGGAAGGTTGACATAACATACTATCCGCCGTCCCCGTCCAGAAAGCGCCAGAACACCCAGCGGTGGCTGCGGACGGTGTAGCGCAGCTCAAAGAGCCGCAGCCGTCCGCCCATTAGGGCCAGACAGTCAAAGCGAAAGGCTTCGATCCCCCGATAGCTGATCTCCTCGCTGTGGCGTATTTTGCGTATCCGCACCGTCAGACGCTCGCCCTCTTCCCCCTCCAGGCGGAACCGGGCGGGGAGAAGGGTGCCGTCCGGGCTGCAGGTGGCGATCATCTCCACCGGCCGATTGGCAGCATCCATGGCAAAATTCTCCTAATAAGCTAATAACCGCATTATAACTCGCTTATTAGGAGAATTCAAGAGGATTTTTTCGCCTGTTGAGAGAATTTCCGCTTGCGCTTTTCCCGGCGATGATATATAGTATCCGTAGAAAAACATCCTTTTACAGAAGGAGGGGCCATATGGACAACAGCTTCGGCAGTCGGCTCTCCGCCCACAGGAAGGCGGCGGGCTTCAACCAGACCCAGGTGGCCCGGCGCATGACGGCGGCGGGCTTCCCGGTCCGGACCCAGGCGGTCAGCAAGTGGGAGACCGGGCAGACCATGCCCAGCGCCCGACAGCTGGTGGAGCTGTGCCGGCTCTACGGCATCCGGGACGTGGTGGCCGCCTTTGACCCGCCCGCGGCGGAGCGCGGCCCGATCCGCGTCCTGCCCCTCTACCATCTGGCGGTGTCCGCCGGCACGGGCGAATTTCTGGACGGCGCCGGGTATGACAGCGTGGAGGTGGGGGAGGAGGTCTCTCCGGACGCGGACTTTGGGGTGCGCATTGCCGGTGACAGCATGGAGCCACGCTTCGTCCACGGGCAGATCGTCTGGGTCCACCGACAGCAGGAGCTGCAGAGCGGACAGATCGGCATTTTCCTCTTCAACGGCGCCGGCTACTGCAAGCGGCTGGAGCGGCGGGGGGAGAGGGTGGAACTGGTGTCCCTGAATCCCCGCTATGCCCCCCTTCCCGTCACGGCGGCGGATGAGCTGCGGGTGTTCGGGAAAGTGGTGGGATGACTTGCATTCCTCCTGCGGTCCGGCTATAATCAATATAATAAGACCCTCCGGACAGATCCGGATAGTTTACATAAAATTGGAGGTATCCCATGGAATTGACTGCGGTTGCCCCGATGGAACTGACCGCCATTGCCGTCTGGCTGAACACCGCTTTCGCGGCCTTTGACGAGAGCGTTGCCATTGCGATCCACAAGCTGTATGAGGCGGCCCCCGGCTTCTTCACACCCTTCCTTACGCTGATCAGCCTGATGGGAAAGGGCGGCGCCTTTCTCATTTTACTGTCGCTGTGTCTGATCGTCTTCCGTCCCACCCGGCGCTACGGCACCGCCATGCTCCTGGGTCTGGCCATCGGCGCGCTGATCACCAACATCGCCGTGAAACCCCTGGTGGCGCGGCCCCGGCCATACACCTGGGACGGCAGCGTGTACCAGCGCTTCTGGCACCAGCTGGGCGAGCATGTGGAGAGCGACAAAAGCTTCCCCTCCGGCCACATGACCGCCGCCATGGCTTTTTCCACGGCGCTGTTCCTCCGGGGCAACCGGAAGATCAGCTGGACCATCTTCTTCTTCGCCTTTGCCATGGGCATCTCCCGGATCTATCTGAGCGTCCATTACGCCACGGACGTGCTGGGCGGCGTGGTGACCGGCGCCGTCGGCGGTACGGCGGGCTATATCCTCTCCCTGCGTCTGCCGGAGAGCTATTACCGGGGCGACGCCCGCAGACTGCTCCCCGGCTGGAAGCAGCAGGGCCGGCACCAGGCCGTCCGGGAGGAACAGCGCGAAGAGCTGGTGATCGACGGGGACAACTTCTCCGACCTCCGGGGCTTTTATGCGGAGATCGACCGGCTGTTCCGGCCCGAGACGCCCACCTGCGGGCTGGACGCCCTGAACGATGTGCTGCGGGGCGGACTGGGCGGCAAGACTACGGGGGAGCCTGTGGTGATCCGCTGGGTCCACGCGGACAAGAGCCGGGAAGATCTGGGCTATGAGACCACGGCGAAGTACTATGAGGCCGCGCTGGAGCGTGTCCACCCCAACAACCGGGAGCGGATGGAGCGCCGGCTGGAGCAGGCCAGAGCCGGGGAGGGGGAGACCCTCTTTGACCGGATCTGCACCCTGATCCGCCGCACGGACACCGGCCACGACTGCGAGCTGATCCTGGAATAAAAAGAGACCCGAAGGGAAAATTTCCCTTCGGGTTATTGACATGCACAATACTTCGTGATACGATGTATTACGAGAAAGGAGGTATACGATGGACAATCAGATGAAGCGCGGCCTGCTGGACGTTTGCGTTTTGGCCGCCATCAAAGACCAGGATTCCTACGGCTATCAGATCATCAAGGATATGAAGCCCTACATGGCCCTGTCTGAATCGACCTTATATACCATCCTCAAACGACTGGAGGCGGCGGAGCTTCTCACGGTCCGCAGCGCAGAGCACGGCGGCAGGCTCCGAAAGTATTATCACATCACCGACGCCGGGCGGCGGCGGCTCCGGGAATTCAAGGTCGAGTGGAGAGAGATCATCTCCCTTTATCAATTCATCACCAGGGAGGAGGATGACAATGTATAAGCGGGAATTCCTTGCCCGACTGCGAGAGGGCCTGTCCGGCCTGCCCTGGGACGACGTGGCCGAGCGCCTGAACTTTTTCAGCGAGAGCATCGACGACCGGATGGAGGACGGCCTGACGGAAGAGGAGGCCGTAGAGGAGCTGGGCCCGGTGGAGGAGATCATCGCCCAGATCATAGCGGAAACGCCTCTGACCCGCATTGTACGGGAAAAGGTGCGTCCAAAGCGGCGGATGCAGCCATGGGAGATCGTGCTTCTGGTCCTGGGCTCTCCTCTCTGGCTTGCGCTGCTGATTGCCGCGTTTGCCGTTGTTATCTCCGTATACGCCGTCCTTTGGTCGCTGGTTTTGTCCCTGTGGGCCGTGGAGGCGGCGCTGACTGTCAGCGCCCTGGCCGCCGCGGCGTCGGGGATCCTCCTGTTCGGTCACGGCGGGCTGCTGCGGCTGACCCTGTTTTCCGGTGGCAGCGTGCTTGCGGGACTGTCCATCTTCCTGTTCTTTGGCAGTCGGGCGGCGACCCGCGGGGCCGCATGGCTGACGAAGCGGATCGCACAATGGATCAAGTCTCTTTTTGTCGGAAAGGAGAGCGCAATATGAGGCGGACAACGATCTGGCTGGTGACGGCGGCGGCGCTGATCCTGGTGGGAGCCGGAGGTCTGGCCCTGGCCATGGCGCTCAGCAACGGGGATTTTTCCCAGCTGAGCACCACGAGCTACGAGACAAAAACGGTTGACATAACAGAACAATTCCGGGATATTTCCCTCCGGACCGGAGAGGAGGACGTCCTCTTTGTTCCCTCCGCGGACGGGGCGTGCCGTGTCGTCTTCCGTGTATGGGAAAAGGTCAGCTGCACCGCCGCGGTCGAGGACTCCGCGCTGCGCATTGAGACGCAGGACGGCCGGAGCGCCGCAGAAAAGATCAGCGTTTTCTCCATGGAAAGCCCCAGCGTTACCGTCTATCTGCCACGGGCCGACTACGGCGCACTCCTCATGGAAGGGAGCACAGGTGACGTGGAGATGGACGCGGAGCACCGGTTTGAGCGGGCGGAAATTTCCGCCGGCACGGGGGATGTGAACTGGAAGGCCTCCCTGTCGGGGGCCCTGCGGATCGAACTGAGTACCGGTGACATCCGTCTGGACGGCATATCCGCCGGAGAGCTTGCCCTATCCGTATCTACCGGCGGGGTGAATCTGCATTCCGTGAACTGCCGGGGCGGGATCACCATCGGCGTCAGCACAGGCAAGGCGAGCCTCTCGAATGTCCGCTGCCGGAGCCTCCGCTCTGCCGGGAGCACGGGTGATATCCGCCTGGAGGATCTGATCGCGGAGGAGGGGATCTCCGTCGAGAGGAGCACGGGGGACGTGGAGCTCCGGGGCTGCGACGCCGCAGAGCTCTTCATTAAAACAAGTACTGGCGATGTCAGCGGCTCGCTGCTCTCACCGAAGAGGTACGTCACCCACAGCGACACAGGCCGCGTGGAGATACCCGAATCCTTCGACGGCGGCAAATGCGAGATCCGCACGACCACAGGGAATATCCTCCTCCGCGAGGACTGAAACGAACGCCGCCCGGGGAAAACCCGGGCGGCGTAATTTTTTTATCGGAGCGGCGGTATGGCGTCCAACAGCGCGTCCACCTGCTCTTTTGAGGTGGCCCAGCTGGTGCAGAAGCGCACCACGCTGCTCCCGTCGGCCAGCTTCTGCCAGCACTCAAAGCCGAAGGCCTCCCGCAGACGGTTCCGCACCGGTTCCGGCAGGATGGGGAACTGCTGGTTGGTGGGGGAGTCCACCCAAAAGGCATAGCCCCTGGAGCGCAGCCCATCCCGCAGTACCATGGCCAGCTCCACCTCGTGGCGGGCGATGGTCTCATAGAGCCCATCGCTCATCAGCGCCCGGAATTGCAGACCCAGCAGCCGACCCTTGGCCAGCATGCCCCCGTTCTGCTTGAGAATGTAGCGAAAATCCCGGTTGAGAGCGGTGGTGCGGATCACCAGGGCCTCCCCGAAGAGCGCGCCCAGCTTGGTGCCGCCGACGGTGAAGGCGTCGCAGAGGGCGGCCATCTCCGAGACCGTGTAATCACAGGCCTCTGACACCAGGGCACAGCCCAGCCGGGCCCCGTCCAGATAGAGGGGCAGCCCCCATTTGTCGCAGACCTGCCGCAGGGCCCGCAGCTCCGCGAGGGTATACACCGTGCCGATCTCCGTGGGGTTGGAGATGTACACCAGCCCCGGCTGGACCATGTGCTCGGTGCTCTCGTCGTCGTAGTGGGCCGCGCACAGGGTGTCCACGTCCCCGGCGTCCACCTTGCCGTTCCCGGAGGGGACAGTGAGGACCTTGTGCCCGGCGTTTTCGATGGCGCCGCTCTCATGGACGGCGATATGTCCGCTGACGGCGGCCACCGCCCCCTGGTGGGGCCGGAGGGCTGCGGCGATCAGTGTCCGGTTCACCTGGGTGCCGCCCACAAGGAAATGCACGGCTGCGTCCGGGGCGCCGCACCAGGCCCGGATCCGGTCGGCCGCCTCCCGGCAGTAGTCGTCCTCTCCGTAGCCCGGGCTTTGGAGAGCATTGGTGCGGATCAGAGCCTCCAGCACCGCCGGGTGGGCCCCCTCCAGATAATCGCTGTTGAATCGGATCACAGGTACATTTCCCCTTTTTCTTCGTTTTACAGATCATAGCACCTGCGGCGGTCAAAAGCAAGCTGCGCCTAAAAAGAGGTATTGAAAAACACCGGGGAAAATGATACTATTTCTCTATCTACCCATGGGAAATCGTTCGGCGGGCCGTCCGCCGGGAGGAGGAGCGCCGTGAAAAAGATCGCCATACTGCTGGCCGCACTGCTGCTCCTGTCCGCCTGCGGGGGGAAGAGCGCCCCGGCGCCCGCGCCCACGGCCACCCCGACGCCCGCCGTTACGCCGGCACCCACGGCCACCCCTACCCCCACCGCCACACCCGAGAGCAGCCCCGTCCCCTCGCCCAGCCCCACTCCCGCGCCCCGCTGGGTCCGGGGGCAGGAGACCGTCACCTACACGGTCCTGACGCGGGATCTCCCCGGCGCGGAAGCGCTGACCATCTGGCTGCTCAGCCAGGCCCGGGAGACCCTCGCCGCTTTCGGGGAGGACAGCCTGGGCGAGCCCATGTTCACCCTTGCCCCCGGCCTGGACCGGATCGGGGAGACCGTCCCCGCGGCCACGGAGGAGACCCGGTACATCTCCCTGGCGGCGGATACGCGGCTGCTGGACTGCGGATTGCTGGAAGCCCTGCTGCCCGCCTTTCAGGCACAGTACGGCTATTCGGTGGAGCTGCTCTGCGCCCGGGACAGCGCCGCCGCGGAGCTGGCGCGCCAGGCGGACATCGCCATTCTGGCCCAGCCGGAGACGGCACCTCTCCGGCGCGAGGGCGTGTTTCACAGCTACTGGCCCCTGATCTCCACCGAGTATGTTCGGGAGGATCTGCTTATGTCCGGTGACCCCGGAGAAGGGAGAGAACCATGAAACGCTTTTTCCGCCATTTCCGTTTTGCCGTGTTCGGCGTCGCCCTGCTGTGCATCGCTCTGGGCATCACCATGCTGCTCTGGCCCCATGAGGTCACCAAGGTGCTGTGCTACGGCTTCGGCGGTGTGCTGGCCCTGTCCGGCCTGCTGCAGATCGCATCCTATCTGACGGGCGACAGAGGCAGCTTCTCCCGAAAACTGCTGCTGCTCTCCGGCATCCTCTCCGCGGTGGTGGGCGTCTGGGTGCTGTTCAGCCCGGACAAGGTGCTGACGCTGACGGTGATCGTCATGGGCATCGTGCTGCTTTACCACGGCGCCATGGACGTAAAGTACGCCTTCGACATCAAGGCCTGCGGGGCCAAGGGCTGGATCCTGGCCATGCTGTTCGGCCTGGCCACCTGCGGCGTGGGCGTGCTGGTGCTGGTGAATCCCTTTGAGGCGGCCTCGGCCCTGCTGCTGTGCGCGGGCATCGGCTTTTTGTTTGACGGGCTGACGGACCTGTTCACCGTGGTCTCCGTGGCTCATGCCGAAAGCAGCTTTGAAAAGCTGTCCGCCGCTGGGCCAGTGATCGAGCTGGACCCCTCCAAGGCGGAGGAAGTGGCCATCGCGGTACCGTCGGAGAGCGAGGAGAAGACGGAATAAGCCCTCTATTGAAAAACCATCGACCATAAAGGAAGGAAATTAGCCATGATCAAGGGAAAAAAGATCTCCTTCAGCGCCATCCAGCCCAGCGGCAACATCACCCTGGGCAACTATATGGGGGCGCTGCGGCGCTGGCCCACTTTTCAGGGGGACTATGACTGCATCTACTGCGTGGTGGACGAGCATGCCATCACCGTGCGCCAGAACCCGGCGGACCTGCGGCACCACTCTCTGGAGCTGTTTGCTCAGCTGATCGCCTGCGGCATCGACCCGGAGCGGAGCATCCTCTTCATCCAGTCCTTTGTGCCCGCCCACGCGGAGCTGGCCTGGGTCCTGAACTGCTTCACCATGTTCGGGGAGCTGAACCGCATGACCCAGTTCAAGGAGAAATCCCTGTCCCACGCGGACAACATCAACGCGGGCCTGTTCACCTATCCCACCCTGATGGCCGCGGACATTCTGCTCTACCAGGCGGACGTCGTGCCCGTGGGAGAGGACCAGCGCCAGCATGTGGAGCTGTGCCGGGATATCGCCATCCGCTTCAACGGGGTCTACGGCGATGTGTTCACCGTTCCCGAGGCGGAGATCCCCAAGACCGCGGGCCGGGTGATGAGCCTTCAGGAGCCGGAGAAGAAAATGAGCAAGTCCTCCGACAACGAGAACAGCTACATCCTGGTCATGGACAGCCCGGACGTGATCATGCGCAAGTTCAAGCGGGCCGTCACCGACTCCCAGGCGGAGGTGCGCTACGACCCGGAGCAGAAGCCCGGCGTCAGCAATCTGATGGACATCTACGCCGGGGCCACCGGCCTGAGCATGGAGGAGATCCGGCGCCAGTTTGAGGGCAAGGGCTACGGGGAGTTCAAGACCGCCGTGGGCGAGGCCACGGTGGAGCTGCTGCGCCCCGTGCGGGAGAATACCCTCCGGCTCATGGCGGACAAGGGCGAACTGGAGCGGCTGATGAAGACCGGCGCGGAAAAGGCCGCGGCCGTCAGCTCCTATACCATGAACAAGGTCCGCAAAAAGGTGGGCTTTCTGCCCCGCTGAGATCGAACAAAAAAAGGCCGTGCTTTGACGTGTTCTTCGGCCAACGTCGTTAATGAATAGTCGCCATAGATCTGTACTCTTGTCTTATTTGTTCTCTTGATGGGACAAATACATGATGCTTTGTGTGGGGGAAGTCGATGAACATCAATTACTACCGTAACTTCCTTACGGTTGTTGAAATGGGGTCATTAACAAAAGCAGCCAAGAAGCTCTATATTGCTCAGTCCGCACTTAGCAGCCAAATTAAAGCAATGGAGACGGAATTCGGAGTTGAGTTGATCAATCGAGGACCAAGGTTGTTCGAGTTGACTGAGGCAGGAAGAATCGTCTATGAAAAAGCGAAAGCGATCTGTTTTCAGGAAGACTCTATCCATAAAAAACTAAGCGAACTACAGTGTGGCAAGAGAGGAACGTTGCGTTTTGGGTGTACAGCGTGCAATCCGGATAACGTAGTTGAGCCCTTACTATGTGATTTCGCAAAGCTTAATCCCGGCGTTGAGTTTGAAATATACGAGCGCAAGGGGATAGATCTTTATAAGCCTCTTCAGGATGGAGACCTTGATGTGGCGCTTTTGAGGACAAACAGTCGGCTGGTTGTACCTGCGAGCATCAAAAAGCACTTTTCATATAAAGAGAATCTTGTCGCTGTTTTTCCCGCAAAGAACCCCTGGTGGGATAATATCCCAGATATAATAACGATGGATATGCTGCTTCAGGTTCCGCTTTCATGCACGTTTGGGATCTTTAATTTGCTCAGCGAGATTTCTTCAGGAGTGGGTCAAAACGCCTTGATCTATAGCCGCAGTTCCTCTAGAAACATGGTGCTGATTTGGCCTGAGCGTGGCGAGGCGGTGGGATTATTGCCATGCGATAGAACATTTAGGTTGAATAATCAAGAGCTTGTTGTACGTCCAGTAGGTTTACCAGAAGTCTATTTTGAACGTTTTCTTGCTACAGAACAAGGGGTCCCATTATCGCCAGTCACACAGAGCTTTATTGAATTCAGCTATGATTGGATGCGGAGAAAGGGTTTTATAGAATAAAGAGTTGGGCATACGATTAAGAGGCCGCAGCGGTTATTATTTGAACTGCTGTGGCCTCTTTTGGCATCCACTGTGTCATCGCTTTTCCATCACTAATTATTATAGCAACTATGTTCGGGGACGTAAACGAAAAGGTAGGCACCATTGCCGCAGAGGTCGGCAAAACCCCGCAGGCGTGGAACGCCAACAATTTTTCGATGATCCAATCACTCTCGGAGAATGTCATCGTTCCCATTGCGGGGCTTGTCATTACCTATGTCCTGTGCTACGAGCTGATAAGCATGGTCATCGACAAGAACAACATGCACGACTTTGATACGTTCATGTTCTTCAAGTGGTTTTTCAAGGCGTGGGTGGCAGTATTCCTCGTCACCCACACCTTTGACATCACAATGGCCGTCTTTGACGTAGCGCAGCACGTCGTAGCAAGATCGGCGGGGGTCATCGGAGGCAGCACCAGCATAGATGTTGCCTCCGCCCTGTCATCCCTGCAAGCGGGGCTTGATTCTCTGGAAATCCCCGAACTGCTATTACTCACGATGGAAACGACCCTCGTGAGCTTCGGCATGAAAATCATGTCGGTCATCATTACGGTTGTGATCTACGGACGTATGATTGAGATTTACCTTTACTGTTCGGTATCGCCAATTCCATTTGCAATACTGACAAACCGGGAGTGGGGCCAGATCGGAAACAATTTCCTGCGTGGCCTGATCGCCCTCGGTTTTCAGGGATTTTTGATTATGGTATGCGTCGGCATCTATGCGGTGTTGGTGAAAAGCATGGTGGTTGCCATTATAAAAACAGAATTTCAAAAGATGAAGCGATACCATATCCTGCTGGTCGGGATGATCGGGATGGTGATTGCACCCGTACTTTCCCTGCTGACACAGACTGTTGCGACGGACGAGGGGCGGCTTTCGGCTTTTAATTTTACGTCGCTGATAAACAGCTCCGTATGGAACAATGCAACAATCTTCATGCCTATTATCTTTACCCTGATCGGCGGCTAAACGGAATCGTTTTGCGGTATCGGCGCGATCACTTTCTTTTTTTAACAGATCCGAGAGACAAAAGAAAAAAAGGAAAGGGCGGCGCGCCCTTTCCGTCCATGTTATGCTCCGTTATCCGATCCTCCCCTGTCCTGGACGCGGTTCAAAGCTCGTAAACCGCTCCACGCTGCTGGGTTGATAAACGTTCTCGTTCCAGACGAGTACTGCGCAGGACCGGACAGACAGCCCCTTTACCGCCTTCGCAGAGATTTCGGAATGGGGGTGCGTTTCAACAATGGAGGCCGGGAGAAAGCTCACGCCAAATCCCGCTTGCACCAGTTGGATTGCCATGGGCGTATCAAAGCACTGGCAGACAATGCGCGGTGAAAAGCCGCAGCGCTGGCATTCCTTGATCAGCGCTTCGTGATAGGCCCAGAGATCGTCGCTGCGCAGCAGACACATAGGGATATTCTCCAGTTTTTCAATCGGGATCGGGTCAACGCCCGGCATGGGGTCGGATTGGGGCGTAACAATAAGCTTTAATTCATCTTCTCCCAGAACCCGTTCATGCAGTCCCACGGAATCATGGGAAGAGCTACGGAGAAAGACGGCGCTCAGTTCTCCTTTGTTCAGATCGCTGATGAGCTCCTGCGGAGAACCCAGGCGGATGTAGAGCTCGACCTGGGGGTATGCCTCGTGATACGCCTTGATGTAAGGCATCGCATAGGGCACGGTGGAATACAGGCTGCCGATGCGCACATTTCCGCGGATGCCTGAACCCAGAGAGCGGACATACAGGGCGGTCTGATCGATACTGCTGAGGAGCTGCTGTGCCTGCAGGCAAAGGCTCTCGCCTGCCTCCGTCAACAGGATGCCCTTGTTCCCGCGCCGGAAGAGCTGCACACCTAGTTCCTGTTCAAGCTGTGCAATCTGTCGTGAGATCTGAGGCTGCGCGATGTGAAGCTTTCGGGCCGCTCCAGACATGCTTCCTTCTTCTGCGACGGCACAGAAAAGCTTCAGTTGACGTGTCTCCATTTATGTTTTCCTCCTCTTCCGGCCACAGGGGGGACCTTTTGCTATGCATAATATGCATGGCAACTATTTAAAATAAGTATTTTCTATTATAGCACAGTTCCGATATAATTCAAGGGAGGACGATGGATATAGATCTGCCCATATCTTTCAGAAAGCGAGGCTTGACTTATGACAAATTTTTCAGATGAGGCAATGACCATCAAGCTGGACTATGAACTGCCAGAATATCCGGTAATGGAAGCATGTTACCGACGTGCGCCGCGCCGTGAGTCCCATTTGTCCGAGGCGGACAAAGCCCTGGCCATCAAAAACGCACTTCGCTACATACACCCGGATCATCACGCGCAAATGGCGATGGAGTTCGCGCAGGAACTCAAGGAGCACGGCCGGATATACGGCTATCGTTTTCGCCCTGCAGGCAAGCTCTGTGGAAAGCCCATTGATGCGTACAAGGGCAAATGCATCGAGGGCCGGGCGATCCAGGTGATGATCGACAACAACCTGGACTTCGATGTGGCGCTGTATCCCTATGAGCTCGTCACTTATGGCGAAACCGGTCAGGTCTGCCAGAACTGGATGCAGTACCGACTCATAAAAAAATATCTGGAGCAATTGACCGATGAACAGACATTGGTCGTCATGTCCGGCCATCCGCTGGGCCTGTTCCATTCCCACAAGCTGGCGCCCCGTGTGATCCTCTCGAACGGCCTGATGGTCGGGGCCTTTGATGACCAGGAAAACTTCAACCGCGCCGCTGCGCTTGGCGTTGCAAATTACGGCCAGATGACCGCGGGTGGTTGGATGTATATCGGCCCGCAGGGTATTGTGCACGGTACTTTCAACACGCTGCTCAATGCCGGACGGCTCAAGCTTGGCATTCCCAACGAAGGAAATCTCGCCGGCAGGCTCTTTGTTTCCTCGGGTCTCGGAGGCATGAGCGGGGCGCAGGGCAAAGCGTCGGTGATTGCCGGCGTCGCTGCCATCCTTGCGGAGGTTGACGCCTCCCGCATAGAGACTCGCTTTACGCAGGGCTGGGTCAGTCACTGTACCAGCAGTCTGAAAGAAGCGACCGAGATCGCGCTCCGCCATCAAAAGGAAAACAAGCCGTGTGCGGTAGCTTACCACGGCAACATTGTCGATTTGCTCGAATACCTGGATGAACAGAATGTCCACGTGGATCTGATGAGCGATCAAACCTCCTGTCACGCTCCTTACGACGGCGGCTACTGCCCGCAGGGGCTGACGTTTGAGCAGCGCACAGAGATGCTGGCCAAGGATCCGGAGGGCTTCCGCAAACTCGTTGATCGATCGCTGCAGCATCACTATGAGCTTATCTGTAAATTCCACGAGCGCGGGACGTATTTCTTTGACTATGGAAACAGTTTCCTTAAGGCCGTATATGATTCCGGGGTCAGAAGCATTTGCAAAAACGGCGAAAATGACCTTGACGGCTTTGTTTTCCCGTCCTATGTGGAGGATATCCTGGGTCCTTGCCTGTTTGACTTCGGCTACGGCCCGTTCCGCTGGTGCTGCCTGAGCCGAAACCCTGAAGACCTCGATAAGACGGATGCGGCTGCGGCAGAATACATCAAGGCGCACAATCGCCGTTACCAGGACTACGACAACTATATCTGGGTGAGTGAGGCAAAGGAGAACAAGCTCGTCGTCGGTACGCAATGCCGCATTCTGTATCAGGATGCGATGGGGCGTATGAACATCGCGCTCAAGTTCAATGAGATGGTGAGAAATGGGGAGATCGGGCCGGTAATCCTTGGCCGCGATCACCACGATACCGGAGGAACCGATGCGCCATTCCGCGAGACCTCCAACATCAAGGACGGTTCCAACATCATGGCAGATATGGCAACGCAATGCTTCGCGGGAAACGCCGCGCGCGGAATGAGCTACATCGCCCTGCACAACGGCGGCGGCACAGGCATCGGCCGTGCCATCAACGGCGGCTTTGGCATGGTGCTGGACGGCTCCGAGCGCGTGGATACGATCCTCCGCATGTCGATGCCTTGGGACACGATGGTCGGCGTGGCACGCCGCAATTGGGCACGCAACGAAAACGCCATGATCACCGCCGCGGAGTACAACAAGCTGTACGCCGGACAAGACCACATCACCATGCCGTATCTTGCCGGCGACGCGATCGTGCATGCCGCTGTCCAGAGCATGGAAGCTTGATCGCTGTGGGGAAAGGGTGTACATCCTCTCCCTTGAAAGGATATTACAATGAAAAAGACTTTGATCCAGAACATAGGCATACTGGCAACGCCAAAGGGGAAAAGCGCGCAGTGCGGCCAAGCGCAGGGAAAAATCGAAGTCCTCAGAAATGCATGGGTTTTGATCGAAAACGGCATAATCGCGGCGCTTGGAACAGGAACACCCGACATGGAGGACGCAGAAACGGTCGATGCGCATGGCCGGCTTGTGACACCGGGTCTTGTCGATGCGCACACGCACCTTGTTTTCGGCGGCTGGCGCCAAAACGAGCTGGGAATCAAGCTCCACGGCGCCAGTTATCTGGAAATTCTCGCGCAGGGCGGTGGCATCTTATCTACGGTAAAGGCCACACGGAGCGCCGGCGAGGAAACCCTGTACGAAAAGGCGAAAGCGGCGCTGGATGAAATGCTCCGTCTGGGCGTCACGACTGTAGAGGCCAAGAGCGGCTACGGGCTGGATCTGGAAACGGAGCTGAAACAGCTGCGCGTGATCCAAAGTCTTCAGAAAACGCATCCTATGGATATCGCGGCAACATTCCTGGGTGCGCACGCCATTCCGGAGGAGTATCGGGAGGACCGGGAGGGATATCTCCGCCTGCTGTGCGAAGAAATGATCCCCGCAGTGGCCGAGCAGAAGCTCGCAACGTTCTGCGACGTCTTTTGTGAAACGGGCGTGTTTTCCGTGGAGGAGTCCCGGAGGATCCTGGAAACGGGGAAAAAATATGGCCTGATTCCCAAGATTCATGCCGATGAGATCGACGCGATCGGCGGTTCCCAGTTGGCCGCGGAAGTCAATGCCATCTCCGCCGAGCATTTGATTGTCTGCCCGCCGGAAGGCATTGAGGCAATGGCAAAGCAAGGGACGGTCGCCTGCTGCCTGCCGATGACCAGTTTTTACCTCGGCTCTACGTTCGCGCCCGCGCGGGACATGATTCGGGCAGGCGTAGCCGTAGCCATGGCCTCGGACTTCAACCCCGGTTCCTGCCCCAGCCTGAACCTGCAATTTGTCATCAATCTGGGTGCTCTCAAATACCGGCTGACGCCCGAAGAGGCGCTGACCGCTGTAACGCTCAACGCAGCCGCCTCCATCGGTATGGCGGATAAGGTCGGGTCCCTCGAGCCGGGGAAGCAGGGAGACCTCGTCCTCTGGAATGCGCCTGATCTTGACTATATTTGCTATCGCGTCGGGAGCAATCTGGCGGAGACGGTTGTCAAAAAGGGAAGATTGGTCTGACAGCGGATAAGATGGAAGTCAGCATGGATTCGACAGACTATAAATATTAAACATTATCCAAAGGGACAGCCGCACGACGCTGCGCCGCATTGGCGAACAGGTTGGTCTGACTCCTCCTGCTGTCTCAGAGAGGATTCACAGGGTGGAGGACGAGGGGACTATCCGCGCCTTCCCCGTCCGGATTGACCGGACGAAGTTGGACTGCAGCATCACAGGCTTTATCATGGTCGCACCGGATCCGGATAAATATGCCTCATTCTGCAGATTCTGCGAGCAAAGCGACGCGATCCTTGAGCATCATCATGTGATTGGCCCTTACAATGCCATCCTGTTTTTTGCGGTGCAGGATACCCATGCACTGGATGCCTTGCTGAACGGGATCAAAAGCTATGGAGATTCCCGAACCTCCGTGGCACTCAAAACGTATTTTGAACTCAAAGACCTGCCCATCCCTTTGGAGACGGACGCCTGATTTCTCTGTTCAGGCATGCCGCAGCGCCACGGTCTTTCCGCATCTGCCTTGCAGCTGCCACGCAGAAGCGAAAAGCATTGCAGAGGGTGACTGGCGCCAATATTGTGCTGCCAGAGGCAGAGTCAAACGGAATTATCCCCGGTCTGTTCTGGAACCGTCTCCCGGTCGCGTGGATCTGGGCCCTTCCCCTATGAAAACATATATTTCGGCCGGACGAAACGACCATACGCCGGAGCTGCTCAGCAGCTCCGGCGTATGCGGTTTTCCAAATCTTTTCTTCTTGATCTCCGTAAAAGAAGCGCTATGTTACACAAAAGCCGGAAAATACGCCTCTGCCAGCTCCAATAGCTCACCGGAACGGATGATCTTTTCGCACTTGCGGAGATCCGGCCAAATCTCGCGGTCAGTCTCAAAGAAAGCGACCTGTTCCCGGACGAGGTCGTAAATCGCCTGGTGCAGCGGTGTAAGGCCCTGGCCATGCGTATTCAAGCGGCGGCGGATATCGATGGCCTGGCAGGCGGTCATCAGCTCATCCGCAAGAACGTCCTGTGTATTTCTGACGATCATTCGCGCTTTTCGCGCGGCAGTCGTTCCCATGGAGACAATATCTTCCTGATTCATGGACGAGGGAATGGAGTCCACCGAGGCCGGATGTGCATAGATTTTGTTTTCGGAGACCATCGAAGCGGCAGCATACTGCACGATCATAAAACCGGAATTAACGCCTGCCTCAGTTGTCAGGAAGGGGGTAAGCCCGTTGCTCAGCTGTGCGTTGACCATGCGTTCGATGCGGCGCTCAGAGGCATCTGCCAATTCCGAGGCGGCTATGCCAAGAAAATCAAACGGAAGGGCCATCGGTTCACCGTGGAAATTGCCTCCCGAAATGACCGCCTCATCTTCGGTGAACAGAAGAGGATTATCCGTTACCGCGTTGAGTTCAATCTCCACCTTTTCCCGGATAAAGTCCAGCGCGTCCCTGCAGGCGCCATGGATCTGAGGCACACAGCGCAGAGCATACGCGTCCTGCACTCGATCGTGCTGGCAATTATCCAGGATCTCCGAACCGCAAAGCAAATGAAGCAGATTTTCGGCAACCAATATCTGCCCCTTTTGCCCCCTGACCGCATGGATACGCGGATCAAAGGCGTCGCGCTGAACCGTCAGGCCCTCAAAGCTCAGTGAGGCGATCAAATCTCCCAGCCTTGCAGCGCAGATCGCATCATACAAGGCCAAAGCGCCGACAGAGGTCATCGCGCAGGTACCATTGGTCATGCCGAGGCCTTCCTTGCTCACCAAGGTCTCAAGCGTCTGAATCCCCGCCTTTTGCATCGCTTCGGCCCCGCTCATCCGAACGCCGCGATAAAAGGCCTCTCCCAGGCCGAGCAGAGGCAGTGTCATATGTGCCAGCGGCGCCAGATCACCGGAAGACCCGAGGGAGCCTTTTTCCGGGACGACAGGCGTTACACCCTGATTGAGCATTTCCGCCATCATTTCGACAAGGAGCGGCCGAACTCCGGACTTCCCCCCGCACAGAGCGTTCATCCGCAGCAGCAGCATCCCGCGCACAATCTCCTCGTCGTAGGGATCGCCGGCTGCCGTACAATGGCTGAGAATCAAATTCGTAGATAAGCGGTTGGACATCGCACTTGGGACAGCGACCTTCTGGAATTCGCCAAAGCCGGTGGTGATCCCGTAAGCAACGCGGCCTTCCTCTGCGATCTTTTCCGCCAATGCGCGGGACCTGCGCATCGCTTCCAGCGCGCTCCCGGCTACCTGAACCTGCGCGCCAAAGCGTGCGACGGCAACAAACTGCTCCAATGTAAGGCTATGGCCGTCAATCGTTACGGATTTGATCGCAAAGAGATCCTTCATCATACACGTTCTTCCTCGCTTTTCCTTCGCCTTTTCAAAAAGAGGGTATATGCTTTGCTTGTTTTCATTATACCATTATTTTGTGCAATGTCAACATATTTCTGCTTGTTTTAGGCTTAATTTTCAGCATTATGACGATACCTGGGTGCTCAAGTATCACGATACTGTGCTAAAAAAGCAGCACGGCCATAAAAACGGAAAACGGATACGAGGCTGACCGCAGAACGATCAGCCTCGTACCCGAATTACGGACAGAACGCACATCCGCCCGAACAGGCATTTTTCAGACAGGCTTGTCCACAGACTCTGTCGGACGGATGTGCAGCTAGGATCACATCGAAAGCGCGCTCCCTCCTGTCACGGTTCCTTTTCCCGTTCCAGTACGGTTCTATAGCCGTCCGCACCATAGGAAAGGCATCTGTTGACGCGTGTAATCGTGGCAGAGGAGACGTCGATTTTCTTCGAGATCTGAGAAAATGTACTTCCCTGAAAGAGCTCCCTTGCGACCTGAAAACGCTGCGACATAGACAGTATTTCACTGTATGAACACAAATCATCAAAAAAGCGATAACACTCCTCGATGTTTTCCAGCGAAAGAACCGCTCGGAACAATTGGTCTACCTCTGCAGATTGTATCTTGCTTTCATACATAATGCATACTCCATGGTCCGGTATTCCGCAATTGCGGCTTCAACCGTAACAGGGGATCGTACTTTTCAATTATTTGGCGACAACCTTGGCGCCCTGATAGCCGGCCTTCTGATCGAGTTGGGCAATATCCTGCTTTTTCATATGATACCCGAGTTCCCACGGGAACACATTGTAAAACCACCTGTGAATGCGCTCAACATAGTTGAACCAGCTCCACAGAAGGCTCTTGAAATCGTCCTTTGTCTCGATTGTATCGTAAGCCTCTTCAATTTCAAGCGTCCACTTCCACATCTTCGGCTGGTTCAGCCAGGGAGCGGGGCAGGATGCGCCGTACTGGTCGCCCATCAGGCGGGCCATTTCATGATTAAAGAACTTGAATACTTTTTTGGCATGGTCGAGTGTAAAATCATCGTCGTTCAGGATGCAGCTCATACCAGGTGCCATGGACCACCAGCTCATCGCCTGCGTATCGCAGACAAGGAAAAAGAGGTTGGTAAAATACTGGCCATCTGTTCCGGCGTTTCCGGGGAAAACGCCCATCTTGCTCATGGTGACCTCTTCAGGCTCATCGAACCAAATTCTGTCAAGCTCGTCTTCGATCTCGTTTTTGATCTCTCTCCAGTGTTTCGCCATGATTCAGTTCTCCTTTCTGCTGGCAACGACTATGCCAATCGTATGGTAGAAGATCGTATGATACCAGAGGTCTTTGCCGGCAATCTTCAGATCTTCAATGCATTCGGGATCCACAACGGCAACCTTTCCGCCGCCGGATACCAGAGGCTCGGTAAGGCTGTCCCCATAGACAAAGGTAAAGAAGTAGCCATTCCAGAGCACATCACCGAGTTTCACGGACATATCGTCATCGCCGGTGCACAAATACGGGCTCTTATCCGTCATGGGGGTGGTCTGATCTCCTACATCTGCAGGCCGCTCACGAGGCGTGCGAGGGAAGCAAACCGCCAGATCACCGGTAGAAATGGTGGGGTGGCAAAACGTCTTTTTTGGGGTCTCAAGAAAATCCCACATTTGTTGAGCGCATTTGGGCTCGTATTCGTCCAAAAGCGTTGCGGTTACTTCTTTCCCGCAGCAGGGAAACTCAAGTTTGATCTTACGCATTTTTGACCTCCAAATACTAATAGATTTTCTTTGCCTCGGAAGGAGGCAAAAAATTTTATCACCATGGAACGTATAGAGCATCGCTGTGGATAGAGTCATTTGCGGCGGCCCTAATCCGTTTCAGAATGACCAGCTCAGGTAAAACCGAAAAAGGGGTTCAACGAACAGCCGGAAATCAATACATTTTTTCCAGACCGATCTTCTTTTCCAGAACGATGATCAGAATGGCGGAGATAATGATAAAAATGGACGCCAGAGCAGAAATCAGAGGGGTGAACGATTCCATAATATAAGAATACAGCCGCAAAGGATAGGTCACGGTTCTCGCGTTCCGAATAAACATGACAATAACCGCTTCGTCAAAAGCCACAACGAAGGCAAAAATTGCTCCCGCGGCAATGCCGCCCTTAATGCAGGGAAGGGTTACACGGTACATTGTCTTGAACGGGGAGGCGCCCATAACCAGCGATGCCTCTTCAAAACTCGCGTCAAGGCTGGACAGGCTTGCTGTAACGGATCGGATGACATAGGGCATTTCTATCGTAATATAGGCCAATACCAGCTTCCAAAAACCGCTCAAGGCGCTGTACAAAGAAAAATACTGCAGGAAGGCCAGCGCGCTGATAACCGTGGGTACCACGATCGGAGATAAAAACACAGTTTCGAATACTTCGGATACGCGGCCCGGTTTTTTCCAGAAGTACATGCTGACCATGACGCCCATCACACATGCCAGAATAACGCTGACGATACTGATTCTCAGGCTGAGCAAGATCGATTTCATGAAATCCACATTGCCAAACGCTTCCGCATACCATTTGAGGGTGAAGCCCTGCGGCGGGAAAGTGACAAAGCGGCTTTCGCCAAAGGACGTGCAGATGACCACCACAAGCGGAGCCAAAAGGAAAACAAAAATCAAAACAGAGAAAATGTTTCCCAGTATTTTGAATCGTTTCATATCACTTCTCCCTTTTCCCTACGCCAGGTCGCTCCTGCTGCCGGTTTTCCTCCCTGTCTTTCTGCTCAGACTGGTAATCAGAAGCGCGAATACCATAAAGATCACCGCCAGCGCCGAAGCAAAGCTCCAATTGTACAGATACGTGGCCTGCTGGTAGATGGTATTCGTCATCACAATGATTTTTCCGCTTCCCAGCATCATGGGAACGAGAAATGCAGCCGTGTTCAGGGAAAAGACCAGGATCGCGCCGGAAAGTGCACCTTTGTAAGTCAGCGGAAGCATCACTTTAAAGAACGTTCTCATGAAGCCGGCGCCAAAGACATAGGAGGCCTCTTCATAGCTGATATCGACGTTATCGATCGGGCCTACCATGATCATGATGAAATAAGGCAGGCCGCAATGGATCAGGCCGAGCATGATTCCCGTGTAGCTCCCCAAAAGCTTTATATCTCTGCCTGGGAACAGGCTCTGAAGCGTCTTGGCAAGCAGCCCATTCGTGGACAGAATGGACATCCAGCCAAACATACGTATCGTCATTGAGACCCAGAGGGGGAGGACAACCAGTGCCATCAAAACGCTGCGCCACCTGCCCCGCATCCGGGAGATCTTATATGAAATCGGATATCCCAGCACCACGCATAGTATTGTGGAGGCGGCGCCTAAGGCAACGGTCCGTACAAGAATAAGCCAAAATGTGGATTTCGTAAAAAACTCTTTATAGTGACTCAGCGTAAAATCGCCAAGGGGTTTCCCAACACCATTAAACTCAAAGAAGCTTATATAAGCCATATAACACAAAGGAGCTACAAAAAAAATGACCAGAAATATCAGTGGAATAACCAAATACCAGCCATTTACATAGGACCAGTCCTTTGACAAATCCCGTCCCTTCGTTTTTGCTTTCATCGCGGCGCTCCTCTCCTTCTCCCGCCGTTAAGCAGAAGGCCTGTTTGTTCGGGGGGCATCTCCTGTTCCGCAGGTAGAGGCCAGAGCCTCATACCTGCGAAACGGAAACGGGGGATTACTTATAAATGGCGTTCCAACGCTCGGTGAACGCAGGCTTTACCGCTTCAACTGCAGCAGCGTCTATATAGACCAGCAAATCAACCTGGTCTTCTCCATAAGGCATAAATCCGCGCAGATCCTCTGCGACTTCAGCCTTTGAGTTGGACGGAGCATAATAGTTGTTCTCAGCGTAGGCCTTCTGGACTTCCGGACTGATCAAAATGTCGGCCATGATATAGGCAAGATCCAAATTGTGGGAATGCTTGGTAAGTGCAATGTAGGAGGTCATGGCAGGTACGCCTTCCTCAGGCATGCAGAAACCAACGGGCAGGCCGGAACGCATCATATTGATCGCGCGGCCATTGGTTTCGACGCACATTACCACGTCGCCCTGCTCCAGCATCGCTTCCACGTCTGCGTGCTGACTGGCAAGGATACCAACGTTCGGCTTGAGCTCAGCGAGCTTGGCAAAAAGATTGTCCCAGTTTTCCTGGTCTGCGCATTCGTAGCCCTGCGTCCGTGCGACGACGTCGGCCATCTCAAGCGCACCGCCCATGCCGAGATCCATGATGCCGACTTTGCCGCCCGCATACTGAGGATCCCACATATCAAACCAGCTGGTAGGCGCTTTCTCAACCAGATCCGTGCGATATGCGATACCATAGGTTCCCCAGTTCGTGGCAATGGCTTCGGGATATTCAAAAGCCTTCTCGTAAAGATCTGCCGCGTTGCTCAGCTTGCTCTTGTCAATCACCGCAAACAGATCCATCTCCTCACCGCGCACGATTTCCGCTGCATCGCCGTGGATCAGGTCGACAGAGGGGTTCTCGCCCTCGGCTCCCAGCTGTGCAATGGGGGTCGAACCAAGGACATATTCGATGGTTGCTCCGGTCAACTCCTCAAACATCGGGGCCGCATAGGTCTTAAAGGTTTCCTCGTAGGTACCGCCCCATACCTGAACGACAAGCGTCTGTCCCGCATAGGGCTTTTCCGTTCCGGCAGAGGAGCTCTCCGCCGGCGCCTGGGGTTCCGACGCTGCTGGCTCTGCTGGGCTGCTGCTCGGCGTGGCAGCGTTGCCGCAAGCGACAAGGCATAAAACCATTGCCAAGCATAAGAGTGCGCTGATGATCTTCTTCATTACTTTTTCCTCCTTTTTTGCGTTGATGAATAATGAATTAATATTTCAAACCGACTGCCTTTCGGCCATCAGTTTTGAACGTTTATACTGTCAATCCACCAGGATTGCATACTCACGGTCAAAGCCTACGTATACTTGTCCCGACTCGCTGGGCAAGGCATTTCCCGGGCGAAGCTCTGCCTTGATCGGCAGCCCATTATCAAGCATCATTTTATAGCGGATGACAGACCCCAAGAAACTGGACTCGACAATGCGTGCAGGAAAAACGTTATCGGTCTGAAGCATCTGGTTCGATACAGTGATGCTTTCCGGGCGGATCAGCACAGACTTTTTTTCGCCATTCGCAGCCGTTTCAGAAGCAGAAGAACAATGGAGATGCACTCCATTTTCCAGGGCAAGACACAGCTCATCATCCGGCGCCTGCTCCACCACGCCATCGAAGAGATTGGCCTGCCCAATGAAGTCGGCTACAAATTTTGTCTTGGGATGATTGTACAGCTCCGTCGGCTTGGACAGCTGCTCGATCCTTCCTCGGTTCATGACCGCAATCTGATCAGATATGCTCAGCGCTTCCTCCTGGTCGTGAGTAACGTACAGCGCAGTAATGTTCATTTGCTTCAGCAGGTTGCGGATTTCCGTTCTGGTCTGAACGCGGAGCTTGGCGTCAAGATTTGAAAGCGGCTCGTCAAAAAGCATGATTTTTGGGTTTACGATAAGAGCCCTCGCAAGGGAAACCCGCTGCTGCTGGCCGCCGGAAAGCTGACGGGGATACTTGCTTTCCGAGCCCTCGAGCTGAACGATGGACAGCATCTCTTCTGCTTTTTCCCGCAAAACCGCCTTATCGCGAATCTTCCTGTTGCGCAAACCGTAAACCACATTTTCAAATACCGTCATATGGGGGAAAAGTGCATAATTTTGAAACACCATCGCCACATCTCGCTTATAGGGTGGGACGTTTGTGACGTCAATCCCCTCGAATTTGATGCTGCCCTCAGTAGGCGGGATCAGCCCGGCGATCATACGCAATGTCGTTGTCTTCCCGCAGCCGCTTGCCCCCAGGAGAGAAATAATCTCACCTTTCTGAACGCCAAGGCTGATGTGATCGACTGCCCGAAATGATTTATAATCCTTGACGATCTCGCATAGTTCTACTTGATATTGCATCGTTTTTCCTCCGGCATTAATATATTCAACTGACGGTAGTTTTAGTATCTCTTCGACACTAACAATTACATCACCCTGTATGAATTGTCAAGCAAAAAAATATACAAATATAATCCGATGGTTTTGTGCACAACAGACGTTATTTTCGCTGTTGTGTATCTTTCTTAATATTTGTCGCCTTTTTATGATATTTATCGCCTTTTTTATGAACTTTTTCAACAGATTAGTTTTTTTCTTTTTTATTTGATTAATGTATATAATGGTATACATTATATTGTATCATTTCATCTTTCACCCGTTTTTGAAAAATGATTCATGCTCTATTGACTTTGTTGTATAGTTGTTTTATACTCTGCTGGGAGCTTGTGCAGCCCCACAAAGTCTTTTGTTTGAATCAGACTGGACATTTGGAATTTGGCTCCTGCCTTCCAGACCAGCATGTTATGCAAAGGAGCAGCTTTGTGAAAAACAGCGATTTCGTTATCTCGGCAGATCAAAATGAACCAATCTATAAGCAGCTTGCCAATCAAATCACTGCCGCAATCAACGATGGAGTATTCCGTCCGGGCGACCGTTTGCCGACAGGAAAAGAGATGCTCGAAAAGTACAAAATATCCCGTGGAACGCTGAATGCCGCATATAAGCAGCTGGCTAAAAACGGGCTGATTACTGTCACGCAGGGCAAGGGCACGTTTGTAAGAGGCCACGAAACGGCTTCTCACAGCATCGAAACAATCGACTATTATCTGGATGAGTTGTCGAAGCTCCTCAGTCTGGACGAGTTAGAAGCTCTGATATACCGCCAGCTCCAACAGTACAGCCGTAGCGCGACGGTCAGAATTGCTGTGGTGGAGAGCTGTCCGGAAATCCAAAGCTTCATGGTGGAATCTCTTTCCTCTTTTAAGGACATATCGATCAGCGCGTATCAGGTCGAGCAGCTGCTGGAAGAGTCCCCTTCCATTATGAAAAACGACCTCTTTGTCTCTGAGCAAAGCAATCTTGCGCGTCTGATGAGTACGGACCAGATGTCGGAGAAAAAAGATTCCATCGCGCCTGTCGCACTCACATATTGCAGTGATTCTTTATGTGGCTTCGCCGCTATCCCTTCCGGTGCGTCTATCGGACTTTTGTGTAATACGAGAAAGTTTTTCGAGACCTGCAGGTGGGAGCTCTCTGAAATAGACAGCGCCCTGATGCCAAATTCGTTTTTCCCTATAGGGAACCATTCCTCTGCGGATTTCTCTGTCTTTCTTGCCAAAAGCACCGTCGTTTTAACGATAGGAGAGCCCGACCGGCTCCTGTGTGAAGAGCAGTTGCAGCTCCTTCAGGAATGGGCCGATCGTGGCGGCCAGATAATCCTGTTGAAAAAGACGCTCGATAAAGGATCGATGCTGTATATTGGTGACTGTATTCGCGAACTGTTGATGCGCGGAAGCACCAAGCGGACATATGTCAGCAGTAAATAAGCACCGCATATCGGATTGCAGATAGGAAAAGAATATGCATCAAATAACTATTCAGAAAAAAAGCAAAACGCCAATTTATCGGCAGCTTCAAGAGCAACTTGCCGATCTGATCTATTCCGGAGAGCTGCGTGAGGGAGACGCCCTTCCCACAGAGAAGGAGCTCTCGGAGGCGACGGGAGTATCGATAGGAACGATAAAACATGCATACGCCGAGCTTTCGGCGATAGGGCTGTTGAACCGCGTACAGGGCAGTGGGACATACGTGAATCGCGCAATGGATCCCGCTCTTGTACAGGTCAATCAAAAAAGCAACGAAATCGTTGACGGCATGTTGGATGAACTTTTCAGAATGCGCCTGTCGGACAATGAAATACAGACCTTGATCGAGTCTAAGTTGCAGTGGCGCCGGCAGAAGGTTGCCGGTCTGAGAATTGCTGTCGTCGACTGCAATATAGAGACGCTCAGCCTCATCAGCGGACAATTGAACAAGTTTTCGGACGTAAATGTAACGGAAATGATTTTGGGCGACCTGCAGTATGCGCCTCATCGCCTAACGATGGGGTATGATCTGATCCTCACCACAAAGACGCACTATCTTCAGTTGAGCGAGCTTGCTCCAACGGTAGTGGACAAAATCATCAAAGTTGCGATTGTTCCCTCCATCCAGACTTCCTATAAAATCGCCCGCCTTCACAACAATATGACGATCGGCATCTGGTGCATGAGCCAGGAATTTGCAGAGGCTGTCTATCAGAACGTGTCGGCTCTCGGGCACAGAATGATGAATATGGATTACTATCTCGACAGCGACGCCGGAGATCTGAAATCCTTCCTGAGCGGAAAAGATGTACTTGTCATTCCCTTTGACTATATTCGTCTCGGGGCGGCCGAGGATGCGGAGATGATCCAGCAGTTCCAGAGGCAGGGCGGTCAGGTGATCCCTTTTGACTACCGCATTGACGAGGGATCTATGATCCACGTCAGTTATGAACTTGAACGTTGCAGAAAGCAAAAAAACTCCTTGGCAAAAAATTAAGCTTGCAGGAAAACAGACTGTATGAAACTGTTCGAAGTTGCCTCTTCGGATCGCATGGAGACGGCGCCGATCGTTCCGCTTATCCTGTCCATGTCCACCCCCGTGATGGTCATGCTGCTTACACAGGCTCTCTACACCTTTGTAGACAGCATCTATGTGACACGGTTGAGCAGCCAGGCGTTTACCGCGGTATCTCTTGTCATTCCGCTTCAATCGTTCGTAACCGCGGTCAGCTGCGGAACCGGAGTTGGAGTCAATGTGCTCATGTCGACGGCTTTCGGGAAAAAGCGTGCGGATGATGCGTTTGCCATAGCTATACATGGTCTTCTTTTAGCTGTACTGGACTGGCTTTTGTTCCTTATCCTCAGTTTTTTTGCGCTGGATGCCTTCTTTGATATTTACGCCGTTTCAAACGAGGTCCGTGCGCTCGGTACTGAATATATCCGAATCCTTGTATGGGCGTCTCTTTTCGTATTTGTATCCACAGTCTGTTCCCGCATCCTTCAATCCACCGGAAACATGAGTTTTCCGATGCTTTTTGAACTGATCGGCGCCGTTGTGAATATCGTGCTCGATCCGATCATGATTTTTGGATTGTTTGGCTTTCCTCGTCTTGGAATCACCGGAGCAGCTATTGCAACTGCCACCGGGCAGCTATGCACGATGCTCCTGATGCTGTATATGTTAATACGAAGGCGCGACCTTTTGCCGCATCGTGCTTCTGTCTTAAAGGCATCCTTTTCCACCATAAAAGATATCTGCGTTTTTGGCTTTCCTACCATGATCATGTATTCTATGTGTACATTTTACATTGCAGGCCTGAATGCAGTTGCCGTTCATTTTTCTGAAGCGGCGGTGTCCGCCATCGGCATTTATTATAAATTGCAATCGTTTCTCCTGGTTCCCACGAACGGGCTCAATCAGGGAATTACTCCACTGCTGGGGTATAACTACGGCTCCGGCAATTATCTACGCCTGTGGAGGACCTTGTTTGTTTCTACTGTGATCTCCTTTTTATCGCTCTGTACAGGGACGCTCTGCTTTTGGCTCTTTACCAGAAATCTTCTCGAGATGTTTTCTCCCACAGCGGAATTGCTTTCCGTCGGTATCCCTGCCCTGCGGATTATCAGCACCAGCTTCCCCTTTTTTGTATTTACCATTTTGAACCCCACGCTTTTTCAGGCAACAGGGCATATAAAAGAAAACGTCTTTGTCACGATCGTGCGTCAGATTATCTGCCTTGTTCCCCTTGCGGTTATTTTTTCTCGCTTTGGGTTGACGTATATGTGGCTTACATTTCCCGTCTCAGAGTTGATTGCCGCCGTGCTTGCCCTGTGGTATACCTATAAGCTGTACACGGGGGTCCTGCAAATCAAAGAGGAGGCAGTTTCACCTTTTTACAATAAACGTATCCGAGATGTTGGACGCTTTTAAGCAAAGCAGACCGGGCATGTGCGGCTGAGGCCTTCGATTCGGATTCGAATCCATTTCAAAACCTTCTTCTAAAAGAAACAGCCACCCAGAGGGTGGCTGTTCTGTTTGGAAAATGTACTGCGTTTTGATAGAAAAACGCTTAGCGGGGTGCGCCGCCTGTTCAGGGGAGCATTTTGAACGATAGGCGCCCTGACAAAATGAAAGTTGTCAATTTTGCTTGCCGATGATCTTTTCCATCCAAATCATGTTGTACCAACGACCGAATTTGTATGCGCATTGATGAAAAGTTCCAATTTTGGAAAAGCCAAGATGCTGATGGAATCGTTCGCTGTTATGGGTCAGATATTCATCCTCCGCAATCGGATCACCGATACATGCGTACAGGTTCAGAATGCCCATATTCTTAAGGGCCTGCTCCAATGCTTCATACAGTGCACGCCCATAGCCACGACCTTTTGCGCCATGATCCAGATAAATCGATGACTCACAGGAATAACGATAAGCTTCCCGTACTTTGAACGGACCCGCATAAGCATATCCCTGTATTACACCGTCTTCTTCCAAAACCAGATATGGGTATTTTGTGAGTGTCTTTGCTATACGGGCGCGAAATTCGTCCAAAGAGGGAACGGTGCACTCAAATGAAATGGCTGTGTTTTCAACATAATAGGAATAGATGTCAAGCAAACGCTTTGCATGAAAGAGCTTGACGCTACCATTCTCCGGGAGTTCATCGACCACATTGAGATTTCTCACGCTAACAGAGAATCCAAGACGCGAGAGATCACCATCGTTTATAACTTTATCGGTGCATTTGATTTTTCACGGGCTATCGAAGAAGTCCATCATTCCAATCAAAAACAGCAAGAAACGGCATAGCCGTTTGAGCTATACCGTTCCTTGCTCCAATGTTTTCTTAATTCACCGCCCCATCGGGCACGTTCTTTTTTTGTGATAAAGAATTACGCTTTGGCCTTGATGTACTCGTCGATGGCGGCGGCGGCCTTCTTGCCCGCGCCCATGGCCAGGATAACGGTGGCCGCGCCGGTCACGGCGTCGCCGCCGGCGTACACACCCTCCCGGGTGGTCTTGCCGTTCTCGTCGGCGATCAGGCAGCCGTGGGCGTTGGCCTCCAGACCCTCGGTGGTCATGCGCAGCAGGGGGTTGGGGCTGGTGCCCAGAGCGTCGATCATGGCGTCCACGGGCAGGACGAACTCGCTGCCGGGGATGGCCTTGGGACGGCGGCGGCCCTTCTCGTCGGGCTCGCCCAGCTCCATCTTGATGCACTTGATGCCGATCACGTGGCCGCCCTCGTCGCCCAGGACTTCCACGGGATTGGTCAGCAGCTGGAATTCCACTTCCTCCTCCATGGCGTGGTGGACCTCCTCCTTACGGGCGGGGACCTCCTCCATGCCGCGGCGGTAGACGATGTATACCTTCTCAGCACCCAGCCGCTTGGCGCAGCGGGCGGCGTCCATGGCCACGTTGCCGGCGCCGACCACGGCCACCCGCTTGTGGTGCTTGATGGGGGTATCGTAATCGTCCCGGTAGGCCTTCATCAGGTTGATGCGGGTCAGGAACTCGTTGGCGGAGTAAACGCCCAGCAGGCTCTCGCCGGGGATGCCCAGGAAACGGGGCAGGCCCGCGCCGGAGCCCAGGAACACGGCGTCAAAGCCCTCTTCCTTCAGCAGCTCGTCCACGCTGATAGCCTGGCCGATGACGGCGTCGGTGACCACCTTCACGCCCAGCTTCTCCAGTCCGGCCACTTCCCGGGCCACGATGGCCTTGGGCAGACGGAACTCGGGGATGCCGTAGACCAGCACGCCGCCGGCCTTGTGGAAGAGTTCATAGACGGTCACATCGTAGCCCATGCGGGCCAGATCGCCGGCGCAGGTGAGGCCGGCGGGGCCGGAGCCGACAACGGCGACCTTGTGGCCGTTGGGCTGGGGCTTTTCCACCACGGCGTCCTCTCCGGCATGAGCGGCGTGCCAGTCGGCCACAAAACGCTCCAGCCGGCCGATGCCCACGCTCTCGGCCTTCACGCCGCGGATGCACTTGCCCTCGCACTGGTTTTCCTGGGGGCAGACACGGCCGCAGACGGCGGGCAGGCTGTTGGTGGAGGTCACGATCTGATAGGCCTCCTCAAACTCCCCGGCGGCCACCTTGGCGATGAACTCGGGGATGCGCACGTTCACCGGGCAGCCGGAGACGCACAGGGGCTTTTTGCACTGGAGGCAGCGGGTGGCCTCGTCCATGGCCATCTCGGGAGTGTAGCCCAGGGCCACCTCTTCAAAGTTCTTGTTCCGTACCAGGGGCTCCTGCTCCGGCATGGGGTTCTTGGTCGGACTCATATTCGCCTTAGCCATGTCTCACACCTCCGGTAATTCTGCAAATATGCTCCATCTGCTTGGCTTCCTCGCCGGCATAGAAGCTGTTGCGGGCGATCAGCTCGTCCCAGTCCACCGTGTGGCCGTCAAACTCGGGGCCGTCCACACAGGCAAACTTGGTCTCGCCGCCCACGGTGACACGGCAGCCGCCGCACATGCCGGAGGCGTCGATCATAATGGGGCAGAGGGAGCAGATGGTCTTGATGCCGTAGGGCTTGGTGGTCAGAGCGGTGAACTTCATCATCTTCAGGGGGCCGACGATGAACACCTCGTCGTACTCCCGGCCGGACTTGATGAGCTGCTCCAGCTTGGCGTTGCCGAAGCACTTCTCGCCGTAGCTGCCGTCGTCGGTGCAGATATAGAGGTTGGTGGTATGGGCGCGCATCTCGTCTTCCAGGATCACGATGTCCTTGCTGCGGAAGCCCGCTACCATATCCACCTCGATGCCGGCCTCAAAGAAGCCCTTGGCCACAGGATAGCTGATGGCGCAGCCCACGCCGCCGCCGACCACGCAGACCCGCTTCTGTCCGCCGATTTTGGTGGCCTTGCCCATGGGGCCGACCACGTCGGCCAGGGCGTCGCCCACTTCCATCTTCTCCAGCATCCGGGTGGTCTGACCCACCGGCTGGACCATGATGGTCACGGTGCCCGCCTCCCGGTCATAATCCGCGATGGTCAGGGGCACACGCTCGCCGTACTCGTCCAGCCGCAGGATCACGAACTGGCCGGGCAGGCACTTTTTGGCGACCAGCGGGGCCTTGAGCACATACTCAATGACCGTGCCGGCCGCATTCAGAGGCCGTTTGCTTACGATAGGGAACATAGCGCATATTCCTTTCTTTTGATGATTCACCCCAGGTGTCATTTGAATTCGATATATTATAGCATAGCTTTCGGAGAATGGAACAGTTTTTTTTATTGTTTTGCCGACAACTTTCTGCCTGTGGTTTTTTGCGAAAGGTACTTGACATGGCAGAATTAATATGATATAAAAATGATATCAAATACATAGGAGGAAAACATCATGGAAGAAAAACTGCTGACCGGAAAGAAGAACGGCATGCTGGCGCTGCTGCTGATCCTTGCACTGTACATCCTGGCGGGCATCGGCCTGGTGGTCGGAATCATTCACAGCCCGCTGCTGGCGGTGCTCTGCATCCTTTATCTCGGCTTGGGCTGGATCCTTCTGCTGGGGCTGAAGGTCCTGCGGCCCCAGGAGGCACTGGTGCTGACCCTGTTCGGAAAGTATGTCGGCACGCTGAAGGGCGAGGGCTTTTACTGGGTCAACCCCTTCTGCACGGCGGTGAACCCGGCGGCCAAGACCAAGCTCAACCAGAGCGGCGACGTGGACGGCGGCAACAAGCCCGGTCTGGCGGCGGTGATGCTCACCGGCAGCGCCCAGACGGCGGAGGCGGCCACCCCCGGCGATAAGCGCATCTCGCTGAAGATCATGACCCTGAACAACTCCCGCCAGAAGATCAACGACTGCCTGGGCAACCCGGTGGAGATCGGCATCGCGGTGATGTGGCGGGTGACGGACACGGCCAAGGCGGTGTTCAATGTGGACAACTATAAGGAGTATCTCTCCCTCCAGTGCGACAGCGCCCTGCGGAACATCGTGCGCCTCTATCCCTACGACGTGGCCCCCAATGTGGACACCACCGGCGACGGCGTGGCGGACGACGGCAGCCTGCGGGGCTCCAGCGAACTGGTGGCCGAGCGTATCCGCCAGGAGATCCAGAACCGGGTGGAGACAGCGGGCATCGAGGTGCTGGAAGCCCGGATCACCTATCTGGCCTACGCCACGGAGATCGCCGCGGTGATGCTCCAGCGGCAGCAGGCCTCCGCCATCATCGACGCCCGGAAGATGATCGTGGACGGCGCCGTGGGCATGGTGGAGATGGCCCTGGAGCGGCTGAACGAGAACAACGTGGTGGAGCTGGACAACGAGCGGAAGGCCGCCATGGTCTCCAACCTGCTGGTGGTGCTGTGCGGCAACCACGACGCTCAGCCCGTGGTCAATTCCGGGAGCCTGTACTGATGGCCGCCCCCGACACCGGAAAAAAACAGGTCCCCCTGCGTCTCTCCCCCAAGCTCTATGACGCCATCGCGTCCTGGGCGGCGGACGATTTCCGCTCGGTGAACGGGCAGATCGAATACCTGCTCACCGAGTGCGTCCGCCAGAGAAAGAAGAACGGAAAATATGTCTCCGAGGAACTGGACGTTCCCCCGGAGCTGGACATCGAATGAAAGGGGAGAGGGAGCATGCGCCTGTTTGACCGCTCCCGGGTGGAGGCCCTCTGCGGCCCCACCAGGGTATACCATATCGTCTCGGAGATCATTCCCTGGGTGTTCTTTTTCCTCACCGGGATCCTGCTGTTCATCTTCCGGGACCGCATCCCGGAACAGATCCCGACCAATACGGATTTCCGCGGCAACGTCACCGACTGGAGCGACAAAAGCAGTCTGATCTGGCTGGGGGTCGTGTACGCCATCATCAATTTCAGCCTGTGGATCATGGGCTTTTTCCCTCAGACCTGGAACAACGGCGTGCGCGTGGGCGGTATCGGGCTGCGCCGGCAGAACAAGGTGAAAAGCTATCCCCTGACCCGGGACATGCTCTGTGATCTGCGGATCAGCATGTCCCTGGTCTTCTCCGGGCTGCTGCTCTGGACGGCCTTTGCCCAGGGGCAGTACAGCTTCCTCGTGTTCGGGCTGGTGACGGTCTGCGTGCTGGTGCCCCTGGTTCGTTATTTTGTCCGCCTGGCCCTGAGGAGATAAGGAGGAAAACAGTGGAAAAGAAGAAAAACGGCCTCTGGCTCTATCTTATTCTGGTGTTCATCCTCAGCTGGGGCTTTTGCTTCGGCGTCATCTATCCGGCGGTGAACAGAGGCGGCAATTACGCCAACTACGCCATCGGACTGATGTTCTTCCCGGCCCTGAGCGTCGCGCTGACCCGGCTGATCACCAAAGAGGGCTTTCAAAACTGCCTTCTGCGGCCCCGCTTCAAAGGTCATATCCGGTATTACCTGCTGGCCTGGCTGGGGCCGGGGCTGCTGGTGATCCTGGGTGCGGCGCTCTATTTCCTGCTCTTCCCGGCAAAGCTGGACTGGAGCGCGCCGATCGTGAGAGAGCAGATGGCGGCGGTCGGCGTGCCCTATGAGGCCCAGGCCCTGCCCATGAGCACCATCCTGGCTATCCAGGCGGTCCAGGCCCTGCTGCTGGCCGGGATCCTCAACTTCATCCCCTCCCTGGGCGAGGAATGGGGCTGGCGGGGCTATCTGTACCCGCGGCTCACGGAGCGCTTCGGCCGCCGGAAGGCGGCGCTGCTGGGCGGCCTGATCTGGGGGCTGTGGCACGCGCCCATCATCGCCCTGGGCCACAACTACGGCCTGGGATATCCGGGTTATCCCTGGACCGGCATCGCGGCCATGTGCGTACTCAGTGTGGCCTTGGGCACTCTCCTTATGTGGCTGACTTCGATGACCGGCAGCTGCCTGCCTGCCGCCCTGGCCCACGGCGCCTTTAACGGCGCGGCGTCCCTGAGCATGCTGGTGTCCGCCGATGAGGGAAACCGCTTTGTCGGGCCGCTCCCCACGGGCATCATCGGCGGAGCGCCCATCCTGATCGCGGCGGCGATCGTCTTTTTCCGCTTCGCTAATCCGGAGGCGAGAGAATGAAGGACATTTTGACCGCGGACTTTATGACGGAGATGATCCGCACCACCGGCAACATGTACCGGCAGGGCTGGGATGAGCGCAACAGCGGCAATATCAGCCTGCTGCTGGACGAGACGGAAGTTAAAGATTATGTAAACTTAAAGGCCGTCCTCCGCTCCCTTCCCACGGGCTTCAAAACGCCGGAGCTGGACGGGAAGTACTTCCTGGTCACCGGCACGGGGAAATACTTCAAAAACGTGGAGTACGCCCCTGAAGTCAACCTGGGCCTTGTGCGCCTGACCGACGGCGGCGGGACGGCGGAGCTTCTCTGGGGGCTTACGGACGGGGGCGGCCTGACCAGCGAGTTTCCCGCCCATATGATGAGCCACGACGTGCGCCTCCGGATCGATCCCATGCACCGGGTGGTCATGCACTGCCACCCGGCCAACCTTCTGGCCATGACCTTTGTCCACAGTCTGGATGAGCGGGAATTCACCCGCACGCTCTGGCAGATGTGCACCGAGTGCATCATGATCTTCCCGGACGGGGTGAACGTGCTGCCCTGGATGCTCTGCGGCACCAACGCCATCGGGGAGGCCACCGCGGAGAAGATGAAGACCGCCCGTCTGGTGGTATGGGCGCTCCACGGGATCTACGGCGCAGGCCGGGACCTGGACGAGACCTTCGGCCTCATCGAGACCGCGGAGAAGGGCGCGGAGATCTATTTGAAGATCGCCCACCTGCCCCGTCTCAACCACATCACCGACGACATGCTCCATCAGATCGAGAGACGCTACGGCGTCAAAGCGCGGGAAGGGTATCTGGCACAGGCTCGATAAGCCCCTGCGAGGGAATGAATTTCCTGCGATAGCTTGGATAACTGCGACGTAAAATGACGGAGCGAGATGAACGCTTGACCGGCCCGGACGGTTTCAGTATGATGATGGTATCATTCGAAAAGGAGAGTGGACCCCATGTCTGATATCAAAAAAGTGGTGGTGGCCGGCGGCGGCGTCCTGGGCTCTCAGATCGCGTTCCAGGCGGCGTACTGCGGATTTGACGTGACGATCTGGCTTCGCAGCGAGGGCAGCATCGGACGTGCCCAGCCCAAGCTGGATAAGCTGAGGACGACCTATCTTGATGCCATCGAGACCATGAAGATGGTGGAAAGCCCCGTGGATCCCAACTGGTGCCGCGGCATCGCGGAGTTCGGCGCCTTTGACCCGGAGGCCTGCAAGGCCCAGGTCGAGGCGGCGTACAAGGGCCTGAAGCTGGAGCTGGATCTCGCCAAGGCCGTGAGCGACGCGGACCTGGTCATTGAATCCATGGCCGAGGTGCAGGAGGAAAAGACCGCTTTCTTTACAAAGCTGGCGCCCCTCATGCCCGAAAAAACCCTGCTGGTGACCAACTCCTCCTCGCTGCTGCCCTCCAGCTTTACCAAGGTCACGGGCCGTCCGGCCAAGTACCTGGCACTCCACTTTGCCAACTCCATCTGGAAGCAGAACATCGCCGAGGTCATGGCCCAGGCGGAGACCTCCCAGGAGTCCTTCGACCAGGTGTTCTCCTTTGCCCAGGAGATCCGCATGATCCCCCTGCCGGTAAATAAGGAAAAAGCCGGCTATCTCCTGAACTCCCTGCTGATCCCCTTCCTGTTTTCCGGCCTGGATCTGGTGGCCAACGGCGTGTCGGATCCCGAGAGCATCGACAAGGCCTGGAAACTGGGCACCGGCGCTCCCCGCGGGCCCTTTGAGATCTTTGACGTGGTGGGCCTGACCACCGCCTACAACATCGTGGAGAAATACCAGAAGGTCCCCGGCATCATCAACCCCCTGCTGAAGAAGATGATGCTGCCCTACAACTTCAAGGCCCAGAAGGCCTTGCTGAAAAAGTACATCGACGCGGGCAAGCTGGGCCGCGCGTCGGGCGAGGGCTTCTATAAGTACTGATCGTATCCATCCAAACAAAAAAACGCCTCTTTCCGTCGGCTTGCCGGGGAAAGAGGCGCTTTTCCTTTATAGCTTGATCCTTTTCAGATCGTTGCGGCCCGGGAAGGTGTTGTAGCGGTCCGGCCGCCAGCCGGGCCTCACGTCCTTCACGGCCTCGGCGGCGGAGATCGGACGGTCGCCGTTGTCGATGTCGATGAGGGTGTAGCGGTCGTTGCCCATGCCCAGCTCCTTCATGTAGCTCAGCTGGCGCAGACCGTGCCGGGATTCCACCCGCTCGATCATGGCCCTGCCGCCGCCGTCGGGCAGCTCATAGATGAGATCCATACAGGCGTTGTC
Organism: Oscillospiraceae bacterium; assembly: GCA_017540645.1. Classification (GTDB taxonomy): domain Bacteria; phylum Bacillota; class Clostridia; order Oscillospirales; family Oscillospiraceae; genus Apopatocola. The sequence continues at coordinate 55,893 of JAFYAQ010000011.1, forward strand.
CACCGCCAGAATGTCCAGAGAGGCCAGGATGCCGATGTCCGGCGTGACCACCGGCGCTGCGGCGGGCCCCATGCAGTCGCAGTCCGTGGACATGTTGCGCATGGTGTTGATATAGCAGATGTGGGGCGCAAAGTGATCCACCGTGGCCTTGCTGCTCTCGGAAATGCGCTCCATCAGCTCCTCCTCGGCGATACTCCACTGGTCGTCGGAGCCGACGGCGGTGTGGATCTCCGCCTTGCCGATGCGCCCGTCCGCGCAGCCGATGCCGATGTTCTTGTTGCTGCCGCCGAAGCCGCCCATCATATGGCCCTTGAAGTGGGTCAGCACCAGCAGGGAATCGTAATCCAGCAGGCTTTTGCCCACATGCATCTCCTTGAACCACTTGCCGCCGATGACCGGCAGGGCTGCCACGCCCTCGCTGTCCGTGATATCCACCGGGCAGAAGGTCCAGCCGTTGACCTCCAGTGTCCGGCGGTGGTCCTCGGTGGTGTATCGGTCTCCCTCATAATAGGTGTTGGTCTCCACGATCACGGCGTCCGGCAGACGGCTCTGGATCAGTCCCCGGACCCAGGGGCGGGGGATGATGTTGGGGCCCTCCGGCTCGCCGGTGTGCAGCTTGATGGCCACCTTGCCCGTCAGCACGGCGCTGACCCGGTCGTAGATCTTCTGCAGTCCCGCTTCGGACAGATCCCGGGTGAAAAACACCACGGAGCTGTCGCCGCTGCGCTCGGCATAGGGGACGTATCGGTTTCCGCCCTTCCCGGCGGTAGGTTTATTTTTCATAGTATCTCCTCCTGACCCAGTGTAAGCCGATGTTCCGTATACAATTTGATTTTACCTTGCCTGACCGCTTTATGCAAGTGCCTTTGCCCGCCGGAGCGGTTTTCGGTTGACTAAATACACAAATTTACTATAATTTGAGATACAGCGTCGAAAAATGGGAGGGCTGCTCATGCGCATACTGCATATCTCCGATCTGCATCTGGGAAAGGTGATCCACGGCGTCTCCCTGCTGGAAAACGCCGATCAGCCGGTCTGGGCAGAGCGCTTTCTCGCCCTGGCCGACCAGCTGCGGCCCCAGGCCGTAGTGATCTCCGGGGACGTGTATGACCGGGGCTCTCCCTCCGGCGCGGCGGTGGCGCTGCTGAGTCATCTGATCGAGGGACTGGCAGAGCGGGATATCTCCGTGCTGCTCTCGGCGGGCAACCATGACTCCGGGCAGCGTCTCGCCTTTGCCCGGGACATTCTGGCAAAGCAGAAGGTCCACATCGCCGGCACCGTGGAGCGGGAACTGTGCCATGTCACGCTGCGGGATGAGTACGGCCCGGTTCACTTCTGGCTCATGCCCTATGTGTTCCCGGCGGCGGTCGCCCAGGTGCTGGGGGATGACACGATCCGGGACTACGACACGGCGGTCCGTCGGCTGCTGGAGATCCAGGGGATCAATAGAAGCGAGCGCAACGTGATCGTCGCCCACCAGAATGTGACTGCCCGGGGCGCGGAGGTGCCCCGGGGCGGCTCGGAGAGCACCGTGGGCGGCGTGGGGCAGGTGGACTACACCGCCTTTGACGCCTTTGACTACGCGGCTCTGGGCCATATCCACGCTGCCTATCCGGTGGGCCGCGAGGCGGTACGCTACGCGGGCAGCCCTCTGTGCTATCATTTCAACGAGACACGGCAGCCGGCCAAGGGACCGGTTCTGGTGGAGCTGGGGCCGAAGGGCACACCGCCCCGCATCGAAACGCTCACCATCCCGCCGCTGCACCCCATGCGGGAGATGCGGGGCGCCTATGAGGAACTGCGGGAGCGAGAGCTCTCCGGGAATGCCAGGGGAGAGTATCTCCGCCTGGTGATCACGGACCAGCCTCTGACGCCGGAGATCTCCGACTTTTTCCAGTCTCTGGCGGAGCAGCGGGGCAGCATTCTCATGGACCGGACTTCGGAATACCGCCGCTTCACCGAGGATATCACCGGCACGGACACCCAGGCGATCCGGGGAAAAACGCTGGAGGAACTGTTCGCGGACTTTTACACGGACCGGGCCGGTGGCAATGAGCCGGAGACGCAGGATCTGGCGCTGCTGCACGAGGCGGGGGAACTGCTGCGCAACAGCCCTCCCGCTGTGGGTAAGCGGGACGCGGTGGACCCGGAGATCACCGCGGCGCTGCTGCAGTATCTGATGGGACAGGAGGGAGCGGAGAAATGAGACCTCGCCTGCTGACCATGACGGCCTTCGGCTGCTACGCCCGGGAGACCCGGGTGGATTTTGACGCGCTTACCGGCGGTCTTTACCTGATCGTGGGCAAGACCGGCGCCGGCAAGACTACCATCTTTGACGCCATCTCCTTTGCCCTCTTCGGCAAGCCCAGCGGCTCGGAGCGCACGGCGGACATGCTGCACTCCGACTATGTCCCTCTCTCCGTGGACACGGAGGTGAAACTGGACTTTGTCCATCAGGGCCGGGAGTACCATGTGGAGCGGCGGATGCATTTTCCCAAAAAACGGGGCGCGGAGGGCTACGGGGACGCCAGCATCAGCGCCAGCCTCACCGGAGCGGAGCAGCCCGCCCTGGAGGGAGCCGTCCGTGTCACTGAGCGCTGCGAGGAGCTGCTGGGCCTGAACGCCGAGCAGTTTCGGCGCATCGTTATGCTGGCCCAGGGAGAATTCCGCCAATTCCTTCGGGTTAACAGCAACGAAAAAAACGAGATCCTGGGCCGACTGTTCGATAATTCCGAGTATCTGCGCTTCCAGAATCTTCTCCTCTCCGCCCGGGACAGCCTGCGGCAGCAGCGGAGGGAAAAGGAGGCGGAAATCGCCACCGTGCTGAACACCCTGTTCGTCCTGCCGCCGGAGACGGGAGAGCAGGAGAGAGAGGCCTTCCTTCCCGGCCACGCCCGGCTGGCGGAGAATCTGCAGGCGCTGGTGGACGGAGAACAGGACCGACTGGACGAACAGAAGAGAGAGCTGGAGAGGCAGAGAGAGGAGACCGAGCGGCTGACCCGCCGGGAGGGGGCCGCGGAGACGGACAACCATTTGCTGCGGGAGCTGGAGGAAAAGCGCGCCCGCCTGACCGTCCTGGAGAGTCAGCGGGAGAGCTTTGCCGCACGTTCGGCCGCCTATCTTGCGGCGGAAAAGGCGCTGCACCGCATCATGCCGAAGGAAAAGGACCGGGCCGGGGCAGAGGCGGCGCTGCAGAAGACCCGGGACGATATCGCTGCGCTGGACGCCCGGTGGGAGCAGCAGGCGGAAGAGCTGAAAGCAGCCCGGGAGACCGTGGACGGGGATCGGCCGAAGGCGGAGCGGCTCAAGGCCCTGTCGGCCGAGACAACGAGTCTGCAAAAGCTCCTTCCCCGCTATCGGGAGGCGGCGGAGAAGGGGAGAGCGCGGGACAACGCAAAGCTCGCCCTGGAGGGCGCGAAGCAGAGTGTCCGGCGGACGCGAAAAGAGATCGAGGATCTGGAAAAGGAACTGACGGCGGTCCGGGAGGAGCTGAGCGCGCTGGAGGGCTGCGAGGCGGAGCTTGTCCGAAGGGAAGGGGAGCGCCTTTCCGCCAAGGAGCGGCGGGATGCGGTTTCCGACCCGAAAAACGGGCTGGCCGCCCAGGTGAGGGACATCCTCGCCGGGGAAAATGCCCTTGCCGGGGAATCCGCTGCGCTGGTGACGCTGACACAAAAGGCCCAGAACGCGGAAAACCGCTATCATGCGCTGTATCAGGCTTTTCTGGCCGGACAGGCGGGCCTCATTGCCCAAAGCATGGAAAAAGAGCTGGCGGAGACGGGAAAGACCGTCTGCCCCGTGTGCGGCACGCCCTTCTGCCGGGAGGAAGAGCATCGCTTCGCCCTCCCCGCGGAGACGGTGCCCGACAAGGCGGCGGTGGACCGGGCGGAAGAGGAAGCCAGAGAAGCGGAGAAAAAACGAAACGACCGGCAGACAGCCCTCGAGAAAAGCCGGGTCAGCCTTGACCAGCGGAAAAAAGCAGCCGCGGAACAGCTGCAAAAGCTGGAGCCGGAGTGTTCCGGCTGGGACAAGATCACCGCGCCCGACTGGCTCTCAGCGCTGGAGACCCGTCTGCAGGGGGAGCTCTTGGAAAAAGAGGGGGCCTGTCGGAGCGCGCAGGAAGCCTGCGCCCGAAAGAAAGATCGGCAGGACGAGGAAAAGGAGAAGGCCCGGGAGCGGGAGGCCCTTGGGGAGGCGCTGGAAACCGGGGAAAAACAATGCGGGGAACGGGAGCTTCAATATCACGGACTGTGTGCGGCGGTGGAGGAGATCCAAAAACAGCTCCCCTTCCCCACGGAAGGGGAGGCCCGGACACATCTGGCGGCGCTGGACCGGGAGGCAGGCGATCTGACGGCGGAGCTGCAGGAGCATGAGAAGGCCCTGAAAGCCGCAAAGGAGGCCCTGGACACCACCTCCGGCGGACGGAAAGCGCTGCTGGAGAGTCTTCCCGCCCGGCAGGAGGCCGCGGAGACGGCCCGGGCAGAGCTGGAGAAGGCCCTTTCGGAGAACGGCTTTGCCGATCTCGACGAGGCGCAGGCCGCCCTCGCCCCCATCGGAACGGAGGACGGGGAGCGGTGGCTGCAGCGGGAGAAGCAGGAACAGGACGACTATGCCCGGGAGCGGGAAAACACCCGGGAGCGCATCGGGGAACTGACGGTACAGACCCGGGGGAAAGAGTACACCGACCTGGCCGAACTGACAGCGCAGCTGGAGGAAGCCAGGGAACGGCAGCGGGCTTCGGACACGGCGGTGAAGGCCCGGGAAAACCTCCTGAGCGGGCACCGCAGGGTGCTGGAAACGGTGGCTGCGGCGAAAAAGACCCTCGCGGCGACCGACAGGGCATACCGGAGGATCGACCGGCTGGCGGAGCTGGCCGTGGGCGTGAACAGCGAGGGCGGAAAGCTGAGCTTTGACCGCTATGTCATGGGCGCCATCTTCCGGGAAGTGCTGGTGATGGCCAACCGGCGGCTGGACATCATGACCGGCGGACGTTTTGAGCTGATCCACACCGTGGAGGCCGGGCGCAAGAACGCCGCGGCCGGACTGGAGATCCAGGTGCTGGACGTGACGCTGAATAAGCAGCGCCCCGCCGGCAGCATTTCCGGCGGCGAGGGCTTCATGGTCTCCCTGGCCCTGGCTCTGGGCCTGTCTGACGTGGTGCAGAACCATGCGGGCGGCGCCAGGCTGGACACCATGTTCATCGACGAGGGCTTTGGTACGCTGGACGACGAGAAGCTGGACAATGTGATCACCGTCCTCAAGCAGCTCACCGAGGGCAACCGTCTGGTGGGCATCATCTCCCACGTGGACAAGCTGGAGGAGAGCATCCCCCAGAAGCTGCGGGTGATCGGCGGCGAACACGGCAGCAGCCTGGTGCCGGAGCTGTCGTAATTCACAGTATAGATATTCCCGGAAAGGGCTAAAGGCGCCCCGCTGCGGCGGGGCGCCTTTAGCCGTGCGCTACGTGAACGCGGCTGCCTGCGTCCGCTCCCGACGGGCCCTTATGAAAAAAGCAATGAATCCCCGGAGCTCCCGGCAAAATTGTCTGTGTATTATATCCATTGACAAAAACAGAGAAAAACCGATATAATCATAGCAACTTTAAGGCGATCCTGTGAGATCGGCAAGTTGGACGTAAATACGGGGTAGCTGCGCTATCCCTTGCTTGTCTTGCCGTCTTTCGCGGCAAGATTTTTTTTGGAGGACACACGATGCAGATATTCGACAGGACAACGAAGGTCGGCGATGATCGTGCCGTGCATTTTATCGGGGACGGCTTTGAAGCTTTTGATTCCCTCAACAACAGGAAATACGTTCTTTTTCCCGGTTTTTGCGATGTGCATGTGCATTTTCGCGAGCCGGGTTTTTCTTATAAGGAGACCATTCTCAGCGGGACCCGGGCGGCGGCCCACGGCGGCTACACCGCGGTGTGCACCATGCCCAACCTGGATCCGGTGTCCGACAGCCCGGAGCATCTGCGCCTGCAGCGCTCGATCATTGACCGGGACGCCTGCATCCGCGTCTATCCTTACGGCGCCATCACCCTGGGGCAGCGGGGCGAGGAGCTCTCCGAGCTGGAAGCCCTGGCGCCGGACTGCGTGGCCTTCTCCGACGACGGCCGCGGCGTCCAGTCGGACGCCCTGATGCGCCGGGCGATGGAACGGGCCAAAGCCCTGGGAAAGATCATCGTCGCCCACTGCGAGGACAATCGCCTGCTGCGGGGCGGCTATATCCACGACGGACGCTACGCCGCTGCTCACGGTCACCGGGGGATCTGCTCGGAGAGCGAATGGCGGCAGGTGGAGCGGGATCTCCGGCTCGTCGGCGAGACCGGCTGCGCCTACCATGTCTGCCATGTCTCCACCAAGGAGAGCGTGCAGCTCATCCGGCAGGCCAAGGGCGCCGGTCTGGACGTGACCTGCGAGACGGCTCCCCACTATCTCCTCCTGGACGAGGACGCGCTGCAGGAGGACGGGCGCTTCAAAATGAATCCGCCCCTACGCGCCCGGGAGGACCGGGAGGCCGTGCTGGAAGGATTGCTGGACGGCACCGTGGACATGATCGCCACGGATCACGCCCCCCACAGCGCCCGGGAGAAGTCCCGGGGCTTGGAGGGCAGCGCCTTCGGCATCGTGGGCCTGGAGACCGCCTTCCCGCTGCTGTACACCGGACTGGTGAAAACGGGCGTCCTGGAGCTGGGGCGGCTGGCGGAGCTGCTGACGGTGAAACCGCGAGAGCGTTTCTCCCTGCCCCTGGGAAACGATTTCTCCGTCTGGGATCTGGACAGCTCCTATGAGATCGACCCGCAGACCTTCCTCTCCATGGGCCGCGCCACGCCCTTTGCCGGGGAAACGGTGTTCGGAAAATGTATGTTGACCGTCTGTGACGGCAAACCTGTATATTCGGAGGAAAGAAACCATGGCTAAACGCACGGATATCAAAAAAGTAATGATCATCGGCTCCGGCCCCATCGTCATCGGGCAGGCGGCGGAGTTCGACTACGCCGGGACCCAGGCCTGTCTGGCCCTGAAGGAAGAGGGCTATGAGGTGGTGCTGGTGAACTCCAACCCCGCCACCATCATGACGGACACCTCCATCGCGGACAAAGTATATATGGAGCCCCTGACCCTGGAATATGTGGCCAAGATCCTCCGCTATGAGCGGCCGGACGCCATCGTCCCCGGCATCGGCGGACAGACGGGCCTGAATCTCGCCATGCAGCTGGAGCGCAAGGGCATCCTGCGGGAGTGCGGCACCCAGCTTCTGGGCACCAGCAGCCAGAGCATCGAGCGGGCCGAGGACCGGGAGCTCTTCAAGGAGATGTGCCTGTCCATCGGCGAGCCGGTCATCCCCTCGGAGATCACCTACAGCCTGGAGGAGGCCAAGGCCGCCGCCGGGCGGATCGGCTATCCGGTGGTGCTGCGCCCCGCCTTCACCCTGGGCGGCACCGGCGGCGGCTTTGCCAACAACGAGGCGGAGCTCGTCGACATCGGCATCAACGCCTTCCAGCTCTCTCCGGTCCACCAGGTGCTGATCGAAAAGAGCGTGAAAGGCTACAAGGAGATCGAGTTTGAGGTCATGCGTGACTCCAACGACACGGCCATCACCATCTGCGGCATGGAGAACGTGGACCCGGTGGGCGTGCACACCGGCGATTCCATCGTGGTGGCCCCCATCCTCTCCCTGAACGAGCATGATCTGAAGATGCTCAACGACAGCGCCATCAAGATCATCCGGGAGCTGAAGATCGAGGGCGGCTGCAATGTGCAGTTCGCGCTCAACCCTGACTCCAGCGAGTACTTCCTCATCGAGGTAAACCCCCGGGTGTCCCGCTCCTCCGCCCTGGCCTCCAAGGCCAGCGGCTACCCCATCGCCCGGGTCACGGCCAAGATCGCCATGGGCATGGCCCTGGAGGACATCCCCGTGGCCGGCGGCACTGCCGCCATCGAGCCCCGGCTGGACTACCTGGTGGCCAAATTCCCCCGCTTCCCCTTTGACAAATTCCCCGACGCCCCCAACACCCTGGGCACCCAGATGAAGGCCACCGGCGAGGTCATGGGCATCGGCTCCAATCTGGAAGAGTGTTTCCTGAAATCCGTACGCTCTCTGGAAAACGGCGTTTACCATCTCCGCAGCGCCAAATTCGACGGCTTCACCACCGAGGAACTGCTCTCCTATATCGCCCAGTTCCGGGATGACAACATCTACGCCATTGCCGAGCTGCTGCGCCGGGGCTGCTCTGTGGAGACGCTCCACGAGATCACCATGATCACGGAGCTGTTCCTGGAGTCCCTGAAAAAGATCGTGGACATGGAGGAAAGCCTCAGCCGCCATGTCAACGACGTGGATACACTGCGAAAGGCCAAGGAGATGGGCTTCTCGGACCGCTATATCGCCCGGCTGTGGAATCTGACGGAGCAGGAGATCTATGAAAAGCGAAAAAAACAGGGAATGACCCCCGTCTTCCGCATGGTGGACACCCTGCACACCGGAAAATACATCGCCTACCTTTACTCCTCCTACAGCGGCCGCAACGAATCCCGGCTGAGCGATAAAAAGAAGATCATCGTCCTGGGCGCGGGCCCCATCCGCATCGGCCAGGGAGTGGAGTTCGACTACTCCACGGTCCACGCGGTCCAGACCATCAAGCGCGCGGGCTATGAGGCCATCATCATCAACAACAACCCGGAGACCGTCTCCACCGACTACACCACCGCCGACAAGCTGTATTTTGAGCCTCTGACCCCGGAGGACGTGATGGCCATCATCGACTTCGAGCAGCCGGAGGGGGTCATCGCCTCTCTGGGCGGGCAGACCGCCATCAACCTGGCCCAGCCCCTGATGGACCGGGGCGTGAAGCTCATCGGCACGGACTGCGCCGCCATCGAGCGGGCGGAGAACCGGGACAGCTTTGAAAAGATCCTGCTGGAGCTGAACATCCCCCAGCCCAAGGGCGCCGCCGTCACCAATATCGAGGACGGCGTGAGAGCCGCCGCCGAGATCGGCTATCCCGTTCTGGTGCGGCCCAGCTTCGTGCTGGGCGGACGGGCCATGGAGATCGTGGCCGACGAGGAAATGCTGCGCCACTACCTGAAGACCGCCGTGGAGATCGACGCGGACAAGCCCGTGCTGGTGGATAAGTATATCCAGGGCAAGGAGGTGGAGGTGGACGCCATCTGCGACGGGCGGAACGTGTTCGTGCCCGGCATCATGGAGCTGGTGGAGCGCACCGGCGTACACTCCGGCGATTCCATCAGCGTCTATCCCGCCTTCTCCATCTCCGACCGCGTCAAGGGCATCATCCTTCAGTATGCCAAAAAGCTGGGTCTGGGGATCGGCATCATCGGCCTGTTCAACATCCAGTTTATTGTGGATAAAAATGAGAACGTTTATATCATCGAGGTCAACCCCCGCTCCTCCCGCACGGTGCCCTTCCTGTCCAAGTCCACGGGCTACTCCCTGGCGGATATCGCCACGGAGGTCATCCTGGGCAAGAGCCTGAAGGAGCAGGGCATCTTCGATCTCTACCCGGAGGAGAAAAAACGCCACTATGTGAAGGTGCCCGTCTTCTCCTGGAACAAGATCAAGGGCCTGGACGCCTATCTGAGCCCGGAGATGAAGTCCACCGGAGAGGCCATCGGCTACGACGATAAGCTCAGCCGCGCCATGTACAAGGCCCTGCAGGCCTCCGGCATGCGGCTGCAGAACTACGGCACCGTCTTTGTCACCACCGCCGACGAGGACAAGGCGGAGGCCCTGCCTCTGGTGCGCCGCTTCTACGACATGGGCTTCAACATCGAGGCCACCTCCGGCACCGCCGCCTATCTCAAGCAGCACGGCATCCGCACCCGGGTGCGCCGCAAGATCAGCGAGGGCAGCGACGAGATCCTGGAATCCATCCGCTCGGGCTATGTATCCTACATCATCAACACCCGGGCCATTCATCGGGGCTCCCATTTCGAGGACGGAGTGGCCATCCGCCGCTGCGCCACCGAGAATAATGTGACCATTTTCACTTCTCTGGATACGGTCCGCGTGCTTCTGGACGTGCTGGAGGAGACCACCATTACCGTTTCCACCATTGACGCATGAGACAGGGAATCTTTACCGTACGGGAAAATCGCGCTCTGAACGCGCGCTATAACCTCCTCGCCCTGGAGGGCGACAGCACCGGCTTCACCGCGCCCGGCCAGTTCGCGGACATCCTGGTGCCCGGCTTCTATCTGCGCCGGCCCTTTGCCGTCTGCGACTGGGAGGATGATTTTTTCACCCTCGTCTATGAATGCGTGGGAAACGGCACCCGGAGGCTGAAAACGCTGGGCGCCGGCACGGAGCTGGACGTGCTCACCGGTCTCGGCAACGGATATACCCTGGAAGGAGCCGGGGAGTCTCCGCTGCTTGTGGGCGGGGGCTGCGGCGTGGGCTCCCTCTACGGGCTGGCAAAGCAGATGCTGCGGCAGGGCCTGACCCCCCGGGTGATCCTGGGCTTTCCCCGCCGGGAGGAGATCACCCTCCTGGAGGACTATATCGCCCTGGGCCTCAGCCCCACCGTCACCACGGCCGACGGCAGCTTCGGCGTCCGGGGGCTTGTGACCGACGCCATGGACATCCCCCACAGCAGCGTTTACGCCTGCGGCCCGGAGCCCATGCTCCGCGCCGTGGCTTTGATGAGCCCCGCCGGGGGACAGCTCAGCTTTGACGCCCGGATGGGCTGCGGCTTCGGGGCCTGCATGGGCTGCACCCGGCAGACCGTGAACGGCCCCCGGCGGGTCTGCAAGGACGGACCGGTGTTTCGGAAGGAGGAGATCCTGTGGGAAGACTGAACGTTTCTCTCTGCGGAGTAGAGTTGGAAAACCCCGTCATTCCCGCCTCCGGCACCTTCGGCTACGGCTATGAGTTCGCCGAGCTCTATGACATCAACTGCCTGGGCACTTTCTCCTTCAAAGGCACCACCCGCTCTCCCCGCTTTGGCAACCCGGCCCCCCGCATCGCGGAGGGCTGCGACGGCATGCTCAACGCGGTGGGCCTCCAGAATCCCGGCGTGGACGCGGTGATCCGTCAGGAGCTGCCGAAGCTCTCGCAGGTGTTCCGTAAGCCGGTCATGGCCAATGTCAGCGGCTTTTCTCTGGACGAGTACGCGGAGGTCTGCGAAAAGCTGGACCGGGAGGCCCAGGTGGGCTGGCTGGAGGTGAACATCAGCTGCCCCAATGTACACGGCGGCGGCATGAGCTTCGGGACCGATCCGGTCCTGGCGGGAGAAGTCACCCGGACGGTCAAGGCCGTGACAAAAAAGCCTGTGATCATGAAGCTCTCTCCCAACGTTACGGACATCGCGGCCATCGCCCGCTCCTGTGAGGAAGCGGGAGCGGACGGCATCAGCCTCATCAACACCCTGATGGGGATGCGCATCGACCTGCGGAAGCGCCGCCCGGTTCTGGCGAATACCACCGGCGGGCTTTCCGGCCCGGCGGTGTTCCCCGTGGCCCTGCGCATGGTCTGGCAGGTATATGAGACGGTAAACATCCCGATCGTCGGCCTGGGGGGCGTCAGCTCTGCCGAAGACGTGGTGGAGATGATGCTGGCCGGCGCAACCGCCGTAGAGGTGGGCGCCGCGAATCTCATCGACCCTCTGGCCTCGAAGAAGATCATCGACGAGCTGCCCCTTGTGCTGGACAGATACGGGATCAACAATATCAAAGATATCATTGGAGGTGCCCATGGCTAAGGATGTGATCATCGCCTGCGATTTTGGCAGCGGGGAAGAGACCCTTGCGTTTCTGGACCGGTTCCCCGACCAGAAGCCCTTTGTAAAGATCGGCATGGAGCTTTTTTACGCGGAGGGGCCCCGGATCGTGCGCCGCATCAAGGAGCGGGGCCACCGGATCTTTTTGGACCTGAAGCTCCACGACATTCCCAACACCGTAAAGAAGGCCATGCGCTCCCTGTCGGCGCTGGATGTGGACATCGTGAACCTGCACGCCGCCGGTACCCGCGCCATGATGGAGGCGGCGCTGGAGGGACTGTGCCGTCCCGACGGCACCAGACCCCTGCTCATCGCGGTCACACAGCTGACCTCCACCGACCAGCAGGCCCTGGAGCGGGAGCTCCTGATCGAACAGCCTATGGATCGGGTGGTCATGGCCTACGCCCGGAACGCCGCCGCCGCGGGACTGGACGGCGTGGTCTGCTCCCCGCTGGAGGCGGGCAAGGTCCATGAAAGCTGCGGCGAGAGCTTTCTCACCGTCACCCCCGGCATCCGCTTCGCAGGCGGGGACGCGGGGGACCAGAAACGGATCACCACCCCCGGGCGGGCCCGGGAACTGGGCGCGGACTACATCGTGGTAGGACGGCCCGTGACCCAGGCGGCCGACCCGGCGGAGGCCTATCAAAGATGCAGAAAGGAGTTTTTGGGATGACAAATATCCAAATCGCAAAGGATCTGCTGGAGATCCACGCGGTGTTTTTTCGTCCGGACGAGCCTTTTGTCTGGGCCAGCGGCATTAAAAGCCCCGTCTACTGCGACAACCGCCTGACCCTGACCGCCCCCTCCGTGCGGAAGGACGTGGAAAGCGGCCTGGCGGAGCTGGTCAGGACCTATTACCCGGAGTGCCAGGTGCTCATGGGCACCTCCACCGCCGGCATCGCCCACGCGGCCATCGTGGGGCATCTGCTGGACATGCCCATGGGCTATGTGCGCGCGGGGGCCAAGGACCACGGCCGCAAAAACCAGATCGAGGGACGGCTGGAGCCGGGGCAGAAGGTGGTCGTGGTGGAAGATCTGATCTCCACCGGCGGCAGCGTCCTGGAGGTGGTCGACATCCTTCGCCAGGCCGGCGCCGTGGTGCTGGGCATCGTGAGCATCTTCACCTACGGGATGCGGAAGGGGATCGAGCGGCTGGCCGCCGCGGGGGTGGAAAACCACTCCCTGTGCGATTTTGACACCATTGCCCGAGTGGCGGCAGAGACGGGCTATATTCAGAGCGCCGACGTGGCAAGGCTCCTGGCTTTCCGCGACAATCCCGGCGACGAGAGCTGGATCGGAGGAAAAAAGTAATGGCAAGAAGTCTCATCGATATCCGGGAGTTCTCCGTGGAGGAACTCCAGGAGCTCATCGACACCGCGAACGACATCATCGCCCGGCCCCAGGCCTACGCGGAATGCTGCCGGGGCAAAAAGCTGGCCACACTGTTTTTTGAGCCCTCCACCCGTACCCGGCTGAGCTTTGAGGCCGCCATGTACGAGCTGGGCGGCAACGTGATCGGCTTTTCCGAGGCCCAGAGCTCCTCCGCCTCCAAGGGCGAGAGCGTGGCCGACACGGCCAGGGTCATCTCCTGCTACGCGGATATCATCGCCATGCGCCACCCCAAGGAGGGCGCGCCGCTGGTCGCCGCCATGAACGCCTCCATCCCGGTCATCAACGCGGGCGACGGCGGCCACAACCACCCGACCCAGACGCTGACGGATCTGCTGACCATCTCCCGGGAGAAGGGGCGTCTGGACCACCTGACGGTGGGCATCTGCGGCGATCTGAAATTCGGCCGCACGGTCCACTCCCTGATCGCGGCTCTCAGCCGCTATACGGGCAACCGATTCATCCTGATCTCTCCGGAGGAGCTGAAGCTCCCCAGCTATGTAAAAAAGGAGATATTGAAGGAAAAGGGCATCCCCTATGTGCAGACCACCGACCTGGAGACCGTCATGCCCGAGCTGGATATCCTGTATATGACCCGGGTCCAGCGGGAGCGCTTTTTCAACGAGGAGGATTATCTGCGCCTGAAGGACAGCTTTATCCTCACGCCGGACAAGCTCAAGAACGCCAAGGAGGAGCTGTGCATCATGCACCCTCTGCCCCGCGTCAACGAGATCAGCGTGGCCATTGACGACGACAAGCGCGCCTGCTACTTCAAGCAGGCCCTTTACGGCAAATATATCCGCATGGCTTTGATCCTCAAGCTGCTGAAGGAGGCCGGAACACTATGAACATTGATTCCATCCAGAACGGCATCGTCATCGACCACATCACCGCGGGCCGCGGCATGAAGCTCTATGAGCTGCTGGAGCTCTCCAAGCTGGACTGCTCGGTGGCGATCATCAAGAACGTGCACAGCGAGAAGCTGGGAAAAAAGGACATCATCAAGATCGACGCGGACATCCCCATCAACCTGGATGTGCTGGGCTATGTGGACCCCGGCGTCAGCGTGAACACCATCCGCGGCGGCGTCCTGGTGGAGAAGAAAAAGATCGACATGCCCGAGACGCTGACCAACGTTATCTTCTGCAAAAATCCCCGCTGCATCTGCTCGGTGGAGCAGGAGATCAAACACGTGTTCCTGCTGCGGGACCGGAAAAACAAGATCTACCGCTGCCTCTACTGCGAGACCAAGGCGACCTGAGCCTCCGTACGGCACGGAGCGCATCCCGGGGGAGGTGAGGACATGGACCCACAGGAACGGACGCGGGCGGAGCGGCAGCATCAGATCGGCGGCCGGGTCTTTCTCTGGCTGATGTTTTTGGGCCTCCCGCTGGTCCTGAACCGGGGATACTTTGATATCACGGAGACCAAGACGGTCTTTTTCGTGATCTGTGCGGGGCTGTATCTCTGCTTTCGTCTGGTGATGGCGCTCCAGTACGGCGGCGCCCCCGCCGGGATCGACGCCTCGGAGGGCTTTATCCTGGGCCTTTTCCTCCTCTCCCTGCTCTCCTCGGGCCTCTCGGGATTTTTCCGGGATTCCTTTCTCGGCCCCCAGGGCCGGTGGCAGGGGGCGGGCATGCTGGGGCTGTACGCGCTGCTCTTTGCCGCCGTCCGCCGCCGCGGCTGGCGGGAGGAGGACGTGATGGCGCCGCTGCTGGCCGGCCAGACGCTGACCGCCGCCCTGGCCATCGTCAACCACCTGGGGGCGGACCCTCTGGGACTGATGGAAAAGCTTATGGCCTCTGACCGGGGGCGGTACATCTCCACCCTGGGGAACATCAACTTCGCCGGGGCGTACTTCACCCTGACTCTCGGCGCCGCGACGGTCTGGCTGCTGCTGGCGGAGGACCGGGGAAAACGGCTGGGGCTCGCCCTCCTGACTCTGCCCGGCCTCTGGGCTGCCATGGCTGCCCGGAGCGAGAGCGCCCTGCTGGGCCTGGGGGCGGTACTGGCTTTGCTGCCGCTGCTGCTGCACGCCCACCCGGCGGCTCTGCGCCGCTGGCCCTGGCTGCTGCCGGGGATCGCGGTCGGGATGCAGCTCTACGCTCTGCTGTGCCGCGCCGAGGGAGCCTATCTCTCCGTCCTGACCCGCGCGCTGCTGCACCCGGCCATGTCCCTTTCCCTGGCGCTGACGGGGGCGCTCCTGGGTCTGGCTCTGCGGAAAAAAGAAGAAGCCGCCCTCCGGCGCTTTGCAAAATGCTACGCCGCGGCGCTGGCGATCTTGCTGGGACTGGCTGCCCTGACCCTGGTGCTGCTCAACACCCGGTGGCGGGATCTCCCCCTGGGAAGCGGGGAGAACTGGCTGCGCTTTTCCGGCGCCTGGGGCACGGACCGGGGAAAGATCTGGGCCCGGTGCATGGCGTATTATAAGGAATATACGCCCGTACAAAAGCTCCTGGGCGGAGGCTGCGGACGGCTGGCCCGACTGGATTCCCGGCAGCGGCTCTTTCCGGACGCGGTTTTGGACAGCGCCCACTGCGAGTATCTGCAGCTGCTGCTGAACTGGGGGGCATTGGGCCTCTTGTCCTGGCTGGGCTGGCTTTTCGTCTCGCTGCGCAGCGCCTTTCGCCGGAACGAGGCAGTGTCCCTTGCCATGGGGGCGGCCGCGCTGGCCTATGCGCTCCAGGCTCTGGTGAACATCGCCCAGGCGCCGTCGATCTGCCTCTTCGTGCTGATGCTGTCCCTTTCGGCCTCAAATGGGAACAAAAACCGGGAAAACGAAGCATTTCATCATTGACAATCCGACTTTTTGTGATAGAATGCAAAGGCTATGACGAAATCAGCCCTGCTGCAGAGGTCCACAGAGAGAGGGGAGCGCTGAGAACCCCTTGTCCCCGGGCATGGCGGCCACTTCCGAGCATCCGCGCGAGGAGCGCGGCGGCCAGCCCCCGTTATCCGGCGCCAAGAGATGCGGCGCAAGCCGTAACTTAGGGTGGTACCGCGTGGAATTTTTCCCCGCCCCTATGCGTAAGGGGCGGGTTATCTTTTTGTCGGAGGAGAAAAAATGAAAAAATACGGACTCAACGAACTGCGGGAGATGTACCTCTCCTTTTTTGAAAGCAAGGGCCATCTGCGCCTGCCCAGCTTTTCCCTGATCCCCAAGAACGACCCGTCTCTTCTGCTGATCAACGCCGGCATGAGCCCTATGAAGACCTGGTTCACCGCGGAGGAGGAGCCTCCCCGTCACCGGGTCACCACCTGCCAGAAGTGCATCCGCACCCCGGACATCGAGAACATCGGCAAGACGGCCCGCCACGGCACCTATTTTGAGATGCTGGGCAACTTCTCCTTCGGCGATTACTTCAAGCACGAAGCCATTGCCTGGGCCTGGGAATTCCTGACCTCCCCCCAATGGGTGGGCCTGGATCCCAACCGGCTCTATCCCTCCGTGTTCGCCGGCAACGAGACCACGCCCGCGGATGACGAGGCCTTTGAGATCTGGAACAAGGAGATCGGCATCCCCGCCGACCGGATCTACCGCTTCGGCAAAGAGGACAACTTCTGGGAGCACGGCAGCGGCCCCTGCGGCCCCTGCTCGGAGATCTACTATGACCGGGGACCGGAGTACGGCTGCGGCAAGCCGGACTGCCATGTGGGCTGCGACTGCGACCGTTTCATGGAGGTCTGGAACATCGTTTTCTCCCAGTTCAACAACGACGGTCAGGGCAACTACACCGAGCTGAGCCAGAAGAACATCGACACCGGCATGGGTCTGGAGCGTCTGGCCGTGGTGTGCCAGGACGTGAACTCCCTCTTTGACGTGGATACGGTGATGAACATCACCCACAAGGTCAGCGAGATCACCGGCGTGCATTACGGGGAGAGCTATGAGAAGGACGTGTCCCTGCGCATCATCACCGACCACATCCGCTCCTCCACCTTCATGATCTGCGACGGCGTCCTGCCCTCCAATGAGGGGCGGGGCTATGTGCTGCGCCGTCTGCTGCGCCGGGCGGCCCGTCACGGGCGTCTGCTGGGCGTAAAGGAGCCCTTCCTCTACAAGGTCTGCGACACGGTGATCCATGAAAACCGGGGGGCTTACCCGGAGCTGTCCGAGCGCCAGGAGTACATCACCGGCGTCATCCGCTCCGAAGAGGAGAATTTTGCCCGCACCATCGAGGGCGGCCTTGCCATCTTCGCGGGGATGCTCTCCGCCCATAAGGAAAAGGGCGAGACGGTATTCTCCGGCGCGGACGCCTTCAAGCTCTACGATACCTACGGCTTCCCCCTGGATCTGACCAAGGAGATGGCCGCCGACGAGTCCATGACCGTGGACGAGGAGGCCTTCCAGCAACTGATGCTGGAGCAGCGGCAGCGCGCCCGGGCCGCCCGGGGCAGCGACGAGACCGCCTGGGCCGGCCTGGACCTGGGTCTGGACAACACGCCCACCGCTTTCACCGGCTATGACCGCCTCCATGACGACTGCACCATCCTGGCCATCGTGGCCGAGGACGAGCTGCGCCGGCAGGTGGGGACAGGCGTCAAGGCCAGCATCGTGCTGGACAAGACCCCCTTCTATGCGGAGATGGGCGGACAGGCGGCGGACCACGGTCTGCTGATCCTGAAGGATGCGGTTTTTGAGGTCATCGACGTACAGAAGAACAAGGCCGGCAAGGTGCTGCACCACGGCACCATGGTCTCCGGCAACCTGGCCGTGGGCGACGCGGTGAACGGCTGTGTGGACACCGGCCGCCGGAAGGCCATCGCCCGGGCCCACAGCGCCACCCACCTGCTGCACAAGGCCCTGCGCAGCGTCCTGGGCGACCATGTGCATCAGGCCGGCTCTCTGGTGGAGCCGGACCGGCTGCGCTTTGACTTCACCCATTTTGCCGCCATGAAGCCGGAGGAGATCGCCAGCGTGGAGCGCATGGTGAACGAGGCCGTGCTGGAGGGCTACGGGATCAAGGTGCAGGAGATGCCCATCGCCGAGGCCCGCAGCCTGGGCGCCATGGCCCTCTTCGGGGAGAAGTACGGCGAGATGGTCCGTGTCGTGGACATGGGCGAGGGCTACAGCGTGGAATTCTGCGGCGGCACCCATCTGGACAACACCGCCAAGGTAGGCGCGTTCAAGATCCTCAGCGAGTTCTCCGTGGCCAGCGGCGTGCGCCGGATCGAGGCCGTCACCGGGCAGGAGACCCTGAAGCTGATGGAGGAGCATACCCGCACTCTTATGAGCCTGGCCGAGCAGATCAAGGCCAAGCCCGCCGAACTGCTGGAGCGCGCCGCGGCCCGCAGCAACGAGCTGCGCCAGCTGCGCCAGAGCCTGGAAAAGTTCCGCACCCGGGAGATGCTGGACAACGCGGAGGGCTTCCTCCATGCGGCGAAGAACATCAAGGGCCTGCATGTGCTGACCACCAGCGTGCCCGGCATGGAGGCCGACGCCCTGCGCAAGCTGGGCGACTTCCTTCGGGACAAGGACGAGAGCGTGGTCGCCGTGCTGTCCACCGTCCGGGAGGAGAAGATCCAGTTCCTGTGCGTCTGCGGCAAGAAGGCCGTGGCCGCCGGGGTGAAGGCCGGGGACGTGATCCGCACGGTCACCGCAGTGTGCGGCGGCAAGGGCGGCGGCAAGCCGGAATCCGCCATGGGCGGCGGCACCGACCGGCTGAAACTGGACGACGCTCTGGCCGCGGTGGATGATTTCGTGGCCTCCAGAGTAAAATAAAAAAATTCGCAAAAAGCTGCCACAAAGGTAGCTTTTTGCCGTATAATCAAGATATTCATTCGTAAAGGAGAACATTGCCATGTCGGACTGCCTGTTTTGCAAGATCATCGCCGGGGAAATCCCCTCTGCCAAGGTATACGAGGACGAGAATGTCTACGCCTTCCGGGATATCCAGCCCCAGGCGCCCACCCACATCCTGGTGGTGCCCCGGGAGCATATCGAATCCGTGGCGGCTCTGGACGAGAGCAACAGCGCCGCGGCGGCCCGCTGCCTGGAAGCGGTGGCCAGGATCGCCCGGCAGGAGGGGCTCAGCGGCGGCTTCCGCGTGGTCTCCAACGCCGGGGACGACGCCGGCCAGACCGTGAAGCACCTGCATTTCCACATCCTGGGCGGCTGCCGTCTGGTGGATAAGATGGCGTGAGCCATCCGCCGGTACGCAGCGCGGTGTGGGCATGCCTTGCCTTCACCGCCGCCGTTTTCATCTCCCACTATTTCCTGAGTCCGGAGATCGTTCTCTGGACGGCGCTGTTCTGCGCTCTTTTGGGTTTCCTGGGGCGCTTTCTCCGGGGAAAGCCGGGGATCTGCCTGCGTCTGGCGGCCTTTGGCGCGGCGGCGGGCTGTCTGTGCTTTCTCTGCCAGGAGCGGCTGATCAGGGAGCCGGCGGAGAGCCATGTGGGGGAGCAGCGCCCGGCGGACTTTCGGGTGACCGACTGGCCCGATGTGTACGACGACAGCGTCTATGTCACCGTCCGTCTGACGGAGAGGGGATTTCCCCCTGTTTTATGCCGACTGGTGTCGTATGTGCCCGGGGAACTGGATGATCTGAGACCCGGGGACCAGCTCAGGGGCGAGCTGCGCTTTTCCTCGGCCCTGATCCGGGACGGCCGGGAGGTGGACAACTACGCCGCTCAGGGTATCTTTCTCCGGGCGGTATGCACCGACACGCCGGAGTACACGGGCCGCTGGCCCTTCTCCTTTCTCTATCTGCCCGGACGGCTGGGCCGCGCCGTGCTGCTTACGGTGCAGCGGCTGTTCCCGGCGGACACAGCCGGCTTTGTGGCGGCGCTGCTGACCGGAGAGAAGGGGCCGCTGTACGCGGACGGAGACCGGTATTTCGCCCTGCAGGAGGCGGGCCTTGCCCACGCGGTGGCGGTGTCCGGCATGCACATCTCCATCCTGATGGGCTTTTTCTTCCTGCTTCTGGGCCGGAGCCGGAGCGCGGTGATAGCCGCGATCCCCGTGCTGGCGCTCTTTGCCGCCATGACGGGCTTCTCCCCCTCGGTGAGTCGGGCGGCCTTCATGCAGCTTTGCATCCTGGCTGCGCCCCTCTTCCGCCGGGAGGAGGACCCCATCACCTCTCTGTCGGTGGTGCTGGCGCTGCTGCTGTTCCTCAACCCCTCGGCGGCGGGCAGCGTCAGTCTGCAGCTGAGCTTCGGGGCCATGGCGGGGATATGGCTGGTCTCGGAGCGCATGTACCGCGCTCTCACGGAGCGGATCGACGCCTCCCGGCTGGGAGGGCATCGGCTGATCCACTGGCTGGGCTATCTGCTGGCCGGGTCCCTGTCCTCCAGCGCCGGCGCGCTGCTGTTGTCGGCGCCTCTGGCCGCCGCCCATTTCGGCACGGTCAGCGTGGTATCGCCTTTGAGCAACCTTTTGTGCCTGTGGGCGGTTTCGGCGGTGTATATCGGCGGGGGACTGACGGTGGCCCTGGGGGCTCTGTTCCCCGGGGCGGGCAGGCTCGCGGCCGGGGCGCTGTCCTGGATCGTGCGTTACATTTTCGCGGTGGCGGATGTGCTGCGGCGCATCCCCTGCGCCATGGTGTATCTGTCCCATCCGATCTTCGTGCTGTGGCTGATGTTCGTGTATGTGCTGCTGCTCCTTACCTGGCTGACGGCCCGGAAGGGGCGGGGCTTTCGCCCGGCGGCGCCGCTGTGCCTGGCGGTGATCGGCCTGTATGCCGGCGCCTTTGCCGTGAAAATGAGCTGGAGCGACTCCCTGAGCCTGAGCGCCCTGGACGTGGGCCAGGGGGAGTGCATGGTGCTGTGCTGCGGAGACCGGACAGTGGTGGTGGACTGCGGCGGCAGCCCGACCATGGACGCCGGGGAGACGGCGGTCCGTTTTCTCGGCGGTCGGCAGAGACGGCATGTGGACGCCCTGATCCTGACCCACCTCCACAGCGACCACTGCGGCGGCGCGGCCCGACTGCTGCGCCAGTGCCGGGTAGACCGGCTCTTCCTGCCGGCGGAAGCGGATCGGGACGGGCATTTGCCGGAGATCCTGGATGCGGCCCGCCGCGCCGGCACGGAGGTGGAGTATGTGCGCTCCAACCTGCTGCTCCGCGTCGGGGAGCTTGGCTGCACCATCTTTGCGCCCCAGCTCCCGGGCGGGGAGAATGAAAACTGCCTGACCGTGCTGGCCACCCAGGGAGATTTTGATGTGCTGATCACCGGCGACAGCCCCGCCGCGGCGGAGGAGCTGCTGGTCAGCCGCTACCAGCTGCCGGATATCGAGATCCTGGCGGTGGGACACCACGGCTCCCGGAGCGCCACCTGCCCGTCTCTGCTGGAGGCGGTGCGCCCGGACGCCGCGGTGATCTCGGTGGGGTATAATACCTACGGGCATCCGGCCCGGGAGGTGCTCTCCCGGCTGGACGCGTATCACATCCGGGTATATCGCACGGATGAACAGGGGACCGTTACGCTGACGGCCCCCGGGAGGTAACCTATGGCGGACAACAGAAAAAAGCCGGCGTTGAACTACAACGCTCTGCTCAAAGAACTGCAGGAGGGCGGGCCCCGGCGGCTCTATCTCCTGTGGGGAGAGGAGAGCTACCTGCTGGACGACTTTGTCCAGCGCCTCCGCAAGGCCTGCGTGGGGGAGGAGTCCGCGGAATTCAATGCCCGGCGGCTGGACGGCATGCCGGACGTTCTCCAGGTGGAGGAGGCGGTGAACGCCATGCCCTTTTTCGGCGAGCGTACTTTTCTGGAGCTCCACGGCCTGGAGATCAACGCCTGCCGGGACGAGCGCTGGGCCAATGTTTTGTTCGACATCCCGGACTGGTGTACCGTGGCGATCACCCTGCCCACCGAAAGCAGCCCGGACGGGCGGCTGAATCTGATCAAAAACATCAAGAGCAAAGGCAAAGCCGTGGAGTTCACCGCCCAGGAGGGAGCGGTTTTCTATAACTGGATCCGCCGCCGGGTGGAGAGCCACGGCAAGCGGATCGGAACCAAGGCCATGGATCGACTGGTGCTCCTCTCCGGGCATCTGATGAACCAGCTGATCCCGGAGATCGACAAGGTCTGCGGCTATGCCGGGGGGGACGAGGTCACGGTGGAGGACGTGGAAGCCGTGGCCCACCACCTCCCGGAGGCGGACGTCTTTCGCATGACCGAGGATATCGCCCGGGGCGATTACGACCGCGCGGCGGAAAAGCTTTATGAACTGCTGGCCGGGGACAGCGAGCCCATGGGGATCATGGGCGTGATCGACTGGCAGATGCGGCGGCTGTACGCAGCCCGGGTCTGCATCGACAGCGGCCGGGAGGCGTATTACAAGGAACTCACCGGGGATTACAAGGCCTGGGCCACGATCCCCCTGGCAAAGAAATTTACCCTGCGGGAGCTCAGAGAGGACGTGCGGCTTTGCGCCGAGTACACCATAAAGACCCGGGAGCAGGGCTACGCACTGTCCGAAACGGACGCGCTCAAGGAGCTGCTGATCCGCTTCGCTATGGAGAGACGCCATGCTGAAGCTTCGTGAGGCCATCGTGGTGGAAGGGCGTTACGACAAGATCGCCCTGAGCAATCTGGTGGACACCCCCATCTTTACCACCGAGGGCTTCGGGATTTTCAACGACAAGGAAAAGTTGGAGCTGCTGCGCCGGGTGGCCGAAAGGCGCGGGCTGATCGTGCTGACGGACAGCGACGGGGCGGGACTTGTGATCCGCAACCGCCTGCGGGGCAGCATCCCGGCCCGGTATCTCAAGCACGCCTACATCCCGGACATTCCCGGGCGGGAGCGGCGCAAAAAATGTCCCTCCAAAGCCGGTACCCTTGGCGTGGAGGGAATGGAGATCCATGTGCTGCGTCAGGTGCTGGAGCGTGCCGGGGCCACCGAGAGGGAGGAGGCGGAGCCGCCCGTCACCAAGGCGGAGCTGTACGCCCTGGGACTCAGCGGCGGAAAAGACAGCGCCCGGCGGCGGCGTGAGCTGCAGAAGATGCTGGGACTTCCGGCCAATCTCTCGCCCAACGCCCTGCTGGACGCGGTGAACTCCCTCTACAGCCGACAGGAATTCCTATCGGCGGCGCAGGCTCTCCAGCAGCACAGCGGCGAAGTTGCCGCACAGGAGGAAGGCCCCGGAGCTGCTCTCTAATTCCGCGGCCAGGCGGTAGAGCCCGTAAGTCCGGGGGGAGAGTCCTCCCGTATGTATCAGCACGGCCAGGGAACACAGCGCCATCACGCAGCTCACCCGGAGGGTCCACAGCACCAGGTCCTGGGCCTCCTCGCTCACCTTTTCGAAAAGTTTTTCCACGATTCGCATGCCCCATCACCCGGGCCCATGGTAACACCGGGGGCCGGCTGTGGCAACGGACAAGATTTGGCAGTATATTTTTTCCACCGCTATCTTGTGGCGGGGGAGGAAATATGGTATACTGCCCCACAATAGAGAGAACGGAGGGAAAAATCCATGAAATGCCCCTACTGCGGCTACACCGAGAGCAAGGTCATCGACTCCCGCCCCGCGGATGAGGGAAACTCCATCCGCCGCCGGAGGGAGTGCCTCGCCTGCCAGCGCCGCTTCACCACCTATGAGGTGATGGAACGTCTTCCCCTGGTGGTGGTCAAGCGGGACGGCAGCCGCCAGACCTTTGACAAGAACAAGCTCATCAACAGCATGCTGAAGGCCTGCGAAAAGCGGTCCGTGGCGCTGGACGATCTGGAGAAGATCGCCGACGATATCGAGCAGGAGCTGCAGAACGAGTTGGAGCGGGAGATCCCCACCAGCGAGATCGGAGAGAAGGTCATGGACCGTCTGCGCAAGCTGGATGAGGTGGCCTATGTCCGCTTTGCCTCCGTTTACCGGCAGTTCAAGGATATCAACACCTTCATGGAAGAGCTGACCCATCTGCTGGAGGACAAGAACTAAAACACGGACTCCCAGCTGATATGCTCCATGGCCGCCATGGCCGCAAGCCGGCCCTCCAGCCATTGGAGCGCCACCTCTGCGCCGTCGGCGTCCCCGGCGCGCAGGCACTCCCGTACGTCGCGGATGGCGTTTTCCACCGTGTCCGTCTCCGTCTGACGGAGAAAGATATGGGCGTACGCCCCCATCCGCGCCCAGAGGGCCTCCGCGGCGGAGAGTTCCTCCTCCGCCGACGGGAAGTCTCCCTCCCGACCGCGGCCGCGGCACAGCTCGATCCGCTCCGTCATATCCCGGATCACGGCGTCCATATAATGGGTGTTCCAGACGGACAGTCCCAGCAGCAGCGCCAGCAGCGCCCCGGCGGCAGCGGCTTTTTTCACCGGGCGGCCTCCTTTCCGGCAAAGTAAACGGTTCCGGTTTCGGTGCAGCTCAGGAAAAATACCTCCTCCGGCCCCTGCACGCCCCGGCGGACGCACTCTTCCCGCAGCCATTGCTCGTCCTTTCCACAGGCGGGCAGGTTTTCCGAGATGACCCTCCCGTCGCTGATGAGGGTGTAAGGATAACCGGCGTCCGTGACCGGACAGTTCAGCTGCGAGGCGGTGGCGGGACTGGCCTCGGGGCGGAGGATCACGTTCAGCGTCCCGTCGGTCTCCAGAATGGCGTAGTTCACCGTGTTCAGGTCCAAGATGCTCTGGCGGCGCAGCTCCTCGGTCAGCTCGTCCAGGGTGAAGCGGTTTTTCCGCAGCTCCCTCTGATTGATCACCCCATGCTCCATCAGGAAACAGGGCTTGCCGAACAGAGCGCCCCGCAGCCGGCCGAATCGCAGCACCAGCCCGGAGAGGATCAGCTCCATACAAAACAGGGTCAGAATGGACACCAGACCGTTCATCAGCGGAATGCCGATGTCCTGCAGCGGCAGGCTGGCCAGATCCGCCACCAGCACGGACGCTACCAGCTCCGACAGCTCCAGCTCGCCCAGCTGCCGCTTGCCCATGATGCGCATACAGCCCAGCAAAACGAGATAGATGATGATCGTTCTCAGCAATACGATAGCCATAACAGACTGTATTTTAACCATTAAGGAGGAAAATATGAGCGAAGAAAAGAAAGTCGGCGGTCGTGCCTTCGGCAAGACCCTGGATCCTAAGGCTTTTATTGAGGAGCAGATCGCCCTGATCCGCCAGCAGGTGGGCGACGGCAAAGTGCTGCTGGCCCTGAGCGGCGGTGTGGACAGCTCCGTGACCGCGGCGCTGCTGATCCGCGCCATCGGATCGCAGCTGACCTGCGTGCATGTGAACCACGGCCTCATGCGCAAGGGCGAGAGCGAGGAAGTCATCCGCGTGTTCCGTGACGAGCTGGGCGCCAATCTGGTGTTCGTGGACGCCACCGACCGCTTCCTGGACAAGCTGGCGGGCGTGGCCGAGCCGGAGCGCAAGCGGAAGATCATCGGCAGCGAGTTCATCGTGGTCTTCGAGGAAGAGGCCCAGAAGCTGAAGGACGTCCGTTTCCTGGCTCAGGGCACCATTTACCCCGATATCGTGGAGAGCGACAAGGGCGTGAAGGCCCACCACAATGTGGGCGGCCTGCCGGAGAAGTTCGGCTTTGAGCTGGTGGAGCCGGTGAAGTACCTCTTCAAGGACGAGGTCCGCGCCGTGGGCGAGGCTCTGGGCCTGCCCCATTCCATGGTCTGGCGTCAGCCCTTCCCCGGCCCCGGTCTGGGCGTGCGCTGCATCGGCGCCATCACCCGGGACCGTCTGGCCGCTGTCCGGGAGTCCGACGCCATCCTCCGGGAGGAGTTCGCCAAGGCCGGCATGGACGGCAAGGTATGGCAGTATTTCACCATCGTGCCCGATATCCGCACCACCGGCGTAGTGGACGGCCGGCGCACCGAGCTGTGGCCGGTGATCATCCGCGCCGTGAACACCACCGACGCCATGACCGCCTCCGTGCCCCGTCTGGACTGGGAGCTGCTGGAGACGGTGACCCGCCGCGTCCAGGCCGAGGTGCCGGGCGTCAGCCGCGTGCTGTACGATCTCTCCCCCAAGCCCCCCGCCACCATCGAGTGGGAATAACTAACAAAACCCGCAAAGCCTTGAAAACACTGGGTTTTTGAAACGGAAACGGGGCATTTGATAGCAAATTGATAGCAGATACCAAAACCGGATTTACTTTGTTCACTCCCGTATAGCGGGTGGCTTGCG
>JAFYAQ010000012.1 GCA_017540645.1 Oscillospiraceae bacterium
AGCGCATGCCCGAAGGATTCCGTGCCGTGGTCGAGCTGATTCAGCGGCCAGGGCAGCAGTGTAAAGAGATTTCCGACGATCCCCGGCATCATCAGCGGATTGCAGAGCGTGGCCAGGATCCGCGCGAGCGTGCTTTTGAGCGGAACGATTTTCTTCCAGACCATTACGATCATGACGACGGTCAGCCCGAGGTCGCAGAGGATGAAGGCAATCAGCATCGGCGCGGCGTTGGCGTAAAACACCCGGTTGGCGATGTCCGCCGCAGTCTGCATGTCGCCATAGCTCTGATAAACGTACTTGAAGATCAACGCAACCGTCATGAACATGGCGTGAACGTAGGCCCAGGCGACCGTCCCGGTAATATAGGCGATGCGAAACAGTTTCAACCACTTCCGCTTTTTGTCTTCCGTAATATGGATCTTCAGAAGACCGTACATACAGTGAAAGCCCATGTAGTACAGGAGTGTTCCGACAAATCCGCAGAGGATACTGGCAACCATACGCCAGGTGCCCATCTCCAGATAGGCAACTCGCACCATGAAGCCGATGCTCTCGGTCGTCTGTCCTTTGCCGGTAGCGGCAAACAGGAAGTCGCCGAGCACATACAGAAGGCATCCGATGATGCCGATGATCAGAAATCGTTTAGATTTTCCTCTGACAGACATAATGCATCTACCCTTCAATATATGAGACATAGTAAAGCGCCTAAACCGATGTTAGCCAAAGCTAACCGTCGGCTAAAAAAAGAAAACGAATCTTTATCGGAAAGCTGTTTTCATTGAAAGCAAGCCAAATAAAGAGGTTAGCCATCTCTAACCTCATTATACTCCAAACTCCGAAGAAATCAAGAGGGAATCGAAAAACATGGGCTTCTCGATTCCCTCAAAAACAGTCTTTGCTAAATCATCTGAAAATGCTTTAGTGCATCCTCTATCGCCCTGGCCTTTTCCTCTGGGTAGCCAGGCTGTTTGGAATCCGGAGACTTCGGTTTGTTATAGTTCTCCCGCTCGATGATCCCATGTTTCCGTTTCACTTGCGCGATATTCAGGTGTGTCACATGGAAACCGTACTTTTCCTGCACCCACTCCTGGATCTCTTCATATGTAGCCTTACTCTCGGCGGCGGTCAGATCCAACTCATCCATATCGACCTGAACACTGATATGATGCTTAGCCTCCGAAAGTTTGGACAATGCACATACCGTCTCGACATGCTCCGTACGCGGGAAAAGATCCACCGCCGTACCGGCACGGAGATGATAGCCCCGCTCCTCCAAAAGCTTCAGATCCCGTGCCAGGGTACCGGGATCGCAGGAGACGTACACGATCCGATCCGGCTCCATAGCGGCGGCAGTGTCGATCAGTTCCGGGGAGAGCCCCTTCCTGGGCGGGTCCACCACAATGACCTCCGGCCTCAACTCCCTCCGGCGAAGTTCTGCGGCAGCTTCTCCCGCATCGGCGCAGAGAAACTCACAGCGTGTTTCCAGATGATTCATCCGGGCATTCTCCCGGGCGTTTTCCACCGCGGGAGCCACCACCTCCGCGCCGATGACCCGGGCGCCGCGGGCGGCCATACAGAGACCGATGGTACCCGTGCCGCAGTAGAGGTCCAGGGCCAAGGTGCCGTCGCGGATTTCGGCGTACTCCAGCGCCAGGGTATAGAGCTTTTCCGCCTGGGGCGGGTTCACCTGGAAGAAGGAGCGGGGAGAGATGGAAAAACGCAGGCCGCAGAGGGATTCCGTAAGCCGTTCATCTCCCCACAGGGTGCGGAACTCCCCGGCCAGCACGGTGTTGCCACGGCTTGTGTTGACGTTCAGCACCAAACCGCTCATCTCCGGACAGGAGCGGCGGAGGGTGACGCACAGCTCGTCCAGAGCCGGCTTTTTCGGCGCGCGGGATACCACCAGGGTGATGACCGCGTTTTCTGTCAGATGAGAGGAGCGATAGAATAGATGCCGCACGCCCTCTGTCCCTGCCGCCTCGTCATAGGCCGGGATCTTCATCCGTTTCATCCAATCCAGCACACATTGCTGGGCTCGACGTGATTCTTCTCTCACCGCGGGGCAATCCTCCAGGGGGACGATGTCATGAGAGCGGGCGCGGAAAAAGCCGCCTGTCGGCTGTCCATTCTGGGAACCGATATTGAATATGACCTTCCGCCGCATCCTGGCGCCTTCTTCGGCGGGGACGATGGTATCCAGGGCAAAGTCCAGCCCGCCGATCCGGCGGAGAGCGTCGTTCACCCGCCGGAGCTTCATGGCAAGCTCTTCTTCATAGCTCATATGCCGCAGGGCGCAGCCGCCGCATTTGGGATAGACGGAGCAGTCCGGGACGACACGCTCCGGGGAAGGGGAGAGCAGTGTCTCTCCCCGGCCGTATACGGCGGAGGAGCTCACACGGAGAATGCGGATTTCCCAGCGTTCCCCGACGATGGCCCCGGGCACGAACACCGCGCGCCCGCCGATATGGAACACCCCGGACCCATCGGAGGTATAGCCGTCCGCGGTGCCGGTCCATATTTGATTTTTCTTTAGTTCTTCCATATGATCACCGCCAAAGATTTTACTACGCAGCCCGGAAAATGGAAAGCGTAAATATAAAAAGGACGTCCTCCGCGGAGAACGTCCTTTGCGCGCAAAGCTGCGATTTACTTCGCCAGAGCCAGAGTATCCCGGGCGATCATCAGTTCCTCGTTGGTGGGGATGACGTATACGGGGACCTTGCTGTCGGCGGCGGAGATCTTCAGCTCGCTGCCCCGCTTGCCGTTGGCCTCGTCGTCCAGCTTCACACCCAGATAGCCCAGGTAACCGCAGATGCGCGCGCGCATGGAGCTGGAGTTCTCGCCCACACCGGCGGTGAAGGTGATCATATCCACGCCGTTCATGGCGGCGGCGTAAGAGCCGATGTACTTGGCGACCTCGTAAGCGAACTTGTCCAGAGCCAGCTGGGCCCGCTCGTTGCCCTCGGCAGCGGCGGCGTCCAGATCACGGAAGTCGGAGCTGACGCCGGAAATGCCCAGCACGCCGGACTTCTTGTTCAGCAGATTCAGCATCTCGTCCACGCTGAAGCCGTACTTGTTCATGATGAACTGGAGCAGGGCGGGGTCGCAGTCGCCGGAACGGGTGCCCATGGGGACACCGGCCAACGGCGTCAGGCCCATGGAGGTATCCACGCACTTGCCGTCGATGCTGGCGGAAACGCTGGAGCCGTTGCCCAGGTGGCAGTTGATGACCTTGGTGCCGGGCTTGCCGCTGATCTCGCAGGCGCGGGCGGAGACGAAACGGTGGGAGGTGCCGTGGAAGCCGTAGCGGCGGAGGGAGTCCTTCTCGTAGTACTCATAGGGCAGGGCGTAGATATACGCCTTGGGGGCCATGTCCATGCCGAAGGAGGTATCGAACACGGCGACCTGGGGAGTGCCGGGCATAACAGCCTGGCAGGCCTTGATGCCCATCAGGTTGGCGGGGTTGTGCAGGGGTCCCAGGGGGAAGCATTCCTTGATGGCAGCCTCGCAGGCGTCATCCACCAGGCAGGACTTGGTAAACTTGCTGCCGCCGTGCAGGACGCGGTGGCCGACGGCGCCGATCTCGTCCATGTGCTCTACCACGCCGTATTCCTTGCTGACCAGCTTTTCCATAACGGCCTCGATGGCCTCTTTGTGGGTGGGGAAGGGGATATCCTGTTCAAAGGTGGGCTTGCCGTTCAGGGGCTTGTGGGTCAGACGGCCGTCCAGGCCGATGCGTTCGCAGAGACCTTTTGCCAGCAGCTTCTCACCGTTCATGTCGATGAGCTGGTACTTCAGGGAAGAACTGCCGGCGTTGATGACAAGAATTTTCATGGATACAGTTCCTTTCTGTATTGAAAATATGCCCCTTCCGGGGTAAAATTGATTACAATACCATATTACCGTGTCGCGCAGAAAAACGCAAGAGTTTATGGAAAAAAGTAAGGGAGTTTTTACCATGGAAGCCATCGGCATCGTTGCCGAGTACAATCCCTTCCACGCCGGACACGCCGCACAGCTGGCCCAACTTCGGGCGCTGCGGCCGGATGCCGCCATTGTGATTGCCCTCTCCGGGGACTTTGTCCAGCGGGGAGAGGCGGCGGTCTTCTCCAAATTCGCCCGGGCGGAAGCCGCGGTGCGCTGCGGGGCGTCCCTGGTGCTGGAACTGCCTCTGCCCTGGAGCCTTGCCTCTGCGGAGGGCTTCGCCCGGGGCGGGGTGGGCCTGCTGCTCCATACCGGGGCGGTGGACGCCCTCTCCTTCGGCAGTGAGAGCGGCGACCTGGCCGCGATCCGATCCTGCGCCCGGGCTTTGGAGAGTCCGGAGTTCCCGGCAGCCCTCCGGGAAGAGCTCTCCTCCGGTGCGCCCTTTGCCCTGGCCCGGCGGCGGGCCGCGGCCCGTTTGGCCGGGGAGGCGACCGTCGGGGTACTGGATAAGCCCAACGACCTGCTGGCGGTGGAGTACGTCCGGGCGGCAGATCGCCTGGGCGGGGAGGCAGAGTTTTTGCCCATCCTCCGCAGAGACTCGACCCATGACGGGGAAAACAGCGCCTCCGAGCTCCGGCAGCGGATGGCCCGAGGCGAGGCTTGGATCTCCGGTGTGCCGGAGGCCGCAGCGGCGGTATTTCTTGCGGAACAGGCGGCACGTCGAGGTCCGGTGCTGGCGGAGGATCTGCGCCTGCCGCTGCTCTCCCGTCTGCGGGAGCGGACGCGGGAGGATTTTGCCGAGGCACCGGATATTTCCGAGGGATTGGAGAATCTTCTGTACGATGCGGCGCAGGAATTGGCAGACCCGGCGGAGATCGCCGCGGCGGCCAAATCCAAACGTTACGCGTTATCTCGTCTCCGCAGAGCCGTATTGTGTACGGCGCTGGGCGTAAAAGCCGGGGACGCCCTTGGAACGCCGCCCTATCTCCGGGTCCTTGCCATGGACGGGCGGGGTGCGGTGCTCCTCGCCCGGATGCGGGAGACGGCTCGTGTACCGGTGATCACCAAGAGCGCCCACGTCCGCCGCGCAGAGGAGGAGATCCAACGTCTCTTCGACCTGGGCAGTCAGGCCCATGACCTCTATGTCCTGGGCTACGGAGACCGCTGGGAACAGCGCGGCGGCGGGGATTACCGTGCCGTGCCCTATTTGCAGCTGGACAGAGTATGATTACAGGAAAGGATCTGTTGCTATGCCTCATTTGATCGAACCCGCCTCCATCCTTCTCCCCGTCAGAGAGGATCTGGAGTCCTGGAGTGTGGTGGCCTGCGACCAGTTCACCTCCCAGCCAAGCTATTGGGAGAGAGCGGAGGAACTGGCAGGGGAGGGCCCTTCCGCCCTTCGGCTGATCCTGCCGGAGGCCTGGCTTCACACGGAGCGGGCCGACGGCGCTCCCGAGCGCATCGCCGAAACGGCGGAGCGCTATCTTCGGGATGGGGTGTTCCGGGAGATCCCCGACGCCCTGATCTATGTGGAGCGGACCCAGCCGGACGGACGGGTGCGCCGGGGCCTTGTGGGGGCGCTGGATCTGGAGCAGTACGACTACGCTCCCGGCAGCCGGAGTCCCATCCGGGCCACCGAGGGCACGGTGGCCGAGCGGCTTCCGCCCCGGGTGGCCATCCGCCGGCGGGCGGCGCTGGAAATGACCCATACCATCGTACTGATGGATGACAGAGAGGATCGAGTGCTCTCGCCGCTGCACGCGGCCCGGGAGCGGATGAAAAAGCTCTATGATTTTGAGCTGATGCTCTCCGGCGGACATCTCCGGGGCTGGCTGGTGGAGGGAGAACGGCTCACGGCCGCGCTTTCGGCCCTGGACGCTTTGGGCGACCCTGCCCTGCAGCAACAAAAGTACGGCGAAGCGGCGTCCAACGGCCCTCTGACCCTGGCCATCGGAGACGGGAACCACTCTCTGGCGGCGGCCAAGAACTGGTGGGAGGAACTGCGCCCCACGCTGGAAGCCTCTCAACGGGTCAATCACCCGGCCCGATTTGCCCTGGTGGAGCTGGAAAACATCCATGATCCGGCTCTGGACTTTGAGCCCATCCACCGGCTGCTGACGGATACGGACACGGAGGCCTTTCCCGAGGAGCTGTCAAAGCACCGGCAGGAGTGGGAAGCTGCCGGCCTGACTCTGGGGGAGAGAGTGGCGGCGGCGGAGAGCTTCTGCCGCTCGTATGTTGAGCGCTTCGGCGGCCGCATCGACTACATCCACGGAGACGAGACAGCCCAAAAGCTGGGGAGCCTCCCCGGCAGAGCCGCCGTGCTTCTGCCCCCAGTGGAGAAGGATGGGCTGTTTGCCTCGGTGCTGGCCGATGGGGCGCTGCCGAAAAAGAGCTTTTCCATGGGACAGGCGGCGGATAAGCGCTACTACCTGGAGTGCCGCCGCCTTCGGTAAAAATCAAAAAAGAGAGGAAAGATCTCCATGCAGACAAAGTTTTTTGCCTACCATTCCGACGGCGAGGCCCATCTTTACACCCTGAAAAACAAGAACGATACCCGCCTGGCCGTGACGGATGCGGGGGCCGCGGTGGTCTCCCTGATTTACCGGGGGGTGGATGTGGCCCTGGGCTGGGAAAAGGGCGAGGATTATAAAAGCAATCCCGGCAGTCTGGGGGCCACCGTGGGACGCAACGCCAACCGCATCGCGGGAGGGCGTTTCCGCTTGAACGGTGAGACGATCCAGCTTGCCAAAAACGACGGGGAAAACAACCTGCACAGCGGACCGGACGCCTACAAAAAACGGCTCTGGCAGACGGTAGAGGCCAATGACGAGCGCATCACCTTTTTGATGGACAGTCCGGACGGGGATCAGGGCCTGCCGGGACATATGCGCCTCTTTGCCAGCTACGAGCTGAACAATGAGGACATCGTCACCTTGAGCTATCGGGCCGTCAGCGATCAGGACACCATCTTAAATCCAACCAACCACACCTACTTCAATCTGAACGGCCAGGACAGCGGGGACGCCCGGGACCATATGCTGCGGATCTATGCCAAGAGCTTCACCCCCTCGGACTCGGGACTGATCCCCACCGGGGAGATCGCGTCCGTGGAGGGGACCCCCCTGGACTTCCAGTACGCCCACGCCATCGGCCGGGACATGGACCTGCGGGACCCGCTGCTGGCTGCCGCCAAGGGCTATGATCACAACTACTGCCTCTGGGGAACGGGCCTTCGTACGGCGGCGGAACTCCGGGGAGACAAGAGCGGTATCCTGCTCACGGTGCTGACCGACCGGCCCGGCGTGCAGCTCTACACAGCCAATACTTTCTCTGCCCGGGGCGGCAAGAACGGCGCCGAATACCGTCCCTACTGCGCCGTATGCCTGGAGACCCAGGCCTGGCCGGACGCGGTGAACCATCCCGACTTCCCCTCCACGGTGCTGAAAGCCGGGGAGACCTTCTTCTCCCGGACGATCTGGCGCTTTTCCCACCCGGAGGATTGACAAGAGAGGGGATTCGTGGTACTTATTAAGTAGATCAAACGCAGCGACGGGAAAGAGTATGCCCATGAACCGCACCCAGAGAGAAGGCGGACGGTGCAAGCCTTTGTGCGGACGGTGCAGAAGCCATCCCCGAGCGGCCGGATGAAAAGGGCCCTGCCCGCCTAAGTCCGGACGGAGAGCCCACCGTTAACCGGGCGCCGGCGATCGTGTCGGGTCGAGTGCGGGATACGTCCCGAATTCAGGTGGTAACACGGATCATTCCGCCCTGAGCTTTTGCTCGGGGCGGTTTTTTGCGGAAAGGAATGCGGTCATGGAAAGAAAAATTTACGGTCAGTCCAAACGAATGGACGGCGTTGCCTACGATATCCGGGGTCCTGTCATGGATGAGGCCATGCGCATGGAGCGGCAGGGGGAGAAGATCATCAAGCTGAATATCGGCAATCCCGCGCCTTTTTCCTTCTTTGCGCCGGAGCAGGTGCTGTCGGATATGGCGCGGCAGCTCCACAGCAGCGAGGGTTACTCCGCCTCCAACGGTCTGCCGGAGGCCCGGGAGGCCATCGTGGGCTACTGCCGGAAAAAGGGCATCCCCAATGTGGGCATTGACGATGTGTTCACCGGCAACGGCGTCAGCGAGCTGATCACCATGACCCTGCAGGCTCTGCTGAACGACGGAGACGAGGTGCTGGTCCCCGCGCCGGACTATCCTCTGTGGTCCGCCGCCATCACCCTGGTAGGGGGCAAGGCGGTACACTACCTCTGCGACGAACAGCAGAACTGGTTTCCGGATATTGCGGACCTGCGCGCCAAAGTGACCGACAGGACCCGCGGCATCGTTGTGATCAATCCCAACAACCCCACCGGCGCTCTTTACCCCCGGGAACTTCTGGAGCAGATCGTACAGGTGGCCCGGGAAAACGATCTGCTGCTTTTCGCCGACGAGATCTATGACCGGCTGGTGATGGAGGGAGAGCCGGAGCACGTGGCCCTGGCGTCCCTGGCTCCGGATCTGATGACGCTGAGCTTCAACGGCCTGTCCAAGTCCCATCGGGTGGCGGGCTTCCGCTGCGGCTGGGTGGCCCTGGCCGGGGACAAGTCACGCGCTTCCGGCTATATCCAGGGCATCAACACCCTGGCCAAAATGCGCCTGTGTTCCAATGTCCCGGCCCAGAGCATCATCGCCGCGGCCCTGGCCCAACTGCCGGAGCGGGACCCCGCCTATTGCCCCGGCGGACGGATCTGGCGTCAGCGGGAGCTGATCTGGCGGGCGCTGAACGATATCCCCGGCGTCAGCGCCGTCAAGCCACAGGCCTCCTTCTACATCTTCCCCCGGGTGGATATGGCGCGTTTTCATATCCGAAGCGATGAGCAGATGGCTCTGGATCTGCTGAAGCGGCAGAAGATCCTGGTTACCGCCGGCACCGGTTTCCACTGGCCTGCCCATGACCACTTCCGCATCGTGTATCTGCCGGAGGAGGGGGACCTTCTGGCGGCGGCGGAGCGTTTTCGCGCTTTCTTTGCCGATTATCGCCAGGACTGAGCGCCGACGGTTGCAATTTGTGACGGATTATGATATAAAAGCTTTATCTGACCCTGAATACGGATAGAAAGCGAGTTCGATATGAGCAACAGAACCTCTGATTTTGATGATGAGAGCTATGAAGGCCGGTCCTATGAGGAGGAGCCTGCCTCTCGCGGCGGCCGTCACCTGAAGAAAGACGCCGCGCCCTCCCACAGCAGCCGGCACTCTGAGCCGGAGGCCGAGGACGAGTTCATCGCCGATCCTTCTTCGGAAGAAGAAACACCCCGCCGGGAGCGCCGTGTCCGGGAAGAGGAAGCGCCCCGCCGGGAGCGCCGCGCCCGGGAGGAAGAAGCTCCCCGACGGGAGCACCGGCCCCGGGGGGACGATCCCCGGAGAGAGCCGGTACGCCGCAGCACGGGGGCATCGCCCAAGCGCAGAAGAAAGAAGAGAAAAAAGAACCGTCGCGGGCTGAAGATCCTGCTGATCGTGGTCGCGGTGCTGGCCTTGCTGGCCCTGGCGGGGTATCTGGTATTCATGCATTTTTACGGCATGCTGAATGTGGTCGGCCGGGGTTCCTCCGCCACGCCCGCCCCGACGGCTGTCGTGCAGACCGCCACGGAACGGCCCGAAGTCACCCCGGAGCCCACCCCGGAGCCCACGCCCACCCCGGAGCCTCTGACCGAGGAGGAGCTGCGGGAGCTGGAGGAGATGGAACTGAAGGCCAGCCTCCAGGAAGAGGCGGAAGAGGTCATGTTCAATGAGAACGTGTATAACCTTCTGCTGATCGGCACGGACGGCAGAGGAAGCGTTATGGAGCGCAGCGACTCCATGATCCTGCTCTCCGTCAACAAGGAGACGAAGGAAATCTGGATCACCTCCTTTATGCGGGATACCCAGGTGACCGTCCCCAACTACGGCCTTGCCCATCTGAACTGGGCCACCAGCATCGGCGGCATTGATACGCTGATCGCCACCATCGAGAGCGAGAAAAACTTCGCGATCAATATCGACAACTGGGCTTCGGTGAACTTCCTGGATTTTGTCAACGTAGCAAATCTTCTGGGACCGGTCACCGTATCGGTAGAGGCAAAAGAGGTAGACGATATCAACAAGACAATCACCGAGGTTTGCCAGCTGATCGACAAAGACGCCGGCCGCAGCCCCGATGATGTTGAGAACAACTACCCGCGCTGCTATTTCCCCTGGATGAAGAGCGGCACCTATACCATCACGGACGGGGCCCAGATCCTGGGCTACTGCCGGGAGCGGCATTTCGGCGGCGATACCGGACGTAGCGCAAAGCAGCGCGAGGTGGTCATGCAGATGATGGAGAACGTGAAGCAGATGACGCTGGCCGAGCAGTATGAGCTGGCAAAAGCGGTTCTGCCTCTCATCACCACCGATGTCACGGCCGGACAGAGCTTTTCCCTGCTGCTGCAGCTTCCCAGCATCAAGGAATATACGATCCATACCCAGCAGTGCCCCGTCATCGGGTCCTTCTGGAAGGGACGGGACCACAACAATCTGTCCATCTATAACGCGGACTTCGCGGTGAACCGGAATTTCCTCCGGGCTACCATTTACGGCCAGAGATTCTCCGCCGCGGAACTCACCAGCAAGTGGACCGGCGAAGCAACACTTGTCTACTGGAACGATGCCTGGAACTGACCGAGAAAACAAAAAACCTGTCCGGAACGGATCCGGGCAGGTTTTTTGTTTGTTCGGGAGATTGTCTTTTCCCGCCCTTTTGAGGGAGATGGGCAGAGGAAAAAAAGATTGCTTTTACCGTGCAGCTCTGATAAAATAACAAAATGAGCGTATGCGGCTTTACACGATTCCACAAGATGTCGTTTTTTACGACGAGAAAGAGCGGATGTCATGAAACCGAAAGAGAGATCGCCGATTCTGAACCGGGAAATGCTGTTGAGGACCA
The DNA here is from genome assembly GCA_017540645.1 of Oscillospiraceae bacterium. Lineage (GTDB taxonomy): Bacteria > Bacillota > Clostridia > Oscillospirales > Oscillospiraceae > Apopatocola. Next base: position 10,883 of record JAFYAQ010000012.1, read on the forward strand.
TCTTTGGTGTCCTGCTGACTGTAGGATCTGTCGCAGTGTTTTTCGCAATTCATATGCGTTACTACACATATGCCACCCGTCTGGTGGTCAGGGGCAATTCTCTTTTGCTTTTGATGTATACTGTCCTGCTGATCATGATCCTTCACCTGTACGGGGCGTACCGCATCCGCTACAGTCGGACCAGAGAACTGGTCCTTTCCTACGCGCTGGCCTCGTTCATCGAAAACGTTCTGGCGTATATGGTGCTGAGCCTGATCGCCCGGCGGCTGCTGCCGGTGGGGGACATCATACTGGTTTTCGTGATCCAGTGCTTCGGCGCGCTGCTGCTCTATGTGCTGGGGCGCGTGATGCTTCCCATGCTGCTTCCGACCATTCCCGCATTGTTTATCCACCCCGCCGGAGAGTGGAACGAGGATGTCGCCTCCAAGTTCGACCGTCGGCGCTCCAGCTACGCGGTGACCGGAGAGGCCGGGGAGGATTTGCCTCGCCGGGAACTGCTGCGCACCATTGATAACTACGGGGCGGTGGTCCTGGGACCGGTCAGCGCTCAGACACGCCAGGTCGTGATCGGATACTGTTACCGTACGGGGATCAAGGTGCTGCTCGTGCCGGATATGACGGATATCATGGTGGCCAGCGCCCAGCCCATGGTGGTAAAGGATTATCTGATGTACGATCTCAACACCCAGGGTGGGGATGCTGCCTATTATATCGCCAAGCGGGGGCTGGATATTTTGGTCTCCGGTCTCAGCCTGCTGATCCTCAGCCCGATCATGCTGCTGGTGGCCCTGGCCGTCAAGCTTCAGGACGGCGGCCCGGTGTTCTACCGGCAGGTCCGTTTGACCCGCGGCGGAAAGGAATTCAAGCTGATAAAATTCCGCAGCATGATCGTGAACGCGGAGAAGGCCACCGGCGCGGTGCTGGCGGGAAAACGGGACGATCGGATCACCCCGGTGGGCCGGTTTATCCGGGCTACCCGGCTGGACGAACTGCCCCAGCTATGGAATATTTTCATCGGGGATATGACCCTGGTGGGACCCCGTCCGGAGCGGCCGGAGTTTTATCAGACGATCTGTGACGAGTACCCGGAGTTCAACTACCGGCTGATGGTAAAAGCGGGGCTGACCGGCTACGCCCAGCTCTACGGAAAGTACAACACCAGCTTCCCCGACAAAGCCCGGCTGGACATGTACTATATCCAGCATGCTTCCTTCTTCTGGGATATCCAGCTGATCCTCTATACTTTGAAGATCATCTTCACCCGGGAGAGCACTGAGGGCGTGGAGGTACAGGAGGAAACGCACAGGGATTCGGAATTCATTGGTTCCGGGAAATGAGATGACATGGAAGAAAGGTCAGTGAATCAGACCGGCCCCCTTGTTTCGATTGTGACCCCGATCTACCGCTGCGGGAATGTGCTCGCAGATACGGTTGCATCAGTGCAGGCCCAGACTATGCCGGACTGGGAGCTGCTGCTGGTGGACGACTGTTCCGGAGACGGAACTTACGCCGTTGCCGAAGCCTTGGCCCGGGAGGACAGCCGGATCGTGTTGCTGCAGACAGAGCGAAATCTGGGGCCTGCCGGGTCCAGGAATATGGCGCTGGATCGAGCAAGAGGAAAATACCTGGCGTTTTTGGACGGCGATGATCTCTGGAAACCGGAAAAGCTGGAAAAGCAGATCGCTTTTATGCGGCAGACCGGGGCGCACTTTTCCTGCACCGCCTACGACAGGGTGGCGGGAGACGGGAAAACCGTCCTTGGGCGTGTGACTCCGTTTCCCAAGGCCGACTATAAAAAAGTGCTGTATTATGCAAATCCTGTGGGAAATTCCACCGTTTTGCTTGAAAGGGAGACCCTGGGGGACACCCGGATCCCGGAAATCCGAAAAAGAAATGATTTTGCCCTGTGGCTGGCTGTTTTGAAAAAGACGGACTATGTCTACGGGATGCAGGAGTGCCTGGGCTGCTATCGGCTCCAAGAGGGATCCGTATCCTCCAAAAAACTGGATCTGCTGAAATACCAATGGCAGCTATACACAAAAGTAGAAAAACTCAACGCTCTTCAGGTGGCCGGAGCCTTTGCCGGTCTTTGCTATATAAAGGCTTTTCATCCTACCTGGCACTGAGCGGCGCAGCCTCATCGGCAAGACCTCCTTACGGCGGACAAGCCCGGAAGTATTCAAACAACGAGGAGAATCCTGAACTATGATAAGAGTTTGCCATGTGACCAGCGTCCACAACAGCACCGATAACCGCATTTTCCATAAAGAGTGTGCCTCTCTGGCGGCGGCCGGTTATGACGTTACTCTGGTAGCCCGGGGAGAGAGCCGGGAGGAAAAGGGCGTTCATGTGCTGGGCGTGGGGAATATGCCCGCTGGTAGCCTTGAGCGCCTGCGCAAGGGCGGCTTTCGCAAGGCAGCCCGCGCGGCAGAGGCGCTGGACGCGGATGTTTACCACATTCACGATCCGGAGCTTCTTCCTTTTTTGCTGCACATGAAGCGCAAAGGGAAGCTCTGTATTTTTGACAGCCACGAGTACACTCGATTTCATTTTGACGCAAGGACTTATCTGGGCTCCGTGGGAAAAAAACTGGTCCCCATCGCCTACACCGCCTACGAAAACCATGCCCTTCGCAAGATCGACGCGATGATCGTGCCCTGTACGCTGAACGGAGAGAACCTCTACGCCCGCTGGGCCAAGCGTTCTGTACTGGTTGACAATTATCCCCGCCTGGAGCAATTCCCCGACACATGGAGCGCTCCCACCGCGGACAGTGAGAATACAGTTGGGTATGTGGGCAGCCTCACCCGGGCGCGGGGCGTTGAGCATATGATCCGCGCAGCCCATCGCGCGGGAGCCAGACTCCTCCTCGCGGGCGGCGGATCGCCGGAGTATATCAGCGAGCTGCGCAGCATGCCGGAGTTTTCCAGTGTGGACTACATCGGGCCTATCCCGCCCAGGGAGGTTCCCGCTTTTTGCCGCGGTCTTCGGGCCGGACTCTGCCTGTGGCTGGATCAGGGGGAATACCACCGGATCGACAATATGGGCACCAAGGTCTTTGAGTATATGGGAGCAGGTCTTCCCGCCATCGTTTCCGACACACCCCACGCCCGGGAGATCAACCGGGAGTATGATTGCCTCTTATGTGTGGACCCCATGGATATTGACGGGACCGCCGCCGCGATCCGCCGTTTGCTGGACGATCCGGACAGGATCCTGCGGATGGGGCAAAACGCTTTTCGCGCGGCGCACGAGCGGTTTAACTGGGCGGTGGAGGAGAAAAAGCTTGTGGAGCTGTATCGGGAGTTGACGGACAAGCGGTGAAGCGGCTTTGCGGCCGTCACGGATTGCAAGACGCCGCAGCAGCGACCCGGCACATGGACCGGCCGGACAAGTATTTTGCCGAGGCGCAGGGCCTCGGCAAAATAGAACGTTATTTCTTTCGCAGCCACCGCCACTTTGCCAGGAAGAACTTCCCATAGGTGGCGATCCAATAGAGAAAAGCGCTTTTCTTCATCCGATCCTGCCAGCCGGGGGCGTTGAAGGGATACTCCAGCAGCTCCGGGGCATTTCGCCGCAGATAATATCGGTGGATCATCTTCCGGCTCCGTTCCTTTTTTGAAAGGGACATCCAGGCGTTCAGCACCATGCGGCAGTTGAACAGGTTCAGCGCCTGAGCTCCCATGACGTCATAGATCGTTGTCGCCTGGGAGGCCCAGCGTCCGCAGCGGCTCTCCAGCGCGAACAAGTCAAAGGCGGCCTTCCGACAGCCGGTCCGGGAATACTCCCGCAGCTGCTGGGCAACGTGCCGCCGAATCCCCGGAACGGGGGAGTGGAGCTTGCAGGTGAGAAAGCCGGCAGTGGCGGCAAAGGTCGGGAGGCGGCGGCCGAACCGGTATTTTCCGATCTGGTCCATATTGTCTCCGGTGAGGATGGCATATTCCGACCCGTAGACAGAGCCGATCGTCCGGGCCAGGCAGATGGCCCTCCGACTGACATACGGTCCCAGAATTTCCGCGGCGGCTTGGAATGCGGATTCGTCTTCCGGCAGGTCGGGGATCTCCCGATGGACAAGCCCGAAGCGGGAACAGATCTGGCGGGGGATGGCGATATCGGCGCTCTGGTCCGTAAAACCCGGGTGATAGAGGGTATAGGTCTCCGGGGAGAGCCCGTTTTTCAGCAGAAAGGACAAATTCGTCCGGCTGTCCCAGCCTCCGGTGATGGGACACAGAAGTTTAACCTCCCGTGCATAGGCGCGGGTGATGGCGTCGATCTGACGGGCGGTCGCCTCCAGCACAGCCTCTGTGTTTTCGGTGGGGGCGGGGGGCAGCCAGTATCGATTGACCTTACCGCTGTTCAGGCACAGAGAGTGCCCGGGGAGAAGACAGCGCACGTTCTGATAACAGCAGCGGTCATAGGGCATGGCCTGTGTATAATCGGAACCGGCGTGGTAGGAGCAGTCCTCCTCTGAGACGGGCAGAGACAGCGCCTTTGCCACCAGGGCCTCCCAGGACGCGGCGCACAGTTCTTCACCCGTATGATAAAAAACCTGCATGGCGCCGGTGGCGTCGTGGAGAATATAGGCTTCCGCGCCTTGGGTGAAGATAAGGATGTACCGCCCGGCAAGACGGGCCTCGGCTTCCACCACGGAAGAAAAGCCTCCCCTGCCGGAACGCAGGAGCGTCTCCGGGATCTGTTCCCGGGAGAATTCCCCCAGAGAGTCCACGCACAGCCCCGCAAGGCAGATCTCCCGGTCCTCCTCCCGAAGGATACGGCACCAGACCGACTCTGTCAGCTGCAGCAGCGCACGGCCAAAGCAGACCGGCTCCGCCCGGGGGAACAGCGCCTCGTTCCGTCGGCTGCTGAGAAGATACATGTAGTTTATCTCAGACATATGCGATTCCATCCTTTTTGCCGACAAGCGGCAGGTAATGCGATTATCGTTCATATTATCGTAACCGCTTCTCGCTTGTCAAGCGGTCTCCGGATCATGGAGAAGAGTTGCTTTCGTCCATGCGCTTTACGGATATGATTGCCGGCCGCCGTATTTAAAGTGAGCTTGTATCGCGCCAGGGAAAGAGAGGGAAACCAGTGCTTGTCGTGCTTGCTCCGGGATATCCGTCCCCGAAAAACCCCAGCTTTTGTGCTTTTGTCCACAGCCGCATCCTATCCTACCGGCAGAAGGGAACGAACGCTGTCGTGTTCATATTGAATGATACCGGGAGGAAAACGGAATATGAGTACGAAGGCGTAACGGTGTACCACGACTCTCCGGAGGAATTTGCCCGCTATGTGGAACAAAACGGGGTGACCCACGCCGCCCTGCATTTTATCAATGAACGCATGATCCGGGCGCTTTCGCTTGTGAAGGAACCCATGCCGGTTTTTATTTTTGTTCACGGTCTGGAGGCTCTCCTTTGGCATGAGCGGATCTTTCCCGGTCTGCTTCGCAGTCCGCGACTGCTGGCGGGCTTTGTGAAGGGCGCGTTTGTAGACACCCACCGAATTTACGCAATTCGCCGTTTCCTGAGGGAGACTCAGCACCGGTGCCGCTTCATTACCGTGTCCGAGTGGATGAAGGAGAAAGCGGTGAAAAACTGGCGCTGTTCCGGTGCGAGCGACGACTGGAGCATCATTCCCAATATCGTGAGAGAAGAGCGCTTCCCCTATCGGGAGAAAAGCCCGGATATGAGGTTTCGTTTTCTCACCATCCGCTCCTTTGACACCGGGAAGTATGCCAACGATCTGACGGTAAAGATCATTCTCGCCCTGCGGGACCATCCGCGCTTCGCCCAAATGCATTTCACGATTTACGGGAAAGGGCGCCTGTTCCAGTCGACCCTTGCGCCGCTGCGCGGTCTGGAAAACGTGGAGATCCACGAGAGCTTTATCAACAATGCGGAGATCGCGCAGATCCATGCGCAAAACGGCATTTTCCTCTGCCCAACGCGGCAGGATGCACAGGGGGTCTCCATGTGCGAGGCCATGAGCAGCGGGCTTGTCCCGGTTACCCTGTACAACACGGCGATCCCCGAATATCTGCCGAAGGACGGACGCCTGGCCTGTCGGGATCTGAAGGACATGACAGCACTGGCCCGGCGTCTCATAGACGAGCCGGAGACCTTTGCCGAGCTCTCCGCCCTTGGCAGTTGCTTCATCCGGGAAAAATGCAGCGCGGAGAATACGACAGAGAGAGAACAGAAGCTGTTTGCCGGAATGTGAGGGCCTATGCAAATCCTTGTTATCAACTATATTGACATGGACCCTGCCAGTTCCGGCTCCGGTGTGCGGCCGCAGAAAATGTACCGGGCCTTCCAGGAACTGGGGCATCAGGTGTATCTTCTCTCCGGCTCCCAGGATCGCGCCGTCCGGGAACGCCGCCGGGCCGACGTGGAAGCCGCCTCCCGCTGGCTGGACGAAAACAAGCCGGATCTCTGCTATATCGAATCGCCGGTTTATCCGATCCTGTGGAGCTTTGACCGGGCGCTGATCCGCAAGATCCATGCGCAGGGTATCCCCATCGGATATTATTATCGGGATTTTCAAGACCGTTTTCCCGCCCTGTTCCCCAAACGGAAGGATATCCCCGGACGGCTGAAGGATCTGTGGCTGGACTGGAAAAGAAAACAGACGGATCGGCTGCTGCATTCGGCGGATATCGTATATCTGCCGTCGGAAGTCTGCAAGGAGCTGTTTTCCTTTCGGGATATGCGCCCGCTGCCTCCCGCCGGGGAGGACCGGCTGCCGGGGGATCCGCCGTCAGGGCAGACAAGCATTTATGTGGGCGGCATTTTGGGGATCTATGACGGCGCCGGCCTCCTGGATGTCTATTCGCGGCTGAATGAGGAGGGGGATTACCCGCTGATCCTCGTGTGCCGGGAAAAAGAGTGGAAGAAACTTGATCACCCGCAAAAAAATGCTCCCTGGCTGGAGGTGCATCACGCCTCCGGCGAGGCTCTGGAACCGCTGTACCGCCGCTCGGCGCTGGGCCTGTGCTTTTTTACCGACAACGAGTACTGCCGCTATGCGGTCTCCGTGAAACTGAATGAATACATGGGGCACGGTCTTCCGCTGCTGATCCGCCGGGCGGAGGAAATGGAGCGGATCGCACGGCGGGACGGCACAGGCCTGTGCGTCGGGGGGGACGAGCGGCAGGCGGCGGATACGATCCGCAGCTATTTCGCGGACGAGTCTCTGCGTCGAAAGCTGTTTGAAAATGTGTGCGCCGCCGTGCGCCGGAACGGCCTGTGGAAGCACCGGGCGGAGCAGGTGGTGCGGGAATTGAAGAAGGGAAGCAAGCTATGAAAAACCTCATTGTTTTTTCTGCCGCCGGAATGGGCGATCGCTATTCCGCGGCAGCGCCAACCTTCTGGACAACGATGAACGGCTTTGTTAAGGCGGGATGGCAAGTCTGGGTATTTAACGCCTCGGCAAAAGAAGGCGTAACGAACCGCGTGGACTATCCGGATGGCCTGCATTTGATCCAGCAGGCGCCGCCCTGGAGAAAGCAGACACAAATCAAAAAGATCGGGCATGCATTTGCCCTTTCGCAATTGGCATGGATCCGCCGCTGGCAGAGAAAACAGGCGGAGGCCCTGATCGCAAAAGAAGGGCTTGACAAGACCAACACGGTCATCTATGGGGCTGAGAGCATCTCTGTGCTCGCCGCCGCGGATATCCATACGGCCTGCGGGCTGAAGCTGGTAACACGGTTTTTTGGGATCTGGGATATGTTCACAAAGCCGTATACATGGAAAAACCGGATCCTCTGCTACCCTAAGTTCGATGCTTACCGTGTTGCCGCCGACCTGACGATCATGACCAACGACGGCACACAGGGCGATAAGATGCTCCGCCGTATGGGAAACCAAGGGAAAAACATCGTTTTCTGGCGCAACGGAGTGGATATGCCCGACCCGAAGCAGGAAGCGGCCCAGATCCCCGGCCTGGAGCCGGGGGACAAGGTGCTGATCACCCTTTCCCGTCTTCATCCGGGCAAACGCGTGGACAGAGCGATCCGCGCCCTGGCGGAAGTTCGCAGGACCCATCCGGAAGCAAAGCTCCTTATCTGCGGTTACGGCGACGAGGAGAAGAAGCTCAAACGGATCACAGAAGAGGAAAACCTGCAAAACGCGGTCATCTTTACCGGCGGCATATCTCATGACCAGGTTTTTTCCTATCTGAAGCGGGGCGATATCTTCCTGTCCTTTTATGAGGCGTCCAACCTTGGAAATCCTCTCTTTGAGGCCATGCGCTGCGGTCTTCCGGTAATCGCCTCCGATGTGGGAGAGACGAAAACGGTGGTAATCCACGGGCAAAACGGCCTCCTGCTCTCCGGTGAAAACCTGGAGGAGGAGATTCCCCGGGCGATTTGCCGCCTGCTGGAGGATGAAGATCTGAGAAAGCGGCTGGGACAGGGCTCCCTTCGATTCGCGCAGGAGAATTTCTGGACCTGGGATGAACGTGTCCAAGCGGAAATCGACGCGGTGGGAGCGCTCCTGGCTCCCGACAGGGAGTAAGGCTATGCATATCCTCATTTTACCCTCCTGGTATCCGGATGAGAACAACCCGGTGAAGGGCTGCTTTTTCCGGGAACAGGCGGAGGCCCTGGCCCGCAGCGGCCATCGGGTCAGCGTTTTCCCCTATTACGCGGACGCGGAGAAGGGCGTTTATACGGAGCGGCGGGAAATATGCGCCGGCATGACGGAGTATGCCATCCATTACAAATCCATGCCTTTGCATATGACCTATTTCCGCCTGCTGAGAGAGATGACAGCTCTGGTCCGCGCGTTTCCACGAAACGAGAGACCGGATGTGATCCATGTCCACTCCTTCTATGCGGCCCGGTACGGCGCGGCATTGAAAAAGCTGTTTCACATCCCTATGGTGATCACCGAACACGCCACCTGGTTTGAGAGACGCTTGCTTTCCGAGCAGAAACTGCGGGACATAAAAAGAGACTATGCCGCCGCGGACGCGCTGATCGCGGTCAGTTCCGGCCTCCGGGACGTGATCGCGCCCCTGTACCCCCGGGAGATCCGGGTGGTGCCCAACATGGTCCGGGAGCTGTTTTTCGTCCCCTGCCGGCGCCCGGGGGAGAAGGAGCCCTTCCGCTTTGTGGCGGTCGGGAGCCTGGACGAGAAAAAGGGCACCGATCTCCTGCTGAGCGCCTTTGCCCAGGTGCTGGCGGAGGAGCGGAAGGCCACGCTGACCCTCTGCGGCGGGGGAGATGCGGAAAAATACCGCCGGCAGGCCCGGGAGCTTGGCATCAGCGACTCCGTTCGTTTCACCGGCCAGATCGACCGGGAGGCATGCGCCGCCATTCTGGGGGAGAGCCACGCCTTTGTGCTGCCCAGCCGATTTGAGACCTTCGGCGTCGTCTACGCCGAGGCCATGGCCAGAGGCCTTCCCATCATCATGACCAAAACCAACGCCTGGCGGGAGCTGGTCACGGAGGAGACAGGTATGGCCGTGGATATTGAGGATATACCCGCTCTGCGGGATGCCATGCTGTCCATGATGGACCATTATGATCGCTACGATCCGGAGAGGATCCGTACCCGGTGCCGGGAGCGCTACGCCCCGGAGCAGGTGTGCGCCCGTCTCACGGAGATTTATTCGTCGCTGACCGCCCATGGGGACGGCCGATAATAAAAACGCCTCCTGTGAGGTGAAAAGGAGAAGAGATATGGCAGAGATAAAGAGAAAAAAGAGACGCCGCCGCCGCAGAAGGCGCTCCCCTCTGCGCTGGATCATTCCTTTGATCCTGATCCTGGCGCTGATCGGGGGCGGCCTGTGGTACGCCAACCGGTCCTATATGATCGTGGGCGGTGAACTGATCCCCCGGGACAGCGCCGTCCTGGACCTTCGGGAGTATCATCTCTCCGAGGGGGAATACCGGTCCATTGCGGACCAGTACCCGGACCGGGAATACCGGTGGAGCGTTCCGCTCAGCAGCGGAAGGGTTGACTCTGCTTCCGAGAGCCTTACGCTCTCCTCTCTGACGGCGGAAGACCTGGGCCTGCTCTCTTATTTCCCCTCGCTTAACGCCATCGACGTCCGCTCCGCCGATATCACGCCGGATTTTTATGACACACTGGTCCAGGCATTGCCCAACGTCAGTGTGCGCTGGAGCGTGCCCATCGGCGGCGTACGCTACGATTCCGAGAGCCGGACCCTGGAACTGAGCTCGGACATCCCGGAAGAGGATTTCTCTCTCCTCCGGTATTTCCCCGCCCTGGAGACCGTGGACGGCCGGGCCCTGGAGAACGTGGAAAACCTGGCGGCGCTTCAGAAAAGCCGGGAGGACCTGTCCGTACTGTGGCAGGTGACCGTGGACGGCACGGTGTACGACCAGTCCGCCCGGGAGATCGCGCTCTCCGGAGAGGGGCTGACCGCCGATGGCCTGCGGGAGACGCTGGGGAAGCTGCCGGAGCTGGAGCTTGTCCGCGTCAGCGACTGCCCCTTCACCATGGAGGAGCAGACGTCCCTTATGAGCGCCTTCCCGTCCCTGACCTTTGCCTGGGAGATCCCCCTGTTCGGCGCACGCTATACCACCGCCGAGGAGAGCGTTTCCCTGGCCGGCCGCAAGGATCTGGGGGAGAAGGACCTGCAGGAGCTGCTGGCCGTGGCGCCCATGCTGACGGGCTGGCAGACCCTTGATTTGACCGACACCTCCTTTACCCAGGAGCAGAAGATGGCCATTGCCGACGCCCTGCCCGATACCCAGGTCCTGTGGAGCTTTGACTGGTGCGGCGTACCGGTCACCACCGCCGACGAGAAGGTGTATCTGAACGAAATCCCCATGGAGAACACCGACGAAGTGGAAAAGATGCTGCCCTACATGTATAACCTGAACTGGGTGGAGATGTGCGACTGCGGCATTCCCTACAAGGACATGAACGAGCTGAACAAGCGCTATGAGGATGTGCGCTTCGTCTGGATGATCCGCTTTTCCAAGTACGCCTTCCGTACCGACACCCAGGGCTTCCGAGGCACTTCGAACCACTACGGCATCATCACCGAAGAGGATGCCTGGTACTTCACTTACTGTGAGGATCTGATCTGCCTGGACATCGGCCACCGCGCCCCCAACGACCTCAGCTTCCTGAGGGAGATGCCCCAGCTGGTGTATCTGATGATCAACGGGAACTTCAACCTCAAGGATATCAGCCCCGTGGGTACGCTGAAAAACCTCCGCTGGCTGGAGATGTTCATGGACTACGCCGTAACGGATATCTCCCCGCTGATCGGCTGCACCAGCCTGTCGGACCTGAATATCATCGTTGCCGGTGTGACGGATCAGGAGCACATTTTCCAGGTCATCAGCCAGATGCCCTGGCTGGACCGCCTCTGGTTCAGCAATCGACAGCTGACGCAGGAGCAGGAGGACAAGCTCAAGGAACTGAATCCCAAGCTGCAAACCTGGCGGGGCTTCGGCAAAAACGACTCCACCTCCGGGCCCTGGCGCGCGGATCTGGATTACTACGAGATGCGGGACATCCTGTTCCCGGGAGACAAACGCTGGTATATGGGCCCCTTCGGCGGGAAGATCCCCTTCCGAGTGATAGACGGGGTACGCTACGACGACGTGGACGGTGAATGGGTGGCCCTGGGCAACGATCCCAACGAGGGCGTGAACTGGTACGCCCATATGGCGGACTGATAAAACAAGACATCCGGATTTGGAGAAGACGAAAGCATGCGGACTGCAAATTCCTTTAAAAACCTGGTGACAGGGCTGTTTGGAAAAGCCCTGGCGATCGTATTGGCATTTGTAGTCCGCACGGTCTTTATCGCCACCCTTTCGGAGCGGTATCTGGGCATCAACGGGCTTCTGACCAGCATTCTGGAACTGATGAATCTGGCGGAGCTCGGCCTGGGGGAGACCATCCTCTTTGCCATGTACAAGCCAGTGGCGGAGCATGACACGGAGAAGGTCCGCTCTTTGATGTCCCTGTTCCAGAAGACCTATCGGATCATTGCCACGGTCATTCTTATTGTTGGACTGGCACTGATTCCTTTCCTCTATCTGCTGGTTCCGGAGACCACGGAACTGGTGGATATTCGTATTATTTTCTTCATCAGCCTGGTGGAGAAATTCCTCAGTTATTGGCTGGGTGTTTATTCCGTCGTACTCTTTGCCGAGCAGAGGAATTACGTCACGGCCATTCTCAACTATCTGGCCTCTGTGGCCACCACCATCGGCAAGATAGTCTTTCTGTTCCTGCTTCGCCGCACGCCCATGCTCTCCTATTACTGTTATTCCGCCATCGGTGTAGCCGGCAACTTGTTCAATCTGCTGCTGATCCGGTGGAAGGTGCGCACGGAATTCCCCTGGTGTCGGGATCTGCACGCGCCGCCCCTGCCACCGGAGGAGAAAAAGGGGATCGTGCGCAATATGGCAGGGCTCCTGACCAAAAAAGTCTGCCGGATTGCCCACGAGAGCATAGACAACCTGGTTTTGTCGGTGATGGTCGGCCTCTCCGTGGTTGGTATCTATTCCAACTATGTGGTGCTGAAAAACTATGTGGTCCGGATCCTCTCCACGGTGTACAGTTCCATTACAGCCAGCCTGGGCAATCTCTGTGCCGTGGACAGCGACGAGAGGAAGGAAAACTTTTTCCTGTCGCTGCAGTTTTCCTATTTCTGGATCTACGGCTTTTGCGCCATCTGCTTCTGGATCTTGTTTAACCCGTTTATTGTCGGCGTCTGGCTCCATGATACCAAGTGGCTGATCTCCGATGTGGACGTGTTTCTGGTTGTTTTCAACTTCCTGATCCAGGGACTGGCCGAGGACGTGGAAAAATACCGGGATGTGAACGGTCTGTACTGGCAGAGCAAATTCCGTTATATTTTCTCCACGGTGTTCAACGTGGTGGTTTCCATCCTGCTTGTGGGACCGGCCCATATGGGCCTGACCGGCGCTCTCCTGGGCACCACGGCCAGCATTATCATAATGATCGCCCTGGACCCGGTGATCGTTTACCGGGAGGTCTTTCACAAGGGGGCGGGGGAGTACTACCTCCGATATGCGCAGAATCTGGCGCTCATTCTTCTGACAGGGGCTCTGGTGCATGTCCTGTGTCTGCCGCTGAGGGCCTATACTTTCAGTAATTTCCTGCTGCGCTTTTTGCTCTGCCTTTTTGTCCCCAACGGACTTTGGTATCTTCTGTTCCGAAAGGATCCCCGTTTTGATTATTTCCGGAAAACAGCGCTGAACCTTCTGCGCTCAGTTCGGCGGCGTCTGCGCCGTCGGAACAGCGGCGAGGATCTTTCGTGATAGGGGAGAGCGTATGAACATTCTTGTTTTACCATCCTGGTACAGTTCCAAAGAGTCGCCCAACAGCGGCAGCTTTTTTCGCGAGCAGGCGCAGGCCCTGGCACGCTATGGCCATACGGTCAGCGTACTGGTGATCCGCCCGTCGGATACGGGAAAGACCAGCCTGGAGAAGAGCCGTACAGGGGATATAACGGAATACTATCTGCATGTGAAACCGCTCCCGTGTCACCTCTCGGGAATGCTGGTCATGGGGGAACTGATCCGGCTTTTCCGGACGGAGTTTCGCTCCCGGCCGATCGATATTATGCATGTCCATTCCTTCCGCAGCGGACGCTATGCCCGCTTCATCAAAGCGGCTTTTCATATTCCCTATGTTGTTACAGAGCATTTTACCGGATTTCAACTGGGCTCCGTTACAGGGAAGAGGTGGGAAGAAGCGCGGAAGGTGTATACCGATGCGGCGGAGATCGTTGCCGTCAGTACCGGCCTGCGGGATTCCATCGCGCCCTTGTGTCCTCGGGAGATACGAGTAATTCCCAACATGGTATCGGAGCAGTTTTTTTCCGGAGGCCTTCGCCTCATGCCAACGGACGGCACATTTCAATTTGTTTCTATTGGGTATTTAGTTCACAAAAAAGGCTTTGACGTGCTTCTCCGGGCTTTTGCGCAGGTCTGTGCCCGGACTACACGGGTAAAGCTCATTATTATCGGCGGAGGAGATCGGGAACCGTTTGAGAAACAGGCGGAAGAGCTGGGCATCTCTGATTCGGTTACATTTACTGGTGCACTCTCCCGTGAAGAGGTCGCTTGGCAGCTTCGTCGTTCCCAGGCCTTTGTTTTGCTGAGCCGGGCGGAGACCTTCGGCGTCTGCTTTATCGAGGCCATGGCCTGCGGCCTTCCCATCGTCATGACAAAGACCGACGCCTGGGAGCTGCTGGCCACACGGTCCACCGGCCTTGCCGTGGAGGTGGACGACGACAAAGCCGCCTCCGACGCCATGCTGCAGATCATCAGCCAATATGACTCCTACAGCGCCGAGGAGATCTCCGACTATTGCCGGGATCATTTTTCCGAGCAGGCGGTCTGCCGGCAGTTGACGGAGCTTTATGAACGGGTGCTGGAAGAGAATAAATAGCTTGTAATCCTCCGCTTGAAGTGGTAGTCTTGCATAGAATCGAAAAGAAAGGATACACATTATGGAAATTCAGCTGATGAATGTTCAGCGCCAGCATGAGACCTATGCTTCTGAATACGAAAATGCGGCGCTGAACGTACTTCGCAGCGGCCGGTATATCGGCGGCGAGGAGGTTTCCTCGTTTGAAGAGGAGTTCGCATCTTATGAAGGCGCGAAATACGCCATCTCCTGCGGCAACGGGACGGAGGCCATCGTTCTGGTGCTTCGCGCGCTGGGGATCGGCCGCGGGGATGAGGTCATCACGGTGTCCTGGACCTTCTTTGCCACGGCGGAGAGCATTGCTTCCGTGGGCGCAACACCGGTTTTTGTGGATGTGGATCCGCAGACCTATTGCATGGACCCGGCGCTGGTGGAGTCGGCCATCACCGAAAAGACCAGGGCCGTCCTTCCGGTGCATTTTTACGGGCAGAGCTGCCCTATGGATGAGCTGCGCGCCATTTGCCGACGTCACAATCTTTTCCTGGTCGCCGATTGCGCGCAGTCGGCAGGAACAAAATACAAAGGCGAACGGAAAAACGCGCTGGGAGATGTCTCCTGCTTTTCCTTCTTCCCGACGAAGAATCTCGGCGGCGACGGCGACGGCGGCATGGTCCTGACGGATAACGAGGATGTCGCCCGCGCCTGCCGGTCTTTGAAGGTCCATGGTTCGGGGAAAGACGGACTCTGGACATTGAAGAGAGAGTATCAGATGAAGGGCATCCCTTTCCCGGAGAACATGCCGGTCGGGGAATCCAAGTACTATAACTATCTTTTCGGCTACAATTCTCGTCTTGACGCGCTTCAGGCGGCCATCCTCCGCAAAAAACTGAAGCATGTGGATGAGTTTATCGAAGGACGCAGAAAAAATGCCGCCTTATATAATGAAGCTCTGAAGGATACGACGTATGTTACGCCCTTTGAAACGCCGGAGAGCGAACATTCCTATTATATCTATGCGCTGAAACATCCAAACGCGCCGGAGATCATGAGCAAGCTGAAGAATGCCGGGATCGCCTGCGGCACCTATTATCCGGTACCGCTGCACCTTCAGGGAGCCTTTGCCCATCTGGGATACAAGGAGGGCGATCTTCCCGTGACAGAGGAGCTCAGCCGAACGACCTTCGCGATCCCGGTGTTTCCGGAGCTGTACACAGAGGAAAGAGAGTATATCATCCGCACACTTTTGGAGGCGCTGCATGGCTGAGACTTTTATTCATCCCTCCGCGGTAGTAGACGAGGGGGCCGTTGTCGGGAAGGGCACAAGAATATGGCACTGGTGCCATATCATGAAGGGCGTTGAGATCGGCGAGAACTGCAATATCGGCGAGAACGCTTTTATTGAGACGGGTGTTAAACTCGGCAACCGGGTCAAAGTAAAAAACAATGTGGCTCTGTATACCGGCATCGAGTGTGAGGACGAGGTGTTCCTGGGCCCCAACTGCGTATTTACCAATGTATCGAATCCCAGAAGCTTTATCGAGAGAAAATCCGAGTTCAAAAAGACCATCATCAAAAGAGGAGCGACCATAGGAGCCAACGCCACGATCGTCTGCGGACACGATGTGGAAGAGTACGCCTTTGTGGGCGCGGGCAGCGTCGTCACGAAAACGGTTCCGCCGTATACCATGGTCGTGGGAAATCCGGCAAAGTTTTACGCCTATGTATGCCGCTGCGGAGTGAAACTGGATAAAGAGCTTTGCTGCCCCGCCTGCGGGAAAAGCTATCGAAAATGCGGTCACGGCCTGGCAGAATGCGATGATCAGCAGACGAATAATGTGCAAGTTGAGGGTTGAATTATGAAACTCAAAGAAAAGATTTTGGCAAGGGAAGCCACTCTGGGCGTCATCGGCCTCGGCTATGTGGGCCTGCCTCTGGCCGTGGAGAAGGCCAAGGCCGGCTTCCGCGTCTACGGCTTTGACGTTCAGAAGGAAAAGGTGGATATGGTCAACGCCGGCCATAACTATATCGGCGATGTGGTGAACGAGGACCTGAAGACTCTGGTGGATGAGGGGCGGCTGAGCGCCACCGCGGATTTCGCGGAGGCCGCCAAGTGCGACTGCGTTTGCATCTGCGTGCCCACGCCGCTGGATGCCCACCAGCAGCCGGACATCAGCTATGTCCGTGCGTCCACCGAGAGCATCACCCCCTATGTCCACAAGGACATGCTGGTGGTGCTGGAATCCACCACTTACCCCGGCACCACCGAGGAACTGGTGAAGCCCATCCTGGAGCGGTCCGGCCTGAAGTGCGGCGAGGACTTTTATCTGGCCTTCTCCCCGGAGCGGGTGGACCCGGGCAACCTGATCTATAAGACCAAGAACACCCCCAAAGTGGTGGGCGGCGTGACGCCGGCCTGCACCGAGGTGGCCGCCGCCATGTACGAGACCGTGCTGGAGGCGCCGGTATACAAGGTCTCTTCCCCCGCCATCGCGGAGATGGAAAAGATCCTGGAGAACACCTACCGGAACGTGAACATCGGCCTGATCAACGAGCTTGCCATCCTCTGCGACCGGATGAAGATCAACATCTGGGAGGTCATCGACGCGGCCAAGAGCAAGCCCTACGGCTTCCAGGCCTTCTATCCCGGTCCCGGCCTGGGGGGACACTGCATCCCGCTGGATCCCTACTACCTGAGCTGGAAGGCCCGGGAGTACGGCTTCCACACCTCCATGATCGAATCCTCCATGATGATCAACGACCGTATGCCCGAGTACTGTGTGGACCGGACCGCCCGTATCCTGAACCGGGAGCGCAAGGCGCTCAACGGCGCCAAGGTACTGGTGCTGGGCGTGGCCTACAAGCAGGACATCGACGATTTCCGGGAGAGCCCCGCCATCAGCGTGATCCAGGAGCTGCAAAAACGGGGAGCGGAGGTCACTTACTTCGATCCCTGGGTGCCCAAATTCCGCCGTGGCGCTCTGCAGATGGAGAGCCTGCCCGCCCTGACGCCGGAGGTGCTCCGGAGCGCCGATATCGTTCTGGTCACCACCGCTCATACCAATGTGGACTATGCGCTGGTGCAGCGGCACGCCAAGCTGATCTTCGACACCAAGAACGCCATGAAGAACGTGGCCGACCGGGAAAAGATCGAGATTCTCTGATTATCACGTTCAAAAAGAGAGAAACAGGAGAATTCATCCATGAGCGATTACTTTGTCCATGAAACCAGCATCGTGGACCCGGAGGTCAGCATCGGCGCAGGCACCAAAATCTGGTATTTCTGTCATATTCAGAGCGGCGCGGTGATCGGTGAAAACTGCTCTCTGGGCCAGAATGTGAACATCTCCAACAATGTCCGCATGGGCAACGGCTGCAAGCTTCAGAACAATGTCTCTCTCTATGAGGGAGTGGAGCTGGAAAACGATGTTTTCTGCGGCCCGTCCTGCGTGTTCACCAATGATCTGACGCCCCGGGCCAAATACCCCAAGGGCCACGCGGCTTACAAAAAGACTTTGATCCGGGAAGGCGCCAGCATCGGCGCCAACGCCACCGTCGTCTGCGGCCACACGGTGGGCCGCTGGGCGATGATCGGCGCCGGAGCGGTGGTCACCACCGACGTGCCGGACCACGCCCTGATGCTGGGCGTGCCCGCTCGTCTCTCCGGCTGGTCCTGCGAGTGCGGGACCCTGCTGGGGGAGGAGCTTCGCTGCCCCGTCTGCGGCCGCAGATACCGGAAGACGGAAAACGGACTGATCGAGGAGAAATAGATATGCAGTTTCGAGATTTAAAAAAACAGTATGAGGTCTTAAAGCCTCAAATGGACGCCGCGATCGCCCGGGTGCTGGCAACGGCCCAGTATATCCACGGACCCCAGGTGGAGGAGCTGGAGGCGCGTCTGGCGGCGTATGTGGGCCGAAAACACTGCATCAGCTGCGGTGACGGTACCTCCGCTCTGCAGCTGAGCCTGATGGCCTGGGGCATCGGCCCGGGGGATGCGGTGTTCGTACCGGACTTCACCTTTTTCTCCACCGGCGAGGTGGCCTCGGCCATCGGCGCTACCCCCGTGTTTTACGATGTGCTTCCGGACACCTTCAATGCCGACGCCCGGAGTCTGGAACAGGCCATTCTGGCGGTGCAGCGGGAGGGAAAGCTCCGTCCCGCGGCAGTGGCGGCGGTAGACCTTTTCGGCCTCAGCGCAGACTATGACGCGATCCTTGCTGTGGCGGAAAAGTACGGTCTCCCGGTGCTGGAGGATGCTGCCCAGGGCTTCGGCGGCGTGTATCACGGACGCCGCTGCTGCTCCTTCGGCAATACCTCCATCACCTCCTTCTATCCCTCCAAGCCGGTGGGCTGCTACGGCGACGGCGGCGCCGTCTTTACGGACGACGACGACCAGGCGGCATTGCTCCGCTCGCTGAGCGTACACGGGAAGGGCAGCTTCAAGTATGACAATGTGCGCATCGGCATGAACTCCCGTCTGGACAGCATCCAGGCGGCGGTGCTGCTGGTGAAGATGGATGCCTTTGAGGCCTCCGAGCTGCGGGACGTGAACACCGTCGCCGGCTGGTATAACGAGGCGCTGTCGGATCTGCCTCTGGATCTGCCTGTGGTGCCCGAGGGCTGCCTCTCCAGCTGGGCCCAGTACACCGTCAAGCTCCCGGAGGGCAGGGATCGGAACACCCTCCAGGCGGCCATGAAGGAACTGGGCATCCCCACCATGGTGTTTTACCCCAAGCCCATGCATGTGCAGAAGGCTTTCGGCCCGGAGAGCACCGTGATCCCCTGCCCGGAGACGGAGAAGCTCTGCGAGCGGGTTTTGAGTCTGCCCCTGCACCCCTACATGGAGAGGGAGCAGGTGGAGGCCGTTGCTGCCGCCCTGCGCCGTTGCCTGTAAGACCAGAAATAGAGTTATTAAGTTTTCCGGCTGTCCAAACGGACAGCCGGAAAACTTTTCCTGATGTGGACAGGACGCTGCGGCTGTGGTATACTTTCCGCAAGCATAAATAAAGGAGGCGGGCGTTTTGCTTTGGATCATTCTCATCGCGGCGGCGATCGGGGTCGCCCTGGTCGTCTTTGGCGGCAGAAAAAGCGTCACCGTGGACGGTAAAATGGTGATGCCTGTACGCTTGCGTCGCTGGATCGGTATCGGCCTGGCGGCGGTGGTGCTGATTCTGCTGGGTTTTGGCTCGTTTTATGAGCTGCAGGAGGATCAGTTTGCGGTGATCACCACCTTTGGAAAGCCTTCGGTGGTCAGCACCCCGGGACTGAAATTCAAAATCCCCCTGATCCAGAAGAAAACCATTGTCAGCAAGGCCACTCAGGGCTTTCCCATCGGATACAATATCCGCACCCTGGAGAGCATCGAGGACGAGTCGCTGATGATCAGCGTGGACTTCAACTTTGTGAACGTGGACTTCTATGTGGAGTACCGGGTCACAGATCCGGTGAAGTATCTCTACAACAGCCGTGAGCCGGTGGATATCCTGAAGATGCTCTGCCAGAGCTATATCCGCGACACCATCGGCCTCTACGGGGTGGACGACGTGATCACCACCGGCAAGGCGGAGATCCAGGCCGCCATTCGGGACAAGATCGTCAGCCGGCTGGAAAAGGAGGATCTGGGCATCGCCCTGGTGAACATCGCCATGCAGGACGCAGAGCCTCCTACCAGAGAGGTGCAGCAGGCCTTCAAGGCGGTGGAGACCTCCAAGCAGGAGGCGGAGACCGCCATCAACAACGCTAACAAATACAAAAACGAGCGGCTGCCTGCGGCCAAGGCCGACGCGGACCAGATCCTGCAGCAGGCGGAGGCGTACAAGGCCAGCCGTATCGCCGAGGCCGAGGGACAGGCCAGCCGGTTTGCCCAGCTCTATGAGGAATACGCCCGCTTCCCGGAAATCACCCGCCAGCGTCTTTTCTATGAGACCATGGCCAGGATCTTCCCGGATATGAAAGTGATCATTCAGGGCGAGGACGGGAGCCAGCTCCAGACGATCCTGCCTCTGGACAGCTTTATGACTGCCCCGGCAGGGGACGCGCAGCAGGAGGAGACGCCATGAACGAACAGACAAGAAAACCCCGCGCCGCGGGAAAGATCGCCCTGATTGTGCTGGCTTTGGCAGCGCTGGTGATCCTCAGCAGCAGTCTCTTCGTAGTGCATCAGAACGAATACGGCATCGTCCGGGAATTCGGAAAGGTGGTTGAGGTCAAGGACCAGCCGGGTCTGTATTTCAAGATTCCCTTTATCCAGGAGGCCGTTACCCTGCCCAATACCGTTTTGCTCTACGACCTTCCCGTCAGCGACATGATCAGCGCGGACAAGACCACTCTGATCGCCGACTGCTTTGCCGTCTGGCGCATCGACGATCCCCGCCTTTTCATCGAGACCCTGTCCGGCAGCGTACTCACCGCTGAGGGCCGCATCAACGCCAACGTCTATAACGCCCTGAAAACGGTGTTCAGCTCCATGACCCAGGCGCAGATCATATCCGGCCGGGACGGGAGACTGGTGAACGCTGTGATGCAGAACATCGGCAACTCCTTTGAGCGCTACGGTATCGAGCTGATCGCCGTGGAGACCAAGAAGATCGACCTGCCGGACGACAACAAGGCGGCGGTATTCAGCCGCATGATCTCCGAGCGGAACAACATCGCCGCGGGCTATCTGGCGGAGGGCGAGAGCACCGCCAAGGAGATCCGCAACGGCGCGGACCGGGAGGTCCAGGTCACTCTGGCAGAGGCGGAGGCCAAGGCCGCCACTTTGAAGGCCGAGGGAGACGCGGAATACATGCGTATCCTGAGCGAGATCTACGATACCCAGGAAGAAGCGGACTTCTACTCCTTTATGATCGCCCTGGACGCCCTTAGCAGCTCCATGACCGGGGAGGAGAAGACCATCATCCTGGACCGCTCCAGCCCCATCGCCCAGATCTTCTATCAGTAAGTGGATATTCTCTATCTTATCGCCTATGCCGGAAAGGCCGGCACAGAGAAATATGTGGCGGAGCGTATGGAGGCCTATACCCGGGCCGGGGACACCTGCCGTCTTGTCTATGACACGGCAGGTCCTCTCTCGGACTATTGCCGGGAGCGGGGCTGGCCTGCGCTCCGCGTGGAAATGCGCCCGTCCCGGGCGCTTTCCGCTGCCCGGGAGCTGGCCGCCTATTGCCGGGAGCAGGGGGTGGAGATCATCCATGCACAGTATCCCCGGGAAAACGTCATCGCCCTTCTGGCCTCCGTTTTTTGCCCCGGGGTACGGGTCTTTTTCACCAGCCACCTGACCATCACCCAGGGAGCGCTGTGGCGCGCGGCAAACCGCCTGCTTAGCCCCCGGAACGCGGCGGTGATCGCCGTCTGTACCCGGGGGGCGGAGCTGCTGCGCCGCAACGGTGTGCGCCCGGAGAAGATCCGCGTGATCTTCAACGGTGTGGAGCCCTGCCCGGCTTTGCCCTCGCCGTGCCTCTTTCGGGAGGAGTACGCCATCGCGCCGGACACGGTGCTCTTTCTCACCATGGCCCGCTATGCCCCGGAAAAGGGACTGAACGAGCTGCTGGAGGCCGTTTATCTCCTGAAATCGCGGACTTCCAAACCATTCTGCTGTGTGATCGCCGGAGATGGGGAGGAGTATGAGGCGATCACGGAGCGCATCCGGGAACTGGGACTGGAGCGGACGGTGATCCAGACAGGCTATCGGGAGGATCGGGAAGTCCTGCTGGCCGCGGCGGATGTGTACGTCAGTTCGTCGCTGTATCATGAAGCCATGAGCTATTCTATCCTGGAGGCTATGAGCGCCGCGCGGCCTCTGGCCGTTACGGATGTGGGCGCCGGAGCCGAGCTTGCCGCGCACTGCGGCTTTGTCTCCCCGCCGGGGGACGCGGAGGCCATGGCGGAACATCTGCATATTCTGTTGGAGGACGACGCGCTGCGAGGTTCTCTGGGATCTGCCGCCCGGGAGAGGGCGGAGAGCATTTTCTCCCTCTCCGATAGTCTTGAAAGGCTCCACAGCCTCTATGAGACGACCATCGGATGACATTGCCGTAATGAGAAAAGCCTTGCATTTGAGAAAAAATAGGATATACTGTCAAAGGCTGAAACATACTACGAAAGAACAAAAAGCAGAAAAGAGTGGATAGAGCATTGAAAAAATGGATCATCACCGCTGTACTGGTTCTGATCCTGGTTGCCGGTATCGCACTTGGACTGTCCTGTCAGGGGCGCTACGCCGCCCTGCGGTCTGAGTACGAGTCCATAGTGGACGCGGCCCAGGCGGATCTGGATGCGGCGATCGCCGAGCGGGATGGGACCGCAGCTCCCGACACGGAGGCGGAGGAGCGCCGCATCGCCGCCGAGAAGCAGCTCATTGAGCATGCCCAGAGCGAGATCGACCGGCTGGAGTCCGAGAACAAGGAACTGGATACCGAAATTGAACAGGTGGAGCAGGAACTGAACGAAAAACAGGCCGACGAGGGGTACGCCTACTATAAGGCGGCGTATGACTCATGGGCGGAAGGGAAGGCTCTCGTTGAAAGCTATCTGGAAGACAATTAATATCGCCCTGGTCCTTCTGGCCAGCGCGGCGCTGCTGTTTTGCGGCTATATGTATTTCCAGGTGGAGACCTTCTATCCGGATGAATACAATGCCAGGGCCGATCAGCTGCGCGCTCAGACCCAGGACATCCTGGATGAAATCGACCGGCAGCGGCAGATCCAGCTGGAGCAGCAGGACTATCTCAGCTCCGAACTCTCCAGCCTCGGCGCCGACGGGGCCGATCTGGATCGGCAGATCTCCGATCTCCGGGCACAGAACGAGGCGAAGACTCAGCGCCTGGAACAGCTCCGGCAGGAGGCGGCGGATGCAGAAAACATGGAGCAGGTCGCCATGGAGATGCGCGCCGAGTATGCGGCCGCCATCCGACAGCTGGAGGAGAAGATCAACGCCGGGGAGACGGACGTGAAGATCTGCTACTGGACCTTTGACGACGGCCCCAGCTATTACACCCAGCAGGTGCTGGATACCTGCCGGGAAAACGGGATTTATGTGACCTTCTTTACTTCCCGGGAAGCCAACTCCTCCGCCGCGAACGACGATCCCGAGGTGGAGAGGACCCTGCTGCGTGGGATGATCACCGGCGGTCACGCCATCGGCAATCATACCTTTTCCCATCAATATTCCAAGATCGCCGGAAATCTCTATACCAAGGGGATTGAGAGCTTCCGGGAGATGGTACAAAAACAGGACGAGTGGATCTTCGAGTGTACCGGTATCAAGCCGGATATCTTCCGCTTCCCCGGCGGCTCCGCCTGGGCTTTCTCCTCCACAGTGGGGAAGGAAGCAATGCTGGGTGCGCTGGAAGAGCTTGGCTACCGCTGGATCGACTGGTCCTGCGACGCCTATGATAACGGCATCGCCAATCCCAGCGCCGCCACGGTGTATGCCAACGCGGTCTCTCAGATCAAGACGCTGAACATCGCCATGATCCTCAGCCACGACTGGAACGTGAACACGGTGCAGGGCTTTGCCCGGGCGGTCCCGGCGCTGAAGGATATGGGCTATATCTTCCTGCCCCTCTTCAGTGATTCCTGGACCATAGACAACACAACGATCCTGTTCTCATAAGGAAATAAAACAGCCGGCTCGAATGAGCCGGCTGTTTATTTATCTGCGGGATCTTTTATCGATCCCAGCGCAAGACCGTAAAGGATGCACCAGCAGAACAGGATCCGGGGATAAAACCAGATATACTCCGGGATCGCGCCCACCGCCGCGCCGAAAAGGGAGGCGTACAGCGCCGCAAGTCTATGCCGCTCCTGGGGATCCCCGCAGCGATCCATCGCTCTGCCAAGCCGGGGAAAGACGGGAAAGAAAAAGGCCAGAAAGGCCAGAAAGCCCGGGCAGCCCAGAGAGATCGCCATTTCCAGATACAGCATATTGGAATGGGGCGGCAGGAAGGGGAGAGTTCCTGTGGAAACGGGAAGATAGGCGTGGAAGAAGTTCTCCGGACCCAGTCCGACGCCCCAGAGCCAATGCTCCCGCCAGAGAGCAAAGCACTCCTTCCAGAGGGTAAAGCGCCCGGAGCTGCCGGTATCACTGAAATCCAGGAGAGTGAGAAGGCGGCTTTGGACGGTATGAGGCAGAAGAAAGAGGCAGACGACGCCGAGACATGCCGCCGGTACCAACAACCTGCGCTCGGTCAGCCACAGCAACACCAACACGGCGGCGGCCAGGGAGACCCACCCGGTCCGGCCGTAGGTAAGCAGCAGCGCCGCGATCGGAAAAAGCAGCAGCGCGGTCAACATCACCCGCAGAGCCCTGTTCGGTCGCTGCAGCGCCCATATCAGCATCGGGGGCAGCAGCATGGCCACAAACTCGCTGTAGTTGATGCCGTGCTCCAGGGTGGAGCAAAGCCGCTGGATCGCCACCCCGTCGATGGGGACGAGGACCGTGCCCTCCCGGGTATAATACACGATCAGCCCATAGACCGAGGTAAAGATCAGCGATGCATACAGGGCGGCGAATAGCGTATCCCTTGCCCTGGGTTCCCGGAAAGCGGCGGCGGAAACAGCAGCCATGGAAAATCCGGCAAGGAAGAAAACCGTCACCCGGAGGCTGCCTGTGCGGTCCCAGGCCCAAAGGCAGCTCAGGAAACAAAAAATCAGAAAGACCCACATGCCGTCAGGAAGCAACGGATCAAAGCCTTGCTTATCCAGAGCGGCAAGATCCCAGCAGTATATCAGCAGCATCAGCGCAGCGAATACAGCGGCATAACGGTTGTCCCAGAGCTGGTGGGGCACGCAGAACATTCCCGAGATTCCCAGCAGAAAGAACCACTGGTGGGGGAGAAGCCCTCCGAGCCTGCCCGTCCGGCCACGGGCGATGGGACGCAGGCAGCGCACGGGCAGCTCAAGCAGACAATGAATCGCCCAATGAGCGGCGCTGCAAAAGGCAGTCAACATACGCTCGCCTCCTTGACTTAATACAATAGCAGAGTCGGCCGGATTCGTCAAATCTCCCTTGAAAAGGAGAGCGGGGGGCCGTATACTGATTGTACCACAGAAGATACGGAGATAAACATGCGAAAAATCATTCTGGATATCCTGCTCCTTGTCATGCTGGCCTTTATCTGGGGCAACTCCCTGCTGCCCGGGGAACAATCCGGTGAGATGAGCGATACGGTGCTGGACACGCTCAACGGCATAGCCGCCAGACTCGGCCTGCCGGAGGATACCTTTACCTATTACTGCGATACAGACGGAGACGGTATTCCGGAACCCACCGGTCTGCTGGTGCGCAAGCTTGCCCATATGACGGAATTTGCGGTTTTCGGGGCGCTGGTCTGGCTGCGGCTGGAGACCCGGGGACGGAAGCGGGCGCTGCAGGCATTTCTCCTCAGTGCAGCCGCAGCCGGCGCGGATGAGCTGATCCAGCGCTTTTCTGCGGACCGGGGGAGCCGGCTCACCGATGTGATGATCGACTGCTTTGGAGCGGCGCTGGGGCTGCTGCTGATCACCGGACTGTCCTGGCTGATCCGACGCCGCCGGGTAAAAAGTGATACTTGACAAAGACTTTTTTTCTGCTATAATGGCTCCTGCATTCAGCGATGCGGGCATAGCTCATTTGGCAGAGCGCCACCTTGCCAAGGTGGAGGTAGCGAGTTCGAATCTCGTTGCCCGCTCCAAAAAAAGCATCGGCCAGGTCAAAAGGACCTGGCCGATGCTTTTTCCGCTCTTGTCACCTTTTTGCCGATATGCTAATGTATTGGTATCATAGAAAGAGAGGGCTATTCCGTGAGCGAAAATGTGATCTTCTGCTATTCCGGTACCGGCAACTGCCTCGACATGGCGAAAAACATCGCCTGCTCATTGGGAGACACCGATATCATCATGATGCGCTCCGCGCCGGTAAAAACCGATGTGAGAGAGGCGGCGCGGGTGGGTTTTATTTTCCCCTGTTATGCCGGCGGCGCGCCCGGAGACGTTCTGTCCTACGTCCGGGGCATTCAGGTATCCCCGGACAGCTACACCTTCGGCATCGTCCAATGCGCAGCCTATCCCGGCACGGGACTTGCGGAGCTGGACCGGATCATCCCGCTCCGCTACTGGAGCGTGGTCACCCATCAGTGCAGCTGCATCTGGCTCTTTCCCCACACGCTGATGCGTCCGGCGATGAGCGCGGAAAAGGCCCAGCAGCGCAGCGAGAAGCTGGCAAAAGAGATCGCCGAAAACCTGCGAGCCGGAGTCGTCTCAGAGAAAAAGCCGCCGAATCATCTTATTAACCGTGCCGAAAGCAGGTTCTGGCCCGCCATTGCCCGGAAAAAAGCGGCCGGATTCAAGGTCAGCGATGCGTGTATCGGATGCGGACAGTGCGTCAGTCTGTGTCCGAAGGGGAATATCCGTCTGAAAGACGGACGCGCCGTGATCGGTACAGACTGCATTCAGTGCCTCGGCTGTCTGCAGTATTGCCCCCGATCCGCCATCTCTTTGGGGAGCATTACCGAAAAGAGGGAGCACTATCATAATCCCAATGTTTCGGCGTCGGAGCTGACGGAGCCGATCATCCATGTGGATTGAAACGAACGGAGCATATAAAGGGGGGATGGAACCGTGAATCCCATCATCCGGTCACTGTTTGAAAGAAAATCCGTGCGCTCCTATACCGGGCAAAAGATCTCTGAACAGGACGTGCAGATGATCCTCAGCGCCGCCGCCCAGGCGCCCACAGCGGGGAACCAGCAGCTCTACACCATCCTGCGGATCACCGATCCGGAGCTGAAACATCGACTGAGTGTTACCTGCGATAACCAGCCTTTTATCGAACAGGCGGATCTGGTCCTCATCTTCTGCGCAGACTGCCGGAAATGGTATAGGGCCTTCCGGCTGGGCGGCTGCGATCCCCGGGAGCCGGACGTGGGCGATCTGTTTTTGGCCATGAGCGACGCGAACATCGCCGCGCAGAACGCGGTCGTGGCTGCCGAAGCCCTGGGGATCGGCTCCTGCTATATCGGAGACATCATGGAAAATATCGAGCAGCAGCAGGAGCTGCTGTCCCTGCCGCAATATGTGTTCCCGGCGGTGATGCTGGTGTTCGGCTATCCCACCGAACAGCAGAAGGCAAGGGAAAAACCGGAGCGTTTTGATCTCCGGTTTATCGTGCAGGAAAACGGCTATCATGAGCTGGAAGAGGAAGAGCTCAGAGAGATGTTTGCCCAGAGAACGGGTCTCCGGTCCTTCGAGAACTGGATGCAGGCCTTCTGCCGGCGCAAATACAATTCCGATTTTTCCCGGGAGATGTCCCGTTCCGTTCGTAAAATACTGGAGAGCTTTTCCGCGGGACGCTCACGGCAATAGCCCCTTCTCTTTCAGGTATTCCATGTAAAGCCTCATAAACTCTTCGCTTCCCTCCAGGGAAACATGGTCGCAGTTGCTGAAATAGCGGGGCGTGTGGATATACTCGGCATACTTTTCTGAACAAAAATCTATGTAATCCACGCCCGTTTCCCGGATCACCCTCTCCACCGGGTCATGATAGCCGGTTTTCAGCAGCGCTTCATCAAAGCCGAAGGCATAATCATGCCAATAGGGTGTCAGGAGCAGCACAGGCTTCAGCCCCTTTGCCGCCATTTCTTCGATCCACCGGATCAGGATCGTTTCATAGGCCTCAATGTGATCGCTGTAGGGAATCAGATTCCCGGTCTCGATGGTGAATACCCGCGTATCGCTGTCCGCCTTCAGGGAGATCTCTTCCATACTGTCCTCCGCCGCCTCCGTCGTTCCCACGTCGGGGGCGGCGGTGTATTTGTGCATGATCGAATCCAGGAGCTCGTTGGTCAGATCCCGGATCAGATCTCCTCCGTTGCCATAGATGGGGATATATTTTGCGGAGACCTCTTTTTCCAGCGTGTAGTCCTTGATATACTTCCGGTCCAGGATCTTGTAATACCGATTTCCCGAGGGAGCCGTTATATCGGAGCAGAAGGAAAAATAGGACAGGGGGATCGCCACAACGGCACCGTTTTTGAAATGCTCCTCATAGGTCTTGTACAGCGCGTAATCGTGGTAAAGATCCTGCATCGTCAGGGAGAAGTTGAAGCAGGTTTTCCCCATCGCTTCCAACGGCGCATATCGGAAGCACTTCATCCCGTAGGAAGGCCCGAAATTGGCATATTCGATCTGGTCGGGCACGGAGTCAAATTTGCTCATACCGCTGTTGGAGCCCTGATAAGTCAGCCCGTGTTTATAGACGGCGCTCAGCGAGAGCAGAATGGCCGTCACCAGGATACAAACCGTGACGAGCTTCAGCAGAAAAATGAGGTTTTTCTTCATGTTGCTACCGCCTTGTTAGAATCGAAGGTAAATGAAATCGGCCACATTGGTGGAGGCAAAAACGATGATAAACGAGATGAACAACGTGTATAAAACGAACTTGGTCACCGTGCGCCGCCCGCCCATGAAGCGGCAGAAGTCCGCTTTTCGATCGATTAGGGCAAAGAGAATGTATGACCCGATAGCAACGATAAATGTAATAAGGGTCGCCTTCAGCTGAAAGAGCATCTTGATGTCGGAGATCAAGGCCCGCGCGCTGAAGCCTCCGCCATGATTAAACAGCATGCACTGGATGTATCGGAATCCGTCGCCGATCGTGTCCGCCTTGAAAAAGATCCACGCAAAGGTCACCAGCACGAAGGTAACGGCAACGCTTAACAGGTCACGGAGCTTTTCATGGCGATCGATATGCAAAAGAGCGCTGAGCTTCCTCCGGCTCTCGGCTGTCAGCGTGCCGATGATCTGATATGCGCCGTGCAGAAATCCCCAGAAAACAAAGTTCCACGCGGCGCCGTGCCACAAACCGCTGACCAGAAAGACGATCATCAGGTTGATGCATTTCCGGACCTTGCCCTTTCGGTTGCCTCCCAGCGGAATGTAGAGGTAATCCATAAACCAGGAGGAGAGGGAGATGTGCCACCGCTTCCAGAAGTCCCGGATGCTTTTGGCGCTGTAGGGATGGTCAAAGTTGGGCGCCGTCCGGATGCCCAAAACCCGCGCACAGCCGATGGCGATATCCGAATAGCCGGAGAAATCGCAGTAAATCTGAATAGAGTATACACAGGCGATGAAGAAAAGCAGCAGGGGAGAATACATCTCCGCGTCGCTGAACGCCTTGGAGACGATCTCCGCCAGATTGTCCGCCACCACCATTTTTTTGAAGTATCCCACCAGCATGAGACAGAGTCCGCTCTCTGCCGCCTGAGGGTCAAAGCGGTGCTCCTGATCCAGCTGCGGGAGCAAGGAGGTGCTTCTTTCAATGGGACCGGAGGCGATCTGCGGAAAGAAGGAGATATACAGGAGATATTTCAGAAAGCTTTTTTCCACGATCTTGCCCCGGTAGGCATCCACGACATAACTGACCGCCTTGAAGGAGTAAAAGGATATGCCCACCGGCAGGATGAACCGGATGTTGCTCGTGGTGTACGGAATCTTGGCAGCATCCAGAAGGACATACATGTTATCCAGGATAAAATCCGCGTATTTGCCCAGAAGCAGAAACAGCAGGCTCAATACCGTACCGGAAGCCAGCAGGACCTTTTTCGCCTTCTCCTTTTCGCTTTCAAACACCAGCATACCGGTCCAGTAGGAGACTGCCGCGATAAACAGCAATATCACCACATGCAGGGGATGGAAGCACAGATAAAAGCCAATGCTGGCTGCCAGCAGCGTGATCCATTGGAAGCGCTGCGGCGTGATGTAATACACCACGCACACAGCCAGGAAGAAAAGCAAAAAGTACAGCGAGTTAAAAAGCATGGGCCCGCCCTCCGAAGCAGCGTCTTTAGAACACCCTTTTACTGATCTAACTATAATACAAAAAGGGAAAAAATCAATCCATAGCCGGATGAAGAAAATGGGCTCCCAGCCTTAATCAACAAGTGGGAAAGGCACATTTCGCGTTATTTGTTGACAAACCGAGAGCAGGTATTCTAAAATTTACTCATCGGAATCCATTTGCATCATAACGCAAGTCCGCCGCGTCTGCGGCGCTTGAGAGACGCGCTGTTCCCCGGCAAAAAAACCGGGAGACCATGGCTCCGGGTAAAAAGAGTTTCGGGTATGGAAGTCGCCACAGGATGGAAAAACGGGAGGCATCAGGGAATGGACCTCATCATCAATGCTTTGATTTTTATCGTCACCGTGGTTTTGACGGTACAGTTTTTCTGCCAGGATGGGGAGTGGCATTTTCGCAACGGAGTACCTGCCTTTCGGTATTTCACCGTGCTGAGCAATGACTTTTGCGCAGCGACGGCGCTGCTTCTCTGTTTCGCGCCGGGCCGGACCTGGGCCTGGACGCTGAAGTACATCGGCACGGCTGCGGTGACGGTGACCATGCTGACGGTGCTCTTTTTTCTCGGCCCCAACATGGGCTATAAAAAGCTTCTGTCGGGAGTGGATCTTTTCATGCATCTGCTGACGCCTCTGTGCGCGATCGTCTCCTTTTGCTTTTTTGAAAAAAGGGGAATGACATTTTGTATTTCGCTGCTGGGCATGCTGCCGGTGCTGTTGTACGCGATCCTGTATTTATACAAGGTCATCCTCGCTCCGGAGAACAGGAGATGGGAGGATTTTTACGGCTTCAACAAAAACGGGAAATGGCCGATCTCCCTGGCGGCCATGCTGATTGGCAGCTTTGCCGTGAGTATGCTGTTTCTTTTCTTGCAAAACGGGATTTGATAACATCCGCCGGAGGGTGTAAATGCCGGGGATACCGGGAATGGTTTACCGCGCGGATCGACAGAAGATCTTTGATCAGGAGGCTTACGATGTTCCGACAGATGAGACGTTTCAAACAGCAGATCAGCCGGGAGGAATGCGTCCGCATACTCAAAGAGCAGCCGAGAGGCGTCCTCTCCATGCTCGGAGATGACGGGTATCCCTACGGCATACCCATGGACCACTGGTATTCCGAGAAAGAGAACAGGCTTTTCTTTCACTGCGCGAAGGTCGGCCATAAGCTGGACGCCATCTCCGCCTGCGATAAAGTCAGCTACTGCGTCATGGACTCCGGCTATCGGGAGGAGGGCGATTGGGCGCTGCATATAAACAGTGTGGTCGTTTTCGGCCGCATGCGCGTGGTAGAGGATGAGGAGAAAAAACGGGAGATCTGTACCAATCTTGTGCGGAAATTCACGGACGATGAGGAGTATCTTCAAAAGGAACTGACCAACGCCTTCCCGAGGGTATGCTGCCTGGAGCTTGACATAGAGCATATGAGCGGAAAACTGGTCAAAGAATCATAAAACGACGATTTTTCCATTCGAGGTAAATACCATGACAAGAGATGATTTGATCCAATATGCGGCGTATCGATATTCCGTCGATGCCGAATATCCCTGGAACGATGAGAATTTTATCTTTCGCCATGAGAACAACCGAAAATGGTTTGCCGTTGCCATGCGTGTGGCGTACCGAAAGCTGGGCATCGACCGGGATGGGCTGGTGGATATCGTGGATGTGAAATGCGGGCCGCTTTTGATGGGCGCCTACCGGGGCCAGAGCGGGATACTGCCGGGCTATCATATGAACAAGGAACACTGGCTCACAATTCTCCTGGACGGCACCGCCGGGGATGATCTGATCAAAGAGCTGCTGGAGATCAGCTTTGATTTGACCGGCAGGAAGACCGGATGAAAAGCGGAACGCGGATAGCGGCGTCCGGCAAGCCAATGCTTTCAAGCAGATCCGCTGTAGAAAGTGCGCAAAGGGCTTCCTGTCCGAAAACGACAACAAACAGTGGCGGATACCTTCGAATCAGAATAGCGCACAGGGAAAAGAAGAAAAAGTACCCGCTGTTTTCGACTATTGAAAACAGCGGGTACTTTGCTTCGACAGTATCTGTAAACGGTTCCGGATGTGGGATCCGGTCGAATTTCGATGACGCGGCTGGATAGACACAAGCGCCGTGAAAAGCCGATGTATTTTGCCGAAACCCTCAGATCCGATATCGATAAATCTGCTGTCACGCGGGTTTTCCGCCTTTGTATTCCATGCAGAGCATCGTCAAATCGTCAAACTGCTCTGCATCTTTTACGAAGTCGTCCACCGCGCTGCGTACAGCCGCAAGCAGCTGCTGGGGACTGCCGCCGGGAGCATCGTTCAGGGCGGTGAGCATCCGCTCGGTACCGAAGAGCGCATTATCGGCATCCATTGCCTCAGGCACTCCGTCAGTGTAGACGAACAGGCTGTCGCCGGGATGCATCTGCAGCTCGTACTGATTGTATCTGGCCATGTCCATCGCGCCGACCACCAGGCCGTGTTTGTCCTTGAACAGCTCGAACGAGCCGTCTGCACGCCGGAGTGCCGGATACTCATGCCCCGCATTGACAGCCGTCACTTTTCCGGTGGAGAGCTCCAGAATGCCCAGCCAGGCCGTGACAAACATTTCCTCCCGATTGTTTGCGCAAATGGCCGCATTGGTGTCATTCAGGATCTGCGCGGGGGATTTGCCCATCATGGCATTGTTGGCGAGAATGATCTTGGATGCCATCATGAACAGGGCCGCAGGAACTCCTTTGCCCGACACGTCCGCAATCAGCAGGCACAGATGGTCATCGTCGATCAGGAAGAAATCGTAGAAATCGCCTCCAACCTCTTTCGCCGGGTCCATGGAAGCATAAATATCGAATTCTCGCTTCTCCGGAAAGGCAGGGAAGATGCTTGGCAGCATGTCTCCCTGGATGCGCGTAGCCAGTGCAAGCTCGGTACCGATGCGCTCCTTCTCTGCCGTGATCCGTGTGATCTGGGCGATATAATTCCTTGTCCGCTTGAACATCGAAGCGAAGGACTCAGCCAGGATCTCAATCTCATCTCCGGTCCGGAAGATGGGCTCCATCTCAAACGTTTGGTCATTATCTCCCAGGTCGTTGAGCCGCCTCGCCATACGTTCCAAGGGCTTGACCACATGGGACGCCAATACCATCGCAGCGGCGATCGCGAGGATCAAGATCGCGATCGTTATGATCAGAATGGTTTGTTCAGAGTGTTTCGCCCCCTGTTTGTAGAGGCCGAGGGCAGCGTTGTTGATTTCATCATACTGATTCAGCATAAGCTGCGTCGGCTGTCGGGTCAGCTCTTTGTTCACAACGGAGAGCACCGACCATCCCAACGTGTCCAGCGGCACGCCGCACATATAGTACTCTTCTCCGTCGATCTTAACCAGCACCAACCCGGTGTTTTCCCGCAGGGCTTTCCTGACAAAAGCGGACAGCTCTGTGTTTTCGTGTTCGCGCAGGTCCGGAGAGTCAGCCGAAAGCCCCACTTTGAAAACACCGTCCTGAATGGGAGAAAACAGAATCTGCCCGTCCCCGTTCATAACGCAGAGGAAGCTTCCCTCCGAGGACTTGCTCTCCACATAGTCACTGATCGATGTCAGCCAGATGTCGGCGCCCACCACCGCAACGAGCTCTCCGTCACAGTAGACCGGCGCAGCGCACTCGAGCATCGGAATGTCCGTGTAAGCGTCCAGCTCCACGCCGGTGAAGACCAGATCTCCGGATTCCGACGCCTGTGTATACCAGGGACGGTGACGGATATCCAGCGCAAGAGGCGACCCGTCCGCTGCAACGAAGGTGCTTGGCCTGTCGTTGACAAGGATCATATTTCCGTCTGTCGTCCCCACAAAAATACTGCTGAGCTTGTCAGAGGATTCATACATAGCCAGCATGATTTCGCTCATGTTCCCCAAAAGCCCAAGCGTTTTCGAGTCCGCGGGATCCACGCCCTCTTCATGTACAAGCTGGGCCGCCGGCTTTCCGTCGTGACCGCGCGATGGCGGTGAGACCTCCCGGTCGGAGAAGATTTCCGCATGGGCAAAGAGTTCCTCAGCGAAAGCCTGCAGGGTGAGTACGTCTCCCCGCACCTCTACAAAAAGCTCATTGGCAATATACGCCTGCAGCGCCGTGGTCTGGGTCAGGGAAGCATTCATGACAGCCTCCATCGTCTCCTCCGAGACGGAATCAATGGAGCGCTGCTGCTGAGTGCTGGCCTCCTGCACGACACTTGTCAGGTTCCTTTGCTGAAAAATGGCTACGGCGGCATAGACGCCGATCAGCGCAAGGATGAAAAACAGCATCAGATTGAATATCTTCTGCTGCAGGCCGCCGATTTTTAATTTCCCTATAATTTTCATTCGATCGTAAAAATGTCGGAGAAGCCCTTGATTTTAAAGACTCCCATGATGACCTCGTTCCCATTTGTCAGCTTCATTTCGCCCTGCCGGTTTTCTTGGAGTGTTTTTCCCCGTACCTGTTCGGATCATTCCGTCTCCACCCTCCATGGCACAGGAAAAAACGATCATATGAATCGTATCTCAAACGTATGAATACGCCGGATCTCCTCATACAAATCTACTTAATAATACCAGAGATTCATACGGATGACAACTCATTTTTGCACGATGGGGGATCTGCTTCCTTGATTGGATCAGGATGATATTTGCACCCGGGATGAACCGGGAATTTTTGGCAGCTAAAGCACCGTCAAAGAAACAGGAGAACGATACTCTGTATCGATCTCCTGTTTCTGATCTGGTGCCGCCGGCCGGATTCGACTCCCCACCGGGAACCTCATCCTTATCAATGGCAGCGGAACTGGTTTTTCTTATTACTCCCCGGCTTATTCTAGAGAGGCAAGGCTTTGAAACGTCAGGCATGGTTGCATTTCAGAATCAAGACCCTGGCGTGTCGTGCCGGTGCTTGCCGTGAAGTTATTCCGCATGACAGTGTGGAGTCGGTATGGATTTCATTTTTTCCTACGGCAGTTGAGCATTCACCCATCGCCCCGGATATGCTGATCGGCTTTCAGTTTCTCTGCATACCAGAGGATAAACTCCTTGACCCGCCCCTGGGCTGCAGACAGAGGCACATGGGCCTCGTTGGTCAGAAGATTGAGAGTCCTTCTCGAAGTCATGTCCGAGAGGCGGACCGTGCTGACATTGTAGCGGTTCAGAATATAATCGACGTCCATCTCCATAGGCATGATAGCCACCATATATCCGCTTTCGATAAAGGGAAAAACATTCTGCACCTGGCTAAAGGACGCTGGGAAAAAATCCGTACAGCCCTTTTCCCGAAGGGAGGAGATGAAAACATCGGTCCACGGAGAGTTTTTGGGACCAATCATGATCCGCTCACCGTTCAGTTCGGCGGCGCAGACCGAATCCCGGCCCTCGAATCGATGGCCTCGGGGGATGATCAGAAGGCCGTAATTCATTTCATGGAGTTCATGGACGGAGAAAACATGGTCCCTGTACGATCTTTTCTCGGAAACCAGAAGATCCAGCTGTCCGGCCTGAAGTTTTCGTCCCAGCTCCTCGCTGTAGCCGCCCACGATCTGAAGCTGGATCTTCGGGAACGCTTCCGCGATCCCCGCAGCGACCCGAGGACCGTGAACATCAAGGAACGGCTCGGTAAGCCCCAAAGCTACCTCCCCCCGAATCCCTTCACTGAACTCACGGACGGAATCCTCGACCCGTTGATTCAAAAGACTGAGGTCTTTCCCGATCTCATACAGATGTCGTCCAACGGGGGTCAGTCTCACGCTCTTGCCCCGTTCGAACAGCACCACTCCCAGATCGTTTTCCAGGTTGTGGATCTGGTTTGTCACAGAGGTAGGTGTGTAATTCAGCGCAGCAGCGGCCTTGTTGAAGCTCCCGTTCCGTACGATGGCAAGAAAGGTGTTCAGTTCCCGTAAATTCATCCCGGTTCTCTCCTTATCGTCAAGAAAATCGAAATTATACGTAGCGAAACTGTCGATATTCAAAACTATAACATAGTTGTACAATAAAGGCAATCTAAGGTTGGCCGCCTTTCATGCAAATCTTTTCGAAGCATCCCGGGAATTACACAAGAAAAAGAAATGGAGGGAAAGAAGTGTTACCTCTCAAACTCACCAAAGGGCCGGCAGGAACCCTGACAAGAAAGGACCTGTTCTTCATCGCACTCGGTCAGGTTGTCGGCTCCGGCATTGTCACCGTGGTAGGTCTTGCCATGAAGAACACTGGGCCTTCTGCCTGGCTAGCCTATCTTACTGCCATACTTATTGGAGCTTTACTTGTTTTCCCCTATCTTATGGTGGGCTCCACCATCCGCCTTGGCGGCGGTGTATATTCTGCCGTCCTTGCCCTGATGGGTGAAAAGTGGGCAGGAATCTACTGCGTCAGCAAGATCCCCAGTTGTGTAGCCCTGGCCTCCTTCCCCATCACAATCGGCTTTTATTTCGGCTCCATTTTTCCGAATATCAACCAGACGACCGTGGCCGTGGTATTCTTGGTAGCCTTTCTGTTCGTTCAGATTATTGGCATTAACATCTTCGCCAAGGTCCAGAAATACATGGGTTATGTTCTTCTGGTCGGTATGTTTGCCTTCGTTGTCTTTGGCTTTCCCCACATCAACTGGTCTTATGTCTCTCCCAGCCAGCCCAAATTCTTCACCAACGGTGCGTTGGGATTCTTTACCGCTGTATTTCTGATGATCAGCTCTACCAAAGGATATTATATGTCCATTGTTTTCGGGCGGAACGCCATCAATGCCCGAAGAGATGTGCCCAAGTCCATGGTCTTCTCCTTCTTCGCCATCCTGATCATGTATCTGGGCGTCTCCTTCGTGGACATCGGCGTGCTGCCGCTGGATCAGGTGGCTGGCCAGCCCCTGACCCTGGTGGCCAAGACGGTTCTCCCGGCAGTTCTTTTTTACCTCTTCATCTTCGGCGGCGTGCTCATGGCCCTGACCACATCTCTCAACTCCACCTTTGCCTCTATGGTCAGGGAGATCGAAACCGGCATCGAAGACGGGTGGCTCCCTACCTCCTGGGCCAGGAAGACCAAGTTCGGAACCTCCATCTTCGTCATCCTCTTTGTCTTCCTGGCGGCGCTGATCCCCATCCTCACCGGCTTCACCGTCACCAAGATTCTTAACGCCATGCTTCTCTTCACCAGTGTGATCAACATCATCGTGTTCGTCGGCATCTTCCGCCTTCCTAAGCTGTATCCGGAGGAGTGGTCCAAGAAGACCGTAAAGATGTCCACCGGCACTTTCTATGT
This sequence comes from Oscillospiraceae bacterium, assembly GCA_017540645.1. Taxonomy (GTDB): domain Bacteria; phylum Bacillota; class Clostridia; order Oscillospirales; family Oscillospiraceae; genus Apopatocola. The sequence goes on from JAFYAQ010000012.1 coordinate 48,362, forward strand.
GCTGATGTCCATCGCCATGATATTCCAGTTGGCTACCACTGCTTTCAGCTGCCGGAACCTTGGCCTTGTCACCGCTTCCATCGGTCTGGCCAGTATGGCTGTCGCTGCGCTCTACGCCTATTTCCGTGCCAAGAGCGGAAATTATAAGATCCGGATGAGCGTCTGGTCCGACTGATCCGGCTTTTCAGATCCATCGTGATCTCAAAGAAGAATTAAAGGAGAAAAGTATGAAAATCACGAAAGTGGAAGTCTTCCGGCTCCAGGCGGACCCGGCGTTTGCCCATAACCGTCCCATCGGCTGCCGCATTTTTACCGACGCAGGCATCGTGGGCCACGGCGAGGCGGGTATCGCTTACCGGGTCGGCGGCTCCGGTGCCTTCGGCGCCCTGTGCGATTTGTCCCGCATGATCATCGGCAAGGATCCCATGGACATCGAAATGATCTGGGAGACCTTCCGGAAAACCACCTTCTGGGCTATGTCCCCTGGTGCCCTTATGTATGCGGCCATGTCCGCCATCGACATCGCCCTCTGGGATATCAAAGGCAAGTACTTCAACGTTCCCGTCTATATGCTGCTGGGCGGTAAATTCCGAACGAAGCTCCGCGCTTACGCCTCTCAGCTCCAGGGCGGTTGGGGCAACATCTATGAGGGTAAGGAGAACATTTGGTGCAAGACCCCCGAGGATTACGCCACCAACGCTCGCATCGCCGTGGACGAGGGCTACGACGCTCTGAAATACGACTTTTTTGATCGGGACGTCGACGGAAAGCCCCTGCCTTTCTACGCCACCACCGGCATCATCCCCAACGCCGAGATTGACCGGATCGAGCGGAACATCAAAGCTGTCCGCGATGAGGTGGGCTACGGTGTGGACATTATTATGGAAAACCACTCCCGTACCGACGCCTTGGGCGCCCTGCAGCTGGCGCAGTTGGCCGAAAAATACCGGATGATGGCCTTTGAGGAGCCCAATCCTCCCACCATTGCCACTCTGGAGTATATCGCCCAGCACACTAACGTGCCTCTTGCAAACGGGGAGCGAATCTTCAGCCGCTGGGGCTACGCGGATTACTTCAAGCGCAATCTGATCCAGCTGGCTCAGCCCGACGTGGCCAACACCGGCGGCATCACCGAGACTAAAAAAATCTGTGACATGGCCCATGCCTTCGATGTGGGTATTCAGGTCCATGTGGCAGGCAGCCCCCTGGTGACCAACGTGGCCCTGCAGATCGAGGCCTGTATCCCCAACTTTATCATCCACGAGCATCATGTCTGCAATCGCATGAGCAACGCGATCGGCCTTACGATCTACAACGACCAGCCCGTGAACGGCTACTTTGAGATCGACGATCGGGTAGGCATCGGCAATGAATGGGATCCCGAAGCCATTGCCAACAAGGCCGTTCTTTACAAGGTTATCGAGTGATTTGATCGATAAAGGAGAAAGAAAAATGAAAAAGAATGTCGTCCAGAAGATTCTACCGAAACTGGGGATGTTTATTCCTCTGCTCGTTGTCTCCGCCTACAGTTCAAGCGCCGACTTCCTGGGGCCCATCCTGCGGAATATGCAGAACGCTTTCCCCGACGCTTCCCTGACGTTGGTTCAAATGACCCTTACGCTGCCCTCTGCCGTTTCTATCCCCTCTCAGCTGCTGACAGTCTATCTGGCTCAGAAAATGACCAAAAAGCAGCTGGTAGGCCTGGCACTGCTTTTCATATGTATCGGCGGTTTGATCCCCGCGATCCTGCATCACAATATTATCTTCGTCGTCATCTCTTCCTTCATCCTCGGCATCGGCCAGGGCTTCTTCATTCCCTCCTTCAATGCCATCCTGTCCGAGCTATTTGACGGCAACACCCGCGCAACCTTTCTTGGCATCAAGGGCGGCATCAGCTCCCTGCTGAAGGCCCTGATGAACATCATCGTCGGGTTCTTGGGCGCCGCCATTTGGAGCCGTGCATACCTTGTATTCGTGATCCTGATTCCCCTCATCCTCTGGTTCTGGCTCGTCACTCCCAAGGGCGAAGTCGGTGCTCCTCTGGTCGGCAAGGGAGTCGGCCTGAAAGGCATCAGGGGTGTCATCACCCCCGCCTTCGTCATCGTGACAATCCTCTGCTCCTGCGCCAGCTGCTGCCAGATGGCTTACAACACCAACATCGCCGGCTTCATCGCCGACCGCAATCTGGGCGGTTCCGTCACCGCCGGCGCCGCCTCCGCATTCTTCACCATGGCCAAGCTCGTAGTCGGATTTACCCTCGGCCTGCTCCTGCGCGCCTTCAAGCGCTTCACCCTGCCAATCGGCTATGGCTTGTGCGCTCTCGGCTATTTTATCATCTCCCGCGCTACCGGCCTTGCCGGCGTCCAGTTGGGCGGCATCGTGTACGGCCTCGGCCTCGGCATCCAGATGTCCGGCGGCCTGTACTACATCACTGAGACCGTGGACAAGAAGTATCTTGGCCAGATGATGGGGCTTTACTTCCCAGCCATCAGCTTCCTGATCTCCATGTCCCCCGTCATCATCAACGGCATCTCCAAGGGCGTGTTCGGCGAGGTAAATGCTACCAATAACTTTATGGCCGGCTGCCTGGGCTATGCTACTGTCGCTCTGCTCATGTTCCTCTACCAGCTGTTCTTCTGCAAAAACTCCATGATCGGCAAGCTCTCCGGCCTGGAAGACGAAGAGTCTGCAGACGCGAAAGAGGCACTCGAAACGGCCCCCTCCGAGGAGTAATTTATAGCACAGCCATACATTTTAGGCTGCAGCGGTTTTTCTGGCTGCTGCAGCCTTTTTTATTACCTGATTCAGGAGAAACGCTGTGAACTCATTCGATAATAAAGAACTGGAGATTACCGGATATTACAATATGCCCGGATGCTTCGGTAAGCCGCCGGTCCCCGTTCCCCGGCACAATTACCCCATCACGCCCAAGGAGAATCTCCTGCGGGTTTTCCGGGGAGAAAAGCCAATGTGGATCCCGAACACCGATCTGGATGTGAACTATATCCAGCCGTACATCATGCCCGACTCCTACGCACAGGCTTTCGGCGGAACAGATTGGTTCGGAATCGAATGGGTGTATGAGCCTGTGGCACGTGGTGCCATGGTCAAGCCCGGGACCAGAGTGCTCTCCGACATTACCAACTGGCGGGAAGAAGTACGTTTCCCGGATCTGAGCGCCATTGACTGGAACGCAGATTACGAGGCTCTGTATAAGGGGCATATTGCGGAAGACCGGCTTTCCGTATTCTGTATCGTAAATGGTCTCTTTGAGCGGACCGCCGATATGATGGGGTTTGAGGAAACCGTAGATGCTTTGCTGACCAAACCGGAGGAGTTCACCGCCTTCTACGACCGGCTTGTGGAGTGGCATATTGAGCTGCTCCATATCGCACGGGAGGTATATCACGCCGATATGATCCTTTTCCACGATGACATGGGCACCCAGATCAGCACCTTTTTCTCTCCGGATATCTACAAAAAACTTTTCGTCCCACAATATCAGAAGATCACCAAAGCCGCTCATGACATGGGCATGCTCATGTCGCTCCATTCCTGCGGCTGCATCAGTATGATCATTCCCCTGATCATCGAAGCGGGGTTTGATGGCTGGGAAGGACAGGACTCCGCCAACGACAAAAAGACCCTTATGGACGCCTACGGTGATCAGCTTGTCCAGTACAGCCTCTTTTACATTCCTCAGTCTTTTGCCGACAAGGAAGCGGTGGAGTACCTTCAAAAGCAGTGTAGGGAAATTGGCGGCAAAGGCCGCTATACCTGCAGGATCATTGATCCGGCGGCGGCTTCCCGCTCTGTCAGTCTCTCCGATGAGCTCTATCGGTACAGCCGCATGATGTACGCCGGAATGGAAAACGGATTGCCTCTCTCACGCACCGACTGAAAAAATAAAATGGAAAGGAATAGTGGAAATGAAGATTACAAAAGTGGACGTCTTTCGGCTGCGAGCCTGTGAGATGACCAGTAACCAGCCTGTGGGTTGCCGCATTTACACGGATACCGGCCTGGTGGGCCACGGTGAAGCGGGACTGGCCTATGGTATCGGCGGCACAGGCGGTTTCGGAGCTCTCTGCGACCTGTCAAGGATGGTCATCGGCAAGGACCCCTTGGACATTGAGATGATCTGGGAGACCTTCCGGAAAACCACCTTCTGGGCCATGTCACCCGGCCCTGTGATGTACGCGGCCATGTCAGCAATCGATACTGCGCTCTGGGATATCAAGGGCAAGTATTTCAAAGTTCCGGTCTATCAGTTGTTGGGCGGCAAATTCCGCACAAAGCTCCGCGCCTACGCCTCTCAACTGCAGTACGGGTGGGGGAATGACTACGAGGGAAAGCCCCATGTGTGGTGCGTCACTCCCGAGGATTACGCGCATAACGCCCGTCTGGCTGTGGATGAAGGATTTGATGCTCTGAAGTTCGACTTCTTTGACCGCAAACCGGACGGGAGTCGTCTCCCGTTCTATGAAGAGACCGGCATCATCCCCAACGCAGAGGTAGACCGGGTGGAGCGGACCATGCAGGCCGTCCGGGCCGAGGTTGGGTACGGCGTGGACATTATCATGGAAAACCACTCCCGCATCGATGCTCTCGGCGCCGTACAGCTGGCCAAGTTGGCCGAGAAGTACCGGATGATGGCCTTTGAGGAGCCAAATCCACCCACGGTCGCCACCTTGGAGTATATAGCCCAGCATACCGATATACCCTTGGCCAACGGTGAACGGATTTACAGCCGCTGGGGCTTCGCAGATTACTTCAAGCGCAACCTGATCCAGCTTGCTCAGCCCGACCTGGCGAACACCGGCGGCATCACCGAGACCAAGAAGATCTGCGACATGGCTCATGCCTTCGACGTGGGCATCCAGGTCCATGTGGCGGGCAGCCCCCTGGTGACCAACGCCGGGCTGCAGGTTGAAGCCTGCATCCCCAACTTCGTCATCCATGAGCACCATGTTGCGAACCGGCAGAGGACCGCTATCGGCTTGACCCTTTATAACGACCAGCCCGTGAACGGCTATTTCGAGATTGAGGATCGGATCGGCATCGGCAACGAGTGGCTGCCCGAGGCCGTGGAGAAGAAGGCGATCCTTTACAAGATGATCGAGTGATTGCTTTTGAAAGAATAATATAAGCAGATCCAGGTGAAATACTGATTTCCACCTATCAGGGAGTGCAGGGCATCATATGGCAGAAATAAGCACAACTATCCTGCCATTTTAACGAAAGGAGCAGGCGTCATGGAAGAAGTCTACGAGTTCATCAAAAAGTGTGGAACCTATTTCCTCGCTACCATCGATGGGGACCAGCCCCGGATCCGACCCTTTGGAACCATCCATATTTTTGAGGGCAAACTCTATATCCAGACTGGATTGTCCAAGCCCGTGGCCCGGCAGATCATGGCTGGGGAAAAAGTGGCTTTGTGTTCCTTCAACGGTCAGGAATGGGTCCGGGTAGCCGCCACTGCCGTATATGACGATCGGATGGAAGCCCAGGACAGCATGCTTTCTGAATACCCCAAGCTTCGGGCCATGTACACCCCCGGCGACGGCAACACCGCGGTGTTCTACCTTAAAGATGCACAAGCCATTTTCTGCTCTTATAAAACGTCTCCCCGTATCGTGACGTTTTGAGTGGGCATAAAGAGATTCATGCGGGACAATACCCGATAATAAGGAGAGGACCAACGCAATGTCATTCAGCAAGTAAGGAGAGGACCGTGCGGAATGTGATCCTGGGCCGTGACACATGAATCAGTTTTCTTATCCCAGCACACCTAAACTTTTATGCCCGAGGCCTCCCTGACGATGAAGCCCGGAGCGGCAGTCAGTGTAAACAGCCATCGACACCTACAGCCGCAATGGCACTCTTATTGTCTGGGACGGCGGCATTATAAGAAGCGGTAAGGACACAAAGAACAAACTACGCTGGATCTGCGACGAGATAGGATAATGCGATGTATCGATTTATAAACAGTAAAAGAGGATAAAAAGAAAAAAGCTCCTGAAAAACTATGTTTTTCAAGAGCTTTTTTCGTTGGTGCCGCCGGCCGGATTCGAACCGGCACGGGCGAACGCCCAGTGGATTTTAAGTCCACGGTGTCTACCATTCCACCACGGCGGCATCGGATTAATGCCGGTCCGGCGTGTCTTTTGGCGCGGACTGCGCTTACTAAATTATCATTTGCCCCCCGGCCTGTCAAGCGCATATTGCCGCACAGGGTTTCATAGTCTATCCCGGGAGGCGATGGCGTGTCGGACACGGAAAACAGGGGATTGCCCCAGAATCTGATCTTGGAGCATCGCAAGCGACTGAGCATCTCCGGGGTGGAGGCAGTGGACAGCTTTGACGAGAGTTTTGTTCGTATGCGCACCGCTCTGGGCGATCTGCTTGTCCGAGGGGAGGGCCTGCATGTAGAGCTGCTCTCGGTGGAGACAGGGGACGCACTGATCACAGGCCGGGTCGATGAGCTGAGCTACGAGGACACCGTAGAGCGACGCGGCCTGTGGGAAAGGCTCTTCGGCTGATGGACAGCCCGATCTGCCGCCAGCTCTGGGAAGTGGCCACCGGCCTGACGGCCGGAGCGGGTCTGGGCCTTCTCTATGAGCTGCTGCGTCCAATGCTGGAATGCCGTCGAAGAATATGGCGACATGCTGCACAGCTGGGATATCTTCTGCTTTCCTTTGCTTGGATATTCCTGGCTGGACAGCTGGGGGGACGGGGCGGGGCGCCCCTCTATCTGCTCATTTGTGCCGGCGGATGGCTGCTGATCCATTATATATTCAGCGCCGTCCGGCGCGGAAAGAAAGCCAAAGATCTACCAAATTAAACTAAATTGACGCCGAATATACTTATAATGCCGTTTTTTGTGGATAAAAAAGAGAAAAAATATCGGAGAAAATATGAAAAAAAGACTATGCAAATGGATAAAAATACCCTATAATCAGGACACTTGGATTTCTCCGAAGAGCTGCCGGGGAGATCGAAAAGGAGTCCTTGGTGGAAAAAACACTTCATTGGCTGTTCGCTGCGTTCGTATCCGTGTTGTTGATCTATTCGGCGTGGTCGTTCTGGTCCGTGCACACGGGACTGAGAGAGGCGCGCAGCATCCTGGCGGGACTGCAGGGGGAAGCCGCGGCTCTCTCCCGGGAAAACCAAACGCTGCGTGACGGACTGGGCCAGGCCGGGAGCGAAGAAGCTCTCCGCCGGATCGCCCGGGAGCAGCTTGGGCTGGTCCTACCGGAGGATCGGATCTACATCATCGGAGACGAAAAGTAAAGGGAAGAAGAGAGAAAGGGACACATGAATCTGCAAGTAGGAGAGATACTGGAAGGAAAAGTAACTGGGATCACAAAATTCGGCGCGTTTGTACAGCTGCCCGGAGGTCCCAGCGGATTGGTGCATATCTCGGAGATCGCCAACGCCTTTGTCAACGATGTCAATGACTATCTTCACATGGGTGATACAGTTAAGGTAAAGGTCATCGGCATCACGGAGGCGGGCAAGATCAATCTCTCCATCAAGCAGACGGAGAGCGCCCCGGTCAATTCGGCTCCCGCCGCCGGGAATGGTCCCCGGCCCGGCTTCAGCCGTCCCGCGCCCCATCCGGCTCCGGCCGCTTATACTCCCCGCCCGCAGGAGGGCGAGGTACTCGGCCCCTCCGGGGACGCCAGCTTTGAGGATAAGCTCAAGCACTTTATGCAGCAGTCGGACAGCAAGATCAATGACAGCAAGATCTACAACGACCGCAAGGGAGGCGGAGGCCGCCGCCGCCGCTGACATGGGATTTTTCCAGCCGCTATGGTTTTTTACAGGAAAAACCAGGGCGGCTTTTTATATTTTTGAAATGACTGCCCATACTATCTTCAAGCCCGGAAAAGCGCCATGCGTTTCGGGGCCGGCGAATGCCGGAAAAAGATGGGAGGTCATTCAATGAACAAAACCATGGTATATAGCATCTCCGCCCTGCTTTGTCTCTCTGCGCTGGCGGGCTGCGGTCGACTGGCAGGGGAGGACACGCGCCCCACGGAGCGCCCGGTGACTACGTCCTCGCCGATGATCGTCACGCCTGACCCGGAAGACGGTTACGTCCGGGATGAGGACGGCATCATCACCGACGATGACACCGGACGGGACGACGGTGATCACGGTACGGCCCGCCCGACCACCGAGCCCGGTGCCTCCGCCATGCCCGGCGGTACAGCGGCACCCCGGGGCAGCGGCAGCCCGTCACCCAGCCCCAGCGCCGACACAAAGATGCGGTAAGAGCCGGAAAAAAGAACGCACCTTGGTTTTCATGCGAACCAAGGTGCGCTATATATTGCGACCAAATCTGTAAGCCGGGTTCTGTCTATGCAGCCATCTATCTCGACGTACCGTTGCCGATACGCTCAAGCCGCCTCCCCGGGACGGCCGGGCCGGCCTTGTGTCCCTCCGCGGCGTTGCTCCGGATAGAGTTTACAGCGCCGTTCCGTCTCCGGACGGCGGGTGAGCTCTTACCTCGCCTTTCCACCCTTACCTCGGGTCTGCACAAAACCGGCGAAGCGGTTTTGACAGACTTGAGGCGGTATATCTCTGTTGCACTTGTCCTGGGGTCGCCCCCGGCGGGTGTTACCCGTTATCCTTGCCCTGTGGAGCCCGGACTTTCCTCATCCGCAGGCTTTCGCCAGTTGGACGCGGCTGCTCGACTTGCTCGCGGGAACATTCTACTCGGCAGCAATTCGCTTGTCAATGAAGAAATGGGCAAAATTCGCCGCCGCAGTTGAATTCTTTATCCGATAAGAGTATACTGTCTTGGCAACAATTTTAGGAGGTCCTCTATGACACTGGATGAATATATGCAGTCTCTGCGGGGCGTTCAAGTGGCGGTGGTTGGCCTGGGGGTCAGCAACCGTCCCTTACTGCGCCTTTTGCTGGACGCCGGGGCGAATGTCACCGTGCGGGATAAAAAGCTGGGGGAGCAGGACGCCGCCGCGCTTCAGGCCCGGGGCTGCCGGGTGTTCCGGGGCGAGAGCTATCTTTCCGAGCTGCGGGAGGACGTGATCTTCCGCACCCCCGGGCTGCATCCCTTCACGCCGGAACTGCTGGCTGCCCGGGAGAGGGGCGCGCGCCTTACCTCGGAGATGGAGGCGTTTTTTGCCCTCTGCCCCTGTCGGATCATCGCCGTCACCGGCTCGGACGGCAAAACGACCACCACCACCGTGATCTCGGAGCTGCTGAAGGCCGCCGGCTATACCGTCCACCTGGGCGGCAATATCGGCACGCCGCTGCTGGATCGGGTGCCGGTGATGCGCCCCGAGGATTGGGCGGTGCTGGAGCTCAGCTCTTTTCAGCTCCACAGCATGGACTGCCATCCGAATATCGCCGTGATCACCAACGTCAGCCCCAACCACCTGGATGTCCACCCCAGCTATCAGGACTATCAGGACGCGAAAAAGCAGATCTTCCGCCGCCAGAACGCCGAAGATGTGCTGGTGCTGAATGCGGACAACTCCATTACACGCCCCATGGCCGGGGAAGCGGCGTCCCGCGTCCGGATGTTCAGCAGGAAAGAGAGCGTGGAAAACGGCTGTTTCCTCCGGGACGGCGTCATTTACCGCGCCCGTAACGGACAGGCGGAAAAGCTGATGGAGACCGGGGAGATCCGGATTCCGGGTTTACATAATGTTGAAAACTATATGGCGGCCTTCTCTGCCACAGAGGGGATCGTGCCCGACGAGATCTGCGTGCAGGTGGCCCGCAGCTTCCCGGGGGTGGCCCATCGGTTGGAAAAGCTGCGGGTCCTGCGGGGCGTTACCTACTGCAACGACTCCATCGCCTCCAGTCCCACTCGGACCATCGCCGGCCTCCGTGCTCTGGAGCAAAAGCCCATTCTGATCGCCGGGGGCTATGACAAGCACATCCCCTTTGACTCCCTGGGTGACGAGATCTGTCTGCGGGTCAAGGAGCTGTTTCTCACCGGATGGACGGCGGACAAGATCCTCGCGGCGGTGAAGGCCTCTTCCCATTATGACCCGGAAGCGCTTCCGGTCCATGTGATCGAGGATTTTAAGGACTGTGTGCTGGCGGCTTCCGCTGCGGCCCGGGACGGGGACATGGTGCTGCTCAGTCCGGCCTGCGCCTCTTTTGACCACTTTAAGAATTTTGAAGAGCGGGGGAATACCTTCCGCCGCATTGTCATGGAATTGGAGTAACAAGAAATGGATCTGCAACAAACGATTGCCGCCCTCTGCGAGGCGACGGCGCCCTCCGGCTTTGAGGGCGCGGCGGCCTCCCTTGCCGCAGAACTGCTCCGCCCTCTGGTGGATGAGGTTTCCACCGATGTGATGGGCAGCGTCACCGGCTGGAAACGCTGCGGGAAGAAAAACGCTCCGGTGGTGATGCTGGACGCCCATCTAGATGAGGTGGGCCTGATCGTCACCGGCTATGAGGGCCGGTTTCTCCGCTTCGGGCAGCTCGGCGGGGTGGATCCCCGGATGCTGCCGGCTTTGGAACTGAACATCCTGACCAGGGACGGACCGCGCTTTGGCGTGGTGGACGTGCTGCCGCCCCATGTGCTTACCCAGGAGGAACGAAACAAACCCCTGCCCATGGAAAAGCTGTTTATCGACGCGGGTTTTGAGACCGAAGAGGAGGCCCGTGCCGCCGTCCCGCTGGGCACGCCGGTGAGCTACCGGACGCCCTGCTTTGCCCTGGGGGAGCATCAGCTCTGCGCCAAGTCCCTGGATGACCGGAGCTGCGTCGCCATTTTGTTCTCAGTGCTGGACGAGATCCGTGATGATACCCTTGACGTGGACCTGGCGGTGCATTTTGCCGTCCAGGAGGAGGTGGGAGGCCGGGGCGCCCTGCCCGGGACCTATGCCATCCATCCCAGCTTCGGTCTGGCCCTGGATGTGACTTTTGGCGCTACGCCCGACAGTCCCGGCCACAAGACACTGAAGATGAACGGCGGCCCCGCCATCGGTGTGGGACCCGGCTGCGATCGGGCGGTTTCCGACCGGCTGCAGGAACTGGCGGCGGAGCATGACATCCCCTTCCAGATCGAGGTCCTGCCCCGGGACACGGGCACCGACGCCGATGAGATGCAGACCAGCCGGGAGGGCATGGCCGTGGGAACGGTCTCTCTGCCCTTGAAATACATGCACACCCCGGTGGAGGTCATTGACCTGCGGGACGCGCTGGCGGTACGGGATCTGGTGTGCTGCTGGCTGCGCGGCCTGGGGAGGGAGTAAAGATGATAGAGACAGTAAAAACGCTTTGCGCTCTGGCCGGCGTGTCCGGCTGGGAGGACGAGGTACGGGATGCCATCCTGGAGCAGGCACTGCCGTACGCCGACCAGGTGGAGACGGATGCCATGGGCAATCTGTATGTGTTCAAAAAAGGCGCGGTTACCCCTGCCCGGCCGGTCATGGTCTGCGCCCATATGGACGAGGTTGGCGTGATCATCACCGGCTACCGGGAGAACTTTCTCCGGTTTGCCTTTGTCGGCGGTGTGGACCGTCGGGTGGTGATCGGTAAGCGGGTCTTCCTCGGACCGGAAAAGCTCCCCGGCGTCATCGGACTGAAAGCCATCCACCTGACCGAGGAGGAAGAGCGCACAAACAAGGTCCCCGCTTTGGAGGAGCTGTATATCGACATCGGCGCCGAGAGCGAGGAGGAGGCCCAAAAGCTGGTCCGCCTGGGATGGCGCGGCGTTTTTGAAAGCAGCATCTCGGAATTCGGAAACGGCTTTATCAAGGCCAAGGCTCTGGACGATCGGGTGGGCTGCGCCGCCATGCTGGAGCTGATCCGGCAGGAGCTGCCCCTGGACACCTGGTTTGTGTTTTCAACTCAGGAGGAAGTGGGCGCCAGAGGGGCCGGTGTGGCCGCCGAGCGGATCAAGCCGGGCTTCGCCGTTATTCTGGAAGGCACCACCGCTGCGGACGTAGGCGGCGTGGAGAAAGGCCAGGAGGTCTGCTTCCTGGGCCGCGGCGTTGTGATCCCCTTCATGGACCGGGGCACCATCGCCCATCGGGAATCCTGGCAGCGTGTGACGGAGATCGCCACAGAAAACCAAATCCCCTGGCAGGTGAAGGAGAAAATCGCCGGCGGTACGGACGCCTCCTCCATCCAGCGCCGGGGAACGGGAGCCCGGGTGGTCACTATTTCGGCGCCGCTGCGGAATATCCATTCTCCCGCCAGCGTGGGAAAGCTCAGTGATATCCGGCTGATGCCGAAACTCTGCCGTCTGGTGCTGGAGGACCTGGCCCATGGAGTTTGAAAAGCTGATCGCCCTCGCAGAGAGCAATGAGGAGCGTCTGCAAGGGATTTTTCGCGGCTTTGAGCGTACGGCGGAGTCCAATACCCGCCGGGTACTGGACGCATTCCGGGAATACCGGGTCTCGGACGCCTGCTTTGCCGGCACCACCGGCTACGGCTATGACGATCTGGGGCGGGAGACCATGGAGAAAGTCTATGCCCGGGTCTTTGGAGCGGAGAAGGCTCTGGTCCGGACCCAGTTTGTCAACGGTACCCACGCCCTGGCCTGTGCCCTCTACGGTGCGCTGCAGCCCGGGGACACCATGCTTTCCGTCACCGGAACGCCTTACGACACCCTGCAGACCGCCCTGTTCGGAGCGGGGCGGGGAACGCTGGCCTCTTACGGCGTTGTGTATCGGGAGATTGCGCTTGCCTTGGACGGGGGTCCGGACTATGACGCCATTCGGGAGAGTGTGTCGGCTTTGCGGCCCGCCCTGGTCTATATCCAGCGCAGCCGGGGCTACGATGCCCGCCGGGCGCTGTCCGTCCAGGAGATCGGGGAGATCTTGAAGGTGACCAAGAGCGCGAACCCCGATACCGCCGTTATGGTGGACAACTGCTACGGGGAGTTTACCGACGTTCTGGAGCCCTGCCATGTGGGCGCAGATCTGATGGCCGGTTCCCTGATCAAGAATCCCGGCGGCGGCATCGCTCCCGGGGGCGGCTATGTAGCCGGACGGGCGGATCTGGTGGACTATGCCGCCGAGCGTTTGTCCGTGCCCGGGATCGGCGGCGAGTGCGGGGCCACCCTGGGGGTCAACCGTCTGCTGTTCCAGGGCTTTTTCTTCGCACCCCATACAGTCTGTCAGGCATTGAAGACCATGGCTTTTGCCGCCGCCATGCTGGAGTCCCTGGGCTACCGCTGCTCTCCCTCCTGGTCGGAAAAGCGCTCGGACATCATCGAGACCATTGAGCTCCGCTCGGCGGAGGCGCTGGTGAAGTTTTGCCAGGGCATCCAGAAGGGATCCCCGGTGGACAGCTTTGCAGCTCCTGTCCCCGCTCCCATGCCCGGCTATGAGAGCCAGGTAGTCATGGCTGCCGGTACCTTTATCCAGGGCGCCTCTTTGGAACTGAGCTGCGACGGCCCGGTGAGAGAGCCCTATCTGGGCTATCTCCAGGGCGGCCTGACCTATGAATCCGGAAAGCTTGGAGTGCTTCGGGCCCTGCAAGAGATGCTCTCTTGAAACATATACTGGCATAAGGTGGTGAAGCCTTATGCCCGGCAGAAAACCGTTTTTCCGAAGGGCGGGGGTCAGTCTGATCCCCGCCCTTTTGGCGCTGCTATTATCTATTATCCTGTTTCTGATTCCGGCCAGCCGTTATTTCCGCGCGTTGACCGGCGCCATGGCGGAAAACTGCGCCTCCGATGTGATCGCCCGCCGGGTCAATGCGGTGGTCGAAAAGAAAATGGAGGAATGGGGACAGACGCCCCGGGAGTATGTCCACCTGGAAAAGGACGCATCCGGCGCCGTGACCGCCATTATGACCGACACGGCCCAGGTGAACATTCTCTGTTCCGAGCTGCTCCACGCCATCATCGACGCCTGCAACGAAGGGGAACTGACGGTACGCATCCCTCTGGGCGACCTGCTGGGGGTAGGTCTGTTCCTGGGAAAGGGCTTTCGCGTACCCATGCGCATCACCATGCTCACCTCCTCCCATGTGGGCTATGAAAACGTGCTGACGGACGCGGGCATCAACCAGACCAAACACCAGCTCCTGCTGGTGGTGGAAGCCAATGCCAGCGTACTCCTGCCGTGGGAGACCCGGACGGCCCACGTGGAAAATCAGGTGCTGGTGGCGGAAACCGTGGTCATCGGCCAGGTTCCGGGAACTTACGTTCGACTTGGCGAATAAATTGTAAAAATAAATATATAAATAAATTCACAAATTATTTACAATAGAATTAGCACTCGCTATTGACGAGTGCTAAAAATGGGTGTATAACATAATTGCACGGAGGGAAAGCTACAGACAGTTTTCCTCAGAGCAAATAAGTAAACCAGCCCGGAGACAAACCTTCGGAGCGAATAGATTTAGGAGGTTTGATGATTATGTTGTACATGCCTGGATTTGTTGGCGAGAACCTGATGAACCGTATTATGGACGATTGGGACCGGGATTTCTTCGGCGGACATCATCCGCTTTACGGCTATCACGCTCAAAACCTGATGAAGACCGATGTGCGGGAGCACGAGGACTGCTATGAGGTGGACATCGATCTGCCCGGCTTTGCCAAAGAAGATCTGAATCTCTCTCTGGAAAACGGATATCTGACCATTCAGGCGCAGAAGGGCCTGAACAAGGAGCAAAAGGACGAGAAGACCGGCAAGATCCTCCGTCAGGAACGCTATGCCGGCAGTATGAGCCGCAGCTTCTATGTGGGCGAGGATATTACCGAGGAGGACATCAAGGCCAAGCTGGAAAACGGTGTTCTGTCCCTGCAGGTGCCCAAGCTGGAGGCCAAGCCTCGCATCCCCGAAAAGAAAACCATCACCATCGAGGGTTAAAACCCAGCATCTGCGACCGGAGCAAAATGCTCCGGTCTTTTTTTGCTTTTTTATAAAACCACAAAAATTACCGGATTTTGAAAATATCCCTTGATTTTAACCATTAAAAGAGCTAAAGTACCTCCGTAGCTCTTCCCACGGGGAGAAAGGAAGGAGAAAGAAAATGAAAGCACTGTTTGACAAGAAGAATCTCTTTTTGCGGGTAGCCATCGGCTTTGTTCTGGGTGTGATTCTGGGCTTTGCCGCTCCGGGCTTCAGCATCGCCACCAAGGTAGTAGGCGATATCTACCTGAATCTGATCAAAATGATGATCATTCCCATAGTGGTATGCGCGGTGTTCTGCGGCATCGCCAACATCCGGGACGGCGTACTGCTGCGGAAAATCGGTTTTCGTACGGTAGTGCTGTACGTGATCATGTTTGTGGTCAGCGCGGCGGTGTCCCTGGCCATCGCCTATGCCATCCGCCCCGGCTTCGGCACGGTGTTTGAGAATGCGCCCGTATATGAGGGCAATATCACCAATCCCACCATCAGCAGCTTTTTGACCACCATCGTTCCCACCAACATCATCGACGCCGCCGCAAAGGGCAGCACGCTTCCGGTGATCCTCTTCACCATCGTGTTTGCCGTGGCCATCGTGGCCGTGGGGGAGAGCGGACGTCCGGTGCTGGACTTCATGAACAGCCTTTCTGCAGCCATGTTCAAAATGCTGGGATACTTCATGGAGATCTCTCCGCTTGGCGTCATGAGCCTGATGGCCTTCTCCGTGGCTCAGTACGGCGCGGGGATCTTCGGCGCCCTGGCCAAGTACATCTTCTGCTGCTGGCTGTGCTGCGTGGTGGTGTTCTTTGTCTGCATGATGCTGCCCGCCTGCCTGTACACCAAGGTGCCCGCGGGCAAGTTCCTGAAGGCCTGCGGCAAGATCGCCCTGGTAACCCTGTCCACCACTTCCTCCGCCGCCACGCTGCCCACCACCATCAATGTGTCCATGGAGGATCTGGGCGCCCCCGAGGGTGTGAGCAAGTTCACTCTGCCCCTGGGCTGCACCATCAACATGTGCGGCGGTGCCTGCAGCTTCTGCTGCCTGGCGGTGTTCGTGTCCGACTTCTACGGCATCAACCTGAGCTTCGGCACCATTGTGTTTCTGGTGTTCGTGGCGACTCTTATCAACATGGCGGCCCCCGGCATCCCCGGCGGCGGCGTGGTGCTGGGCGCGTCCTTCCTGTCCATCCTGGGCCTTCCCATCGACCTGATGGGGCCCATCAGCGGCTTCTACCGGCTGCTGGATATGGCCTTCACCACCATCAACGTGGAGGGCGACGTGGCGGCCAACCTGATGATCGCCAAGAGCATCGGGGAATACGACGGCGGCAAGGCCGCCTGAGGAGTGCGGCATGAGGATCGCGTATCAGGGGATACCCGGCAGCAACTCCGAGGCGGCCAGCGCCATCTTTGCCTCTAACCAGGGCTTTATCAGCCCCGAGTATATCCCTGCCATTCACTCCATGGGCGTGGTGGAGCTCCTGAGCTGCGGCGCGGCGGACTACGGCGTCATGGCCACCCAGAACCTGGTGGCCGGACCGGTGGGGGAGACAAAGGCCGCTCTGGACAGCCTTTCCTATCGGACCGTGGATGCCCAGTGGCTGCCGGTGCATCACTGCCTGTTTACCAAAAACCCGGACGGAAGCTTTGATACCATCGCCTCCCATATCCAGGCTCTCAGCCAATGCCGGGGCAATCTCAGCAAGCGCTTTCCCGGCGTGACGCTTCGGGAGGTAGAGGACACCGCCATTGCCGCCCGATATCTGGCGGACGGCCGCCTGCCGGAGAACACGGCGGTACTCTGCCGGAAGAACGCCGGTGAAACCTTCGGCCTGCACCTGGTGGCGGAGAATCTGGAGGACGATCCCCGGAACATGACGGAGTTCATCCTCATCAAGCCCATCCAGCGCATCAGCAAAACGGTGATCGTGGCGGGCTTGGGCCTGCTGGGCGGTTCCATGGCAAAAGCTGTGAGAAAATACACCGATTGCCGGGTGCTGGGCTGGAACCGGACCCGATCCGTGGCCGAGCAGGCCCTCCAAGACGGCGCCATCGACGCCATTGCCCAGGATACGGACTTCGCCGACTGTGATTTGCTGATGCCCGTCCTCTATCCCCAGGCTACCCTGGACTTCCTGAAGGAGAAGATCCCCCTGATGAAGCCCGGCTCCTGCGTGGTAGATCTGGTGGGTGTCAAGACCCGCCTGGTGGAGGAGGTGGGGGCCCTGGCTCTGGCCCATGGTGTCCGCTATACCGGCGGCCATCCCATGGCGGGCCTGGCCAAGGCCGGCTATGAGCGCTCCTTCCCGGAGCTCTACCAGGGGGCCAGTATGATCCTGGTGCCCAGCGTGGCCACTCACCCCGGGGATATCGACGAGCTGCGGCGCTTTTTCCGGGGACTGGGCTTTGGCAGGATCAAGGTGTGCAGCGCAGAGACCCACGACCGGATGATCGCCCACACATCCCAGCTGGCCCACATTGTGTCCAACTCCTATGTAAAGAGTCCCGTGTCCGCCAATTACAGCGGCTTTGCCGGGGGCAGTTACAAGGATATGACCCGCATCGCCTGTCTGAACGAGCAGGTGTGGAAGGAGCTGTTCATCTGGAACAAGGAGGCGCTGCTGCCGGAGATCGACGATCTGATCGCCAATATGACCCTTTTGCGAGACGCCATCGCCGCCGAGGACGCCGACACGCTGGAGGAGATCCTCCGCCGGGGCCGGGAGGCCAAGGAACGAATCGACGCCGTGAACCCGGACCAGCCCTCTGATTGAGAATAAAAGAAAAGCCCCCGCGAAGCAAACGGCTTCCCGGGGGCTTAATTATGCTCTGCCCAGCCGTCTCAGCGGCGGACGGGAAGGGCGCGGATAATATCCAGTTCTTCCAGCGCCGCGTAGAAACCTTCGGAGAACGGCTCCCCCTCAAAGGGGAAGTACACCAGCGCAAAGAAGCCGGTCAGATCGGTGTTGAAGCTGACAGTGCCGGTCAAGGCGGAATAGCTGGTCTTGAAGGCAGTCAATGTGCCGTCGGCGTTGCGGAAAACGGCGAAGACGGCCCGGGGGTCCCAGCTCTTGGGGAGGGTGAAGCGCATGCGAGCGGTTATTTTACAACCGGGCTCGGGGATCTCCTGTTCCCCGTCATAGACGAAGACGCTGTCGTATTCCCCGGCGTTCTGAACGACGACCTGCCATGAGGATGTGGGATCCGCAGCGGCGGGCGAGGAGTGGGAAGGACTGCCGTGTTCGTCGGGATCCGGATCGGAGGTTTCGGAACTTTGGTGCGAGCTTGTGGATTGTCGGAAGAGCATATATCCGCTGCCGCCGGTGAGGGAGCCAGCGCCGGAGCCGCCCAGGATCCCGCTGCCGGTGAAGGCGGTGCTGGTGGAAGTGATGGAGGCGCCGGGAAGGATCGGGAAATCAGGCGCCGCTGTGATCCGGACGAGAAAAACGTTTCCAAGTGTAAAGATTGGGAGATCCGTGTTTATATTCAGAGAATCACTCTCATAGGATATTGTTTGAAAACTGAGTTCGCCGTTTTCATCCAGGCTGTGGAGTTCTATAACGATGTTGGATACGGACTCACTGCCCAGCAGCTTCGCCAGGAGATTCTCGCCGCCCAGATAACTGGAGGCCAGCTTCAGATCGAGTACGTAGTCCCCGTCGTCGTTTTTGATGAAATAGACGGCCGAATCTACGGCGTTGTGGATCACCGTACCTCTGGCATAAGCTGTCTCATAATCTGATTCCACGATGACCAGAGGAACGGAATACGCTTCGCCTTCGCCGGTGGGAGACGGAACAGGAGACGGAGCGGGAGTCTGACCGGGAGAGATGATCAAAGGAGCACCGACGGAGGCAGAGGAACCGACATAATCATAGACGATCACATGATCACAGGAGAGCTCGGCGCTGTCCTGCAGGGCGAACTGATCTATGAAATGGTACACGCCGCCGGTGAGTTGGAGCGTTCCGCCGGATACGGCGCCGGCCAGGTCGAAGATGTTGCCGGCGCTGGGGTATTCGCTGTCGGAAAAAAGAGTGATTGTCCCGGAGTTGTTGATCGATTCCAGAACCAGCTCATTTTGATTGATGATCTGACTCTCCCCGGCGTTGACCAGGCGGTTGATCGTCACCTGGCCGTCGTTGTTGTGCAGGAAGACGATGCTTTTATCGATGTTGAGCGCGGGGATCGAACCAACGCCGTGGATGCGTATCTCGGGGGAACTGAGCTGGATGTCACAGTCAGCCAGAGCCGCGGGCGAGCCCACATCAACGCTCATGGCAGAGGCGCTTCCGCTGCCTGAAAGAGAGGAGTCCTCACCGACCACGATCCTGCCGTCGCCGGTGATCGTACCGTCCACAACAAGGGGGCCGCCGTCTGCCAATACGGCCGGAGCGGCGATGTCGGACCAGGATCTGATCCCCTGTGTGGATTCCATGAGGATCGTGCCGCCGATTTCCACGGTCAGGGACGCGTTGGCCCCGATCGTCAGGGAGCCGTAGGTCTCGTCTATGCCGTGACTGCACTCTTCTTCTATGGGCGAGGCGGTGATGCCGTACTCTTCTACCAGAGCTTCACCTTCGTCGCCGGTATAACGGAAGACGATCTCCCCGGTTTCTTTATTATAAACCGTGCCGCCGCTGTTGAGGAAAAGGGTGGAGCCATCAGGCACCACAAGATCCACGCCTGTGATGGTATACTGTTCATCCAGGAGACCGGGGACGCTGCCGTTTACCAGTGTATACTGGTTTATGCCAGATTTGAGGAACACGGCCACGCTGCCTGTCCCGTCCTGATATATGTCAAGGGGAGTGTGCAGATAAAACCCGCTGTTCTCTCCGAGAAACACATCGTCCAGCAGCAGCAGACCGGTACCGGTGACGTTGACATCTCCGTCGCTGATGATCGACAGGAGCCGGTTGTAACCCGAAGCGGCGATGGACAGACCGCCTGCCCCGGAGGAGACGATGCTTGTATCCGGATGATCAAAGTTTACAAGACCCACCTGACCGGAGCTCTCATCGTAGGACCAGCCGTCCTGTTCGCTCACGTCTTTATCGCCGATGGTGATCTCGGCGGAGGACTCATCCTGGTCCGGGATCTCCTCGTCGAAGAGCTCGACTTGCCCGGCATCCTCCGCTTCCGGCGCTTCCGGAGCGGGCTCCACCGCTTCCGTGGGCGCGGGAGCGGGCAGGGACTCTTCCTCCTCCGCCGCGTGGACACGATTGCCCAGCCCAAGCACGAGGAAGACGCTCAGAAACAGACCGGCTGCTTTCTTTACGCATTTCTTCATATGGATCGCTCCTAACCGTATTTCAAAACCGTGCGGCAAGGCATCAAATCTCTATCATTCCAATTTAAATTATAACAATTTTACCCGCGATTTTCAATATCCAGTTAGATAAAGTATCCAATAAATCTTTCGGGAAACGGGAAGGGAGGCAAACAAAACCACCGGTTCAACCGGTGGTTTTGTTTGCGTTTTCTATGTTTCGGATCGCCGGCTGAGCTTGGCCTGTGCGGCGCAGGCGCTGCATCCGGTACAGCCGGCGCATCCGGAGCAGCTGCAGCCGCAGCTGCTTTTGCCTGCCTTTTTGCTGCCAATCAGACTGCGAATCGCAAGACCTGTGATCAGCGCGATGACGGTAATAAGAACGATGTTGATGAGATTGGCTGCAAGCCAGGTAATCATAGGATCAGCTCCTTTCCGAGAAACTGGGATCAGTGCACAGACAGCTTTTGGGCTTCCTTGTAGGGCTTGAGGAGCTGCCAGACAATCAAGGCCAGCAGGACCAGCGCCAGCAGGAGGCCGATCACATTCACGCCGCCGGCAAACAGACGTCCGACCTGCCAAACGATGAAAGCGATGACCCAGGCAAAGCAGCACTGATAGCCGATGGCGAACATGGTCCACTTGCCGCTGTTCATCTCCCGCTTGATGGCGCCCATGGCCGCAAAGCAGGGGGCGCACAACAGGTTGAAAATCATGAAGGCGTAGGCCGCCAGCTTGCCGTGACCGCCGGAGAAGGAGTCAAAGTCTTCGGAGACACGGTCCCAGATCTGATCGCCATTCTCCTCCAGCTCTTCCTCGCCATCCTGATCGTCATAGGCGTACATGATGCCGAAGTTGGCAACCACTTCCTCCTTGGCCACCAGACCGGTGACCGTGGCGGCGGTGGGCTTCCAGTCGCCGAAGCCCAGGGGCTTGAAGACGATGGAGACGGGCTGCGCCACCCGGGCCAGGATGGAGTCGTCCATGGGCTCCACCTCGTCCTCGGGAACGCCCATGCGGTCGGCCACCACGGCGATGTACTCGTCGGTGACGACCTCTTCATCCTCGTAAAGATCATCCACCATGCCGAAGCGGCCGTTGACGGTGCCGAAGCTGGTCAGGAACCAAATGATGATGGAGGAAATAACGATGACGGTGCCGGCGCGCTTGATGAAGCTCCAGCCCCGCTCCCAGGTGCCCCGCAGTACATTGCCCCAGGCGGGCAGGTGGTAGGCGGGCAGCTCCATAACAAAGGGGGCGGGATCGCCGGCGAACATTTTGGTCTTCTTCAGCATGATGCCGGAGATCACGATGGCGGCCACGCCGATGAAGTAAGCGGAGGTGGCGACCCAGGTGCTGCCGCCGAAGAGCGCGCCCGCGATCAGGCCGATGATGGGCATCTTGGCGCCGCAGGGCATAAAGGTGGTAGTCGTGACCGTCATACGGCGATCGCGCTCGTTTTCAATGGTACGGGAGGCCATAACGCCGGGGATGCCGCAGCCGGTGGCCACCAGCATGGGGATAAAGCTCTTGCCGGAGAGACCGAAGCGCCGGAAGATCCGGTCCATGATGAAGGCGATACGGGCCATGTAGCCGCAGTCCTCCAGCAGGCAGAGCATCAGGAACAGGACCAGCATCTGGGGCACAAAGCCCAGCACTGCGCCCACGCCGGCGAAGATACCGTCGGAGATGAGACCCACCAGCCAGGGCGCAACGCCCCAGCCTTCCAGAATGGCGCGGGAGCCGTCGGTCAGCCAGGCGCCGCCCAGCACATCGTTGGTCCAGTCGGTCAGGAAGGTGCCGATAGAGACGCCGCCGTCGGCAATGGAGGTGCCCATGGACAGGGCGTAGACCAGGAACATGACGACAACAAAGATCGGCAGGGCAAGGATGCGGTTGGTTACGATCTTGTCGATCTTGTCTGAAACGGTGAGCTGACCCGTGCCTTTCTTCTTGTAGATGCCTTTCAGCATCTGGCCGATGTAAATATAACGCTCGTTGGTGATGATGCTCTCGGCGTCGTCGTCCAGTTCTTTTTCGGCGGCGGCAATATCGTTTTCAATGTGGGCCTTTACCTCGTCGGTAATTTGCAGGCCTTCCAGCACCTTCTCGTCCCGCTCGAAGAGCTTGATGGCGTACCAGCGCTGCCGCTCCTCGGGCAGGTTATGTACGGTGACTTCCTCGATGTGGGCCAGCGCGTGCTCCACCGGGCCGGAAAAGCTGTGCTGGGGAATGGTCTTGCCGTTTTTCGCGGCTTCAATGGCGGCAGTGGCCGCCTCCTTGACACCGTCACCCTTCAGGGCGGAAATCTCCACGATCCGACAGCCCAGCTGACGGCTCAGTTCCTTCACATGGATGCTGTCCCCGGACTTTTTGACCAGGTCCATCATGTTCAGCGCGATGACCACGGGGATGCCCAGTTCGGTGAGCTGGGTTGTCAGATACAGGTTGCGCTCCAGGTTCGTGGCGTCCACGATGTTCAAAATGGCGTCCGGCTTTTCCTCGATCAGGTAATTCCGGGCCACGACCTCCTCCAGCGTATAGGGGGAGAGGGAATAGATGCCGGGCAGGTCGGTCAGAATGACCTCCTTATCCACGATCAGACGGCCTTCCTTCTTCTCCACGGTGACGCCGGGCCAGTTTCCCACGAACTGGTTGGAGCCGGTCAGTTTGTTGAACAGGGTGGTTTTACCGCTGTTCGGGTTGCCCGCCAAAGCGATGCGCAGTTTTTTGTTCTCCATCTTATTCCACCTCGATCATTTCCGCGTCGGCCTTGCGGATCGACAGCTCGTAATTTCTCACGTTGATCTCGATCGGGTCGCCCAGGGGGGCGAGTTTGCGGACATAGACCTCCACGCCTTTTGTGATGCCCATGTCCATGATGCGGCGTTTGACCGCGCCCTCACCGTGAAGCTTCACGACCTTGACGGTCTCGCCGACCATCGTGTCTCTGAGTGTTTTCATCCTCATCTCTCCTTTATCTGCATTTTTTGATCAAACCATGATCTTGGCGGCCATTTCCCGGCTGATAGCAACCCGGGTTCCCTTGATCTTGACGATCAGATTCCCTCCGATGGCGTTCATCACCGTGACGTCGCCGCCTGCAACAAAGCCCAGATCTTCCAGGTGCTTTTTCATCTCGGGGCTTCCTCCCACCCGACGGATAATGTTTTCCTCGCCTGTCTCAGCCAGTATCAGAGGCATCATTCCCGGCCCTCCTCTCTATAAGTTAAATAACTTTAACCACTGGGCTGCAAAAGCGGTTAGGAACCCCTAACCGCTTGGAAGTTTAACATATCTAATTTTAGTTGTCAACATCTAACATGCTTGTCCCTTGCTTTTTTTTGCGGTCCGTGATAAGCTTACCGATGGGTGATGATTATGACGATTTACAAGTCTGCGGAGGATTATCTGGAAGCGATGCTCATGCTCAAGGAGGAGCGGGGCTATATACGCTCTATCGACGTGGCGGAAAAGCTGGGTGTGACCAAGCCCAGCGTCAGCTATGCCACCAAGCGCTTGAGGGAGAACGGATATATCTCTCAGGACAGCGCCGGAATGATCCTGCTGATGGAGCCGGGCCTGGAGATCGCCGAACGGATGTACGAACGGCATAAGCTCCTTACCGAGCTTCTGATCGGCCTGGGCGTCAGTCCGGATACCGCCCGGGAGGATGCCTGCAAGATTGAACACGATTTGAGCGTGGAGAGCTTTGACGCGATTCGCCGTCATGCCCAGAAGTATCGCGGAGATCGGTAAAAGATATTTCATTTGGTACCCGGCTGTGCTGTCAAATTTAACAGTCGGGTATCGGAATATATTGACATGTACCCCGCAAAGGAGAAAACATTGGAACAATATCAAGTGACCGGCATGAGCTGCGCCGCATGCTCCAGCCGGGTGGAAAAAGCGGTGTCCGGCGTTCCCGGCGTCACGGCCTGCTCCGTAAGTCTGCTGACCAACTCCCTGGGTGTGGAGGGGACGGCGGATCCCGCGGCGATTATCCGCGCCGTGGAGGCGGCCGGCTACGGCGCTGCGCTCAAGGGAGCAAAGCAAAATGCCGGGGCGGGGGGATCCCCCTCCTGGGCCGACAGCGATGCGCTGAAGGATCATGAGACCCCAAAGCTCAAACGGCGGCTGCTGTTCTCCGTGCCTATCCTGTTGGTTTTGATGTACTTTTCCATGGGACACGGCATGTGGGGCTGGCCGGCGCCCGCGGCGTTTCATAACCATGTGTTCCTGGGCCTTTTCGAGCTTTTACTTGCCGTACTGGTGATGATCATCAACGGGAAGTTCTTCACCTCCGGCTTCGGTTCTCTCGTTCACGGCGCACCCAACATGGACACGCTGGTAGCCCTGGGGTCCGGCGCCTCTTTCGTGTATTCTCTCGCAGAGCTGTTTTTGATGATCCTGGCCCAGGGTGAGGGGCAGCATGAGACCGTCATGCGCTACGGCATGAACCTGTACTTTGAGTCCGCGGCCATGATCCCCACGCTGATCACCATCGGTAAAATGCTGGAAGCCATGTCCAAGGGCCGCACCACAGATGCCCTGAAGGACCTGATGCGCCTGGCCCCCAAGACCGCCGTCCTGCTGCGGGACGGAGCAGAGACGGAGGTCGGCATCGAGGACGTGCGCACCGGGGACGTGTTTGTGGTCCGTCCCGGAGAACAGATCCCGGTGGACGGGATCATTCAAAAAGGGATCACGGCGGTCAACGAGTCCGCTCTGACCGGGGAGAGCATCCCCGCGGACAAAGCGGAGGGCGACCCGGTGTCCGCCGGGACCATGAACCAGCAGGGCTATATCGAGTGCAGAGCCACCCGGGTGGGGGAGGATACCACCCTGGCCCAGATCATCCGCACCGTCTCCGACGCAGCCGCCACCAAGGCGCCCCTGGCCCGCATTGCCGACAAGGTGTCCGGCGTTTTCGTGCCCACGGTGATCGGACTGGCGCTCCTGACCATGCTGGGCTGGCTGATCGCCGGCCGTCCCTTCTCCTTTGCCGTGGCCCGGGGAATATCCGTGCTGGTGATCAGCTGCCCCTGCGCCTTGGGACTTGCCACACCGGTGGCCATCATGGTGGGCAGCGGCGTGGGCGCCCGGAATGGCGTGCTGTACAAGACCGCCGCGGCGCTGGAGGGCGCCGGCAGGACCCGGATCATTGCTCTGGATAAAACCGGCACTGTCACGGAGGGCCAGCCGGTGGTAACGGATGTGGTCCCTCTGGGTCGGGAGAGAAACGATCTGCTCTCCATTGCCGCCTCGCTGGAGAGGGGCAGCGAGCATCCCCTGGCCAAAGCCGTGACGGCTGCCGCCGAGGGACTGCCCCTGGCGGAGATCCGTGATTTTGAAGCCCTGCCCGGGCATGGCCTGCGGGCCGTACTGGACGGGGAGGAGCTGCTGGGCGGCAGTCTGTCGTTTTTGCGCTCCAGGGGACTGGTCCGGGGAGATGTGGAGGCCCGGGCCAACGCCCTGGCGGAAGAGGGAAAAACGCCTCTGCTCTTTTCCCGGGGGAAGGCATTGGTTGGAATTATCGCGGTAGCAGACCCCATCAAGGCCGATTCTGCCCAGGCGATCCGGGAGCTGCAGGGTATGGGCATCCGGACGGTTATGCTCACCGGGGACAACGCCCGTACCGCTCAGTCCATCAGCCGCCAGGCGGGCGTGGACCAGGTCATTGCCGGCGTCCTTCCGGAGGGCAAGGCGGAGGTGATCCGCCGGCTGAAAACCCTGGGAAAAGTCGCCATGGTGGGCGACGGCATCAACGACGCGCCCGCACTCACCCTTGCCGACAGCGGCATCGCCATCGGGGCCGGAACAGATGTGGCCATCGACTCGGCGGATATCGTGGTGATGAAAAGCCGTCTGACCGACGTGACGGCGGCCATCCGGCTCAGCCGGGCCACGATCCGGAACATCCATCAAAACCTGTTCTGGGCTTTCTTTTACAATGCCATCTGCATCCCTCTGGCCATGGGGCTGTACGGTGTTGCCATGAAGCCCATGTACGGCGCGGCGGCCATGGCGCTCTCCAGCTTTTTCGTGTGCATGAACGCGCTGCGGCTGAATCTGGTGGATCCCCATGATCCCAAACATGACAGGAAAGAAAAAACTGTTCCCGCGTCGGCGCTCCTGGAGATCGTCGCCGGGGAAACGAAAAAGGAGGAAATAACCATGACAAAGACCCTGAAGGTGGAGGGCATGATGTGCCAGCACTGCGAGGCCAGAGTGAAAAAGGCGCTGGAGGCGATCCCCGGCGTGGAGAGCGCGGTGGCGGATCACAGCGCGGGGACAGCCGTTGTGAACCTGAGCGCTCCTGTGGACGATCAGACGCTGCGGGCGGCGGTCGAGGCCCAGGATTACAAGGTGCTGGGGGTAGAATGACGCCCAAACGTCCCGTTTCTTTGGAAGCGGGACGTTTTTCCTTCTGATATTGCAGCCGGATACGGAGAATCGATTATGGAAAAAGGGAGGTGAACTTGTCGGTGGAGCAAAAGGATTTTTTTACGACGAGATCGATCGTATCCTCCGATCGCGTGCTCTATACACCATCGGCTTTCGCAAAAGCAACGCTCCTTCACCTACAGGAGATCGGCAAACTCAGGGCGCTGGCACCTCATACGTCCAGGAGATCCAATCTTACTTCCTATTTGTTTTTCACGGTACTCTCCGGCAGCGGAAAGCTTGACTATAACGGAAAAGAATACGCCCTGAGGACCGGCGACTGCGCCTTTTTCGATTGCCAGAAGCCCTATTCCCATACCACATCCGAAGACCTTTGGTCCCTGTCCTGGTGCCATTTTTACGGCCCGGGCATGAGCCTTATATATCAAAAATACATGGAAAGAGGCGGCAAGCCCGTTTTTACGCCCGCGTCTGCCGAGATCTTCACGGTGCTTCTGGATTCACTTTATGCGATCGCATCCGGAACCGATTTCATACGTGATATGCGCATCAATGAAGAACTCAACAGTCTTTTGACCCTGCTGATGGAGGAGTCCTGGCACCCGGAAGAAGGCCGCGCCGCCTCCAAAAAGACAAGCGTGACGGATGTGAAAGAGTATCTGGATCGGCACTATACGGAACGTATCGCCCTGGATGATCTGGCGGCAAGGTTTTATATCAACAAATACTATCTTGACCGGGTTTTCCGTGAGCAGTTCGGACGGACAATAACGGCCTATCTTCAAACACTTCGCATCACACACGCAAAGCAGCTTCTTCGCTTCACGGATAAAAGCCTGGAGGAGATCGGACAGGAATGCGGGCTCGGTTCTCCGAACTATTTCAGCCGGGTTTTTCGGAAGATCGAAGGCATTTCTCCCAGCAGCTATCGAAGCCAGTGGTAAAAGTCAATATTGTGCTAACAGACCGCAAGATCGTGTGTTTTCTGCGGTCTGTTTTCCTGTTATAATGAATGCGCAATCATGAAACCGGAGGGAGATCGCATGGAAAAGAAAGTCGCTTTGATCACCGGGATCACCGGCCAGGACGGATCCTACCTGGCCGAATTTCTGCTGGAAAAAGGGTATGAGGTGCACGGAATCCACCGGCGCTCATCCATCACCAATATGGGGCGGATACAGCATCTGATGGGAAAGATCACCCTGCATGATGGTGATCTGACGGATTCCAGTTCCCTGATTCGCATCATCGCCCTGACGAAGCCGGATGAGATCTATAATCTCGCCGCACAGAGTCACGTGCAGGTGAGCTTTGACGTGCCGGAATACAGCGGAGATGTGGACGCCTTGGGTGTTTTGCGCATCCTGGAAGCGGTACGCATTCTTGGACTGTCGGAGAAAACGAGAGTTTACCAGGCATCCACCAGTGAACTCTTTGGCAAGGTGGAAGAAGTTCCCCAGCGCGAAACCACGCCCTTTCATCCCTATTCGCCTTACGCGGTGGCCAAGCAATACGGCTTCTGGATCGTAAAGGAGTATCGGGAGGCCTACGGTATGTTTGCCGTGAACGGGATCCTCTTCAACCATGAATCCGAGAGACGGGGAGAGAACTTCGTTACGAGGAAAATCACCATGGCCGCCGGACGGATCGCCGAAGGTCTGCAGGATCACCTGGAGCTGGGGAATATGGATTCTCTCCGGGACTGGGGCTATGCCAAAGATTATGTGGAATGCATGTGGCTGATAATGCAGCAGGAAAAGCCGGAGGATTTTGTCATCGCCACCGGCGAGCAGCATACGGTCAGAGATTTTACGGAAAAGGCCTTCGCCGCCAACGGCATCACGCTCCGCTGGGAGGGCGCAGGGCTGAATGAAAAGGGGTATGATGCGGATACGGGCAAAATGCTCGTCTGCGTCAATCCCGCCTGGTTCCGCCCCACGGATGTGGACAATCTCTGGGGCGACCCGACCAAGGCGAAAACGGTTCTGGGATGGGATCCGCAGAAGACCTCCTATGAGGAACTGATCCGGATCATGGCCGAGCACGACCGAGCACTCGCGAAAAGGGAAAAAGCTATGAAAGCCGTTGAGGAATAAAAACATGATGGAAAAAAACGGAAAGATCTATGTGGCAGGACACCGGGGCATGGTCGGCTCTGCCATCCAGAGAGAACTTGTACGCCGGGGCTATACGAATATCGTCACCAGAACGCATCAGGAACTGGATCTCATGCGACAGGATGCCGTGGAGGCGTTTTTCGCCGAGGAGAAGCCGGAGTATGTGTTCCTCGCCGCAGCCAAGGTGGGGGGCATCGCAGCCAACGAATCGGCGCTGGCGGATTTCATGTACGACAACATGATGCTGGAGATGAACGTCATCCACGCGGCGTGGAAAAACGGCTGCAAAAAGCTGCTGTTCCTGGGCTCCTCCTGCATTTACCCGCGCATGGCGCCGCAGCCCATGCCGGAGAGCTGCCTGCTGACGGGCGAGCTGGAAAAAACAAACGAGGCGTACGCCCTGGCAAAAATCAGCGGGCTGAAGTACTGTGAGTTCCTGAATCGACAGTACGGCACGGACTATATTTCCGTAATGCCCACGAACCTATACGGCCCCAACGATAACTATCACCCCACCCACAGCCATGTTCTTCCCGCGCTTATCCGCCGCTTTCATGAAGCGAAAGAATCCGGAGCGGAAAGCGTGACCTGCTGGGGAGACGGGACGCCCCTGCGGGAGTTTCTTTATGTGGACGATCTGGCCGATCTGTGCGTATTTCTGATGAACCACTACAGCGGCAATGAAACCGTGAACGCGGGAACCGGTAAGGAACTGACCATCAAAGAGCTGACCGAACTGGTGGCCAAGGTGATCGGGTACACCGGCCGCATCGAGTGGGATACCACCAAGCCCAACGGCACGCCCAGGAAGCTGCTGGATGTCAGCAAAGCGACGGCTTTGGGCTGGACCTACAAGACCGAGCTGGAAGACGGCATTCGTCTGGCCTACCAGGATTTCCTGACAAATCCCATGCGGGCGGAAAGGTAAAGGAAAGATGAACATCATTTTACTCTCCGGCGGTTCCGGGAAACGTCTGTGGCCGCTCAGCAACGACATAAGGTCAAAACAGTTTATCAAGATATTCAAAAAAGCCGGACAATCGGTCCCTATGGGGCCGGAGGATTCCGGGGACTACGAGTCCATGGTACAGCGCATTTTTCGGCAGATCAAAACCATGGACCCGGATGCGGTCGTCACCATTGCCACCAGCAAGTCTCAGGTGTCCGCGATCCACAATCAGCTGGGAACGGATGTGGGAATATCGGTGGAACCCTGCAGGAGGGATACCTTCGCCGCGATCGCCCTGGCCACCGCCTACCTCCACGATGTGAAGGGCGTGCCGGCGGATGAGGCGGTTGTGGTTTGCCCGGTGGATCCCTATGTGGAAGACGATTATTTCCGGACCCTGAAAGCCATGTGCGAGACGGCTCAGAACGGCAGCAAAGATCTTGTTCTTATGGGGATCGAACCCACCTATCCCTCGGAAAAATACGGTTACATCCGGCCGAAGCAAAAGGAAGAGGGAGCCGGCGCATGGGGATTCACAGAGAAGCCCACGGCGGAGAAGGCGAAAGAATACATTGCGGAGGGCGCCCTCTGGAACGGCGGCGTTTTCGCCTTTAAGCTTTCCTATGTTCTGGGGAAGGCGCGGGAGCTGCTGGGCACGGATGATTACGAGACTTTATTCGGCGGTTATGCCGAACTGAAAAAGATCAGCTTCGATTATGCGGTCGTCGAGCAGGAGACAAGCATCGAGGTCCTCCGTTACAGCGGCACCTGGAAGGATCTGGGTACCTGGAACACACTGACCGAGGCCATGGAAGAGTATACCATCGGGGATGTCCGCCGGAACAAAACGTGCACGAACGTGCATGTGATCAATGAGCTCGACGTTCCGATCCTTGTGATGGGCGGAAAAGACCTGGTGGTCGCCGCCAGCCCCGAGGGGATCCTGGTTTCCGATAAGGAGCAGAGTTCCTATATCAAGCCCTATGTGGACGCCATTGACCAGCAGATCATGTTTGCGGAAAAAAGCTGGGGCTCCTATCGCGTGATGGATGTGGAAGAGGGCAGTATGACCATCAAGGTGACGCTGAATCCCGGCCATAGAATGAATTACCACAGCCATGAAAAGCGGGATGAGGTCTGGACGGTCATTGCCGGGACCGGCACCACCCTTGTGGACGGCATGGTGCAGCCGGTAAAACCCGGCGATGTAGTCACCATGGCGGCAGGCTGTAAGCATACGGTCATCGCCGGCGAGGCGGGCCTGCAGCTGATCGAAGTCCAGCTCGGCACGGAGATCAACGCAGCCGACAAGAAGAAATACGAGATGCCCATGTAAGGACAAGCCGAAGCTCGGGAGAAAGGAAAAGCGGCGGAAGACATGAACGGAAGAAGACCATTTCTGCTGAAGCCCGTTGCCAAGGACTATCTGTGGGGCGGGAGTCGGCTGAATGATGAATTTAACCTCGGCATCCCGATCGAACCCTTTGCCGAGGCCTGGCTGTGTTCCACCCATCCGGACGGCGGCTCCGTGTGCGTCGGTACAGACCGCCTGCTGACAGAAGCACTGGCGGACCATCCGGAATGGCTGGGAAGTCACCCGCTGCAGACGACGGAAGGAAGGCCGGAGCTTCCCATCCTGATCAAGCTGATCGACGCGAAAAGGGACCTGTCCGTACAGGTGCACCCCGATGATGAGTACGCCGGGAAATACGAAGGCCAATGGGGCAAGACCGAAATGTGGTATATCCTGGGAGCCGGGAAAGATTCGGAACTCATCTATGGCTTTCAGCAGGACGTGGATCAGGAATTGGTGAAAAAGGCGGTTGGGGATGGGACCATAGGGAAACTGCTGAATCATGTCCCCGTCCGCAAGGACGATGTGTTTTTTATTGAATCCGGAACCGTGCATGCCCTCGGCGCCGGGTGCCTGGCCGCAGAGATTCAGCAGAGCTCCAATCTGACCTATCGTCTCTATGATTACGATCGAGTCGACAAGCGAGGGCAGAAGCGGCCGCTGCATATGGAAAAAGCGCTGGACGTGATGCGGATGAGCAGTTCTGCGGTGCCGCGTCAGCCGCTTCGTGTGCTGAAATATAAAACAGGCTATGCTTCGGAGCTGCTGACAAGATGCCGGTATTTCCAGGTCGAGCGGATGCTGATCAACACAGAAAACCGAAAAATGGCGGATTATCAGACCGGACCCAACAGCTTCCATTCCCTGATCTGCGTAGAAGGCTGCGGCGTGCTGTTCGGGGAAGACTTCACGCTGAATTTCTTCAAAGGGGACTGTATTTTTGTTCCGGCCGACAGCACGGAACTGAAGCTTCACGGAAAGGCGCAGCTGCTGGATGTGAGCTGCTGAGAGAATATGTGGAAGACGAAGAACACAAAAATCCTGTTGGAGGATTATTTCCTGACGGTAAGAAAGGATCGGGTCGAGCTCCCCGACGGAGCCGTCATTGACGATTTCTACACGGTGACCATCCCCGATACGGCCATAGTGTGCGCCTTGACGGCGGAGGGAAACGTGCTGCTGAAAACGGAATACCGCTATGCCTGCGGAGCCGAAGTCGTCGAGTGTCCCGGCGGCATGTTTGAAAAGGACGAGACAGATCCTCTGTCGGTGGCCAAAAGAGAGCTGCTAGAAGAGACCGGGTATGAGAGCAATGACTGGACATATCTGGGCCAAACGCTGGACAGTACGAGCAAGCTCTCCGCCCGGGTGCATCTGTTTCTGGCAAAAAACTGCGAAAAGACCGGCCGGCAGCATCTGGACGCCAACGAACATCTGACCGTAACGGAGATATGCCTGGAGAGAGCAGTGGACATGGTCATGAACGGGACCATCTGTGCCAACAGCACGGCACATCTGATACTGAAAGCGGCAAGAATAATGAATCTATAGACCGGGGGACGAAATGGATTATAAAGCAGAGTATGAACGATGGCTTGAGAAAACCGAGGGCGACGTATTGGATGAACTGAAGCGCATGGATGAAGCGGCGGTGGAAGACGCTTTTTACCGGGATCTCGCTTTTGGCACCGGGGGACTCCGGGGGATCATCGGCGCCGGGACGAATCGCATGAACATCTATGTGGTCGCCAAAGCCAGCCAGGGCCTGGCAAACACCCTCGGGCCGGGTGCCAGCGTTGTCATCGGCTATGACAGCCGCATCAAATCCGAGACCTTTGCCAAGGTAGCCGCCGGCGTGTTTGCGGCCAACGGCCTGACGGTCCACATTTGGCCGAAGCTGCTGCCTGTGCCCACGGTGAGCTTTTCGGTGAGAGAGCTGAAAGCCTCTGCCGGCGTTATGATCACGGCCAGCCACAACCCGTCGAAATACAACGGGTATAAAGTCTACGGACCCGACGGCTGCCAGATCACCACAGAGACGGCGGCGGCTGTGCTGAAAAAGATCCATGAGCTGGATATCTTTGCCGATGTGAAAAGGTTGGACTACGAGGAAGCGATGGAGCAGGGGAGGATCCGGTACATCCGGCCGGAGGTCCTGACTTCCTATGCAGAGACGGTAAAGGCCCAGTCGGTCCTGTTCGGCGACGGGATCGATACCGATGTGGCCATTGTTTATTCCCCTCTCAACGGTACCGGCCTGGTCCCGGTTACGAGGGTATTGGAAGAGAGCGGCTTCACCCATATCACGGTGGTCGAAGAACAGAGAGATCCCGACGGGAACTTCCCCACCTGCCCCTACCCGAACCCGGAGATCCGGGAAGCCATGGAGCTGGGACTGCGGTATTGTGAGAAAACCGGCGCCGATCTTCTCCTGGCGACGGATCCGGATTGCGACCGCTGCGGGATCGCGGTAAAAACGGCGGGCGGCGACTATCGGCTGCTCTCCGGAAACGAAGTGGGTCTGCTCCTTTTGGATTACATCTGTTCCCAGCGGGCAAAGCATGGGAAGATGCCGAGAAAACCGGTGTTTATCAAGACGATCGTCACCATGGATCTGGCGGAGAAAATCGCGGATCACTACGGCGTTGCAACGATAAACGTGCTGACCGGCTTCAAATATATCGGGGAAGTGATCGGTCAGCTGGAGAAGGAGGGCCGGGCGGAAGACTTCGTCTGCGGCTTTGAGGAATCCTACGGCTATCTGACGGGATCTTATGTGCGGGACAAGGACGCGGTCAACGCGGCCTTCATGATCTGCGAGATGTTTGCCTTTTACAAGACTCGGGGCATCCGCCTGTCGGAAAAGCTGGACGAACTGTACAGGACATACGGCTTTTGCCTGAACACGCTCCACTCCTATGAGTATGACGGATCGGCGGGAATGGCAAAGATGAAGGAGATCATGGCCTGTTTCCACAAGGGACTGGATTCTATTGCCGGTGAGTCGGTGGTCCGAACAGAGGATTACAGCCTCGGCCTGCATGGACTTCCTAAATCGGATGTTCTCAAGTTCTATACGAACAACGGTTCGCTTGTCATACGCCCCTCCGGCACGGAGCCGAAGCTGAAGGTCTATATCAGCGTCACAGCGGAGGATCGAACGACAGCCATAAGGATCGAAGAAGAAACGGTCCGGGAGCTCAATTCCATCCTGAGCATATAAAACTATCGGTATTCACAGCGCTTTCTGATGAACGTCCCCGCGGCCGGGCTCATCAGAAAGCGTTTTTATGTAAATCTTTTGAATTGAATATTGCTAAGAGGTCCCATTTCTGATATGATTACTCTTAATATAAGGCTTACAATTTACCAACGAAGAAACATAAAAAATCGAGGAGAAAACAATGGCTGACAGAAACATTAGCTTTAGCCCGCCGGATATTTCCGAGCTGGAAATTGCCGAGGTCGTGGAGGCGCTGAGAAGCGGCTGGATCACCACCGGACCGCGTACCAAGCTGCTGGAGCGCCGTCTGGCCGCGTATATTGCGACCGGTGCCACTGACGTTGACTGCACGACACAGGAGGCCGTGGAAAAGTACGGCAATCGGGTGGTGTGCCTGAGCAGCGCTACGGCGTCGGAGGAAATGAATCTGCGAATGCTGGGCATCGGCCCCGGTGACGAAGTGATCGTCCCCGCGTATACATACACCGCCTCCGCGTCCGCCGCTCTCCACTGCGGGGCCAGCGTAAAGTTTGTGGACGTCCAGAAGGACGGAGATTCCGCCTCCCATATGCCGGAGATGGATTACGACAAACTGGAGCAGGCCATCGGCCCGAAGACGAAGGCCATTGTGGCCGTGGATCTGGGCGGCATTGTCTGCGACTATGATCGGATTTTTGAGATCGTCAATTCTCACCGGGAGCTGTTCACCCCCTTGGAGGATGAATCGACTCCGCTTTCGTCCCTGTCCTCCCGAATTCAAAAAGCACTGGGGCGGATCGCCGTTGTGGCGGACAGCGCCCACAGCCTGGGAGCCAGCCGCATCGTCGGCGGAGAGAAGAAGTATTGCGGCGCCATCGCGGACTTTACCTCTTTCAGCTTCCACGCGGTCAAAAATTTCACCACGGCCGAAGGCGGCGCCAGTACTTGGCTGCCCCTGGACGGGATCGACGACGGGGAAATCTACAAGATGTACCAGCTGCTGTCTCTCCACGGGCAGAGCAAGGACGCTCTCGCCAAGACGAAAAAGGGGAGCTGGGAGTACGACATTATCGGGCCCTGGTATAAGTGCAATATGACGGACATCATGGCGGCCATCGGCCTGCGGCAGCTGGACCGGTATTTAGGCCTCCTGGCACGCAGAGCGGAGATCATGAAAAAGTATGATGAGACCTGTGATGCTCTGGGCATTTCCCATCTGGTGCATCATACGGGGAATATGGATTCCTGCAACCATCTGTACCTGATCCGGATACCGGGGATCGGGGAAGAGGAGAGAAATCGAATCATGGAGAGGATGGGAGAGGCCGGGGTAGCTACAAACGTCCATTTCAAGCCCCTTCCTATGATGACGGCCTATCGGCAGATGAGCGGGGGGATAGAAAACTTCCCCAACAGCTACGATTACTATAAAAACCTGATCACGCTGCCCTTCTATTCGCGGCTGAGCGACGAAGATGTTGAGTACGTTTGCCGCGCATTGAAAGAAGCCGTGAAAGCGGTTAGAGGATAATTTCGTGTACGAAATGAAGAAAGTCAGCAAGCTGGATATTCCGGGATTGATTACCGTGGCGCGGATACTGAATGCCTGCGGCAGGGACATGGCCCAAAAATATGATCTGCACCACTGGGACAATCCTTTCATAAAGTCGCTTCTTATCGTTGCTCGGTGCGGCATGAAAAACAGCATTTATCTTATCTATGACGGCGACAGACCGGTAGGGACGTTTATGACAAAGCGGGAAGGGGATTCCCTTCATTTTGAAAAGCTGGGAACGCTTCCTTCAGAATCGGGAAAAGGCGTCGGATCATTTAGCATGGAGAAAATCGAAGAGATTGCGAAGACATCCGGCTGCAAGAAAGTAATCATGGAAGTCTATGAGCCAAGCCAACACGCCATCTCGTTTTATATCCACAAGGGCTATATGATTGTCGGAACCATGGACACCCTGAAATACAAAGAAGTCAAAATGGAAAAGAGAATTTGACGGATGAAAAAACTCTTAGTTATCGGTGCCGGTTTTCTTCAGGATTATGTCATACAGAAGGCTGTGTCAATGGGTTATGAAACATTGACCGTTGACGCGGATCCTCATGCGATCGGTTTTTCTCATGCTCATAAGCATGCCGTTGTAAATATCGTCGATGAGAAGGCATGTTTAGAATACGCAAAAGCAGAGCGGGTGGATGGCGTTCTCACCGCAGCTACTGACTTCGGAGTCCTCTCAGCGGCGTATGTGGCGCAGGAGATGGGATTGCCCGGCCTGAAGTATGAAGTTGCCCAGCTTATCAAAAATAAGTATAGAGTCCGTAAATGCCTGTATGAAGCCCATGTGGATGATACGGAGCAGGCATACGAGGTAAATGCGGATACGGACATTGACGATCTTGCCCGGAAGCTGACGTATCCCGTCATGGTGAAACCGTGCGACGGCTCGGGCAGCCGCGGGGCAAGCCGGGTGGACGCCCCCTCCGATCTCCCCAAGGCCTGCGCTTATGCCATGAACGGATCCATTACGCACCGGGCGGAGATTGAGACCTTTATCTTCGGACAGGAGTACGGCGCGGAAAGTCTGGTGGTCAACGGACAGGTCCATGTCCTTGGCATCATGAAAAAATGGATGACGAAGCCCCCTTATTATGCGGAACTGGGTCATGCCATTCCCTGCGGTCTGCCTCAAGAGGTGGAGAAGAAGGCCTGGGCCGCTGTGAAAAAAGCGATCGAAACGCTGGGGATCAACTTCGGCTCTGTCAATATGGATATGCTGATTACCGCTGACGGCAAAGTCTATATTGTCGATATCGGCGCTCGGATGGGCGGGAACATGATCGGCCCTTGCGTGATCCCCTATGGCACCGGCGTGGACTATGTAGGTGCCATGATTCAGAACGCTGTCGGCGATCCCGTTGACCTGGGTGCAAAGGAGCATGGGGCTGTGGCAACCAAGCTCCTAGCCTTCCCCGAAGGAATCGTGAAGCACCTGCCGGATATGAAAGCCATAGAGAAACGGTATGACGTTGAGATCTACCATCATATGTCGGAGGGAATGAAAGTCAACGAATATCACACAAACTTGGATGGCTGCGGATATGTTGTTGCAAAAGGGAAGTCGGCGGTTGAAGCAGAGAAAAGAGCAGCTGCTGCCTTAACAGAGATAAGGGAGGAAGCATTCTGAGTATGGTCGATGAAACAAAAAAAGCGGAAGAAGCATATCAGAAAAGCAAGAGCAAAAAAGGATACAAGGGGTTTTATCAGCTCGGAGTAAAAAGGGCGATTGATGTGATCGTCTGTATTATCGCCCTCCCCTTTGTCTTGATTATTATGCTTCCTTTGGCAATTGCCATCAAGGCGGAAGACAGAGGACCCCTGTTCTACCGCTCAATGCGTTTAGGAAAAGGCTTCAAGGAATTCGGGATGCTGAAGTTCCGCTCTATGAAAGTGAATTCCCCGGATCTCCGGAATGAAGATGGCAGCACCTTCAATTCCAGAACCGATCCAAGAGTTACAAAAATAGGCCACATCCTGAGGGAAACCAGTCTGGACGAAATCCCCCAGATCTTCAACGTGCTGGCCGGGCAGATGAGTATCATCGGTCCCAGAGCAGGGGATGTTGAATCAAAGGATACGTATCAGGAAGATGAGAAAGATAAGCTTCTGATCCGCCCGGGCATTACAGGATATACACAAGCTTATTACAGGAACGCCTTGGGAGTACGGGAGAAACGTCTGTATGACGCCTGGTATGCCCACAGTGTGAGTTTTGGATTGGATGTAAAGATCTTTTTCAGAACGATCAAAACCGTACTTA
The DNA here is from genome assembly GCA_017540645.1 of Oscillospiraceae bacterium. Lineage (GTDB taxonomy): Bacteria > Bacillota > Clostridia > Oscillospirales > Oscillospiraceae > Apopatocola. The sequence goes on from JAFYAQ010000012.1 coordinate 86,355, forward strand.
CCCATGAAAACGTGTATACGAATGAGTGAGAATCAGAAAACGGAAAGAATAATAGACGGCAGTCAATAAAAGGTTTTCCTTGGGTATATAGAGGAAACCGTCATAGACGAAGAGAATAAAAGGCAGGAACGGTCGATGCGGATCTTAAGACTGCGCGCATACTATTTCCCCGAACAAGTAGCTTCAAGCCACTTGTTGAAAGATATGGATGCGGAGTATCGAAAACAGGGGGTCGAACAGTTGATCCTTACTCCCATGCCGACCAGAGGGATCGACGAAGAGCAAAGGAAAGAGTATAAGAAAAAGAGAGTCGAGGTCAGCAATGACGGCCTGATCACGGTGCATCGCTTCCCCATGTTTCGGGAACCGTCCAATCCCATGTTGCGGATGTGCCGATACCTTCTCTGCAATGTGATCGAGTATGGCAAGGGGATCCGGTCTGAAAACATCGACTTGGTCTACGCCGCAAGCACTCCGCCGATCCAAGGCCTGCTATCCGGCCTTGTTGCCGGTAAGCTTTCCAAAAAGTATGGGCATAAAGTCCCGTTCGTCTATAATCTGCAGGACATTTTTCCGGATTCGCTTGTCAATGCGGGCATGGCCCGAAAGGGCGGAATGATCTGGCGGATCGGCCGCAGGATGGAGGACGCAACCTATAAAAAAGCCGATAAGATCATTGTGATCAGCGAGGGCTTCAAGCGGAACATTATGGCCAAGGGGGTTCCCGAGGAAAAGATCGTCGTCGTTCCCAATTGGGTGGATACGGAAAAGATCCGGCCGGTCCCAAGGGCCGAAAACCCGCTCTTTGAAAGGCTTGGTCTGGACAGGAGCAGATTTTATATCTGCTACAGCGGCAACATCGGCCATTCACAAAATATTCCTCTGCTCCTGGATGCCGCCAAACAATTGGAGACGGAGGCAGCGGATCTCCGCTTTGTTATCATCGGGGAGGGCGCGGAAAAAGCTTTTCTGAAGGACCAGATAGAAAAGAAACAGATCCAAAACATGATCCTCGCGCCCTTTCAGCCGGCGGAGGATCTGGCCTATGTATTCAGCTTGGGCGACGCCGGACTGGTGATATCCAAGCCCGGGATCGGCGCCAGTTCCGTTCCCAGCAAGACCTGGAGCATCATGGCAGCCGGAAAACCGGTGATCGCCTCCTTTGATGAGGATTCGGAACTGACAGAGCTTCTGCGCACAGAGCAGTGCGGGCTTTGCTCCGATGCGGATGATCTAAGCGGTTTTGTTGCCAACATTTTGCGCATGTATAACGACCGGGATACTTGTGTGGCAATGGGCGAACGCGGTCAGCGCTACGCGAAAGAATACTTGAACAAGCAAAGATGTATCGGGATGTATATCGACACGCTTCGTTCGGCATTGTGTTAGGGAGAAACGATGAAAAAGGTTGTATTATTGGCGCCTACGCCGCCCCCTGCCTCAGGGATCGCCAGTTGGACCGTACGGATGCTGAACTGCGGGCTGGGGGACAGCTGGGAACCGGTAGTTGTGGATGAAAAGGTGATCGGGAAAAGAGGGGTCTTTGCCCACAGCCGAAGAAATATGATCGAGGAGACCAAAAGGACCTTGACCATATGGAATGACCTGAAACGCCAACTTCGGGACCCGGACGTAAAGATCGTACAATCCTGCATTCCCCCCAGCACCTACGCCATGCTGAGAGAGTACCGCTGCATGCAGCTGGCCCACCAGGCGGGGAAAAAATACATCATTCATTATAGAAGCACGCTGCCGAATTATGTGAAACCCGGGATAAATGAGACCGTCTATAAACGCCTGTCACAAAAGGCGGATATGGTTTTTGTGCTGAATGGACCCTCCGCTGAAATGGTCGAAAAAACCGTGGGCAAGAAATATAAGCTGATTCCCAATTTCATTGAGGCCGACGCGATTCGGAAGGACAGGGTGAATATTTCTCCCCGTTTGAGCCGGATCGTGTATGTGGGAGGCGTGACTCCGTCCAAGGGATGTGATCTTCTCATAGAAAGCGCAAGAGTATTAGGGGACATTGAGTTTCGATTGGTGGGCGGCATCAAAGACAGCATATTGAAAATGGACATTCCGTCCAATGTAACGCTTGTCGGAGAGTTGGACAAAAAAGGCGTTGTGGAGGAATTGGAGAGGGCAGACATTTTTGCTTTTTTGTCCAGATTTCCCGGCGAGGGCTTTTCCAATGCCCTGTTGGAGGCCATGGCCAACGGCCTGCCCTGCATCGTCACAAACTGGGCGGCCAACGCGGATATGGTCACAGACTGTGTTTGCGGCCGCGTGCTCAGAGAAAATACGATCGAGTGCTTTGTGGAAGCGATCAATTCCCTGCGCAGCCCGGACGTCAGAAGAGAAATGAGCGCGGCCTGTATCTCCCGGGCAGAAAACCACTACTCGGGAAAAAAGGTGATCCGGCAATACGTTGACGCATATGAAGAATTAATGAAATAACAGGTGGTTTGAATTGATAAAAATCGCGTATGTCGTGGACTCAACGATCCCTTCAAAACAGGCCAACAGCGTCCATGCCGTCAAACAGGCCAGAGCTTTTTCCAAGCTGGCGGAGACGATCCTGATTTGCCGGGAAGCCAGCGAGGAAACAGTCTCCGGCAAGCTTCTGAAGGAATACGGAGTGGAAAAAAGCTTCCGGATCCTTCCGGCCAATGTAAGGGCTTCGGGGAGGGCCAAGATCCTTCTGTCTGGGATGAAAGCGGCGCAGCTGGTCAAAAAGGAGAGGAACGTAGACTTTTTATATGGCCGCTCTGTCCTCTCGCTCTATTTTGCCAGGAATGCGGCCCCCTTTATGTTTGAGGCCCATGATTGGCCGGAGGGAAAGCTGCTGCGCTTTTTCCTGAAGAGAATGCTGGAGAGCAAAAACTGCCGGGGCCTTGTCACGATCAGCGGAGAGCTGAAAAAGCAATTCCTCCGGGAGTTTCCTTTCCTGCGCGATGAAAACGTTCATGTGCTGCATGACGGCGCGGATATCCCCGCGTTCACTCCCGAAAAGCTGCCGATAGACAATACCCAAAACGCCGATCCGGAAGTGGTGATCGGATATTTGGGCCATCTCTATCCCGGCAAGTGTATGGAGATCATTATGGCGGTGGCCAAAAAAAGACCCCAATATGTTTTCCATATCGCCGGCGGGACGGACGAGCTGGTGGCCTATTGGAACAGGGAGTTGGAAAAGCAGAATATTCGCAACGTTAAGCTCTACGGCTACATCGAGAACAAAGCGGTGGGGGAGTGGTATAACACCTTCCACATTTTCCTCCTGCCCATCCAGAAGCATATCATCCTGGGGAACGGGAAGAGAGATATCGGGAAATGGATCTCCCCCTTAAAGCTGTTTGAGGCCATGTCCTACGGAAAGGCGATCCTGGCCAGCGATCTGCCCACCATCCGGGAGGTCATCGTCGACGGGGTTAACGGCCTGCTGGCAGATCCGGACGACGCTGAGGACTGGGCCCGCGCGATCGACGAGCTGGTGTGTGATAAAGCCAAACGGGATGCTCTGGGAGCAAAGGCCAGGGAGACGCTGGAAAGCAAGTATACCTGGGACAAAAGGGCGGCGCAGATCCTCGGATTTCTGGAAAACGCAGCGCCACAATAAGGATTTAACAGTATGGCAAATTCAATCAGCGTGGTGATCCCCGTATACAATGCCCGGCCTTTTTTGCGCCAGGCGGTGGGGTCGGTCCTGGAAGAGCGGGACCGCCTGTGCGATATCGTGCTGGTAGATGACGGCTCCACCGACGGATCGGGGGACATTTGCGATCAGCTTCGCCGGGAGTGTGACCGGATCAAGGTCATTCACCAGGAAAACGCCGGCCAGCACATAGCCCGCCTGAACGGGGCCTGCGCGGCCGGGGGCGAGTATGTGATGTTCCTGGACTCGGACGATTTCTTCGTGAACCATCCTCTCGCGGAGCTCAATAGGCTCATAGAGACTTGGGCGCCCGATGTGGTTTTATTCAATATGAGCTATTCTCCCGCCGGGGACAAGCCCATCCACAGTTACACCCTGTCCGAAGGACTGCTGGAGGCAAAAGAACTGGAGCATGTAAAGGAACTTTTGCTTACCACAGACCGGATGAATCATCTGTGCACGAAGCTGTATAAAAGGGATATCGTTATCCGGCAGTTTGGAAAACGGATCAACGATCAAATCCGGATCGGAGAGGATCTGGTCCAGAATCTCTATATTTTCGGCCATGTTTCCAGAGTTTGCTATACGCCGAAGATTTTTTATTACTACCGGCAGCAGGAAACGAGCATTACTCATACCCATGCCTTTGACTATTCGGAAGCGGAATACGTCTATCGCTGCCGGGTGGAGGCCATGGATGCGTGGGAGAAAACGGAACTTCTGCCCATTATCCAGAGGAATTTTATCAAGAGAGTTTCTTACAACATCGTAAACTCCGTCTCAAACGGGATCGGGCATACACAAAAGATCGCCTCTGCGATCAAAGAAAGCGTTGTTTTTGATGATTGTTTCCGCGCTGTGAAAAAAGACGTGTCGGCCAAAACCAGAGCTGTGATCTTCCTGATCAAAGATACCCCTGTGTCTTTCGCCTATCCCATTTTGCGGATCGCGGGAATGCATTCGGGAGACGGATAAATGAAAAAACGTGATTTTTCCCTGTCCATCATGATCGTGCTGACCTTTTTTGGACAGCTTTTGTCCCTGGTTCAGTCGTCCAGAGTCGCGAGGATCTTTGGCGTCAGCGTTGAAATGGATTCCTATCGGCTGGCAACCAGCATCTGCGCGTTCTTTTTCGGCCTTTTCTCTGCCGGCATAACAACCATGCTGGTTCCAGCCTATGCCAAGAAGAATAAAAGGCAGGCAAATGTATTTCTTACGGTATCCTTTTCCTTCCTGCTTTTGTCTTCCGTAATCATCATTCTCTTCCGCACCCCTATCATCAGCACCATCACCCATCAAAATGCGGTGCTCGTACAAACGGCGGCGAAGCTGGTCATTCTTGTTGCTACCCTTGAGCTGTTTAAAGCTCTCTCCACGGTAAGCACAGCCTATTATCATTGCATTGGAAACCACAATATAGGGAAAATACTGGGTCTGTTTACCCAGACGGCCTTGGTGCTGTATATCTTTTTTGCAAGGAACATCACTATTTTTTCCTATACCTGGGCGCTTTGGCTCCTGGCACTGATAAGCTTCCTTCTCCACTGGACCATTGCCGAAAGAAAAGGAATGGGGTTTCGGATCGATTTTCGATCAGCCGCGGATCCGGAGGTTCGAACGATCCTGTATGCCTTTCTTCCGATCCTGCTCAGCGAGGGGATCGACAAGCTCGCTTCGTTTGTGGATTCCATGATCGCGGCGAACCTTGAAACCGGCATGATCACGATTTTGTCGTATTCCCAGATGATCGTCACCATGATCAATTCCCTGCTGATCGTCAATCTCTTTTCCCATGAATACCCGCGTATAGTGGCCAATATTCAGGAAGACAAATCACAGAAGCTGTTCTGGGATAAAACGATCGTTTTCCATACGATTGTCTGTCTGGTATTCGTGGCTTTTGTTGCCGGGGGAAAGCAAGCGGTCGAATTTCTTTATCTAAACCCAAAGTTTGATCAGCAGGCAGTCAATATGCTTTTTACGGGCGCGATCCTGTATCTCTTCGGACAGCAGCTGAATGTTATCAGAGATCTGATTTACCGGTATTTTTATGCGATGCAGGAGACAAAAGTCACGGCAAGAAACAGCATCCTGGTCAATATCGTCAATATCATTGTGAGCCTGATCCTGGTCTTTACCATCGGCTTTTACGGGATCATCCTGGGGACCGTTGTGGCATCGCTTGTCTCGCTGATCGTAATGCTCGTACAGTTCAACAAGTGCTTTGGCTTTCCAGAGCAGATCAAAAGCTATATAAAAAAATACTTTGTCAACCTGCTGTGTGCGGGGATTGCCATTCTGGGGACCTTGCTTTTGCGGCAGATCATGCCGGATAAGATCCCGCTTTTGCTGGATTTGTTCCTCGATGTATGTATAGCCAGCGTATTCTACTTGGTTATGGAATACCTTCTCAATAGAACGGCTGTCTTCCAGACACTGGAGCTGTTTTTCGGCAAACGGGCATAATGGGAGAAAGGACTGATTTTGACATGAAAATCGCCATGCTGTACATTTGCACGGGAAAATATGAGATTTTCTGGGACGAGTTTTATTCCTCCTGCGAGAAGTATTTCTATCCGGAGGACAGCAAGGAGTATTTTGTTTTTACAGACAGTGAACGGGTCATTCGCCTCAACAGCGACAGGATCCATTCCTTTTATCAGGCAAAATCCGGCTGGCCCTATGATACCCTGCTGCGCTATAACTGGTTCTGCACCGTCCAGGACAAGCTGAAGGAATTTGACTTCTGTTATTTTGTGAACGCCAACAGTGTTTTCTTGAAGACTGTCAAAGCAAACGTGATCCCCTATCCTACGGAGGAGACTCCCCTCGTGCTGAGCATCCATCCCAGGTTCTATGATGACTGCCTGGGTGAGACCTTCAACCCGGAGCGAGATCCGCGCTCCACCGCCTATGTTGCGGAGGGGACCCCCTGCCGCTCTCACTGCGGGGCCTTCTGGGGCGGCACAGCGCCGGCGATCATGGAAATGTGCCGGGTCCTCCGGGACAGGACCCAGACAGATCTGGGGAACGGAATCATCGCCATCTGGCACGATCAGTCCCACCTCATCAAATACGCCACAGAGGTAAAACATTACAATATCGCGCAGGGATTGGTCAGCTATGAGGAATACATGGATCCGGACAAGTGTGTATTGATGTTCCCGGCCAAGGCGAAATACGGAGGGAACGATTTCCTTCGGGAAGTGGATTGGAAGACAAAGCTGTCCCATCTGCCCCAAAAGGCCTACGGGAAGACTCTCAGGGCTTTGAAAGCCGTCCATATGGACGGCGCACTGCGTAAGGCAGTACATATTTTCAAAAAATAACAGGAGACCCGAAATGAAAATCTGTATCATCGGCGTATACTTCGGCGTCCTTCCCAATACTTTCCCTCTGTGGCTGAAATCGTGCATCAAAAACGGGGATGTGGATTTTCTGATCGTCACCGACGCTGCGGTGGAAACGGATGCCCCCAATATCCGGGTCCTGCCCATGACCTTGTCTGAAATGCAAAAGCTGGCATCGGAAAAGATCGGGATGGAGGTCGTTCTCTCCACGCCCTATAAGTGCTGCGATTATAAACCGGTTTACGGCCTTATCTTTGAGGATCATCTTCGGGCGTACGACTACTGGGGCCACTGCGATTTTGACATGCTCTTCGGCCGGATCACGGCGCTTACGGAAAAATACCATCTGGAGCGTTATGATAAATTTTTGAATCTCGGACACCTGTCTCTGTACCGGAATACGCCCGAATGCAACGCCCGGTTTACATTAACGCCGAAGTCGGGCAACTCCTATCGGACCTCCTTTGCCATAGAGAAAACCACCCAGTTCGACGAGCTGGGCGGTATCAACGCCATCTATGAAGAGAATCGCTTTCCCTTTTTCAAAGAAAGGATCTTTGCGGACATCTCCAGCCAGTGGAAGAGAATGAAGCTTGCGGAGGATTACTTTGACAGCCAGGATAAAAACTATCCCAAGCAGGTGTTTTATTGGGAGAACGGGAAGGTCCTGCGGACGTATGAGCGGAACGGCCGCTTCATAGACGAGGAGTTTTTGTACATCCACATAAAAAAGCGCCGTTACGCCGTGCCCTCCGAGGAGGTGCTGCGCGCAGACAGCTTTTATATCACCCCCGATAGCTTCGCCGTAAAAAACGGCCCGGTGACCGGGAGGGATTTTCGCATTTACAATCCCAACCACGGGGCCATCTATGAAGTGCTGGAGAAACACTTTATCATGAAGCTCAGAAGAAGATGGCACCGCCGGAAATCAAAGCGCTGAAGGGACAGAGTTCGGGAATCATGATAAGACGTATCATACAGGCCATACAAAAACCGTATATGGTCAAATACTATTTTGCCAAGGCGTTCAGCCCTCTCGTAGGGGACCGGTTTTACATCGATGCGGTGTACACCGCAAACTTCGGAAAGAGGCCAAATCTGGACGCTCCGCAGACCTACAATGAAAAGCTGCAGTGGCTGAAGCTCCATGACAGGCGTCCGGAATATGCCCGGCTGGTAGATAAAAGCACCGTGAAACCCATCGTCACGGAGAAGGTGGGACAGCTTGGGGTCAGGGTGATCCCGACGCTGAAGGTGTATCAAAGCGCTGAGGAGATCGATTTCAATGCTCTGCCGGGCAGCTTTGTTTTAAAATGCACCCATGACTCCGGCAGCGTCGTGGTCTGCAAAGACCGGGATGACTTTGATGTAGAGAAGGCTATCCGAAAGCTGAAAAAGGCGCTGAAGAGAAACTTTTATTACAAAAGCCGGGAATATCCTTATCAATATATAAAACCCCAGATCATCGCCGAGCCGTATCTTTCGGAGATCGGCGAGGAGAGCCTGCTGGATTATAAGCTTTTTTGTTTTAACGGTGTTTGCAAGTATCTTTTTATAGCCAGCGACCGGGCCACAGAGGTGAAATTTGACTATTTTGACGCGCAGTTCAACCGCCTGCCCATCCGGCAGAAGGCCCATCCCACCAGTGACCGTCAATTTGAAAAGCCCGCGTGCTTTGAGACCATGAAGCAGGCGGCGGAGATCCTTTCCCAGGGGATTCCTCAGGTGAGAGTGGACTTCTACATCATCCGTAACCAGATTTATTTTGGAGAAATGACTTTCTTTCACCACGGCGGCTTTGTTCCCTTTATTCCCGACGAAGCCGACAGGGAGTGGGGAGAGCAGCTTCAACTGCCTTCGGAGGAGAAATAAGTTCGCCTATGATACAGCCCACGATATATGACAGGATCTACAAAAAAGTGGAAAAAAAACTCCGTCCCGCGCTGACGCCGGTCCGGAGGTCCCTCTTGAAGGATAAGGATATCACCATTATTTCCAACAACTGCTGGGGCGGGGTGGTCTATGAATGGTACGGACTGCAAAAGCTTTCCCCCACAGTGGGAATGTACATCTTTGCGGACGATTATCTGAAGTTCATCGGGGATCTCAAATACTATCTGTCCCGGGAGATCGACATCCGTCCGGCCAGGGAGAGCAAGCGGTATGAGCGCATCATGTCCATGCAGTCGGAGGAATGTCCCATCGGCGTTCTGGATAATGAGATCGAGATCGTCATGCTCCACTACAAGGATCCTGCCGTCGCCAGGGAAAAGTGGGAGAGGCGGAGAAAGCGGGTCAATTACGATAACATCGTCATAAAAAACTCTTTCATGAACGACTGCACCACGGATATGCTTCACCAATTTGACGCCCTGAGCTTCGACGGCTTTTCTCCCAAACGGGTGATGTTCGTCCACAGGAAAGAGCTGGTGGGACCCTATGAGGTCTATATCCCCGGCTTTGAAAGCGAGGAACAGATCACAAACGACACCTATTACTTCAACCGCTATTTCCATGTGACCAGGTTTTTGAACGACGGTACTCTGATCCCAGGAAAATAGCGACCCTTATTTCAGACTTCCCAGATAGCCCTCCAACAGCAGGGAGGCAGCCACCGCGTCCACTGTGGCGCGGTGTTTTTTTTCTTTTTTCCCGTTGGCATGAAGGATGGCGTGAGCTTCTATGGTGCTGCGCCGCTCATCCCAGAACACGATGGGGAGATCGCACTCCGCCGCCAAAAGCTCGGCAAACTGCCGGGCCTTTTCCGCCCGGGGCCCCTCGCTGCCGTCCATGTTTTTCGGCAGCCCCAGCACCAGGGTTCCCGCGTCCCGCTCCCTGGCAAAAAAGGCGATGCGCTGGGCAAGCCGGGGTGCGTTCCACTCCTGGATTGTCAGCGTTTCCCCCACCAGTGTGGCGGTGAGGTCTGATACGGCGATCCCGGTGCGGGCGTCACCGTAGTCAATGGCAATGATCCTCTTCATGCGACGGCCTCCCTTTCATAGTAAGGTCACTATACCATAGGCAACGGCCGGAGGCAACGCTTTTCCGCTGGTTTCTCCCTGTCCGACGACATACGACCGGTTTCACGCGCCGATCCTGCTATTCTTTTTTCATCCTGACAGAAGGGGTGGAAAAAGCGTGAAACGTCTGTTCGTGTGGATATGCGTGTTGGTTATCCTGGGAATCGGATCGCCCGCCCGAGCCGATGCGGCGGGAAAAAACCAGGTACAGTCCGTCGACGGCAGCTGGAGCGAGAGCCGGTCCGCCATGACCGGAGAGAGCGTTCTGTGTCGGGCTGAGCTGACCATGCCGGCTTCCGGGGAAGGGGTATATACCGGCCGCCTCTCCCGTGGTCTGAGCTTTATAGCCGTAACCGCTGTGGAGCGAGGAGAAGAGCGGCTGAATGCGGCCTATTACACCGTTCTCACCGCCCGCCAGGGGGAGGCGGCTTTTACGATTCATATCAGTCCTCTCGCCGTATCTCCGGGTGAACGAATGACGGTGGAATATATCCTCATGCTGAACGACGGCGCGGAGGAGGAAAACCATTTCTCTCTCGCTTCGGACGGTGCGGAGGCGAGCAAAGGATGTATCCGTTGTTTTACGCTCACCGGGCTTCGGGCGGTGATCCTGCCGGAGACCGGCCAGCCCAAGCCCTTGTCCGGTGCCTGTCTTTGTCTCAGCTATGACCCGGCAGGCCGAGATCGGGTGGCGTTTCGTATGAAGAGCGAGGATCGTTACATGGCCTGCAGCGCAGAGGAATGCTCTCATTCCCGGCATCTCTATGTGATAAAAACGCCCCTGAGCGGCCGGGTATACCTGGAGGGACTATCTGCCGGGACCTACTATCTCTGTGAGACCAGGCCGGCGGATGGGATGGGGGAACGGGCGAAAAGCGTGGAACTCCTCCTGACGCCGGAGGGGGAACTGTGGACGGACGGGGTGCGCTGTCCGGACAGGACAGCGATGCTGACCAACAGCGCTGGGCCTGAGCGGCAGGAGGAGCATGTTTTTTCACTGACAGAGTTTTACCGCCGGGGCTCTGAAGCGCTCTCTGTGGCGCTCCTGGCACTGATCGCCGCCCGACGGTATTATCTATAGGTTATTTCTTTTCCTTTGGCTTGAACAGCACAGCCGCCAGATATCCGAAAAAAACGGCGGCGGCGATGCCGGCAGCGGAAGCGGTGAAGCCTCCGGAAAAAGCCCCCAGCAGCCCGATCTCCTCTACGGCCTTTTTCACTCCCTTGGCCAAGGTGTTTCCGAAACCGGTCAGCGGCACGGTAGCTCCGGCCCCGGCCCAATCCGCCAGAGGCTGATAAAGGCCAAGGGCCCCCAGGATCACCCCGGCCACCACATATCCGGTCAGGATACGGGCCGGGGTCAGATTGGTCCGGTCGATCAGGATCTGCCCAAAGGCGCAGAGGAGACCGCCCACCAGAAACGCCTTGCCGAATTCTGTCCACATAAACGCTCACTCCTTTTTCAGATCCAGTACAACCGCGTGGCAGATCCCGGGGATGCTCTCGCCCTGCTGCAGGGATGTGGGGGACAGCAGTGCTCCCGTGGCCGCAAACAACACTCTGGGCCAATTGCCCCGGGTCATACGCTGGAGGATATGGCCGCAAAGAACACTGGCGCTGCAGCCGCAGCCGGAGCCTCCGGCGTGAACGTCCTGGGCCGCCCGGTCATAGATCAGCATCCCGCAGTCGGTAGAACAGATACCCAGCGCCACCCCGTCTTTTTGAAATAGTTCGGTCAGGATCTCATGTCCCAGATATCCCAGATCCCCGGTGATGATGGCATCGTAGTCCTCCGGTGTCCGCCCGGTGTCCGCAAAGTGAGCCTTCAAGGTCTTATAGGCCGCCGGCGCCATGGCCGCGCCCATGTTGTTGGCGTCGGTGACTCCGGCGTCAAGGATTTCCCCGGTGGTGATATGCGTTATATACGGACCCGGGCCCTCCGCAGTGAGGATCATCGCCCCGGCGCCGGTGACGGTCCATTGACTGGTGGGCGGCCGCTGTCCGCCGTATTCCAGGGGCAGGCGGAATTGCCGCTCCGCAGAGCAGAAATGGGAACTGGTCATGGCGCAGGCGCTGTCTCCATAGCCGCCGTCCAACGCCATGGCCGCCAGGGACAGGCATTCCGCCATGGTGGAACAGGCGCCATAGACTCCATAATAGGGCACCGGCAGATCTCTGGCAGCGAAAGTGGAGCCCGTGCACTGATTCAAAAGATCTCCGGCGAACAGGTAATCGATGTCCGACGGGGAGAGTTTCGCCTTGTCACAGCACAGGGAAAAGCAGTGGTTCAGCATGGCGCTCTCCGCTTTTTCCCAGCTCTTTTGCCCAAAGTAGGAATCGGGACTGATATAGTCAAACCAATGCCGCAGGGGGCCTTCACCCTCTTTTCCCCCGACAACGCAGGCTCCCGCAGCTACCGAGGGGGGATTTTGCAGTTTCACCGTCTGTCGCCCCATTCTTTTTTGCGCCATTCCCTTGCCGCCTTTCTTTTTTTCGGTAGTATTTCCTCCCCCGGCAAAAAAATACGTCTGTCCCATGGACAGACGTATTATTCATCATGCTTTTTTATTATCCTCGACCGACGGCCTGGTAATTCCACCCGGCGGATTTTTCGATCGGCATCATAAAGTTATCCGTATACAGGGAGGGGTCATTGTTCATAGCCGCTACCCACCAGTAATTCATCTCGATCTCCGGGTCACAGATATAAACCCGCCCGTCCTCCATGGTGATCTCGGTCCAGGCGTGGGGCTGATTCTGGTTGCCCATGGTGCCGCTGTAGCACACTGCGTTATAGCCCAGTCCACGGGCCAGGGATCGGAACAGCCCCGCGTAACAATAGCAGTTGCCCCGACCGGTCTCAAAGAGCGTCAGCGCCTCTTGATTTTCCCAGCCCGTTTCCCCGGAAGCGTAGTAATTTCGGGTCAGATACTGGAAATCACTTTTTACATGGTAGTAGATGGCCCGCAGATCCTCCAGCCGGGGACGGTCCGGCTGTATATACTTCACCAGTGTCTCGGCCACATAGCGATCCAGCGTCGCATCCCCGCTGGTAAAGCGTCCGTTGCCGTCAAAGGTCAGTCCGTTGTATTCCCCAGTGCGGAAGTACCCCATTTCATCCAAAACATAGAGCATTCCGTCGATCCAGAGACAGTCGTCCTTGCTCTGCTGCCGCAGGGCCTCCGGCGACAGATCACTGGGTCCTGCAGCCCGAAGAATGGCGTTCACTCCCCAGGAATAGGGGCTGACGTCCGGGTAATAAGCGCCCTCCGGTACATGGATGGGCCCCAGGAGCGCGGCGATCACATTGGCGGCGATGGCCCGACTGGTGGTATCCGCCTCATAGGGGAGGATGGACTTCATGATGGATTCGGCGGTCTCCGGATCAAAGAGAGAGCAGATCAGCTCCAGAAACTCCGTTCGGAGCATCGGCTCATCCGCCGTGTCCTCTCCGGGCATGGGATAGATCGTATCACTCTCCCCGGGCACAAGGGCAGCCACTGCCATCGCAGCATCCCGCCGGGTAAACGGGTCCTCCGGGCGAAGGAAGCCGTGTTCGTCCGCAAAGAAAAACAGCGCGTCTTCCTTGATCACAGGCCCAACAACCGCATAGTATTTCACATTGTCCGTAACGGGCGCGGCGTCCGGATCCACTGTCTCGCCGATTTCGTCCGTCCAGCCCTGCACCCGCAGCGCCCGGATGGACGGGACTGCCGGCAGAGTACCCGGGGCTACCGTCTGGCTGTCGATCAGACTGTCTCCATACCAAAATTCTACCGTATAGCTGGACGGCTGCGTCGCCGAGGGGACCGGAGCGGCGGCGGGCGGCGTCTCATCTTCCGCTGGAGAACGGATGGGCTGATCCGCCGGCCGGATGCCGCAGCCGGCGAACAGGGATAGTACGATAAGGAGAAAACAGCAAAAAAAGCCTGGCAAAAGCCGTCTTTTACGCATAACGGACAGACCTCCAAAAGGGAATAAACAATGCCAAAATATTATATGCCCCACGCCGAAGTCTGTCAATTCCTGTCGAGACTCTTGCGCCCCGGGAAGAAATGATGTAAAATACCTTCAATTAAACATGAATACGAGGGAACACTCATGATTCGATATAAAAAGATTCTGGTCACAATGATGCTCCTGACCGCGGCGGCGATCCTTTTTGGCAGCTGTGCCTATCGACCGAAGGGAGTAAGCGCAGAGAGCACGACCGCCGCTCCGGCGTCCACGGCACAGCCCGAGCCTACGCCTACGCCGGCAATCACCCACACGGTCACCTATCGCATGGAAGGAAAGACCCTTTCTGAGGAGCAAGTGGCGGAGGGTACTGCCCCTCTCCATGTCCCGGGCTTCTCGGATCGAAACGGGATCCTCAGCTGGGAGGACAGCGGCGGCGCTGCGGTAGATGTCTGGAACATCCCGATCATGGAGGATACGGTATACGATGTACAGAAAACCGGTCCGGCGCTGAACAGAGAAGGGGCCATTTTTGCCGCGGACACGGACGGCCTTTTCCACCCGCTGAATACCTTCACCCGCTCGGATGCGGTTCGCCTCATCTATGAGCTGCTGGGCAAAAAACCCACGGGAGAGACCTTCCTGAAGGATGTGACCACCCACGCCCGCTGCTGGCAGGCCGCCACTACCCTGGTTACGGCAGGGTATATCCAGGTGGACGAGGCGGGAAAGTTCTATCCGGACGTGGCCATCACGCCGGAGGATCTGAGCTTTATGCTGGAAAAACTGTTCTCCCGGGGCGCCGTGGCCGCGGCCATGGAGGGCGTCAGCGGCGAATTGACCCGCGCTCAGGCGGCGATGATCCTGGACAAACTCCTGGAATCACCGAACGCAGAGCAGTCACCCTATTTCCCGGACGTCTCTCCGGATATGGACTGCTATGAGGCCGTTGAGCATCTGGGCATCCAGGGCAGTATCTCCTGGGTCAAAGGGGAGCGGGCGGAGCCCGGCTTCGTGAACCTGGAGGGGTATCTCTACCGTGTGGGGGAGGACGGCTATTTCATCCGGGACACCATGGTGGGGACCTTGTATTTTGACGTCACCGGTCAGTATACCAGCGGTGATGAGGCGGTGGACAGCTATGTAGCCGATATCATCGACAGAAACACAAAAGCCTCCATGAGCCGGGAGGACATGCTCCGGGCGGTATATGACTACGTCCGGGACCATTATCTCTATTTGAAGCGGAGTCTCTATGAGACGGGAGAAACCGGCTGGGAGCTGAGCGAGGCGCTGAAAATGTTCCAGACGGGGAAAGGCAACTGCTATAACTTCTCCGGCGCTTTCTGGAGCCTGGCCCGGGGCGTGGGCTATGACGCGGTGTGTTATGCCGGCCTGGTGGGCAAGGATCGGGACCCTCACAGCTGGGTGGAGATCGAGTATGACGGCGTTCCCTACATTTTTGACGTGGAGACGGAGATGTCTTACCGTCTGGTGGACGACTACATCACCAGTATGTATAAGATCACCTATGAGCGGGGCGAGATCTGGAGCTATGTCCGGGATCACGCGGAGGCGGAGCGGCTCCTGGCCGAAAAGGCCGCGGCACAATCGGCGTAAAAAACCAAACCGAAAGGGGAATATATATGAAAGACAAGCTTGTTTTGACGATCCATGTGGTTTTGGACAAGGAGGGCGTCGTCGGCTTTGAGACCCCTGCGGGTCGGGTAAAGATGCTGCCCTTTGCCGGCACGGTGGAGAGCGAGATCTTCAATGGCATTGTGGCTCCCTGCGGCGTGGATACCCAGGTGACCAACCGGGTCGGCGTGCGGAATATGTCCGCCAAGTATATGCTTATCGGCAAGGACAAGGAGGGCCAGGACTGCCACATCTTCGTGGACAATGAAGGCTACTTCACCCCCGGACAACCTCCCAAGCCCTACTTTGAGACCGTCCCCACCTTTATCACCGACAGCAAGTGTCTGGCACCCTATCTGATGCGCAATCAGTTCCGGGGCGAGGGTCATTCCCGCCCGGACGGCACCGGCCCGGACATCCTCTTCTTTGAGGTTGTTGACGAATACTGAAAAGAATTCAAAGGATCAATCCAACAGGCTGCGTCTTTACGCGGCCTGTTTGCTTCATAGAATCCGAAATCCGCTCATATAGTTTCCCCGGAGAGACCCGCCGCCGATTGGCGCGGGCGAGGGGAGTGGTAGGCATTCATACGGACAGCATCGAGACGCGCTCCCGAACCGAGGCGGCGTATATCATAGAAAATCAAGCCACCGTCCGGGCTGCGGCGGAACGCTTCGGCGTATCAAAAAGCACAGTGCATAAGGATATGGCCGATCGCCTCCGGGAGATCGACCGGCTGCTGTATGAGGAAGTGCGGCTGATTCTGGAGCAGAATAAGGCAGAGCGCCATCTCCGGGGCGGAGCCGCTACCCGGCGGAAGTACAAGGGCACGGACAAATAATTCTTTAAATCAATAAAGCTTTTTCTTGACAAATCAAAGACCGGCACTTATAATGCAGACAATACAGCAAACCGATGAGCAAGAAGAGTACCCGGGATCTATCGTCTCCCAGCGAGCCGCGGACAGTGTGAGCGCGGCAGCCGAACCCCGGCGAATGGACTTGCGAGGGCGGTCGAAAACGGCCAGTGCCGTGAGTAGTAACCGACGGGAACCGCACCCGTTATCCTGGCGGCGTGCATGTTCGTGCGCGAGAGAGTGGGCGCTATGCGCCAATGTGGGTGGTACCGCAGGATGTTTCGTCTTGTCCCAGTGTGTGGACAGGGCGATTTTTTTGTTCGGATGGAGGATGCAAAATGATAGGTTTCCTGATGACCCGGCGATGGCGCGGCTGAGTTTTTCACCCGTCATCACCAAAACACTGAATTTGAAAAAGGAGATATTATCATGAAAAAGACAATGAAAGCCGTAGTTTGCCTCGCCATGTGCGCTGTACTTTTGTTCGCCCTGACCGCCTGCGGCGGGAGCAAAACCGCTGTAAAGTCCATCGGAATCAATCAGTACGGGGAGCATGCCTCTCTGGATAACTGCCGCATCGGCTTTCTGCAGGGACTGAAGGAAGCGGGGCTGGAGGAAGGGAAGGACTTCACGGTGGACTATCAGAACGCCGGCTTTGACGATACCGTGAACGCCCAGATCGCCGCCAGCTTTGCGGCCAACAATGTGGACATGATGGTGGCCATCGCCACGCCCTCCGCCGTGGCCTGCTTCTCCGCCGCCGAGGACAAGGATATTCCCGTGGTTTTCTCCGCCATCTCCGACCCGGTGAGCGCCGGCCTTGCCGAGGGCAATATCACCGGCACCTCCGATAAACTGCCCGTAGAGGCCCAGCTGGATCTGATCCGTACGCTGCAGCCCGATGCCAAGACCATCGGTATCATCTATACCACCAGCGAGGCCAATTCCGTCTCCACCATCGCCGAATACCAGGAAAAGGCTCCCTCTTATGGCTTCACCATTGACGCCATCGGCGTCACCGCCCAGTCGGAGGTGACCCAGGCGGTGGACACCCTGCTCAGCCGCAATGTGGATCTGCTGAACAATCTGACGGACAACAACGTGGTGGGCGTGCTGCCCGCGATCCTGGAAAAGACCAACGAGGCGAAGATACCGGTCTACGGCTCCGAGGTGGAGCAGGTAAAGATCGGCTGTGTGGCCGCCGCGGGTATCGACTATGTGCAGCTGGGTATCCAGACCGGAAAAATGGCAGCCCGGGTGCTGAAGGGTGAGATCACCTGCGCCAACCTCCCCTTTGAGACCATCAGCGAGTACGGCATCTATGTGAACTCCGCCGCCCTTGCCGAGATGGGCATCGCCCTTCCCGCTTCTGTAGCGGAAAAGGCCGTGGAATCCAACGCCGCCTGAAGCTTTCCCCCGGCTCATAGCCAACAACGAAAGGACACACCGCCATGAACGTCTTTCTGGACCTGGTCGCCGGTACGCTGACACAGGGCTTGATCTATGCGCTGATCTCCTACGGTATATTTATCACTTATAAGATCCTGGACTTCCCCGATCTGACGGTGGACGGCAGCTTTCCTTTGGGAGCTGCCGTTACCGCGGTACTTCTGACCCGGGGCGCTGCCCCCTGGCTGACGCTGCCGGTGGCGGTCCTGATCGGTGCCACGGCAGGCCTTTGTACGGGCCTAATCCATGTGAAGGCCGGGGTGAGGGACCTGCTGGCCGGTATCATCACCATGACGGCCCTGTTCTCCATCAACCTCCAGCTGGCCGGCTCCAATCTGACCGTGCCAAGGGCGGTGGACACCATTTTCACCTCCCGGCCGGTGATGGCCCTCTTGGGCGGCGTGCCGCTGCTGTATCGAAAGCTCATTGTCTCCACGCTGCTTGCCCTGGTGATCAAGCTTATCCTGGACGCCTATTTCCGCACGAAAAACGGCCTGCTTCTGCGGGCGGTAGGCGACAACGACACCCTGGTCACCACGCTGGCGGTGGACAAGGGACGGCTGAAAATTCTGGGATTAATGATCGCCAACGCCCTGGTGGCCCTCTGCGGCTGTCTGGTCTGCCATGAGCAGCGGAGCTTCAGCGCCACCATGGGCACCGGACAGATGGTGTTCGGTTTGGCAGCCGTGATCATCGGCACCACCATCTTCCGCCGCGCCTCCCGGGTCAAGGGCACCACTGCGGCGGTGGTTGGCAGCGTGATCTATAAGGCGGTCATCCAGATCGCCATCAGCCTGGGTCTTCCCGCCAACCTTTTGAAATTGGTGACGGCTGTCCTGTTCCTGTGCATTCTCGTCCTGGGCACCCGGCAGGGAAAGGGGGCGGAGCGCCGTGCTTGAGCTGAAAAACATCACAAAGGTCTATAACCCCGGGGAGATCACGGAGGTCTGTGTTTTCCGGGATTTTAACCTCAGCGTGGAGGAGGGAGCCTTTGTTTCCGTAGTTGGAAGCAACGGCAGCGGAAAGACCTCTCTTTTGAACATCATCTGCGGATCTATCCCCATCGAGTCCGGATCCATTGTTGTGAACGGCCAGGATATCACCAGGGAAAAGGAATTTGCCCGCTGCCGCCGTATTGGACGGGTGTATCAGAATCCAGCCGCCGGTACCAGTCCGGGACTGACCATGCTGGAAAACCTGTCCCTGGCGGACAATAAGGGAAAAGCATACGGCCTGCGCCGGGGTGTGGACCGTCGCCGCCGGGAGGATTACCGCGCCCAGCTTTCCGAGCTGGGATTGGGGCTGGAGGACAAGCTGGATGTAAAACTGGGCAGTCTCTCCGGCGGACAGCGGCAGGCGGTGGCGCTGCTGATGGCTACCATGACTCCCATCGATTTTCTGATCCTGGATGAGCATACCGCCGCTCTGGACCCCAAGACGGCGGAGATTATCATGGGGCTCACAGACCGTGTGATCCGGGAAAAACACCTGACCGCTATCATGGTGACCCACAATCTCCGCTATGCGGTGGAGTACGGCAGCCGTCTCCTCATGCTGGACAGGGGCCGGGCCGTATTGGACTGTGCCGGAGAGGAAAAAAAGAATCTCGCCGTGGACGATATTCTCTCTCTGTTCAACCGGATCAGCATCGAATGCGGAAACTGAATCAAGAATAGAAAAGCAGGGCGAAGGGATCAGATCCCTTCGCCCTGCGATTTTTTATCAATCCATATTTCCCGTGGCGTACATCAGCGCGGAAAGCGCGGCCACCGGAGCGGTCTCACAGCGGAAGATCCGGGGACCCATGGAGCAGAGAGGCAGGCCCATCATGGCCGCCAGCTCCGCCTCAAATGGTTCAAAGCCCCCCTCCGGTCCGGTGAGGATGGCGGCGGATCTGAGCTCCTGCGCCGACTCTATGGTCTCCTTCAGGCTCTTGCGTTCGCCGGTCTCGTAGAGAAACAGGGGCAGGTCCGTCTCCTTTGCTTTGTTAAAGGCCTCTGCAATGTCCGGCAGATAACCAATCGTGGGGATGATGCCCCTGCCGGACTGCTTGGCGGCTTCCTCCGCGATGCGCTGCCAGCGGCTGACTTTTTTATCCGCATCGCCATGAAGCTTTGCCACACAGCGGTGGCTCTGGAAGAACCAGATCTCCGAGGCTCCCGCCTCCGTGCATTTTTGAATGATATACTCTGCCTTGTCCCCTTTGGGGAGGCCGCAGAGGATCAGCGCCTTTACGGACGGTTCCCCCTTGCAGGGGACAACCTCAAATACCTCCGCTTCCACTTCTTTCGGCGCCAGGTTTTTGATGGAGCAGTGAAAGTCTTTTCCTTTTCCGTCGCAAATTACAAGCCGATCGCCAACCCGGAGCCGTAAGACCCGGACATGCTCGGCATCTTCGCCGAGGATAAAGGCGGTTCCGCCCTGGATGGTACTGCCGCCATTGAGGAAGAATCTGGGCATTTTAAACATGCCTCCCGGGAGTTTTTTCTTATTATGGCATATCTCCGGCGGTATTGCAAGTGCGGAACCATGCAAAAGCTGATCGCATAGCCTGGAGAGAGGTGAATACAATGGTAGACACAGAGCGCATGCGACGGGTGCTGGATCGGATCCATGGAGCCCCGACGCCTCCGCCGAAACCCGGCCTGCCGCCTCCCCCGGTTATGATGCCCGGCCCGACACCAGACCGGCCCGAGGCGGAAGGCCCGGTAGAATGGCTGCGGCAAGAGAGACTTTTGACGGAGATCCTGCGACGGGTCGGACAAAAAAGCCCCGCCCTTCGGCAAAGCATGAATCAACTTATGGATGCCTCCCGTCGACGGCAGAACACTCTCCGCCGCTGGACCCATGGAAGCAGAGTCCCGCCGCCTCGGGTTCGGGACGCCTCTGTTTCCCAGCTGCTGAGCAGGGGTGAGGACCTGGCCAGGAGTCTGAGAGGAGCCTATGCCCGGGAGTCAAGGAGAGACCCGGAAAACTGGCGCCGGATCAACGAGCTTGCCCGCAGCGTCGGGGAGACGGAGCGCAGACTTTCCGCGCTGCAGAGGCGTTTGCGGCGGTAAAAACCCCCTGTCCGAAAGGGCAGGGGGTCAGAATCATACAAGACATCCGTAAATGAAAGAAGCGACAGTCAGTACCATGCCCAGTACAATGCCCCCGGACCAGAACATGTACTTGAAGTCACCGGGATCCGTCTTTGGACGGGTTCTGCGGCGCGGCAGGGGCATGTTGTCAGGTCCGTACCAGTTCCCGTTGTCCGGATAATAGCTCTGCTCTTCCGGGTAGGAATCCGGATAACCGTATGTCTCCTGCATGGAGGGATCGTCCTGCCAGTACTCCGGGGTGGGAGTGTAACCGGGAGCACTGCCGTAAAACTCCGGCTCATAGGCGTAGCCGTCTTGATAGGGGTACGGCTGCTGTCCGTAGACATCTTGGGGATATCCCGCCCCTTCCGGATAGGCGCCTTCATAGCTCGTCTGAGCGGGGTATGGCGCGTAATTATAGCCCTGCGGCTGCTCCGGATAGACAGGATAGTAGGGCTGCTGCGGTGAGGTCGCATAGCTTCTCGGCCGCCGGGCACGTCCGGAGGCGGAGGCGGCTCCCTTTTTTCCGGGGGAGGGCTCCGTAAAGGGGTTTTCCCAGCCCAGGTCCGGAGCGTCCTCGCTCTGATAGTTCCGGGCGGAGTAGACCGGGGCCTCCTCCGCCGGCGTCTGCTGAGGCGGAGCGTAGTCGTCAAAACCCTCCTCCGCCGGCTCTTCTCCTACGATCCGGGTGCGGAGGCTGCTGAGGGCGGCGCCGGCACGTTGAGCCAGACCGGGACCTTTTTTCTCCGGCGGAACAAAGGTCTGCCGCCGGATCTCTTCCATAGTCTGCTCTTCCGCGCCAAAGGCCTGGGCGGGATCTGCGCCGTATACAGGCCGGTTTTTCTTTTTTCGGATCGAGTCAGTCAGGCTCATAACCGCTCCTTTATTCTCTCTCTTGCCTGTTCCTCGTCCCGGGTGATCTGTTCTGAGAGCGCCCGGAGAGAAACAAATCGTTGTTCAGGCCGCAGATACTCTATAAACTCTATGGTCAGCGTCTTTCCGTACAGATTGCCGTGATAATCCAGCAGATGGCTCTCCACCGTCAGTTCCTCGTTCTCTGAAACCGTGGGCCGGATACCGATGTTCGTCACCGCAGAGAAGACACCTTCCGGCAGCCGAAAGCGAGTGACATAGACCCCGTGGGGAGGAACCAGCACGCCGGGGGAAAACTGCATATTCACCGTCGGCGCACCCAGATGTCTCCCAAGCCGCTGGCCGTGCCGCACGGTGTCGGTAAGGATGTGGGGATGCCCCATAAACCTGGCGGCGGCAGGCATATCGCCTGCGGTAAGGAGGGATCGTATATAGGTAGAACTGACGATCACGCCATCCAGCTCGACCTTTTGGATCACGTCGCAGCCGAGACCGTTTTCCCGGCAATAGGCTGTCAGCTTGTCTGCATCGCCTTCCCCCCGCCAGCCGAAGCGGAAATCGTAACCCACTACGAAATGGACACAGCGCCATTCATGCCTCACCGCATCCAGGAACTCTCTCCAGGGCATTTCCATGGTTTCCCGGGTAAAGCGAAGGAATTCTACCCGGTCAATACCGTATAGTTCCCGGATCAGCAGCGCTCTGTCCGGCGCGCTGTTGATCAGCGGCACCGCCTCCCCACGAACCAGCGTGTCCGGGTGAGTATCAAAGGTCATCACCGCCGGCGTAAGACCCAGCTCCCGGGCCCGTTCCCGGGTCTTTTTCAGCAGCTCGCCGTGCCCCAAATGTACCCCGTCAAAGAAGCCGAGAGCCAGTACGCAGGGATCATCTCTCTTTTGTATCACGTCATACCTCAAAAAAGCTTTTTATGCTGCGGACGATCCCGGCCTTTGCCTCGCCCAGGGCCAGGAACTCCCCGCTCCCGGCGTACAGACGCAGTTTTCCATCCGGAGCGTCGGCGGAAAACTCGTTGCCGCAGCGGCATCGGCGCTCCTGTTCCTCGCTGAGCGTCAGAGCCGGCAGAGAGGAGAAAAGGGTATCGATAGGCAACAGCCGGTCCCTGTCCTCAAAACGGATCTCGGACACATGCTTGGCAGCCTCCACCCGGAAATCACCGATAGCCGTCCGCCGCAGGGCGGCCATACAGCCGCCGCAGCTCAGCGCCTCCCCCAAGTCGTTGCACAGAGTGCGGATGTAAGTGCCCCGGGAGCATCGCACACGTAGGATGAAATCTTCATTCTCCTGTCCCAGCAGGTCCAGGGAGTAAATAGTTATGGGCCGTGGTGTACGCTCCACGCTGCCGCCACGGCGGGCAATATCATAGAGCTTTTGTCCGTTGATTTTAATGGCGCTGTACATAGGGGGAATCTGCAGCTGGGGCCCGAGAAAGCGAGGCAGCACAGCTGCGATTTCCGCTTCTGTTAAACAGACGTCGGAACGGCGCAAAACGTTGCCTGTTATATCCTGGGTATCGGTGACAATGCCGGGACGAAAGGCGGCCACATACTCCTTGGTCTCCGCCTCGGCCCAGGCGGCAGCCCGAGTGGCCCGGCCGACCAATACCACAAGAAGACCGGTTGCAAGGGGATCCAGCGTGCCCGCGTGACCGATCCGCCGCTCTCGCAGGATGCCCCGGAGCTTTGCCACACAATCCTGGCTGGTCCAGCCCTCTTCCTTGTCAACCAGCAGGAGCCCGCTTACGGCCATAGCTCCTCCACCACGGCACGGACCGCCTCCGCCGCCTCCTGGGGTGGGAGAGGAATTTCGCAGCCGGAAGCCATCTTGTGACCGCCGCCGCCGAAGCGGGCGCAGACCAGGGAGGCGTCCACACTGCCGTCGGTGCGCAGGGAGACCTTGCTCCGCGGCGGAGTTGTCGGCAGTTCCCGAACGGTGATGGCCGCCCGGTTGCCCTGGACAAGCCCCGCCAGATTGCTGATATCGTCGCAGTCGTTTTCCGTGGCCTCGGCATCCCGGAGCATCTGCAGCGGCACTACCGCCACGTTGATGGCCCCGTCCCGGTAGGAGCGCATGGTAGAGAAAATCAGTCCCTCCAGCTTCAGCCGGCTGCGGCTCTTGGTCCGAAAGAGAAGCTTGTTCCATTCTTTCAGATGGGCGCCGCTGTCCATCAGCCTGGCGGCGGCGCGGAAGGTGTCGGCGTTGGTGTTGGCGTAACAAAAGCAGCCGGTATCCGTGGAAACGGCGATGTATAGAAGATCCGCTTCCTCCTGATCCGGCTTGCCCAGCAGCGCCTCGATCAGCTCCAGAACGATTTCCCCGCAGGCGGCTTTATGGGGCCATACCAGGGCGGGGGAGCGCTCCGAGCGGCTGGCGTGATGGTCGATCCAGAGATCGATCTCTCCCTGGAATCCCAGGGGAAGGAGACCGTAGTCGGCGATATCCACCGCGGCAACGGTTTGGGGAACAAAATCCACGGGAGCGAAATACTTCTCCACAAAGGGGAGGTAGGTCTCCGTGATCTCCCGATTGGGGAACATATACGCGCTTTTTCCCAGCCGTCGAAGGGCATGGCAAAGCGCACCGGCGCAGCCCAGGGTATCCCCGTCGGGCCGCCGGTGCGTCAGCACCAGGAATTGATCGTGGCTGCGGAGGAACTCCGCTGCGTCCTGAAACTCCATGGTCATTCTCCCGTATCTTTTTCGGGATCGCCGTTTTCCTCCGGCACGTCCAACTGCCGAAGCAGGTCATTGATATGGGCTCCGTGCTCAATGGAGTGGTCCAGCTCAAAGATCAGCTCCGGGGTGTAGCGAAGGGAGAGGGCGGAGCCCAGCTCATGCCGCAGCCAGCCGCCGCAGGATTTGAGCCCCTTTTTGAATTCCTTCTCATTGACATCCCCCAACACGCTGAGATAGACCTTGCAGTAGCGCAGATCACCGGTAGTCTCTGTGCGAACTACGCTGACAAGATCGCCCTGCTGGACGCGGGGGTCCTTGACCTGGCGGAGCCGGTCCGCCAGGACACGCTGGATGTCGTCATTGATCCGGGCAATATGATTGGTAGCCATAGTGTACCTCTCGCTGTATTACAGCTGCTGATTGACAAAGCACTCGATGATGTCGCCTTCCCGCACATCGTTGAACTTCTCGATCTGGATGCCGCACTCGTAGCCGCTGGCGACTTCCTTCACGTCGTCCTTGAAACGGCGCAGGGAGGCAAGCTCGCCTTCGAAGATGACGATGTTGTCCCGGTTGACACGGACGGAGCTGTTGCGCTGGATCTTTCCGTCCTGAACGTAGCAGCCGCAGATGGTGCCGACTTTGGAGACCTTGAAGGTCTGGCGCACCTCGGCGTGGCCGATGACCACTTCCTGGAACTTGGGGGAGAGCATGCCCTTGAGAGCCGCTTCCACATCGTTGATGCAGTCGTAAATGACCCGGTACATCCGCAGCTCTACCTTGGCGCGTTCGGCGCTCTCCCGGGCGGCGCTGTCGGGGCGGACGTTGAAGCCAACGATCACCGCGTTGCTGGTGGAGGCCAGCATCACGTCGCTCTCGTTGATGGCGCCCACGCCGGAGTGGATGACCTTCACCCGGACTTCCTCGTTGGAGAGCTTTTCCAGGGAGGTCTTTACGGCCTCGGCGCTGCCCTGCACGTCGGCCTTCACAATGATGTTGAAGTCCTTCAGCTCGCCCTCCTGGATCTTGGCGAACAGGTCCTCCAGAGAAACCTTCTTGCTGCCGCCGGCACTCATGGCCTTCTGCTGGGCCAGACGCTCAGCGGCCAGCTCGCGGGCCATGCGTTCATCCGCCACGGCATTGAAGGTATCACCGGCGGAGGGAACGTCGGACATGCCGGCGATCTCCACGGGAACGGAGGGGCCGGCCTCGCTGATGCGGCGGCCCTTATCGTCGGTCATAACACGAACACGGCCCACGGCGGTACCGGCGATGATGATATCTCCGGTGTGCAGGGTGCCGTTTTGTACCAGCACGGTCATGATGGGACCGCGGCCCTTGTCCAGACGAGCTTCGATGACAGTACCGACGGCCGGACGGTTGGGGTTAGCTTTCAGCTCCATGATCTCCGCCTGAAGAGCCATGTTCTCCAGCAGTTCGTCGATGCCCATGCCGGTCTTGGCGGAGATGGGGATCACCATGGTGTCGCCACCCCACTCCTCGGGGACCAGATCGTACTTGGTCAGATCCTGCTTGATCCGGTCGGGGTTGGCGCCGGGCAGATCCATTTTATTCACCGCCACTACGATGGGAATGTTGGCGGCCTTGGCGTGATTGATGGACTCGATGGTCTGGGGCATGATGCCGTCGTCGGCGGCCACCACCAGAATGGCGATATCCGTCACCATGGCGCCCCGGGCGCGCATGGTGGTAAAGGCCTCATGACCGGGGGTGTCCAGGAAGGTGATGGGGCTGCCGTTGATCTGCACCCGATAGGCGCCGATATGCTGGGTGATGCCGCCGGCCTCGCCGGCCACCACGTTGGCGCTGCGGATACGGTCCAGCAGGGAGGTCTTGCCGTGGTCTACATGGCCCATGACCACCACCACCGGGGCGCGGGGCTCCAGCTCTTCGGCGGTGTCCTCTCTGTCGCCGATCAGCTTTTCCTCCACCGTGACAATGACCTCCCGCTCAACCTTGCAGCCCATTTCCATGGCTACCAGAGCGGCGGTATCGTAATCGATGGTATCGGACACGGAGGCCATAACGCCCATCTTGATCAGCTGCTTGATGACCTCCACCGCCGTCTTCTTCATGCGGGAAGCCAGCTCGCCAACATTGATCTCGTCGGGAATGCTGACCTTGGTGGGGGCCTTGCGGGCTACTTCAAACTGGAGGCGCTGGAGCTTGTTGCGCTCCTCCTGGCGGCGCTTGCTGCTGGGGACCTGCTGCTGCTGACGCTGCCGGTTTTTGTTCTGGATCTTCTCCTTGCCTCGGCGCTGCATGTTCTGTGCTTTTTCCCCGGCCAGATTGTCAAAGCGTTCGTCGTACTTGGAGAGATTGGGGCCGGTGGAGCCGCGGGTGTCCACCACGCGTTTTTCCACTGCCTGCTTGGGCAGACGGGGCTTTTGCTCCTTGGGCTTGGCCGGAGCCGCAGGTGCGGCTGTCGGCTGGGGCTGTGCCTTGACCGGAGCCTGCGCCAGAGGCTGAGAAGCCGCAGCCTTGGGGGCGGGGGCGTCGGCCTTGGACTCTTCCTGGACAGGCTTTGTCTCGGGCTTCTTCTCCGCCGGTTCCGGAGCGAAGATCTCCGCGATGCTGCCCACCTGGTTATGCTGGGTCAGATACTCAAAGATCAGACTCAGCTCGTCATCTTCCAGAACCTGCATGTGGTTCTTGGGCGCGGCAGAGTAATCCGTCAGGATCTGGCTGACGGTCTTGGAGGTCAGGCCAAAGTCCTTGGCGACCTCATGGATTCTGTATTTAAAATCAAGTGCCATATTATCTTCCTCCTATATGGGTGGGATGCTCTTTCCGTTTCTCCGCTTTTCGCCGCCGGATCTTCTCCTGACTCGCGGCAAGGCCGTCGGCGGTCTCCCGCCAGCCGGGGTCTGACTCCGCCATGGCGGCAGAAAATTGTACCGCCAGTCCCAGGTCGGTAAAACAGACCATACTGCAGCCCCGGCGGCCCAGGAGCGCGGAGAGCTCGCGCTTTTCCCAGGGCATGGTCCGCAGCGGCGCTTGATGCCCGGCCAGGGCATCCGCGGCCCGCTTGCAGGCGTTGGGGGACGCGTCACAGGCCAGGAGCAGCAGTCTTGCCCGTCCTTTGTGGGCTGCGTCCCGGCAGCTGTCCTCTCCCGTCAACAGCAGTCCGGCTTTGCGGCCCAGGGCCAGATATGATTGAGCCCTATCCATCCGCCGCCTCCATTTCCGAACGAAGCCGTTCCATCACGTCCTCCGGAATCGGCACGCCCAGCGCCCGTTCCAGGGCCTTGGAGCGCACCGCCTTGCGGAGGCACTGGCTGTCCCGGCAGAGATAGGCGCCCCGGCCTGGGGCCTTGCCTCTTCCGTCGATAGACACGGTTCCCTCCGGAGAACGGACGACACGCACAAGCTCATTTTTCGGTTTTTGTATCCGGCAGCCAAGACATTGCCGGATCGGAATGGTTTTCGGCAAGAGTGAAATCCCCCTGTGATCAAATTCGTTTAAAACAGCCGATGCAGCTTACTCCGCGGCACTCTCCGGCTTGATATCGATCTTGAATCCGGTGAGCTTGGCCGCCAAACGGGCGTTCTGGCCTTCCTTGCCGATGGCCAGAGACAGCTGGCTGTCGGGCACGATCACCTTGCAGCTCTTTCCCTCGTCCAGCACCGTCACGGAGACGACCTCGGCGGGGGAGAGGGCGGAGGCGATGTACTGCTCCGCGTCCTCGCTGTACTTGATGATATCGATCTTCTCGCCGCCCAGCTCGTTGACGATGCTGGCCACGCGTCCGCCCCGGGGTCCGACGCAGGCGCCGATGGGATCCACCTCAGGATCGGCGGAGAGAACGGCCATCTTGGTGCGGCTGCCGGCCTCCCGAGCGATGGAGCGGATCTCCACCGTGCCGTCAAAGATCTCCGGCACCTCCAGCTCAAAGAGCCGCTTCACCAGACCCGGGTGGGTCCGGGAGATCAGCACCTGAGGCCCGCGGGTGGACTTGCGCACCTCCACCACATAGACCTTGATCCGATCGCCCTCGTGAAGCTCCTCGCCCCGGATGCGCTCCGTGGGAGGAAGCATGGCCTCGGTAAACTCGGAGTTGGAGTTGATCTTAATGGAGACAGCGCCGGTCCTGGGCTCGATGCGGGAGACGACGCCCGTCAGAATCTCATGCTCCTTGGAGGTGAACTCGTCGTAAATCAGACCCCGTTCCGCCTCCCGGATGCCCTGGATGATGACCTGCTTGGCGGCCTGGGCGGCGATGCGCCCGAACTTCTTGGTCTCCACCGGCACGTTCACCGTGTCGCCCACCTGGGCGTGGGGGTCATAGCGCCGGGCCATGTCCAGCGTCATCTCCACGCCGGGATCCACATAATCCTCATCCTCCACTACGGTCATCTGGGAGGTGATGTCGATGTTCTTTTTCGCCTGGTCGATCTCGATGGTCACGTTCTCATTGCCGTCGTGATTGTTGCGCTTGTAAGCGGTCAGCAGGGCCTGACGGATCTTCTCCAGCATGTATTCCTGAGGAATGCCCTTTTCTTTTTCAATGGCTTCGATGGCGTCAAAAAAGTCCGCGTTCATAACACTCATTTTGATAATCGCTCCTTAGTATTTCAGTCGAGACACAGGTTGACCTTGGCCACCTGTCCTTTTTCAAAAACGATCTCTTTCTCGTTCACCCGGAGGGTGATCTCCCCGTCACGGTAGGCGCTCAGGATACCTATAAAGCTCTTTTGCCCGGCGATGGGCTTATAGAGCCGCAGCTCCACCTTGCTGCCGAGATAGCGCTCAAAATGCCGGGGCTGCTTCAGCTCCCGGGTAAGGCCCGCGGAGCTGACCTCAAAAACATAGCTGTCGGGGATCGGGTCCTTCTCGTCCAGGATCGGGTCCAGCGCCTTGGAGAGAGCCTCGCAGTCGTCGATGCCAACGCCGCCCTCCTTGTCGATATACACCCGCAGGAACCATTGACCGGCCTCCCGGACGTATTCCACGTCATAAAGCTCCAGCCCCAGCTCCTGCGCGGCGGCCTCAGCCAGCGCGGTGACGGTATCCGTGATCTTACTCATAGAATTCCTCTTTTTCCAATTTCTGACAGATCGTGTTCAATCAACAAAAAGAGTGGGTCAGGACCCACTCTTTTGCTTACACCTTACTAACAATGGCATTATAGCACCATAAACAAGCAAATGCAAGATGTTCTTTTCATTTTTTCCGGTATTATCATGGGGGATTCAGCTGTTCATGGCGGTAAGCACGTTGCCGTAATCGGTGGTATAGTTCGCGCCCTCGTAGGTGCCGTTGAGCATGCTCATGGCCCGCTTCCAGGCAGCCCCGTCCTTCAGATAGGGAGTGGGCTGGTAGTTGTTGAGAGTGTTGGGGTTGGGGGTGAAGCTGTCCAGATCGGTGCCCGCGCTGCTGGAGATGCAGCAGGGGATGAAGGTATAGCTGTCCAGAGCGATCTCGTCGCCGGTGCGGCGGACGGTCACCTGGGCAATGCCGGTGTCATAGGCGCCGGCGTCCGTGCCGTTGCCGGGGTTGGTGTGGCCGCCGAAGCTCCAGTTGCCCAGGCCGTAGAAGATCATGCCGCCGCCGTAGCTCTCCGCGGGCTGGAGCCGGTGGGCATGGGAGCAGCAAACCAGATCAAAGCCCTGGTCGATGGCGTGGCGGCTGACCTCCACCTGGGTGTCGGTGGTCTCATAATAGCCCTCCCGGCCCATGTGCAGGCAGGCCACAAGATATTCCGCACCAGCCTGCTGGAGGGACTGAGCGGCGTTGGTGATCTTTTCCTTGCCGCTGCTCACAAGCTTTGCCTGATCGAGCCCGGAGCGGATGCTCATGGCGTTATAGGTCAGCTGGCCGTACAGGCAGTAGATCCCCACCTTCAGACCATCCTCGCGCTGGTAGATATAGATTTCGTCCTCCCCGGCACTGGCCACGTTTGCCGCGTTCAGCGAGGCCACCGTGTCGCTGTAAGCGCCGACGCCGAAGTCCATGGTATGGTTGTTGGCCAGCGTCACAAATTCGATGCTGCCCTCCGAGAGAATGTTGGCGTAGGCGGAGGGACCCAGGAACACGAATTGCTCAATGGAATCATAATAATTATCCGAAAGGCTGCACTCCAGATTGGCGATGGAGAGATAGTCCTGGGAAAAATAGGAGACCGTGTTGGCAAAGGGGAAAGCGTAGTTTTTGCCCACAACGCTCTGATAGGCGCTGCCCCAGCCCCGGCGGGTCTTCGCCTCGGCCAGCGTGCAGTCGCCCACCATGGAGATGGTGTAATACTCCGTCACCGGCACAGGGGTGGCCGTGGGTTCGGGGGTGGCCTCCGGGACACCGGTGGCTTCGGGTTCGGCGGGCGTTCCGGTCTGGGCGCCCTGGGAAGCGCTGAGATCGGCGGGCTCCGGGATACCCGGCGTGGCGGCCAGAAATGCGCTGACCTCCGACACGGACTCCGCCCTTACGGCATTTTTCCGCGCCACCAGCAGCCCCACCAGCACCACGAGCAGGGCAATGAGGATCAACATGGGGAGGAGCGCGGCGGCGGAACTTCCGTTTTTACGTTTGATCGGCATGGTTCGGTTCTCCTATATCACTGGGTAAAATGAATGTGGTTATTGATATGATCCTGACAGAAGCAGTGATAACCTTGGCATTTGGAACAGTAGCGGAACTCCAGCTCCGGGTTGCTCACGTCTGTCCGGCCGCACACGGCGCATTGGAAGCGATAGGGGGCGTTGCGCTGCTCGGCGCGGATACGGCTGGCCTCCCGGCGGAAATTCGCTGCCTTTTTCCGGCGGCGAAAGCTCTCCGGAGAAAAACCGGAAAACAGAAGATCGCCGCAGAACAGAAGGAAATTGGCCGTGGCCACCAGCGGCAGCAGGGAATAGGGGAAGGGGCTGGTAAAGATGCTCATCAGGAAGAACGCCGCGTCCACCAGGGCCAGCCATTTGACCTTCAGCGGGATAATGAAAAACAGCAGCACCTGCATATCCGGATAATATGCCGCGAAGGCGAAGAACATGCTCAGGTAGATATACTCCGCGTTCACGCTCATGGATCGCCCGGTGATAAAGTAGGCGATGAAGCAGTAGAGGATGGTGAACAGCATCCCGGACAGCACATAGACGTTGAACTTGGCGCTGCCCCATTCCCGTTCCAGGGAAGTGCCGATAAAATAATAGAAATAGAGGAACAGCAGCGCCAGCAGGCTTCTGGACTGGGGGATCAACGCAAAGGTGACCAGCCGCCAGATCTGCCCGCGCAGCACCATCCGGGGATCCAGCGCCAGATAGTACTCCACAGTGCCGGTCCGATCCATCAGGGTGAGCAGCAGCACCACCACGTTGCCGATGATCAGATATTTCATCAAATCATCCACGCCGAAGCGGGGGTGACGGGCGCAGAATCGGTCTACCCAACGGAGAAAAGATTTCATGTCGAAACTCCTTTCTTGCGCGCTGACCGCGCGTCGCTTTTTCCTGAGCATAGCAGAAACGGGCCCAAATATCAATCCAGGGGAAGGGGTATGGAACGCTCCAGGATCAGCCGCCCGTAACATACCAGCCGTCCGGCCCGCCGGTGGGGGATCATCAGATCCCGGTCCCGATACCTCCGGTTCACGGGGAAGAGGTAGACGTTTCCCTGACTGTCCCGGCAAAATTGACGAAAGACCATCCCGCTCCGGGAGTAAAAAAGCCCCACGTCCCCGTCCCGCAGATCGGTACTGCGCCGGACACGGGCCGGCTCTCCGGGCTTTACATAGGGCAGCAGCGAGTCATCCAGCACCCGCACGGCAAAATCCCCGCCGCTCCCGGCGGGAAGAAAAGAGTAGGCGTCCATAGCGGCTCTCCTTGATTGATCCATATATAAAATATACGCCCCGCTCTCATTCGTCAAGGCGAAGCCGCAGAGAATATGTGTCAGAGCCGGGGGTCGAGGGACCGGAAGAGGGCAAGAGCGCCGGGAGGCGGCCGAGGAGCGGCTGCGGCAGCGGGGGATCCTGAACGAGGACGGGAGCATCAATCCGTCGGTGCTGTTCGGGGGGCGGGCCGTCTCCCCTCCGAGGACTACGCAGGCGGCAAGCCGCCCTTGGTCGGAGGACGCCGGCCCCTACAAGGGCAATGGGAACAAGGAAGCGACAGACAGCCGGAGCGAGGAAGCCGTGGGAGATCGAGGCCAAGGATGCTGCCAACCGCTGAAGCATGACCGCCGAAGAGCGAAAAAATACGCCGCCCGATCTGGGCGACGAGAATACGGTGTTCGCAGAGGATAATTCTGACATATCTTGGGACACAGACCCTGCGAAAATCAAAAAAAGTATAATTGCAATAGTTGATACTGCGATCAGCAACAAAGGAGATATCAAAGAGCCAAAGAACACCAAGAAAATTGCACGAGCAGGGGCGAAAACAATCGCCATGGTATATAAGGCTGCGCGAATTGATATCTCCGAATAAACAATGGGCCTTAATGGTAGTGAGATATGGCATGAGTTCAATCGTCACTCCGACGCTACAATAGAACAGGATCGAGGACAAATTGCTCTTGACAGGAATAAAATAGTCGAAGCTATTACTGCTGTTTTCGATCCGGATATTGTCGAAGGTCTTTTTACAGAAAGCACAAATGACCATCGTCGAAGTTTCGCAATCGCCAAAAAGACAGCAGGAGGGAGTTACGTTATCGTAGAGGCCGTTGGTGGGAATAATAATCCGACTTTTGTGCCAATCCAAATTGTTGAAGTAAGTGATGACAAGTGGAATCAGTATTATGGTGCGGGGAAGACTCTCGGGGAAATGCTATATGAGAATGACCCAGCAAAATTGGGAGCACTCGATATCACGGAAAATAAAAACAACCGAGTTATTGCGGCGCAATTTACTTCAAAAGAAGTCATTGCTAATACTCCGCATTCTCCTCGGTCTGATGATAGTATAACCCAATCTTCCAAGAAAAGCAACCCCCAAAATGGCGGCCGGGCCAGCGAGGAGAAGCATATAGAAAAAGAACGGCAACTCACAAAGTGGGTCTGGGAGCGAAATCCCTTCGCATTTGAATGAGTTACCATTCTTCAATGACAGTATAACTGATTCCGCCGAAAATAGCAATCCTCCAATAATCCGTCGTGAGCGGGCCCACAGGAACAATGTGCTGACCGCCCTTTCCGGGAAAACAAATTAAGCCTTGATTATTTTCTGCGGATAACGTATAATATCCCAGCGGTCTTTGGCAAGGCTGCACTAGTCGGGGAGCCAGCGGTGCCCTGTCACCTGCAATCCGCTACAGCAGGGATGAATTCCCGTTCGAGGATCTGCGGTGTGCCGTCTGACGGCGGCAAGTGGCGTTGACGATCTGGTCTCGCGCAACGCAACCCCGTGAACCATGTCAGGCGGGGAACCGAGCAGCATTAAGCGGATCTTTGCGTGTGCCGCGAGAGTGCCGGGTCCGAGCCGTCTACCGTCGTACCGGGCATATCGCAGCTTTCAGAGACGGGTGTGCAGTCTTGCCAAGGACCGTATTGTATCCATGGGGGGATAGGCTTTGTACGAGGCGCTGTATCGAAAATATCGGCCCCGGACCTTTGACGAGGTAGTGGGCCAGGAATATATCACCGAGACACTGAAAAATCAGGTGAGGACCGGGCGGCTCAGCCATGCCTATCTTTTCATCGGCACCCGCGGGACCGGAAAGACCACCTGCGCCCGCATCCTGGCCAAGGCGGTGAACTGCGAGCATCCGGTCAACGGCAACCCCTGCAATCAGTGCCCGTCCTGCCGGGGCATCGAGGACGGATCTATCCTGGACATCGTGGAGCTGGATGCGGCCTCCAACAACGGTGTGGACGACGTGCGCATGCTGCGGGACGAGGCTGTTTTCTCTCCCACCACGGTGAAAAAGCGGGTCTACATCATCGACGAGGTCCACATGCTCTCCAAGAGCGCCTTCAACGCGCTGCTGAAGATCCTGGAGGAGCCTCCGGCCCATCTGATGTTCATTCTGGCCACCACGGAGCTGAACAAGGTCCTGCCCACCATTCTCTCCCGCTGCCAGCGGCACAGCTTCCGTCGCCTGGACCCGGACACCATCGCCAAGCGCCTGTTGTATGTGGCGCAGCAGGAGAATATCCGCCTGGAACCGGACGCGGCCCAACTTCTGGGACGTCTGGCCGACGGCGGCATGCGGGACGGACTCTCCCTCCTGGACCAGTGCGCCGCTTCCGAGACGGTGGACACCGCCTCGGTCCTCCACGCCATGGGACTGGCGGGGAGCTTCCGCATCCAGGAGCTGACGGAGAGCATCCTCTCCGGGCAGCTGGCTCCCACGCTGGAGCAGTATAATTCCCTCTGGCAGGACGGCAAGGACCCGGCGGCTCTGCTGGGAGAACTGGCCGGCTTTTTCCGGGACGCGCTGCTGCTGCGTCTGGCCCCCGAGGGCGGGCGCGGGCTTATCTCCGGCGCTTACGGGGAAGAAGTGCTTCAGTCGGTCCGATTGAGCGACAGCGGTCTGTTGTGGACGCTCAACACCATCCAAAAATATCAATCCGCCATGTCCGGTTCCACCAGCCCCCGTTTACAGGGAGAGCTGTGCATGATCGAGCTGTGCGGCATTCGTCCTGCGGCGGCTGTCGCCGCGGAAGCTACGGCGAAGCCTGTGCCGGAGAGACCGGCGAGCGTGAGGAACGCGGCGCCGATCCCCGCGGCTCCTCCGGGAGAAACGGAGAAAACGGCGGCACGACCGGCGCCCGTACAGTCGGCGCCCACGCCGACGGAAGCGCCGCACGAGCCGGAACCGACAGCAGCGCCGCCCATGCCTCGGCCGCAGGACGAAAAGCCCTCCGCGCCCGCTCCCGCGCCGGAGAGCGGCGGCGAGTTTCGCTGGACGGAGGCGGTGGAAGCCCTGCGCACGGCTCTGAAACCCGGACAATACAATCTGGTCAGCGATCCGGCGCAGACCAAAGGAGAGCTTGTCGGAGAGGTTTTGACTCTCTATCTGGCGGAGGGGCTTTGCTATATGGTTGTAAATACCCCGGAGGTCATCAACGCCATCCGGCAGGGCATATCCCAATGGTTGGGCCGGAGTATCCAGGTCCGGGTGGAGACATTGAAAAACGATCCGCAGAAAGTACAGGACAAATTGGACATGCTGGGCCGACAGTTCAGCAATGTTACCATCCGATAAAAGGAGAGGGAAGCTATGGCAAAAGGATATCGTGGCGGCGGTTTTGGCGGCATGGGCGGCATGGGCGGCGGTATGCGCCAGACCGATCTGATGAAGCAGGCCCAGAAAATGCAGGCGGACATGCTGAAAATGCAGGAGGAACTGGAAAACCGCGTTTACAGCGCCACCTCCGGCGGAGGCATGGTCACAGCGGAGGTCAGCGGCAAGCGGGAGCTGATGAAGCTCAGCATCGACCCGGAGGCCGTGGACCCGGAGGATGTGGAAATGCTCCAGGATCTGATCGTGGCGGCGGTGAACACCGCCCTTCGGGACGCGGAAAAGGCCTCCAGCGACAGCATGGCCAGGCTGACCGGCGGTCTCAACCTGGGTTTCTGAATGAAAATAACCGGAGATGCCGAAATGAACAGCACCCCATTTGTTAGACAGTATGGTATACTGGAAACAAGTGGGGTGTTGTTTTATGCCAAAGGGGATACCAAACAAGAGATACACGGGGGAATTCAAGCAAGAAGTCGTAGAGACAATGCATCGGGAAAAA